>JACDOD010000025.1 GCA_017656265.1 Bacillaceae bacterium | reverse complement strand
TTTGTTCATCTAGATTGTCGGCATCTTCATCCTGATCAGTATTACTTTGTTCATCCAGATTGTCAGCACCTTCATCCTGGTCAGCATTACTTTGTTCGTCTAGATTGTCGGCACCTTCATCCTGGTCAGCATTACTTTGTTCATCTTGACTGTCACTATCTTCATCCTGATCCGCATTACTTTGTTCATCTTGACTGTCACTATCTTCATTCTGATCCGCATTACTTTGTTCATCTAGATTGTCGGCACCTTCATCCTGGTCAGGGTTATCTGATTCATGATCATCTTCATCTTGTTGGTCATCTTTATTAGATAAATCTTCTTCATCTTTGCGTAGTGGTTCTTTTAAGGAAGTTTCATCAGTATGCTCTTCTGAATGTTCCCCTGACTTAATGGCTTCAAATTCCTCCCTTGATAATTGCCCGTTCCGAAGGGCAGCTAAGTCTGAAGGGGTTACTTTTCCTTCTTGAACTGCCTGTAAATCATCATGGGTAATCAGCCCGCTTTTTAATGCATCAAAATTTTCTCTGCTTAACTCACCGTTTAGGAGCGCTTCTAGATCATCACGGGTTACTTGACCCGTGTTTATAGCCTGTAAATCTTCACGTGTTATGCGCCCATTATGAAGAGCTTCCAAATCTTCTCGTGAAATCTGTCCGGTTTTTAAGGCATTAAAGTCTTCCCGGCTTATTTGATTGTTTATAAGTTTTTCTAAATCTTCTTTTGTAACTTTTCCTTCCTGCAGAGCCTGCAAATCTTGACTGGTGATGGTCTCTTCTTTAAGAGCTGTAAAGAGCATCCGGTCCATTTGACCATTGATGAAATCATCAAACTGCTCCACAGTCACTTTCCCTTCAATTAACGCATTTAAGTCCTCTCTGGAAATTTCATGGTGAATAAAACCTAATAAATGTTCTTCTGAAATAGTCCCATTTTTTAATGCAGCAAGATCTTCATTGGTAACGGTTCCTCCTAAGTACGCGGAATGAATATCTTCAGACACATTCATTCCATTCAACATATTCAGCTTATTCAAATCGATATAGATTTCATCGCTCCATAGTTCACCTTTTCCAGGGTGACCCGGGCGCTGAAATGCTTTAAACATGTATTTTCCTGATTTAGATGGAGTAAAAACGATTTCGTAGGTTTCGCCTTTCTCAAGTGCTGGAATTTCCCCTGATCCAACAACATTTCCTTTCTTAGGATTTCCCTTTTCTGCAAAGTACACTTCAAATTGAACAGGTCCATCCATGTCTTCTGAATCAGTACCATTTTGTATAACACTGAATATCTGAGATGTTTGCTTCAATACTCCTGAGTCGATAAATAAAAGAGAACTGTGGTCCCAAACATCCCAGTATCTTGCCTGTATAGTTACTTGAACGGTTTCATAATCTGAAAAAATGGCATGTGCAGGTGTTGCCATATAAGATCCAGTAGCAAAAAACGAATAATGAATCAGTGCAGCTTGAAAAAAGATAAACATCTCTTTTCTTCTTCTTTTTCGGTACTTTCTTAGTCTTGAACTACGAATCACGACCACCCCTATCATGTTAGGGAATTCATCCTATTTATGTTCTTTTTAACGAACGCAATTTTGAGTATAATGGATTTGCCCTGCAAACAAAAACCCCATTTTCGGGCATTTGTTCTATATAAAAAACACTTTACTTAAGATTTCTCTAATTTTCTCGTGATTTCTTTAATTTTTGTTTTTTATATAGAACTTTAGGGCTAATTTCGCCCGTAATTCTCATCTATTCGTCGTTTATCCGAATATTCATTATAAAGAACACCATCTGCAAATTTTTAAAAAATATTGCTCATATTCTTCAATATTTATTTCCAATCCGACAAAAAGATCGCATGATTTAGCTAATCATAGACTCTTTCGTAAACAATTATCAGAATTTTTGTTAAAGTTTTTCTTGTTATTTCCATTTTTGATCCCTAAGATAATGTATAGAGGTATTCATTCTTTATAACTAGTTCTAAGATAAGGGGATCTTTTTTAAAATGTCCGCTCAATCAATACAAAGGTCTTATCCCATGACAAATGGGAACCTGGAACAGAGGATAGGGGATACTATGAAGGAAAAAATCAAATGGCAATTAGAAAGTCTTCAATCAAAAGAGGCTAAAGATTGGCTGAAGCTGATGATAGAGGCAAAAAAAGCGGGTATAACAAAAGAGGAAGTCAGAGCATTTATTTTAAGAAATAAGATTAGTCGTACTTAGATGTATACAATTGACATTCTCCCTAGTCCTTGTAAAATTCTCTCAAATGTTTATCTACTATAGTACGGTGTGACTATTTCTAGAAGAATTTTAGCAAAACTTTTACGATAACCTTCCTTTCATGGTATGATTAGATCAACCAAATATATACTCAGTTCCAGGTGATGATATGATTGGAGAGAAAATTAAAGAGCTCCGCGAACAAAAGAATATGTCTTTAACTGAATTAGCTAAGCGTGCAGGAATTGCTAAATCTTATCTGAGCTCGATTGAACGAGGGATTCAAAAAAATCCATCCATACAAAAACTTGAAAAAATTGCAAAAGTACTTGATATTGATTTACATCAATTAATACAGAACCATGAAAACGATATGGAACTAGATGGCCTGGACCCTGATTGGATTGATCTTGCCCGTGAGGCCATGGAATCCGGAATCAGCAAAGAACAATTTAAAGAGTTCCTAGAATTTTCTAAATGGCAAAAGCAAAGAAGAGAAAGTGATTAAACGATTTCTCACATTCAACATTTCAAATGATCGGTGGCTTTTCCATCATGTGAGCTGTTAAAAAATTTAATGATTAACATTTATAATTGGGCCGTTTGTGGCCCTTTCTATATGAACTTTTGCAATCAAAAAAATAGTGCTGCGTCAAAGCGCAGCACAGAATGTGATCCCATTTTAAAAACTTCTGACAATCGTCCGTTTAAACAGATACCCTTCCTTAGTTTTTCCTTCAATTTCAATGGTGACATTATGAATGCCATCCGCATCACCGAGCATAATGCTATGATTCAGATTCTTTTTGACCTCTGCAGGCAATGGTTTAATCTTTTCCGTACCCTCTACCTTATTAATCTTATACGTCACCTTCAGCGAGTTTTTGTCTATCTGCTTCTCATTCACCTTCAATTGGGCGGCCAGCTGTTTTTTCTTCATGCCCTGTGCTACTTTTTCCACTGATTTTTTCAAAACTGCATCCAGATTCAAGTTTGATTCGTATTCCGCCACAAGGAGATATGCGTCCTCACCGTTCGTTTCCAGATGAAGTTCCCACTCACCAGGCTTAGGATTGGTTAACTGAATGCCGTGGTAAGCCGCGTCTCTGAAAATTCCTGTCTCATCTTTGCCAGTCTTCACATCGACTGTTACCTGTTTGCCCTGAGGATCCACCCAGTACACACGGTCTAATTTTTTGGATGTTAGGAGATTCACCCGCAGTTCCTTCACTTGATTTTCAATCGTTACCGGAATTGCATTGACCCCGGAAGCCAATTCACCGCCGTATACCCACAGATCTGTTTCAGGGTGAACGGTAACCGGCTTTTCCGAAGCCCCTGGTTTAAACGAAGGTTTTTTCTTATCAGATTTGGTCCTGGATGGTGGCAATTGTTCCTCTTCCGCAGTCAAAGCCGTTACCTGTGACTGCGTAACGGATCCAACATATGGTTCAAAAACCGGGAACGTCACACCGGTGCGAATGCTTGTATGATTCCAGTCACCCACTGCCACCTCTTCTCCCCCGGGCAGGCGGCTGCTGGCCACGGTGACAACCCCATCGTTATCCCCATACTGGCTTAAATATACTCCGCCCATCCACATCGAAGAAAACATCGGGCCCCAGTCCGTACCTCCTAGAGTATAGTAAGAATTGTAATAGGCTTCAGGCATGGCATCGATCGTGTTACGAAAATCCTGCATGTAAGCCGTCTGCAGTGAATACGTACCATCCCCCTGACCACCGAGAAGATCCGCAAGCCAACCAGCCCATGAACTGTATGCCAGATCAGCCAGTTCCGCTCCATGGTGAGGGCTGGAAAGGGTAATCACTTGATTCACATATGGCCATGCGCCATAATAGGCAAGAGCTGTCTGCGTATCTACCCCACCTTTGCTGTGAGCCACTATAGCTAGAGGACCCTTATTAAAATAATGGTAGATTTCAACGATTTTATCGGCGAGAAGCTGTCCATTATCCCACATATCCGCAGAAGCTCCACCCGCATCATACAGCTGGACAAATGCCGTCTGGTATCCAGCCTCTACAGCTTTTTGATACATATCATTATCTTCCCACCACACCTGAGCCGTACTGTTTAACCCCTGAACGAACAGCAGTACCGGCGCATTTGACTTCGGATTCGAAGGCTCCGCACCTATGTACCATTCCCCTGGAGTTTCATTGTTATCATTACCGACCTTTCCCGAAATGGACACCATATCCCCGGCCGGAACAGGATCAGGAATCTCAGACTTTGCTGCATGAGCATTCCCAGCCAACGATGGAACAAAAGAAACAATAAACAAGAACACAAACAGGCGCAAGGATTGAATAAATCTCAATACTCTCCCTCCCAAGAACATGATTGGCTGCCATTCATATATCGGTGCAGTCAGCAAAAAATGAATGGCAATTCACTGTGATGTTTACTCATGTCACACACTGTTTATGTTATCTATTGGAAAAAACAGGATAAAAAGTCTATGCTGTCATCAGGAAGGGATAGGAAAATGGAACTGCTTATGGAACTGGGCGGAGCATGTTATGAACACTTCTACAGGAATCGTTTGGTGCAAATAGAATTGATGAGCTGATTTATAGGAAGATTGATATTTTTAGCGAGTTCTGATTTTCCGCTCACCAAGCCTGATTTATTTTCTGCGAGCCCTGATTTCTTGCGCGTGAGCCCTGATACTTCGTGCGTGAGCCATGATATTTCGTGCGCGAGCTCTGATATCTTGTGCGTGAGCCATGATATTTCGTGCGCGAGCTCTGATATCTTGTGCGTGAGCCCTGATTTCTTGTGCGTGAGTCCTGATTTCTCGTGCGTGAGTCCTGATACTTCATGCGTGACTCTAATTCTTCGTGGGTGAACCCTGATTTCTTGCGCGTGAGCTCTGATACTTCGCGCGTGAGCCCTGATACTTCATACACGAACCATGATTTTCCGCTCACCAGGTTTGATTTATTTTCCAGATGGCAAAAATTTTGTTATCCTTATATCTGTTTTCCCTGCAGTACCTAAATGTCATCTCCTAACTAACTAAATAAATAAATTTCCTTCGCAAAACGAAAGGTTTTTTGGTATGATATATTGTTAGCGATAAAAAAAGAGAGAAGGTATTTTTATGGAAAATGATCAATACCAGGAACAACAACCGAATATAAAACGGGGACCGCTGATGGCAGTGCTAATTTCCGGTGCATTTGTTGCGATCTTAAACCAGACACTCCTCGGGACAGCACTTCCAGTAATAGCGGAATCCTTACATATTAACTACGCTGCTGCCCAGTGGCTGCAGTCGGTTTTTATGTTAGTCAATGGAATCATGATACCGGTTACCGCTTTTCTCATTGAGCGGTTTACAACCCGGGGGTTATTTTTAACCGCCATGGGTTCGTTTGCTTTAGGAACTTTGCTATGTTCCATTGCACCAAACTTCGGTGTGCTGATTTCCGGACGGGTGCTGCAGGCAGCCGGGGCCGGCATCATGCTTCCGCTCATGCAGACGATTATGTTCCTTGTCTATCCGATTCATAAACGAGGCGCAGCGATGGGGATGTTTGGGCTTGTGATCGCCTTTGCACCTGCAATCGGGCCGACACTTTCAGGGTATCTAGTGGAACACTTCCACTGGCGTAGTATTTTTTATGTCGTATTACCGATTGCCATCATCGACATCATTATGGCTTACCTCATCTTGAAGAACGTCACCGAGCGGACGTTTCCGAAAGTGGATATTTCGTCCATTATCCTGTCCACCCTCGGCTTTGGCGGACTGTTGTATGGTTTCAGTATTGCCGGAAATCCAGAGGTCGGTTTTGCCAGCCAGAACGTCATCATCTCTTTGCTAATTGGGTCTGCTGCCCTGATCTGGTTTATCATCCGTCAGCTCAAACTGGAACAGCCGATTCTGGAATTTCGGATTTTTCAATACAAAGTATTTACACTCACCACTGCAATCGGCATGATCGCTTTCATGTCCATGATCGGCGGGGCAGTGATTTTACCGATTATGATGCAGGATATGCTCGGATTTTCACCGCTTGAATCCGGACTCATGCTGCTCCCAGGCGCTGTTCTCATGGGACTTATGAACCCAATTACCGGACGCCTTTTCGACAAATTCGGTGCACGATACCTGTCCATTATCGGTTTGCTGATCGTAGTCGTCACGACATTCATGTTTGCCAACCTATCACCTGGAACCAGTTTTACTTATTTAACCATCGTCAACGCAGCCCGCATGTTCGGGATTGCCATGGTCATGATGCCAGTGACAACAGCCGGGTTAAATGTACTGCCAAAACGGCTCATGCCCCATGGTACAGCCATGAACAACACCATGCGCCAGATGGCCGGAGCCGTCGGAACAGCCCTGCTTGTCTCCGTCATGACCACCCAGGCCATCCCCGAACAGGGTATTCAGGGCGCCCTTCATGGAGTCAACGTTTCCTTCATCGTCGCAGGCGTACTCGCCATAGCCGGCTGGATCCTGTCGTTCTTTATAAAAGCAGGCGGGCCAGGGAAAGAAGAGCAAGCAACTGGTTAAAATGTCAAAATCCCCTCATCTGGAGGGGATTTTTTTCGGAATGCACGCAGATTGGCGTTCTTTATAAAATGCACGGATGCACGCAGATTGACGCTATCGCCGATCCTTTATAAAATGCACGGATGCACGCAGGTTGACGTTATCACCGATCCTTTATAAAATGCACGGATGCACGCAGGTTGACGTTATCGCTTATCTTTCGTTATAGAATTGTTAAGTATAGTTGTAAAAATATCATATCTGGTTGTAGAAAAAACGAGTACAGTTGTAGAAAAATTAATAGGAATTGTAGAAATATCGACTGAAGTTGCAGAAAAATTAATAAGAATTGTAGAAATATCGACTGCGGTTGCAGAAAAATTAATAGGAATTGTAGAAATATCGAATGCAGTTGTAGAAAAATTAAAAGGAATTGTAGAAATATCAGCTGCGGTTGAGTCAAGTCCTTAATTATGTGTAAATTCTGTCTGCAATGTTTCCCTTTTATAGAT
>JACDOD010000024.1 GCA_017656265.1 Bacillaceae bacterium | reverse complement strand
CAGCGCCGATGGTAGTTGGGGTCTTTCCCCTGCGAGAGTAGGACGCTGCCGGGCATTTTTGTAATCTTAATATTTGCTGATTATTCCACCGTAGCTCAGTGGTAGAGCAATCGGCTGTTAACCGATTGGTCGCAGGTTCGAATCCTGCCGGTGGAGCCATGCTTCCATAGCTCAGTCGGTAGAGCACTTCCATGGTAAGGAAGAGGTCGCCGGTTCAAGTCCGGCTGGAAGCTCTTTTTCAAACGTTGAAATCATACGGTTCCCAAAATTTCTGGGAACCGTATTTTTGTGTGCATCATACCAACAGCAAAGAACCGGTTTTTTTTCATAGTGACGAAGAAAACAGTTGCTGGTAACCGAGTCACAAAGATTTTTCGACAAGTGACAGGCACCATGTGTTACAGGCACCATGTGTTGACAGGCACCATGTGTCGCAACTTTAATATTTTAGTATTCCGGTATTCTGGATTTGAACTTGTATATCTAAATTGATATCAGCATTCTTAAAGGCTTTAGGCCAGTTATCTTCAACCTTTTTAAATGCCTGATAATGATTTGCCCGAGCATGCATCCCCAGTCCAATCGGACACACTTCATGTTCCTGAAATGTTTTTATAAGCTCTTCCAGCTCTTTTTTTACTTGTTTCTCAATCATTTTTTCTACTTTTCGTTTTTCGTTATAGGTGTTTAATGTAAGGTAGCTTTCAGTTAAATTGACATCCATTTTAAAAAAAAGGTTAAAACTGAACTTTCCATTAGCATAGTCCGACTTAATCTTACGGTCCAGGTCCATTACATCGAAACTGACCTCTCCAGAATTTTCTTGTTCGTTATCGATATCAAATGTCAGAGGAACTGGAAACCGCAAGTCGTCCCTCAAGATGAGCATGAGTGCACTCTGGTGCTTATCAATAGTTAACATATATTTCCCGTCTTTATTCAGAAGGGCGATTCCAGTTACTTCAATATCATCACTTCCGTCCCTCTTAATTTCAGCCATGAAAGGGGTTAGTGCTTTGTCTTCATTAAGACGCCGAAAGATTTGCAGAGTCGTTGTTGCTGTACTTTCATTTTGACGTGTCGTACTGATCAGCCGCTTGATGTGCACTGCAATTCGAGGTTTGTCGGCCGGGAGAAAATTAACTAATTCAGACAGGTCTCCATCATAGGCTGTAATATAAGCGGTCACCGAATTTTTCGGGTCCCGGTAAAACACATCAAAATACTTATATATGTTATATTTTTTTAAGACTTTTTTGGATATCAGAATTACCTGTAATTTGCCGCCAACCACGTTACCGCTCGTTTTACTGTCAAACTTTTTTCTTGCTTCCCTCAAAGAAGATGCCTGGACAGAAAAGGTCTGAATTTTAACCGGTGCTTCACGGGAAAATACAGGACTGGTCTGGAACACCTCAAAACGTTCTTCTTCTCCTTCATCAATACCAAGCATCAGCGTAATGGTAGTTTTCTCTAGGTTTAATTGATCGCCGCATCCATATAGAAAAGTCAATATAATAAAAAACAGCAGTAACTTGAACTTTTTCATCGTCGCTTCACCACTTTACGGTAGATGTATATAAAAGCAAGAAAAATAACTGGGAAAATATAGCTGATTATGAGGGCGGATTGGCTCCAGTATTTAGTTATCATTTCCAGCTGCTTTTCCGTTGGGCTGAAAAACAAGGAGATCAGAATCATCAGGATAAACAAGAAAAGAGCGTGATTGTAATGCTCCTGCTTTCCCTGTAATTTAGCCAGGGAAACTGCCGATACATAGAAATAAGGAATGCCTGTTGTTGAAAGGGTAAACAGATAAAATGATAGAAAGAGTATTTCAAGCCGTTCAATAAAGGGCAGCTCGATTACTTTCAGCAGGTTTAACGTCGGCCATTTATAGTGCGTGATATCATGGGGGCTAAAGAAAATAAAGCAAAGGAATATAATAAACAAGTAAAGCCCCAGGGTCAGTGAGTTGGCAATAATCACTCCTTTTACGGCGAATTTCTTGTTCTGCAGATAGGGATAGAGCATGAAGGTCAATTCAAAACCAATGAATGAAAGGAGAACCTTTTGGGTTCCCTGGAGAATGGGCATCCATCCTTCCTTAATGATTGGTAGCAGATAGGAAAAATACGTATTTTCAAATAGAAAAAAACTGAATGTGAACATCCACAGGGTCAGAAAAAATACAACCTCTGCGTAACGTCCTAAGACCCGTACACTATGTCGGGCAACTAGATAGCCAGGAAATGAAAATAAGATAGTTAAGCCGGTTATAGAAGTTTTCGGCAATATCCAGACCTGGACGACAAAAATAGTTGTATAAAATACAATGAAAGCAGCGAACAGCGTATATAACAGCCAGACAATGATAAAGCAGCTGCCGATATATTTTCCGAAAATTGACCGAAACAGATCAATGATGGTCTGATCAGGGTATTTACTCATTGCTTTCAGGATGATTAAGCTGGCAATACTTGATAGGACCCAGGCAAAGATAACTGAGATCCAGCCAGATGTTCCGGCTACGGACGCAATTTCACCTGGCAATGTTAAGATTCCAATCCCTACCTGAGCCCCAACAATCAGGACTACGAATTGAAAGTTTGTAATTTCACTAAAAGCATATGGTCGCTGCATTACTTGTCACCCTTGCTCTGGCGGATCTGATCATTAGCACGGGCCTGAGTTGGCCGGCTTTTCATTTTCTGCATCGGCAGGCGGATAATAAAATCTTTCCAGTCTCTCAGCCTGGTCGGTGCCAATGGATTAGAATAAGGAGTGCCCAGCGTCTCCAGTGATACAAAATGGGCTACAATAATCATGAGTCCTATGACAACACCAATCATGCCATATAAAGCCGCGAGAACCATAATGGGGAACCGAAATAATCGAATTCCGCTGGACATATCCTGGCTTGGTATGATGAAAGAGGCGATTGCCGTAAGTGCTACCACGATAACCATAATATTACTGACAATACCGGCTTCTACAGCTGCCTGCCCTATAACAATTCCTCCCACAATACCCACCGTCTGACTAATTGGTGAAGGGAGCCTTAACCCGGCCTCACGAAGCACTTCAATCACAATTTCCATAAATATCGCTTCCAATATAGGAGGAATGGGCACCCGTTCCCTTGATTCTCCCACTGATATAATCAAATCAAGAGGAAGCAATTCATAGTGAAATGAAAGGGTAGCGATATAAAGTGATGGCAAAAAAATCGCTACAAAGAATGATACATAGCGCAAGACACGGATAAATGATGCCGGCAGCCAGCGAATACTGTAATCGTCCACAGATTGGAGAAAGGAAGAAAAGTTGTGAGGTCCAATTAAAACCCCTGGACTATGGTCAATAAATAAAGCGATTTTTCCCTGGTATATGGCTGAGGCAGTTGTGTCTGGGCGTTCTGTAATTAAAAACTGGGGAAATAAAGTGATACTGCTATCTTCAATGAAATCCTGAATTTCCCCTGTATTGAGAACGGCATCAATCTGAATGCCTTCAAGACGTTTCAGCATTTCTTTTACTAAATCTTCATCGGCAATATCCTCAAGAAACACCAAACAGGCCTGTGTTTGGCTGCGTTTTCCAAGAGTCAGCTGTATGGTTTTTAAATTGCGATCCGGGACATATCTCCGAAATAAGCCTAGATTGATTTTTAGATTCTCAATAAACCCCTGATGGGAACCCCGTATAGTGGATTCGGCCTGGGGCTCACGGATATCTCTGTTTTTCCATCCCGGAGTCCCCAAGATTAAGCATTCATCAGATTCAGAGGAAAACAGCACGGAATTCCCCTTCCGGAGGGCATTAGTGATGGCATCATAGTCCTTGCTGAGGCGGATATTATTCACATATGTAAGGGAATGCATCTGATCAATGGAAGGCTTTTCATCTGCCTCCATAATAGGCTTGATGACAAATTCACTAATTACTTTGGAATCCACAAGACCTTTAATATAAGCGATAAAAAATTGATTATTCTTTGCCGGTATTTCCCGTATATAAAAATCTGTTACATCCTTAAAGGTCTCCTGTAATTTTTTATAAAGTTCATTTTTTCTTTGATTTCCTTTTCCTAACCTCTTTCTCATGGATGTCATCCTTTATGTCAGTTATCTTAGGTTTAGTATCTTTATTAAAGAGATAAATATACTTCGGGCAAAAAAGGATTTTAGGAGAAAATGGAGAATATAACGAAGAACGGCATGTAAAAGGAGCAAATAGAGTGAGTGATTGTACGATCCCAGTAACTGAGGTGTTAAAAGACCTCCAGATTCCCTGTTCTTCATTTAGAGAGGTAAGGGGAGGAGAAGCCAGCTCTGTATATCAAGTGAAAAGTCCTGACGGAGAGCATTATGCTTTGCGGGTGTTGCCTGAGAAACATGACCGCCATTTTCGTTATGAACAATCCATCATGAAATATGTTCAAGATAAAGGAATTCCTGTTCCCAGGGTACATCAGGTCAAAAAATGGAATCAATGGGCTGTTATGCTCATGGAATGGCTGCCCGGGAACACCATGCTTCAATCTTTGATGAAATTTCCGGAAAAAGCTTTTCAGCTTGGTATGGTTTTTGGGAAAATGCAGTATAACCTTCATCAGATTCCCCCTGCTCATATTGGAACTCAGAATTGGCTCACTCCTGAGACAGAAGAGGAACGGAAACTATTCCACCAGGTCAGAGTAAAGTCCGGCCCATCTGTTATCCTGCATCTTGATTATCATCCTCTAAATGTCATGATAGACGGCCACAACGTAACAGGGATCATCGACTGGACCAATTGCTCTATAGGGGACAGAAGATTTGATATTGCCCGAACATTATCTATTCTTCGTTTAGAAGGATCTAAATTGTTCGAAGACAATTCGGTGATTCAAGCTTTTGAAGAAGGCTATATTCAGGGATACGATCAGATGGACAATCTTGGGGATTTATCCTTATTTTTAGCGTGGGCTGGTTTCCGTATGATGAGAGACCTTTCCGGTCGCAAAACAGCAGATGAGTTAATGACGATAAATGAATGGTCCCATAGCTGGATTCGGGAAAAATGAATTAGGGGAATTTTATTTTTATGGAATGTCTGTCCGGGTGTGTTTAAACATCCATTACTTGCGGGGGGGGGGAGTGTTTACCATACAAAAGAATATACATCAAAAACTGATTCAGCGTTTGGTTATAGGGTCGATTTTATTGTCCATCATAATTGGAACGGCCGTATATGTTATTGAATTAGAAAAAATAGATCATTACGTGGTTGATCTTGCGAATAGGGAATCGGAGCAATTTCAAAATTTGTACAGGATGAACATGAATAACAAGAACCAGGAAGAATTAAAACAAAAAAGTGATGAGTTGATCGCCAATCATTTTATTATTGTGGAACTTTATAACCAGAACAAAGAAAAAATATTGGAATCCATTCGCCGGGATAAATACTTTGTTGAAACAGAACTCAAAAAATATACCCATAAATTCCCGTTGACTGAACAATCGCTGTATGAACGGTTTAACATTGATAACACCATATATCTTCAAGTACTGGTTCCCATAGAAAATGACTATCAACAGGTTTTGGGCTATTTTGAAGGGGTTTATCAGGTAGATCAAAAAACGATGAGCCAGATCAAAGAGCGGATTGTCTGGTCACTAGTCCAGACGATAATGGTTATTTTTTTAACAGCAATCATGCTTTACCCGGTCATTCTGGCATTAAATAAAGACCTAATACAGTACTCTAAAGAATTATTGAATGCACAAATTGACTTATTGGATGTAATGGGGAGTACAATTGCCAAAAGGGATACAGATACAAATGAACATAATTACAGGGTCACGATCTATGCAGTACATCTTGCTGAAAAAATAATATTAAGCTCTGATCAGATCAAAAGCCTGATCAAAGGATCCTTTCTCCATGATATAGGAAAAATAGGAATTACAGACGAAATACTGTTAAAGCCCGGAAAATTAACCGATGAGGAATATGAAACCATGAAAACCCATGTGCAGCACGGGGTAGATATCGTAGAAAACTCCCGCTGGCTGAATGATGCAAAAGATATCATTCATTATCACCATGAGAAATACGACGGATCTGGTTATTTAAAAGGATTAAAGCACAATGAAATACCTGTACTTGCTCGTATATTTGCAATTGCAGATGTTTTTGATGCCTTATCTTCCAAACGTCCGTACAAAAAACCCTTTTCTTTTGAAAAGACCATTCAACTGATGGAAAAAAACAGCGGCAGTCATTTTGATCCGGAACTGTTCCATCATTTTAAGGGTATTGCAGAATCCTTACATAAACGTTTTAGTCAGGCAGATCATCAGGTGATTCAGGAAGAGTTTAAACGGATAATTAAAACATATTTTTATAATCAATCGTAATGTACACACGGGCTTGATGATCTGAAATCATCTCCCAAATCTTTTAGAGGAGGAAAACCATGATTCAATTAAAACCGATGACTTCGACTGAGTTTGATTCGTATTATAAACATTCTGTCCAACATTACGCAGAAGAAAAAATTGCTTCCGGGAATTGGAATAAAGAAGAGGCTTATCAGAAATCCCGCGAGGAATTAGAACACCTTCTTCCGGACCGGGAAAAAACGAAGAACCATTATCTGTACACTATTTATGATGATGAACAGCCAGTTGGCATCATCTGGCTTGCGGAGCGGGCGAACAAAACAGGTTTTATTTATGATATTCATATATCCGATCAGTTTCAGGGTCAGGGATATGGAAAAAAAGCCATGAATGAAATTGAGAACGTGGCTAAAGATCTTGGACTGGTGAAAATTGAGCTGCATGTTTTTGGTCACAACCAGCCAGCCAGATCATTGTATGAAAAGCTAGGGTATGAAGAAACCAATATCCATATGGCCAAAAGGTTAACGGATAACCGTTAAGATAAGGTTAAATAGCGTGTAGGATTGATGATCATGGTTTGGAATAAAGCAACTGTTCAGTACTTTGAAAGTGAAATGTTGAAACAAAAAGTTAGAAAATTAAAACATCGAAAAACCCCTTTACAAAGTTCGGATATCTTTATATAATATATTTCGTCAGCTCGGACAGGACTTAAAAATAAAAAACCGTGGCCCGTTGGTCAAGTGGTTAAGACACCGCCCTTTCACGGCGGTAACACGGGTTCGAATCCCGTACGGGTCACCATTGGAGGATTAGCTCAGCTGGGAGAGCACTTGCCTTACAAGCAAGGGGTCGGTGGTTCGAGCCCGCCATCCTCCACCATTTTGCCGGCCTAGCTCAATTGGCAGAGCAACTGACTTGTAATCAGTAGGTTGGGGGTTCAAGTCCCTCGGCCGGCACCATTTTTAATTGAATGGAACAGTCAGGTGTTTGCCTGATTTTATTTTTACTCTTTCTCCTGACGTGGAGGGGTAGCGAAGTGGCTAAACGCGGCGGACTGTAAATCCGCTCCCTCCGGGTTCGCAGGTTCGAATCCTGCCCCCTCCACCATTTTAACGTTGGGGTATAGCCAAGCGGTAAGGCAACGGGTTTTGGTCCCGTGATGCGTAGGTTCGAATCCTACTACCCCAGCCATTTTTTTGTGCATGAGCCTATTTAACGTGAGCCATTAGCTCAGTCGGTAGAGCACGACCGAATAAGCTTCTATGAGAGAACTGCAGCGCACCAACCGAGCTGCTGCTTGGGATACTTTCTGAGGTTGGGGTGTCTGACTTTTAATCACTTAAATCAGAAAACCTTTTTAACATGAGCCATTAGCTCAGTCGGTAGAGCATCTGACTTTTAATCAGAGGGTCGGAGGTTCGAATCCTCCATGGCTCATTATTTTGCGGGTGTGGCGGAACTGGCAGACGCGCTAGATTCAGGGTCTAGTGCCCTTTAATGGGCGTGGGGGTTCAAATCCCTTCACCCGCATTTTAACGCCCATGCGGAAGTAGTTCAGTGGTAGAACACCACCTTGCCAAGGTGGGGGTCGCGGGTTCGAATCCCGTCTTCCGCTCCAGATACCTATATGGGGCCTTAGCTCAGCTGGGAGAGCGCCTGCTTTGCACGCAGGAGGTCAGCGGTTCGATCCCGCTAGGCTCCACCATGTCTGATGCTTATAAATGGACTGTCTCCGTAAAATGCGAAGACAGTCTTTTTTTATGTGTGATGATCAATGTCCCTCAATGGTTAATGACGATTCCTAATGTCGTTTTAAACAGATTAACGATTGTTAACCACGCTTACGGCACCCCTTGATTTCTTCTTACAGCAAGATATTTCCCTGCCTCTATCCTCTTCATTAAAAACTGTTCCGCATAACACGCTGTCAGAAAGGGCAATCTGTTTAATATGATTAAGTCCATATAATTGTGTAAAAACAAATCAAAAAAAGAGTGGGTCATACCC
>JACDOD010000023.1 GCA_017656265.1 Bacillaceae bacterium | reverse complement strand
AACTGACTCTCTATCTATAAAAGGGAAACATTGCAGACAGAATTTACACATAATTTAGGACTTGACTAAGATTCCACTCCACAGTTGTAGAATTCATCCTCGCAGTTGTAAGATTCCACTCCACAGTTGTAGAATTCAACCTCGCAGTTGTAAGAAAACGCTGCGCAGTTGTAGAATTCTCCTTCTCAGAATGATGGTTTTCATCATCCTTCCGCTTTTAAATAGGATATAATAATCTTGAATAGTGTATGTTAGGCACTAAATAAATTTTTTTAGAGGACAAAAATCCGAACTCATTCATGTAACGGTTGTATACATTTCGGATATTTTTTATGGCCTTTTGCACTCATGCCCCAGTCTCTTTTCCCTTGCTTATAAATCTTTTCTCATCCAATAAAAACAGCTGCCCGGGGGATAATCCTCAAGCTTCCCTACAATTTTGTATCCCGCTTTTTCATAGAAGGTTCTGGCATTAAATTCAAAGGTTGTGAGAAACACCTGTTTACATCCTTTCCCACAGGCAATTGCTTCGGCTTCATTCAAAATCTTTTTCCCTAATCCCATTCCTCTATACGATTCCGGGAGCCAAAAATCTTGATCTCTAGCCAGTTCCAGTATATTTCCGCCGTTAAACCTCCAACGATATGATCTTCACCGTCTTTTACCATAATATGAAGGGGCTGGACAGCTCCTTCCTTCCTTGCCTCACGATGAGGTGTGGAATTTTGATTATTATATTCTTTAATATTTTGTTTCATAAAATGCACAAATGATTCATTTTCAGCAAAACTGATCGTATACGAAGGTTTCATCATATGTTCTCCTGTCATGTTTTTTTATTTTGAAAGCACTGTTAATCCTTTAAAGTTCTGGCTGATGGGACGGACCGCGTCAAGCTCGAAAAAACGGACCATGTACACTCCTTTTTTCGCATGAATCGATTCAATCGTCCCTTCTCCAAAAACAGGATGCTCAACTTTCGCTCCAACCTCAATTCTCCCGGCTGGACGCTCTGGCTTTTCATGGACAAATACTTTTCTAAAAAATTCTCTTGCTTCCTCTTCAAACTCTTTACTGATGTCGCCGATGCGATGATAATACTTTCGATCCACTTCAAATATAAAGCGGGAAGGGTACTTCATCATGCCCCGGCCAGTAAATCCTTCTGATTCGGTTATATACAGCTTTTTCATCGCCCGGGTGGACGCGACATACATCAGACGGCGCTCTTCTTCAAGGGCCCGCTCCTTGCGTTCCATAATCGACCTCACGTTAGGGAAAATGCTTTCTGTCAGGCCAGTCACGAACACATACGGAAATTCCAATCCCTTTGCGGTATGAATAGTCATGAGCTTGACCGTATTTTTCTTCTCTTCCCTTTCGGTGTCTGTATATAACGTAATCATCTGTAAATATTGGTCAAGGTAAACATCTTCCCCTGCATGCTTCTCAAACTGGTGAATGGAATGCTTTAATTCCTGAAGGTTATCCAGACGGTCCTGATCTCCATCTTCCCGGATCATTTTTTCATAGCCTGTTTGCTCCAACAAAAACTGCAGCAGTTCAGAGACAGAGAGCTTATCCTTCAGCTGTTTTCCAGATTCAATGGCTTCCAGAAATGATTTTGCCTGTGTCCCTTTAAAAATTGGATGCTCAATATAATTTTGAAGGGCCTCATATAATGTGAGGCCTTCTTTTTCTGCATGTTCCCGCAAGAAAGCAAGACGTTTTTTGCCAACCTGTCTTCGGGGTTTGTTCACAATTCTCATAAAGGATAAGTCATCTTCAAAAGCGACAAGCCGCAGATGTGCCAGGGCATCCTTTATCTCCATCCGTTCAAAAAATTTGAATCCCCCATAAATCGTGTATTCTATATTTTCCTGAATTAACGCCTGTTCAATAAAGCGGGACAAATAATTGGCCCGGTACAAAATAGCGATATGATGATATGGAGTCCCCTCACTTGCCAGCTCATGAATTTTTTTCGCAATCCACGTCGCTTCTTCCTGTTCATTTTTACCGTGAAAATGAACCGTTTTCGGACCTGAACTATTTCTTGTCTTCATCATCTTAGGTACCCGGTTTCGATTGTGACGAATTAAATCATTGCTGAAGTCCAGAATCTCCGGAGTGGATCGGTAATTTTCGTCTAAAACAATGGTTTTGGCACCAGGGAATTGATTTTCAAAGTTTACAATTAAATCCGTATTCGCTCCCCTCCACTCATAGATCGTCTGATCCGGGTCTCCGACAACGAATAAATTCTGGTGTGTTCTGGACAGCATTTCTACCAGATCAAACTGTTTCTTGCTGGAGTCCTGGAACTCATCCACTTGAATGTAGTGAAGACGATCCTGCCACTTTTCAAGCACATGAGGAAAATCGTGAAACAGAATCAGGACAAAATTCATTAAGTCTTCGAAGTCCAGTCCAAAGATTTTTTTCTGCTTTCGCAAATACATTTCAATGATTTTTTGTTCCATATCATCCAGGTGATCAAGAGAAATGGTTTCTTCCCGTGAGATCATATCTCTGACATAACCGGGCAATGCTTTAAAAAATCCAATCTTCTTTAAAATATTGGAGAAACTTTGATCCTTTAACGTCAGGCCAAGCTCACTGTAGATTTCCCTTAGTATATCTTTTTGGTCCTCCACATCCAGAATGACAAAATTTTTGGGGTAATATAAATGATGGATGTCTTCACGGAGAACACGGACACAAAAACCGTGATAAGTTGTGATATAGGCTGTATCCTTTTCACCCCCGACCAGTTTCCTCACCCTGCCCCGCATTTCCTGCGCAGCTTTATTGGTAAACGTGACACACAATATATTGGAAGGCTCAATCCCCAGTCCATCGACAAGGTATGCATATCGGCGGGTTAAAGCTCTGGTCTTCCCGGAACCAGCTCCAGCTATAACCCGAATATATCCTTCTGTCTCAGTCACAGCCTGTTTTTGTTCAGGATTCAGCCCATCCATAATATGTTCTAGACCAGTCATGTTACCCCTCCGAAACATATGTTTGGTTTTTATTGTACTATATTTTGGATACATATGTTAGAAGAGAGCATACTTTTCCTGATGGTTCGTCATATTTCCCGGGAAATGACGGTTATAAACGCTTGTAAAACCCGGTTGCTGTCCCCTGAAATCCAAGTCCTTCATAAAAACGGTGGGCTCCTTTTCTCTCCGGCCGGTTGCCGCTATTTAACACGATCATATAAGCGTTGTTTTCCCGTGCCGTTTTTTCTGCCTGGTTCATCAGCTGCTTCCCTATCCCTTTATTCCGATGTTGTAAGGATACCACCATAGCAATGATTCTCGCTGCTGGCTGATTATTCACATAGGAAAGCTCCATGTGCATCCCTAACAGACCAATAATTTCCCTGTTTTGTTCAGCCACAAACGTATGATAGAGCAGGTTATCTAAAATTTTTTGATACCTTTTCTTTATTTCGTCAGGGGAAGCTGGATAACCAAGCTCGGAAAGCAATGGCGGAAGCTGTTCAAAATCCCCGGGGCGGATTGTTCGAATATTAACGTCCATACACCCATCTCCTTTCAGTTCTAACCATGACTATTCAACAAATCCTAATAAATTCCTTTTATCAGAGCTGTATGTTTTTCTCAAGACAGGAAAACGTAATGGTAAATGTAATCTGGGAGGATGACATATGAACGAAGGACAAACATCAAATAGAGATTTTCCAAAGTATCCAGAACCTTTCTGGCGTGACTCTATTGAGCTTCCCGCCTTTGAACCACTGGGAGAAGACATCCAGGCTGATGTGGCGATTGTAGGCGGTGGCATCACCGGAATTACGGCGGGATATCTGTTGCAAAAAGAGGGTTTTGAAGTTGTTATCTTAGAAGCAAGCGAGATTTTAAACGGAACAACTGGACATACAACAGCTAAAGTAACTGCCCAGCATGGATTAATTTATGACGAATTAATCGGCCACTTTGGTGCAGAAAAGGCAAAATTATATTATGAAGCCAATTTAGAAGCAATGAAGTTTATTGAAAACATTGTGAAGGAACATAAGGTTGAATGTGACTTTTCTAAAGAAGATGCCTTTGTTTATGCTACAACCGATCAAAAGGTGGCGAGCATAGATAAAGAATTTAACGCCTATCGAAAATTGGGGATACGGGGGGATATTACAGAGGAAATCCCGTTCGATTTAGAGATAAAAAAAGCGATTGTGATGAAAGATCAGGCTCAGTTTCATCCGCTAAAATATCTGGAGTTTCTTTTAAAAGATTTTCTTGATCGCGGGGGGCAAGTTTTCGAACATACTGTTGCAGTAGATATTGAGGATGCATATAACCCGGTAATTTTAACGAAAAACGGAAAGCGGGTTACTTGTAAATATGCTATTTCCTGCTCCCATTTCCCGTTTATCGACCGCCATGGAATGTATTTTGCCAGAATGTATTCTGAACGGGCCTATGCTCTTGGCATAAAAGCACGAAAACCATATCCAGGGGGGATGTACATCAATGCTGAGGATCCTTCCCGGTCCCTCCGTTATGCCAATATGAATGGAGAGCCGCTGGTCTTAATTATTGGCGAAAATCATAAGACTGGACATGGGGTTAATATGATGAAACATTATGAACAATTGCGTGCCTTTGGGGAACAGGTGATGGGGATTGAACAAATTATGTACCGCTGGTCTACCGAGGACCTAACGACTCTGGATAAAGTTCCTTATATCGGTCACATTACGTCTAGCAACCGAAATACGTTTATTGCAACAGGCTACCGAAAATGGGGAATGACGAACGGTACGGTTGCAGGCCTGATCTTGAGAGATTTAATTTTAAACCGGGACAATCCATATAAGGATGTTTTTACACCGGGGAGATTTACGGCTGATCCTGATGTGAAAAAGTTTGTCAGGATCAATACAGATGTGGCGGGTCATTTTATTGCCGGCAAGGTAGGGATGGCTTATAAGAGAGCAGAAGATTTAAAACATGATGAGGGGGCTGTGGTACAAGTAAATGGTAAGCGGACTGGAGCATATAAAGATGAGCACGGCGAGCTTCACATGGTAGATACGACCTGCTCCCATATGGGATGTGAACTTGAATGGAACGATGCTGAACGAACCTGGGACTGTCCTTGCCATGGATCACGTTTTTCTTATGACGGAGAAGTCATTGAGGGTCCAGCTAAACACGGATTGAAACAAATTTATGAGAAAAAGCATTCTGAAGTGTGAAACCCATTGTGGAAAGGGTATTTCCTATATATCGCGAACAAACAAATAGGATGATGAAGTAAACGAGCAGGTAAATGTTCCTGCTCGTTTTCATTCGACAAAACAGAACAAACTTCGGGAGATTTCGGGAGGTGACAGGCACCTGTCGAGCGGCATGACCCCCATTTCAGGCAGAGAACTTTCTTATATACCTTGACATTAGGACGGTAAATTAGGAATTGGCATTCGACAAGTGACAGGCACCATATTTAAGCGATACCGTATCAGGTAATAAGGCTTTTGTGGATCCAGATGGCTGCCTGGGATCCTTCGCCCATGGCAATGGTTACTTGTTCCGAATGAGCGACCACATCCCCCGCTGCCCATACATGTTTTACACTGGTTTCTTTTGTTCGGGGATTTACCAGTATATGTTTGTTCTCCAGAGTTTCGACTCCCAACTGCTTTGCTAGCGAAGACTCGACCTTATTTCCACCAAAGGCAATAAATCCTTTTTTCCGAAAGATTTCTATCCCATTTTCCAGTCGAACTCCCTTCATGTTCGCATATTTATCCAGAATAATCTTTTCCACCTGTTCTTCTATATAGTCAATCCCCTTTTGTTTTAGTTTTTGTTTAATAGCCCGATCCAGCGGTTTCTTTCCATGATTGATAAAAAGGATGTCATCATTCCAATAAGTCAGAGTTAAAGCCATTTTCGCCCCAGTATTACCCGAACCAATTACCAGAGACGGTTCATCTTTAATTTCATACCCATCACAATCCGGACAAACATATAAACTAATCCCCAGACAGTCCTTCATATTTGGTATGTCTGGCAACCGGTCTTTAACACCTGTTGCCAGAAGCAGGCGTTTTACTTCAAGTTGGCGGCCTCCTCTGGTGATGACCTCAAATGGAGTTGAAGGATGAACACTGATCACCTCATCTGTGACAAATGAAACACCATACTCCCTTGCCTGACTTCTTCCTATATGCCGAAGTTCTTCACCACTTATTCCGTCGGGATATCCTAAAATGTTATGATAGCGCTTGCACCACACAGAACGTCCATCGTTGGCATCGATAACCAGCACCTTATGTTCATAACGTCCAAGCTGAATAGCTGCCTGTAGCCCGGCTATTCCACCCCCAATGATGATGCAGTCATAAAGCATAGACAATTCCCCCTTAAATGGCAAAGGTTCCAACGGGGATTATTCCGTCAGAACCTTTCCAATCTTGTTATAGCTTTCTAACATTTGCTGCCTGGGGCCCTTTTTGACCTTCTTCTATGTCAAAACTAACTTCTTCCCCTTCTTCTAACGTCCGAAAGCCATCACCTTCAATTGCCGAATAATGAACAAAAACATCATTCGAACCTTCCACCTCGATAAAACCATAACCTTTTTCTGAGTTAAACCATTTAACTTTTCCAGTTGCCATCTAATCTTACTCCTCCTGAAACAAATTTTACAGCATATATCATGTATCAAAACCCAGGATTTTATACATGGTGCCTGGCACTCCCCGAATTTTGTCGAACAATCGAAGGCTATTTAGATTTTTCATTAAACTTTAAATTTTGTGTTTACTTTTGCACGATTATGTTTTACTATATTAAAATGTGAGCGCTTACACCATATAGATGAAAGGGGTTTGGGAGGATGAATTTTGACATGATTTTGGGGCTGATTCTAATCCCTTTATTTATCATCGGGCTTGGAATAGCAGCCTACTTTCACACAGGCAGCAGGGGGAGTGATCTAGAATGAGTGCCCATCCAATTACATTAATGGTTTTAGCACTATATCTTATTTTATTAGTCGTTATTGGGCTCGTTTCAACGAAAAAAAGTTCCGGGGGATTAACCGATTTTTTCCTTGCCGGACGTGATCTGGGGAAATTCACAGTTGCTTTAAGTGCCGTCAGTTCAGGTCGAAGCGGATGGCTTGTATTAGGAGTGACTGGAATTGCCTACGCTTCAGGACTTATGGCTGTTTGGGCAGTTGCCGGTTACATTACTGTAGAAGTATTTATGTTTTTCTATGTGGCCAGAAGGTTCAGGATTTACAGTGAAAAAACTGGAAGTATTACGATACCTGATATTTTATCCACACGTTACAATGACAAATTCCACTTACTCCGCATTGTCAGCACTTTCATAATTATTTTCTTTATGATTGCTTATGTTGGAAGCCAGGTTGTTGCAGGAGGAACTGCCTTCTCTTCCAGTCTCGGCATCAGTGGTACTGCAGGTATGTGGCTAACAGCTATCATTATTCTTTTATATACTATGCTTGGCGGATTCCATGCAGTTAGTAAGACAGATGTACTACAGGCATTATTTATGTTCTTCTCTTTGGTAATCTTGCCTATAGTAGTTATTGTAGACTTAGGCGGATTTGGACCAATTCTCGAAGTCATGTATGATCAGGGAGCCGCTTTCTCTAACATCTGGTCATTTGGATTTGGTGTTATTGTGGGATTGCTTGGAATTGGGTTTGGAAGTCCGGGTAACCCGCATATTCTCGTTCGTTACATGTCTTTAAAAAATGTAAAAGAGATGCGTCAGGCAGCATTAATCGGTACGTTCTGGAATGTCATTATGGCATGGGGAGCGATTATGATCGGTCTTGCTGGAAGAGTTTACTTCCCATCCATTTCGATGTTGCCAAACGAAAACAGTGAAGCCATCTTTACATCATTAGGTGAAGAAGTATTAAATCCATTTATGATGGGAATTTTGTTAGTAGCCGTATTGGCAGCTATAATGTCCAGTGCAGACAGTCAGCTGCTGGTTGGAGCCAGCGCCATTGTCCGGGACATTATTGACCGCTTAATTTTACGGGGTAAAAGTGAAGTATCCACAAAAAATCTGGTCATGCTCAGCCGTATAAGCGTTCTGATTTTAATGCTGCTGGCTGTATGGCTTGCATTCTCTGCACAGGAATTCGTATTCTGGATGGTATTGTTTGCATTTGGAGGACTGGGAGCTTGCTTTGGTCCAGCTTTATTGCTCACATTCTACTGGAAACGCACTACTGGACCTGGTATCTTAGCAGGTATGATTACAGGGTTAATTACTGTAATTTTAGTTAAGAAACAGCCAGAATGGACCTATTCATTTTTACCTGATATTAAAGAATTAGTAGGAAACATTTTATTTGGGGTAACCTACGAGGCTGTACCTGGATTCCTTGTGGCACTGATCGTGACCGTAGTTGTCAGTCTTGCTACTAGAAAACCTGAAAATGCGGACCAGGTGGTAGACGACCTTAAACAAAGCGCATAATGAACGATATGTAAAAATAGATGATGTGAACATCTAAAAACCCATCGTTTTCACTCTGTCATGAAAACGATGGGTTTTTTCTCTGGAAGACGATTGTCGTCTTGCTAACATCTCCAAAATGCAGAATAAACATGACGAATCACCAGCAGTTGAGGTTCACGTTTTTTCCATGAAGGGAGCGATCCCTTTCATAAAGATAAGCACTATGCATCTCGATCCAGAACCTTATGAAAAATAAAGATACTGGTTGCACTGATGGATACAATTAATATGGAAGCCAGAGCTGCTTCATGAACCATTTCATCATTTGCAAAACGATAAGCCTGTGTGGCAAGAGTTGAAAAGTTAAAAGGCTGCAGAAACAAAGTTAGCGGAAGTTCCTTCAGAATATCCACAAACACTAATATGAAGCCTCCAAGAAGAGCACCTTTCAGCATTGGAATATCAACCTTAAAAAAGGTCTTAACCGATGACATTCCAAGAATCCTCGATGCTTCTGTAAAACTGGATCCTATTTTTTCAAATCCGCCTTCCACAGCATTATACCCTACAGCCATAAATCGAATAATATAGGCTGAAATAAGCATGACTAGAGTCGTGCGCAGAACAATCGCCGAATCAAGACCCAGAATGCCCGAAACGGATTCCAACCAGCCATCAATCATAATAAATAATGTAATAATGGCAATGGCAATGGCGGCACCCGGGATCGAATAACCAAGGGTAATTACCCGGGAAAACAGATTTGGAATAACCCCTTTATGCAGCCGGGTATAATTGCCTACGATTAAGGAAACGATGATAATAATCGTAGAAGCA
The DNA here is from genome assembly GCA_017656265.1 of Bacillaceae bacterium. Taxonomy (GTDB): domain Bacteria; phylum Bacillota; class Bacilli; order Bacillales; family Alkalibacillaceae; genus Melghiribacillus. The sequence continues at coordinate 5,828 of JACDOD010000023.1, read as the reverse complement.
ATGGTAGCGGCCAAAACAGAATTATAGATTAACGTAATAAATTCATCACTGATGACCTTATGGAAAGTCATTAATGCCCAATATACTAACTGTATGATTGGAATCATAAAAGCAATGGCAAAAATAAATAAGCTGTAACCAGAGACGAGCCATTTTTTATATCCGCTTAAAGGTTGAGGCTGAATCTGCCGAATGTTGGCCGTCGAATAACTATAGCGTCTCCTCCCTCGGATGAATCGCTCCAGCATTAAAACCACAATAACGATCACCATTAAGATACCTGCAAGTTTCAACGCCGAATCAAGATCCTTCATCCCATACCAGGTTCGGAAAATAGCGGTGCTAAAGGTCTGAATGCCAAAATAACTGACCACGCCATAATCATTGAGCACTTCGAGAACAACGAGGACTACTCCACCAACTATTGTTGCTCTTGACAGGGGCAGGACTACACGAAAAAATGTTTTAAAAGGACCCCCACCCAGTAATCTGGCATTTTCAAACAGCGAAGCAGATTGCTTTTCCAGAAACCCTTTCGTAATGACATACACGTAAGGATAAAGAAACAAAGTAAAAATAAAGATTGCGCCGGGAATGGTCATAATATTGAAATACTGCTGATTGACTTCGATATGAAAAGAATTTCTAAGTGTCACTTGAATAAATCCCGTATAGTTCAGCAATCCATGGTAGACATAAGCGCCTATATAGGGCGGAATCGCCAGAGGGAGGATCAGTCCCCATTTCAAAAAATTCCGCAGAGGAAACTGATAATTAACGATCAGCCAGGCTAAACTAGTACCAATCATCATCGTTGCAATTGCCGTAAATATGACAAGAACCAGTGTATTATAAATATAATCTTTTAACAAATACTCTGTAATATGTCCCCAGTTTTCCGTTGGCTCTGTAAACAGATTAATGCCAATAAGAACATTCGGAATAAAAATGATCATAATAAAAACGAGGCTGAGCAGTGCCCAGACATTTATATGCCTTGTAAACTCCTGTATGGGTTTCATAGATGACACATCCTTATTCGAAAAAAGTCGAACACGACCAGCTTTTATTATACCGAAAATCATTCTCAAAGAAAAATATTGCATAGGTTTTTGATGAAGAAAAGTTTGTTCGTATGATTGCAGCGTCTGGAGAGAAGCTTTTAAACGCGAGAAAAGCGAAAGCGCCCGTTTTAGCCCCGAAGACTGCTGGAGGTCCCTCGAGGAGGCTGTCGCCGCCGCAGGGTGGCCGAAGCAGCTCAAGGGGCTGGGCGCTGCAACTGGACATGAAGTTATCCTCAGCCACTTTCCTAAACAATAAAAAAGCACCGTATCCTTATTGATACGGTACTTTTTAAAGTTTGATTATTTCCAGCCAACTCTGTCAAATATTTTCATAGCTTCCTGCTGATGCTCCCCTAGTACAGACAAGTTAATATCCTGCTCTTTAAACTCTCCCCATGATTTCACCAGCTCGGATGGCTCCACATCAGGGTTTGCAGGATACTCATAGTTTGCTGCTGCAAACTCGCCCTGTGCCTCTTCACTTGTTAAAAATTCAATGAACTTGATGGCGTTTTCTACATTTTTAGCATGTGCGGTAACACCAGCTCCGCTGATATTCACATGAGTTCCTGTTGTTTCCTGGTTAGGGAAGAACACACCGATAGATTCTGCTACTTCTACTTCATGCGGATCTTCAGAGTTGATCATTCGGCCAACATAATAAGTATTCATAATAGCGACATCCCCAGTACCTGCAACAATAGCTTTTGCCTGGTCACGGTCATTGCCCTGAGGATCTCTGGACATGTTGTCAACAATCCCCGCTGCCCATTCTTCAGCAGCTTCAGGACCCATAATTTCTATAAATGAAGATAACAATGATTTGTTATAAATGTTTTCAGATGAACGAACGGTAACCCGTCCTTCCCATTCTGGCTCCGCTAACGCTTCATAGGTGGAAAGCTCAGAAGGATCTACGCGATCTTTGGCATAAACAATGACACGTGCACGTTTCGTTAAACCAAACCACTGGTTATCGGGATCACGGAGTTTTTCAGGAATATTGTTAAAAATAACATCACTTTCGATCGGCTGAAGAAGACCGCTTTCTTTGGCCATATATAAATTCCCGGCATCAGATGTGATGAACACATCTGCTTCGGTGTTTTCCCCTTCAATTTTCATACGCTCAATGAGTTCGTCAGATTTTCCTTCAATAACATTTACTTTAATGCCTGTCTGTTCTTCAAACATGTCATATAACTGACGGTCAGTATCATAGTGACGGCTTGTATAAAGGTTGACAACCTCTTGGCCGTCCTCAGTTTTAGATTCATTATCAGATCCGGTATTCTCCTGTCCCCCACAGCCTGCAGCTGCTGCCAAAAACATAGCTAAGGCTGTTAATAAAAATAATCGTATGACTTTTCTCATGTTGGATTCCTCCTCTAGCATTTCGTAAACGTATATGTTTTTTGAAAATGAGATTCGTTTTCATTCCCAATTAGAATTATATTGATATTGAGAATCGTTGTCAATAACTTATTCAACTTTTAGGTCCAACCTCACAACACTTTATCCCAGGTAGATTTTCTGAAATCTCTATTTAAAAATCAAAATAACTAAAAAAAAACTGCCCGCAGGTAAAGCAGGCAGTTTATCTGTTAATTAATGAATTTATTCCACTAAAGCAACAAGTTCCGGTGAAATATCAAAAGTGACCGTTTGGCCCACCTTCACATCTTGATCTATTGGCGCATAAATCACCATCGGAACATCATAATCTGACTGAGACGGCAAACGGACCGATACTTCCTGATATTCACCGCTATATATGACACGTTCTACCCTTCCGCTATATCGTCCTTCATCCACAAGACGGCACCCTTCAGGACGAATGGAAACCTTCACATGATTCAGGTGCTTTTCTGTCTGTTTTGGAAGACACACCCGGCCGATATGGGTATTCACATGCTTTAAGTCCGGACAAAGGGTTCCATCCAGTAAATTCGTTTTTCCAACAAACTGGGCTACAAAACAATTTTTCGGACACCGGTAAATATCTCTGGGTGTGGCAACCTGCTGAATAACTCCTTCATTCATGACCACGATTCGGTCAGATACCGAAAATGCGTCCTTTTGGTCATGTGTTACGATGATGGCAGTCGTGTTTGATTTGCGAAGGATTGCTGTTACGTCATAGCGCATTTTTTCCCGCAGCCCGGCATCCAGATTACTAAAGGGCTCATCCATAAGAACCACATTCGGATAAGGAGCCAGAGCACGTGCCAGGGCAACCCGCTGCTGCTGACCGCCGGAAAGTTCATGGGGATAACGTTTTCCATAATCCGCCAGTCCCACGAGATCCAATACTTCTTTTACCCGCTGTTTTTTCTTCATCAGCGACCATTTATTCAATCCAAACATAACATTTTTTTCTAAAGTTAAATGAGGAAACAGGGCATAATCTTGAAATACCATACCAACTCCGCGTTTTTCAGGAGGCAGGGAAATCCTTTCATCATGAACCATTTGGTCACCGATTTGAATGGTTCCTTCGGTAGGCTTTTCAAACCCGGCAATCATCCGTAATGTGGTGGTTTTCCCACATCCGCTCGGCCCTAACAGCGTAACGATTTCTCCTTTTTCAATTTCCAGATTAATATGGTCTACGGCAGGCTTTGATGGATCATTAAAAATTTTTGTAACCTGTTTTAAGTGAATGAAACCCATAATACCCTCTCCAAATATGCTCACTCTCCAGATGTACTATTAAAAAGTGAGAATGATTTTCATTTGTTCTGAACAAAATATAGCACACGTACACTTGCTGAGTCAACAACTTGACCCATCCGGGATTCATGACAAATCCCGGCAGTGGATTGCACTGCCGGGATCTATTTGGCAAAATTCGACAAGTGACAGGCACCTATTTTATTTAGCGGCTTCTTTTTCTCGCTTTCTCAGTTCAACGCGACGGATTTTTCCGGATGTTGTTTTTGGCAGTTCATCAATGAACTCAATTTTACGCGGGTATTTATATGGTGCGGTTAATTCTTTAACATGATCCTGAAGCTCTTTTACTAGTCCTTCACGGTTTGGATCAACACCATCTTTCAGTACGATAAAGGCTTTGACGACATGGCCGCGCACTTCATCCGGGCTGGCGACAACCGCACATTCTTTAACAGCCGGATGTTTGACAAGGGCATCCTCTACTTCGAATGGCCCAATGGTATAACCGGAGCTGATGATGATATCATCACTGCGGCCTTCAAACCAGAAGTAACCATCTTCGTCTTTACTCGCCTGGTCTCCAGTCAAATAGTAATCACCGCGGAATGCCATCTTTGTACGTTCAGGATCCTTGTAATATTCTTTAAACAGCGCAGGAGTAGAAACGTGAACGGCAATATCTCCTACCTCACCAGTTTTTACAGGATTACCGTCTTCATCAATAATTTCCACGCTGTTTCCAGGAGTAGGTTTGCCCATAGAACCTGGTTTAACTTCCATGCCTTTTAATACACCAACAAGCAGTGTATTTTCTGTTTGGCCATAGCCGTCACGCACAGTTACATCAAAATGATGTTTAAAGGTATCGATCACTTCACGGTTCAATGGCTCCCCTGCTGAAACGGCACTGTGCAGGTTGTCCAGTTTATAATCGTCCAGATTATCTGCTTTTGCCATCAACCGATATTCAGTTGGTGTACAGCAGAGAACATTGACATCATACTTGTCCAGAAGGCTCAAATATTTTTGTGGTTCAAACTTTCCTAAGTATACAAAGCCTGTAGCTCCAGATCCTAAAGTAGAAAGGAACGGACTCCAGATCCATTTTGCCCATCCTGGACCAGCAGTTGCCCAGACGGTATCTCCTTCTTCAATGCAAAGCCAGTTCGGTGCAGCTGTACGCAGATGAGCATATCCCCATCCGTGAGTATGTACAACCCCTTTTGGATTGCCGGTAGTTCCGGATGTATAGGATAAGAATGCCATATCATCGCGTCCAGTATCAGCAATTTGCAGTTCATCAGACACATCTTCCATTAATCCGTCCAGGTGCAGCCACCCTTCTGTTTCTTTGCCCAATACAAACTTTTTCAGTGAATCAATGTTTTCAACTTTTTCAAATTCCTCAACAAACGGATAGTAGCTGACTACCCCTTTGACTTCCCCGTGAGAGATACGGTATTGAAGGTCTTTTGCCCGGAGCATTTCAGAGCTTGGAATCACCACGATTCCGGACTTCAACGCAGCAATATATACTTGATAGGCTTCAACAAGTCTTGGAATCATAATTAACACTTTGTCGCCTTTTTCCAGTCCCATATCTAAGAAAACGTTTCCAATCTTGTTTGCATTTTTCATTAATTCCGCATACGTAATTTCTTTTGTTTCCCCCTGTTCATTTTCCCATTTCAGAGCGACACGACCCGGGTTATCTGTATAACGCTCAATTTCTGATACGATGTTGTACTTGTCCGGTGCAATTAAATCTTCTCGTTTCATGAACATCAGCCCCCTATGAAATATATGAAATTTTTTTCGAGCGAGTGCTCAATAGGAATCTCACTAGTGATTATAGCAAATTATCTAAAAATTTTAAATTATATTAAGAAAAAAATTATAGAGAAATTTAAACATTGGCAACATAAACATGGTTGGTTTATCTAATTTTGATATTACATTTGTCCAGCCTTCTCCCTCACTCATGTCCCATTTCCTTTTCTGTTCAGCATCACTCTATAGAATTCTGTCCTTTCGATAATCGAGTAGGAGGGGGTGGCTAACCCCCGTCCTCTCACACCACCGTGCGTA
>JACDOD010000022.1 GCA_017656265.1 Bacillaceae bacterium | reverse complement strand
AATATTTATGTTTTATTGGCATAGATAACTTGTCAAATATAGAAATTGAACAGTTAAAAGATGCATTAAATATTTAAGAAGACTTGAACTTCAAGGAACTTTTACGTTTCTTGAGGTTCCTTTTATGCGTGCGGCATGTGCCCAGGCTATAGGGTTCAAGTCCCGAACCGCAAAGGTAATTCACATTAAACACATCAGCAAAAGCAACTTACTCAAAGGTTAAGAGGATTGTAAATCCTTTAGATTTTAAACCACTCGTTCCTTCTGAAGAATATACTTATAATATGGTTGAAAATCCTGGGCCGTTAGTAGGTATAAATCCTGGTTCCGCCTCAACTTTTAGGAGCGGAATGTATAATACTGTTAGGTTGGAAAGTGATGTTATTTTATACCGTGCTGGTAAAGCTGGAGGAGGAAAAAATGCTTTCGGACAGTATTTCACAAAGGAACCAAGCACAATGATTCAAGGACGTATCGATTTAGCAGTAAAAGCACAATGGATTGACCCGAAAACGGGAGTTTTAACTGGATCTTCTCCACTTGAATCTGTATATGCAATTAAATTTCCTAAAGGCACTACAATTTACGTGGGACCTGCGGGCTATCAGGGAGGTATATACTTAGGTGGTGGAAATCAAATATTTATACCTCAACCTTGGAATATTAAAGGAGTAGAAGTAATTTCTGAAACACCAATCAAGTAAACAAGCAAGGGGTTAGTGTGTTAATGATGAAAAAAATTTTCGAGGTGAAAAATTTATATCAACAGTTACTAATGATTTTAAAAAGAGAGAGAGAAAGCGAGAATTCATTTATTATCGAACAAATAGAATATTCAATAAGGATAATTGAAGAAAATTTAAATAATGATTACAATTGTGAAGATATAGAAAAGTTATTTAAAAGGTTAAAAGATACTTATAAAAGAATTAATCAACCTAAAATTGGACTTTCTGACTATTTTATTTGGAGAGAAAATTATGACGATCGTGTTAAAGCAAATGAGCCATTAGATGCTATTAAAGATAATCTTTTCAGAATATTTAATTGTTAATCGAATTTAACCTTGATTGGCTATATGCCTTTCAAGGTTTCTTTTTATAATGGTGTAATACTAGGCAACAACAGAAACAGGAAAACCAGGTGAAAAACGAGAATAAAGGAAATGGAAACGGAAAAGGCAAGGGCCAGGGAAAAGGCCAGAGCCCATTTGAGGACTGTATCCCATCCTCCCCTGGCAACAGCGGAAAGGGATCTAAAGGCAACACAGCCAAAGGTGACCAAAAACCAGGCAATGGGTTTGGACCTTTCCACAACCCGGGCAAAGGCAACAAGTACGGCCTGTATAAGAAATACGGGGATGGCGAAAACGGGGAAGTCCTGAAAAGCCAGATGGACGTGTCCAAGACCACATATTTGTACGAGGGACTTAGCACGAACCTCCTGAAAGAGTACAGTGACGCCGGAAGCCCGTATGCGGAATACTATCTCGGTCCGAACAACCAGGTCGTCTCCCGGAAAATGTTCGGTCTCCATGGCCTTGCGAACCCGGCCTATGATCCGAACCTGAAGACGACCGGAGGCATGCTGTATTATCAGTATGACGGCCTGCATACTGTAAGTGCCGTGACCGACCGTCATGGAGACATCATCGAAAACTACCGCTATGATGTGTTCGGCGGTATCCAGACGGGGATCACCGCTCCCTACAATCACAACGGCTATACCGGCCAGCGGTACGATGCGAAGTCCAGCTTCATCGACATGAACGCCCGCTGGTATGACCCGAGTGTGGGCCGATTCCTGACACCAGATACGTACCGTGGGGAACTAACCAACCCGCTTACCCAGAACCGTTACGCCTATGTGCTGAACAACCCGGTGAACATGTGGGATCCTACTGGTCATGTGCCCGAGTGGGTAGAAAACCGGGAATACCACTTGGATGAACACCGGGAGCAAGGATATGCGGAGATGTGGATATTTAAAGATTATGAGACCAATTCCCACACAAAAATGGTGGATAAAGATGTAGGACTTAAGTTTATTAAAAAAACCTACCGCAATACGACTAAGGAATACTGGCGTTACAATTATTTGTATTTAAAATTTATAGAAGAAGATCTCGCATACAAAACGATTACAGAAAAAATAAAAACATTTAAACGGACCACAGTCAGTGAATGGACCGAAACCATTACAGCTAGAGAGATTGCCGAGCAGAACCAGAAAGAAATTGCTAATCTAACGCCACCACCTAATGCAATTGAGGTATCAAATGAATCAAGTTTAATAGATGGTAATGTACCAGGATATTTTTCAGATGATTCAAAACAAAATACATTGACCGAAACAGAGCAAATAATCAGAAGGTCATTAAACAATCAACTTAATGGAAACTATAATCACTTTGAAATATTAAACTTAGAAATGGATAAGGAAGAAATTCAACTAAAAAATAGAACAATCAATAATCAGCTCAATGGAAATTATTATGATAATATAGAAAAATTAAGATATGTTAATGAACAAATAAAATTTAATTTTAAAGACAGTGAATTTTCTGGAAGTGCTTGGAGGGGTACTCGAACTAAGGTAGTTGGCGAGATTGAAATTAATTTAAATATCGACGGGTTCGTCAAGGAAATAAGTAAGTCTCCACTGGGTAATCAGGTAGAAATTACTCTACCAAATGGCCAAAAAATCGGAGTGGACAAAAAAAATAACTCATTGAGTTATAGTTTTCCTTCAATTAAAGAAGAGATAAGTAATGTAAAAGATATTATTATGGACTTAGAGTTTACGCCAGCTAAAATAGAAATCATGGAGGAAGGTTATGTACAAGTTGCAGAAGCAAAGTTATCTACGAATAAAAAACTAGATGATGGAATCAAGATATCAATAAACGGAAATGTAAAATTAGGACTTAAGAAAGAAGACTACCAAAGGCAAATAGAATCACAAGCATTTATAGTTCAAACAACACCATTAAAAAGTGATGCTGATTATCCAGTTGTAAAATTGAATACCGGTAAATTTGGTGAATTTAAATATCCTGCATGGGATATCCCAGAGTTCAACTCAGATTCAACTATAATAAATAACGGTATACTTGAAAAAAATAATTCACCTTCAAAAATACCTAAATATAACTTTGAACTTAAACAAAAATTAAGATATAAAGTACCTATACGTGTTCCCATTTTTTAATAAATTTTCCCATAAACTCTATAATAAATTTAGACAGATAAAATGTGATTACACTATTATTAGAAATTCAAAGGGACCAATTCTATGGACCTTCTAAGAGGGATATTCTTTTGGGGATTTCAAGTCATTAAAGAGAAGATAGAGAATGGGAATACAATAGCAGTTACTTACGGCATGATTTCATCCAAACTACGTTCAAATTGCTGCCACAAGTATGAAAGTTATTAAGTTTGTGTTAAGTATAACCTTGTGGCAGCACTTCTCTTTTATAGTTATTGAATTCAGGTTATGAGGGGGCTAAAAATGAAACTTTTCAACTTTAAAATTTTAACTGCTATTTTTTTAGTGATTTTAATTACTTATTTAGCATTAGGTAAAAGTAATAATAGTGGTAATATAATAGTTTATTCGTCTAATAAAGGTATTGACCAGCTAAATGATGAGGAAAGTAATTATTTATTGTGGATAAACAAGAATGACCCGTTATCAGATAAATTTATTCAAAATATAAATGCTATTGCCGGAAATAATGGGGTTAAGAAAATTGTTGCTTTAGAATTAGATTTATTTAGGCAAAAGAGCACTCTTTTTTATTATGACAAAGGGGATTTAATGAGGAGAGTGAGATCTGATCAATCACTAAAAGAATTAGAAGCATTTTTTAAGAAAGATATATATATTCCAAAAGATGCAAAATACGGAAATTTCAATGAAAAAGGGTACACATTTTTGATCAAAGATATGGTTATTTCTCATTTAATTACCAACCAAAGTGACATTACAGATATAGATAAAGATCAATATCTTATTTCTTTTAAAATTTATGTTTATAACAATGAGAAAAAAATAAAAGAGGACATACAGAAAGATATAGAAAATTCTATTCAAAAATATTTGATAATAAAAAGTGATAATGGATCACAGATAAGGCCGAGTTATCTACACACAAGTCTAAATACATCAACCTTATATATTGGTGATCGTGCAAAAAGCATTGTTACTTATGTATTACCGACTAATGATATAAATAATTTAATTTTACATTTAAAATATGAATATAATAAAAGAAATATTAAATTAAGTACATTAGAAAAATTTGATACGATTAATGACAAGATTTTAGATTTTTAACCATTTTGAAGGCCAGTGGAACGAATCCTGGACGTATGACGAAACCAAATACCGGCAGAAAGTCCATCAGGGCGACCTGTTGGGCAGCCCGATATCGATCGGTGGAAGCACAGACGACTTTGAACGGCAGTCCATCCTGTACCGGGAGGTTAAAGTGTCGGCGTCGCTGGCTGCGGGAGACCATCAGGAGATCATCATCGAGAACTATGGTACGGCACCAGAAGTGGTGGATCCGGAAGCGATCAGTAATTATGATATGGAAAACCGTTCGGAGTTTTTGCTTTATGATCAAGCCGTCTCCGTCCAAGAAGAGATCATCGTAACCCATATGCAGACCCCGTCACCTTACAGTCAGCGAGCCCAATGTGGTACATTCTCTTCCTATGATATGAAAGGTCCGGCCATTAATCCAAAGGGATGTAACGCTTCACAGGATTTAGAGAAATCGGATCATGCAATATGGAAGGCCACCAAGCAGGCTGGAACAGGCATCTTTAACTTTGTCATAGGTGATGATATTGCGACATTAACGGACGGGAAATTAGACTGGAATGACGCATTAGCAGTAGCTTCTTTTACTCCGGTAGGGAAAGTAGTAAAAGTTGGCAAGAAAGGATTGAAATTTGTCAAAGGCAGTAAGGTTGATGAGGTTGCATCATCCACCAGTAAAGCAGACGATCCTATATCCTCGGCCAGAAAAGCAGATGAAGTAGATGCTAAGGGTAAGGTAAATGTTCCAAGCAAAAAGTCTGTTCTTAAAGATGCAAAACTACCAACTCAAGGTAAAATAAGATATATTCCACCAGACAAGTGGACTCCATCACAACCGCTACCAAAGCAAAATGGTGGCTATGTAGACAAATTTGGTAACATTTGGACCAAAGGTCCTTCCAGAACAAAAGGGCAAGATTTTGAATGGGATGTGCAACTTTCAAGACAAGGTAAAAATCAATTAGGAGATTGGAGTAGAGATGGTTCACATTTGAATGTCTCTTTAGATGGTAAAATAACTCATAAATAAAAGGTGATATTGTGTTTATAAGATTGTTTGTAAATACTGACAATACGGAAGAAGCGAATATTGTTTTAGAAAAGGTAATGAGTGTCCTTAAGGGAAAAATAAAAGATAAAGAGATAGTTAAAATAATTCCTTATTGGAAAATTAAAAATGTATATGTAGCAGAAGTAAATGTAGATTTGTATGAGGGGATATCATATGATGAAATTTTTAAAGATTTACAAAGAATAGCTAATAAGTGGACAACATTTGGTAATCCCGTAAACGAATTATTGACTTCTGTTGATATGGATAATTGTTTTATCAAGATAGATAAAATAAGAATGGTCAATATACATTTTTAGTAAATTCAACCTTGATTTGGCTCTTAAGCCTTTCAAGGTTCTTTTTTTTGGTGGGGATATCCAGTACCGAATAAACGTACCACCCCTTCCATTTTAACTGAATAGGTTACACTTAGTTGAACAGATTCTTTAAGGTCATAAACACTTTCACAACAGAAGAAGGAACGACCTATCTGGGCTATAACGGCCTGAATCAGCTGACCAATGTCACCTTTGAAGATGGAAGTTACGTCAGCTACGCCTACGACGGAATGGGCCGCAAAGTCTACCGGGAAGAAATGTCCTGGAAAGAGTATGATGGCATTAAGAAAGGGCATGAAAAAGAGCAGCCAGGAAATGACAAGGACAAAAACAGCGGAAATAACGGTAAAGCCATCGGAAAAAACAAAGAAGACAACAAAGGCCAGCAAAAGAAACAGGAAAACCAGGCGAAAAACGAGAATAAAGGAAATGGAAACGGAAAAGGCAAGGGCCAGGGAAAAGGCCAGAGCCCATTTGAGGACTGTATCCCGACCTCTCCTGGAACTAAGGAGGTATTAAATGAATATAGATTTCCATATTATTGATGAAGAAAATGATCTAGAAAAGGGAAATTTTGCTTATTTTTATGCTAGTGAAATGGAATTATCCATTTCAAATAATCGAAATAGCATAGTATTTAATACTACAATGCATAAAACATTTTTAATTACGCTCTTTTCAGAAATCTCTAATTTGTATAGTTCAGGAAAACCATTTATAATTTCTACCTATGGTAATGCTAAAGAATATAGCTGTCAGTTTATACATGGGGGTCTTCAAATTATTGAAATTGATAAATTAATCGAAAAGAGTACTTTGCAAATAGCTTTTGATAAATACATGTTTTATTCTAAGCTAAAAGATTTTTACAAAAGATATCTACAATATCTTAAGAAAAAAAACAAGAACATTACAAAAGAAAAGCAATATATATTTTTAGATGAGCAATATAAAAAGCTATTTTAGAACAGTTTCCTCCTGTTTACAACAGACAAGGAGGCTTGGTTTTAAATCACATTAGTAAAATACTTTTGAGGAAATACCTTTAAGTCACTGATTTTAAACAACCTCAACCAGAAATGCCTCGTTAAAATTCTGGTTGAGGTTGATTTATATAAAGAACCTCATCGTTAACCCAAAGGGGATTCATTACAAAACTTTTTTAAAAGAGTTAAAAAACAACTCAGATAAATAGAGTAAGAATTATTAATTAATAAACGGTTACCTTTTGGGATAGCCGTTTTTTATTTTTATTTTGTATATGAAACTATAGGGATAAATAACTGCTGTTTAATGCAAAATAAAAGTATATAGTTTTGCAAGAAAAAAATACATAACCCTGCAAGTATGGAATTAAAATGAAGAGTGTACTATCTTTCCAAAAATTTCATCCTACTTATACTAGAGAAATAGTAGATTCTTAAGATATACATTCAAAACTTGGTGATCGTTCCAGACTGAGTTGTCTATAATCCGGGTTTTTTTGATGCTTATTTAAGGGCTGTGTGTTTTACATTCTGCCAAGTCATTTGTGAGGATAGAGAATGCCTCATTATACTTCGATAAAAATGAGATTTAACACCACGATTTCCGTTTTTGGTGTATAATGTCAGAGAAATCTTTAAAAAAACAAGGAGGAATTCATGATGCAAAAAAGAATCAAGATCTTCTTCAAATCAATGAAACGGGGGTTCGCAAATACCGAGTAGGATAAAGCTGACCTCCGTTTCAACCAGCAAAGATATAAGAATTATACGAATTGAAACGGAGGAAATAGAAAGTGAATATTGTCAATCAGTCGTTGAAGCCTTTAGCTGATCATAATGCGAAAACCATGTTCTGGGCCACCTTGTTTGGCCGGATTAATTTTTTGGAGCCGGTGCTGATTCTTTTTTATTTGCACCGCGGACTGGAAGCCGGGCATATTTTTGTTTTGCTTCTTTGCTTCAGTATTTCGGTTCTGATTTTTGAAGTGCCGACCGGGGCCTTTGCAGATCGGTTCGGTCCGAAAGCTTCTTTTATGGTCGGGACCTTTTTCTCGATTCTTTCAAAGGTTATTTTGATTTTTGCCTATGAACCGATTCTTTTTTATGTGAGTAAAGTTCTCGATGGACTGGCAGCCAGTTTCTTTTCCGGTTCAGACGAAGCCTTAATTTATGAATCATTAAAAGAGACTAATCAGGAAGAGCGAATGAGCAAGGTCTGGGGCAGAATTGAATCGGCTACGTTTATTCCGATGATTGTCAGCTTTGCAGCAGGGGGATTCATAGCAAAAGATCTGCAAGAATGGCAGTTTATGACTTTGATTGGTCTTGGGATTGTTTTTAGCCTTGCGCGGTTTGTGGTTCTGACCAGAGTGATTACACCGAAATCCTTTGAGGAGTATCGGGATAATCCGTTTAAACATGTGGCCAATGGTGTTCGTGTGATTAGACATCAGCCGCAGTTGGTTCTATTATTCTTGAATTTCACTGTAGCCTTAATACCGACATTTGTTTTTCAAAATTTTGATCAGCCGTATTTGACGGAAGCAGGGTTGTCGGTAGAGTGGCTCGGTCTGGTATATGCCGGGGCAGCTGTTCTGAGCTTGACCTGGTCAAGGAATATTCACTGGTTTGAAAAGTGGATGTCCAGGCCTATGATTCTCATGAGTACGGGGTTAATGACGGCAGTTGCTTTATTTGTGGCCGGTGCATTTCTGGACAACCTGATGTTGGCCGTTGTGGTGTTTGCCATTGTTCGCACAGGAAATGCCATCCGCTACCCGGTTTACTCACAGATGACGAATGATTACATTCCGTCCCAGAGCCGGGCAACTACGATTTCATTGTTATCCATGATGGATTCTATGCTAGATGTGGTGATATTTTCCACCTTATCCTTTACAGCTGGATTTGGCTTAACAATCATCTTTGTAGCTAGCGGTATCATTATCATGATAGGCTCCTTAATTCCTGTTAAGGAAAAATTAGTACAGGGAGCGGCTGCGGAAGGTAAGGTATAGACTTAAAGAGGCTGGGACAAAACCGAATAAGGTAATGAAAATCCGAACTCTATTCAATCGTACATGAATGAGTTCGGATTTTTTTTTGACTTTGAAAAGATAAAAAAATATTACATTTGAGCCTATTGCAATTGAGAGAAGGGTTGTCTAGCTGCAGCACCCAGCCCCTCGAGCGGCTTCGGTCCCCTGCGGCGGCGACAGCCTCCTCGGTGGCCCTCCAGCCGTTTTCGGGGCTAAACGGGGCGCTTCCGCTTTTCTGTATTGTCTAGCTTCAGCACCCAGCCCCTCGAGCGGCTTCGGTCCCCCTGCGGCGGCGACAGCCTCCTCGGTGGTCCTCCAGCCGTTTTCGGGGCTAAGCAGGGCGCTTCCGCTTTTCTGCATTGTCTAGCTTCAGCGCTCAGCTTTTTTTCTATGTAACGGATGTTTCTTTGTTTCGTCTATTTTTAAAAATGCTAAAAAGGGGCGTTCATTTTTGAAACTTGCCAGAAGTATAATGATTACCCTCATCCTATTATTAGGCTTCAGCCTTTATTTTAATTACCAGTATTTTCAGGATTCAAAGAGAGATAAGCAGCAGTATGAGCGATTTGTGCACAATTTTAACCAGACCATTCTTCAATCCAGCCAATTAATAGAAGAATTATTGGAGACAAATGGGGAAGGAGTCCATTCGAATCTATCAAGGCTTGTCAATTACTTAAATAAGACCCACTTCCTGTTAAATGATGCCGCGGTATACATTGAAGGAATAAACAGTAAGGGAATTACAGTCTTTCAGATGGCTGCTGAAATGCTGGAGTATGGTTCTGAATATAATGGAACTAAAATTGACGCTTTTATTTCCGATGACAAGTTAGATGAAAGGGAGAAAAGGTACCTGGCAGCTTTCCAGGAGATGCTTATCGACATTAAAAGCCGTTTGACCGATGAAGGAAATCGCTCTTATCCCAGTAAATATGTCTTCAATGAGGCTCTGAATCGATACAGTGCAAATGATCACTATTCATTTTTGGATGAGTATTTGAAGGGGGAAGACTAGGTTAGGGAGAAGGGGTTATATGTAAGATAATGATCGTTTATCCTAAACTTAGCTGAAATGGGGGATCGTTATGGATATAGGAGCTTTTCTTTATGTTCTATTGAAAGGAGTTGTTGGTTTTTACTTTATCAAATACTTTTTTAGAGGAATTAAGGAATTGATTGAGCAAAACAAAGATTATAAACTTACGGTATTGAATGCGGCAATCTTGTTTGCTTTCCTGGTCGTATTACTTTGATCAAACAGCTATGGTAAAAAAGCTGACTTTTTCTGACGGTTAATCGATTTTTACGCAAATGTATCTACCTCACAATGTACCATCAATCCCCGAGAAGGTTCAGTAATGTATCGGTAGTCTCCAAAATCATATACTTACGCACAAGCTTTAGCGTTTTTATTCGATTCACTGACCGTTATTCGGGAGAAGCTCTTTATAGATATTTTCAAATAGAGTATCCAGCTTCCATTTTGGATTGGCATAACCATAGGGGGCATTTAAATAGTCTAAAAACTGTGGATGATCGGCCAGCCATTCTTTTGCTTCCGCTATCCCTGTATGGATATCTTTTGACCGGCCCAGTATTTTAACCGGTTCGGCAAAGGAACCTGTTGCATGGCGGGCAACCTCTTGTGCATTCTCCTTATTGCCTTCCTTGAGGTAAAGCATAGCGAGTCTAAGTCGGGCGTAATGTTGGACTGCATCCTGAAATGAATCCAGATGCTCGGCAGAAAAGGTGCCATTAACTTCTAAATTGTTCGGATTTGCCAGTGCTTCTTTTGCCTGAATGGCTTTTAAATAGGCGTCTTTTGCCTGTTCCGTTTTTCCAAGAGCTTCAGAAAGAAGTCCATCCTGAAGTAAGTGGTATCCATATGGAGATGGTTTATACGTCCGGTCAGAAAAAATCAATTGCCCATTCATTAACTCATAACGGTCGGTGTATTCACGCTGTTCCATGCCAGCTCCGGCTGAATGGATGAGTCCTCCAGTGATGAGAATCCCGTTATCTGCAATTTCAATGTTTGACAGTGAGGGTATGGTTATATTTTTTCCTAACTGTGAAAAGCCACTGCTTTTCTTCCAGCGAGTAACAAAAATGTGAAAGAAAGCAGTATGGGCAAAACCTTTTTCGATGGCAGCTGAAATGATTTCAGGATGTTTATCTCCATCAATATCCTCCACTGTAAACTGTTTTGTCAGGATGCCTACAGGATACTGGTCAGGATAAGATGTATATTGATATGTCCCGTTATCCTGATAGATCACAGCGATTTTTCCATTTTGTATCCGGTTATGCTGATTAGGGTTAACGGCAATGATCCACTCTGTCTGTCCATCCTGGTTAAGGTCAGATTCAGCCAGAACTTGCGCAAAATCTAATGTTGGGTGATCATTCCATGTTTCAATGACACCTTTTAGAAAAGAGGCAGGCTTCAAGTTTTCTGTATGTAATTGATTTACAATGTCATCCAGTGTTTCAATCTGTTCAAGTGGATATTCTTGATTCTGCTTGGCTTGGTTTGAATGATCAGAAGGGATGGTTTCTGAATCTCTATCAGTAGAGGGGGATAAGGGCTCAGAGTTCGTTTCAGCCAGGTCTGCATCTGTATCGTATTCCTCAGGCGCAAGGGCTGACTCATGATCAGAACAGCCAGTGATCAATAGGAATAGACATAGACTGTACCAATATGCTCTCCAAAACTTCATGTTATCCCTCCTGATTCATTCTCATGTCATTAGACGTCTATCAGCAGCTAATTGTTACAGGATAATTGTTTCTGAACCGGATTGTTCCTTTTCAGGGTTCTTATGAAATCGCCCTCCTTTAAGCAATGTTTCCATACACCAGTATACTCTCAGAGGGAGGGGGATGGAGATGCCGATCTTTCATAGTAGTTATGCATAACAGGGATAAAACGCTTACAAATGAAGAAAGCGATGGAAAGAAAAGAAGCAAAGCAGCATACTGAAATGGAAGGCCTATGTTTTTCCATATAAATATAGAGGAATATGGATGTCAAACAAGAATTTTTATATAAGTCAGTATTCGGAATATGTATGTGAGGGTGATCAGTATGGAACAGTTTATTTTATCGCTGGATCAGGGCACAACCAGTTCCCGTGCCATTCTTTTTAATCGCAGAGGAGAAATTGCTGCAGTCAGCCAGAAGGAATTTCCGCAGTATTTTCCTCAGCCTGGATGGGTGGAGCATGATGCCGATGAAATCTGGCAGTCGGTCCTGGATTGTATAAAAGGTGTCATGAAAAAAGCATCTATTAGTCCGGATCAGATTGCAGGGATTGGGATTACGAATCAGCGGGAGACTACAGTGGTCTGGGACCGGAATACAGGGGAACCGATTTATCCGGCGATCGTCTGGCAGTCGAGGCAAACGGATGACATTTGCAAAGACTTGAGCCATCAGGGTTACAACGAAATGTTTAGGGTGAAGACGGGGTTATTGATTGATCCGTATTTTTCAGGAACGAAAGTAAAATGGATTCTCGATCGGGTGGACGGTGCCAGGGATAAAGCGAGGAGGGGAGACCTTCTGTTTGGAACCATTGATACCTGGCTTGTCTATCAATTATCAGGGGGAAAAATTCATGTGACCGATTATTCCAATGCGTCACGAACATTGATGTATAACATTCATCAATTGGAGTGGGACGAGGAATTGCTGGAGGTTCTTGATATTCCGAAGCAGATGCTTCCTGAAGTTCGACCCTCTTCGGAAGTTTACGGTAAAACGAGCCATGAATATTTTGACGGTAAGGAAATCCCGATAGCAGGTATCGCAGGGGATCAGCAGGCGGCTTTATTTGGTCAGGCCTGTTTTGAAAAGGGTATGGCGAAAAATACGTATGGCACTGGCTGCTTTATGTTAATGAATACGGGAGAAAAGGCCGTTTCATCTGATCATGGATTATTAACTACTCTGGCCTGGGGGACAAATGGGAAAGTAGAGTACGCCCTGGAAGGGAGTATTTTTGTAGCTGGGTCAGCCATTCAGTGGCTCCGGGATGGATTGCAGCTCATTGAACATTCAGGGGAAACGGAAGCCCTTGCAGAAAGGGCTGGATCTACAGATGGCGTGTATGTGGTGCCGGCTTTTGTCGGTCTCGGCACGCCATATTGGGACAGTGATGTACGGGGAGCCGTATTCGGGCTGACAAGGGGAACGAAGAAAGAACATTTCGTCCGAGCTACGCTGGAATCCCTGGCTTATCAAACGAAAGATGTACTGGATGCAATGATTAAAGATTCAGGTATCCACCTCAAAACCCTGCGTGTGGACGGAGGGGCAGTGAAAAATAATTTCTTGATGCAATTTCAGAGTGATCTTCTCGGGGTTCCTGTTGAGCGCTCGGTGATCAATGAAACCACTGCGCTGGGTGCGGCCTATCTGGCAGGGTTGGCTGTTGGTTTCTGGAAAGATAAAGAGGAAATTGCTGAACATTGGAATAAAGATCGAACATTTACACCGGAGATTTCTGATCAGAAAAAGGAAGAATTGTATCAGGGCTGGCAGAAAGCTGTGGAAGCTGCCAGAATGTTTAAATAGATGGCTGAAAGGAGCCGGTGACATGCCAGCGTTTTCAAGTTTGAAACGGGATGAAATCATATCCGATATGCAGGAAGAACCATTTGATCTTCTCATCATTGGGGGAGGAATCACAGGAGCGGGTATAGCACTGGATGCAGCTTCAAGGGGAATAAAAACAGCGCTAGTCGATATGCAGGATTTTGCTGCGGGTACATCAAGCCGGTCAACCAAGCTGGTTCACGGGGGGCTCCGCTATTTAAAACAGCTGGAAGTGAAGCTGATAGCGGAAGTAGGCAGAGAACGGGAGATCGTATATGAAAATGGCCCCCACGTGACCACTCCGGAATGGATGATGCTCCCCTTTTACGAAGGAGGAACCTTTGGCCCCTTCACGACAAATGTTGGATTAAGAGTATATGACCTGTTGGCCGGGGTTAAGCGGGAAGAACGGAGAAAAATGTTAAGCCCTGAAGAAGCTCTGAAAAAAGAACCCCTTTTGAAGCCAGAGGGACTAAAGGGGGCAGGGTATTATGTGGAATACAAAACCGATGATGCCCGCCTTACCCTGGAAGTGTTGAAAAAGGCGGCTGAGTTTGGAGCCTGTGCACTGAATTATGCTAAATTGACACAATTTCTTTATAATGACGGACGGGCTGAGGGTGCCGTCATTGAGGATCAAATCACGGGTCAGTGCTTTCACGTTTATGCACGTAAAATTGTGAATGCTGCCGGACCATGGGTGGACACAATCCGTTTAAAGGACCAGTCGAGGAGAGGAAAGCATCTTCACATTACCAAAGGGGTTCATCTGGTGTTTGATCAGAATCGCTTCCCTTTAAAGCAAGCGGTTTATTTTGATACACCAGACGGAAGGATGGTTTTTGCAATCCCACGTGAGGGCAAAACCTATGTAGGGACAACGGATACAAGCTATACAGGAAATCTGGCGGCCCCCCGGGCTACAGAGGAAGACCGTTATTATCTGCTTCAGGCCATCGATTCTATTTTTCCGGAACTAAAGATACAGGCTGACGATGTGGAATCCACCTGGGCGGGGTTACGGCCCCTTATTTATGAAGAGGGGAAAAATCCATCAGAAATTTCGAGAAAGGATGAATTATTTACTTCCGATTCAGGATTAATGTCCATTGCCGGGGGAAAGTTAACGGGTTATCGCAAAATGGCTGAAGAGGTGGTAGATTTGGTTGCCAGAGAACTTCAAAAAGAAATGGGTCAAACTTTTCCAAAAAGCAGGACCAGATATTTACCGATTTCTGGTGGGGAAGCAGGGGGATCTCAAGGATTTGAACGGTATAAGCAACGGAAAATCAAAGAAGGCCTTAGGGCCGGTTTAGATGAAAAGACGTCCAGAGAATTGGTGGAGCGCTATGGAACCAATGTAGATCTCATCTTTCAATATGTTCAGGAAGATGGAGGCAACGAAAATCAGTGGAAACTGGATTTAGCTGTGTATGCCATGCTGTGCTACGCCGTTGAGCATGAAATGGCCTATACCCCTGCGGATTTTTTTATCAGGCGTACGGGTGCCCTTTATTTTCATATAGACTGGGTACAGGAGCATAAAGAAAAAGTGGCAGCTTATCTGGCTCACCGCCATGGCTGGACGGAGGAACAAAGAGAAGGGTATTCTGCTGAATTGAATCAATTCGTAAAAGAAGCCCGTATGGATGTTGCCTCAGAAATGTAACATCATGCGGTAGTCGCTCCCCATCTGAATGTGATATACTTGCAACGCAAGGAAAAGATGGGGGGCACCGTATGTACCGAAACAGTAACGTCAAAAATGAGCGAAACGTGATTCCCTTTTTAAATGAAGGGGACTTTTATTTTGTTCATGGTGTGAAAGCATTGAGAAAAAAGAACTTTTTAAAGGCGAAAAAATGGTTGAAGCGGGCAATTGAACTGTCACCGAACAACCCTTTATATAAATGTCAGCTTTCTGTCATCTACACGGAAACAGGTTCCTATCGGAAGGCAAATGAAATTTTGCAGCATGTTCTCCAGGATTCTGGAGACGAGTATACCGATTGTTATTATTTAATGGCTAACAACTATGCCCATTTGGGTTTGTTTGACGAAGCGCAAAAATATGTGGAAATTTATCTGCAAAAGAGTCCGGATGGGGATTTTAAAGATGAAGCCAGTCAACTCCTTGAACTTTTACATATGTATAATGAACCAGAGGAGGAGGATGACTGGGCTTTTGATCATGAGGATGAACTCCTGCATTATCAGGAAATGGCCTTTGAGTATATGGAACATGAAGAATGGGAAGAAGCTCTGCCTGTTCTTGAGGAAATGATGGCGCTTTTTCCTGAACATCCTTCCGCCAAACATGATTATGCCTTTGCATTATTCAGTACTGGAGAAATGGATGAAGCCATCGAACTGGAAGAGCAGTGGGTGGAACAATTTGGGGAAACGATACATAGTATGATCAACCTCGCTATATTTTACTATGAAACCGGTAGAAGGGACTGTTCCCATAAGCACATAAAAAAATTATGGAATGTGTACCCTATACATGAGTCGCAAAAATTGAAATTAGCGGTTGCCTTTGCAAGAACAGGATATGATGAAGAAGCTTTAATGCGTTTTCAGCGATTGCCAAAAGGGCTTGTAAAAGACCGGATTTCTTATTATAAATGGTACAGCATAACCGTCTTTCGCCTCGGTCAGGAGCCACAGGCACGGACGTTATGGGAAGAAGGATGCAGGAGATTTCCAGAACTGTCGGAAATGGCTGAACCATGGAATAAGGAAAAAATTTGAACTTTGTGTGACGTTTGCCCAATTTTGAGCAAATCAATAGACGAAGTAGCAGGACTCCGATACGATAAAACTGTGATGAAAAAAGCTGTTGGTTTAAGAGGAAGAAAAAGGAGTTGAGAGAAATGGCAGAAGATCGCATTTATGATGTGATTATTGCAGGAGCCGGTCCAGCTGGTATGACCGCAGCGGTCTATACTTCCCGTGCCAATTTAGATACGCTGATGATTGAGCGCGGTGTGCCGGGCGGACAAATGGCTAACACGGAAGATGTCGAAAACTATCCTGGCTATGAAAGCATTCTTGGCCCTGAGTTATCTAATAAGATGTTTGAGCATGCGAAAAAATTTGGGGCGGAATACGCCTATGGTGATATTAAAGAGATTAAAGATGGAAAAGAATATAAGACGGTTATTGCAGGTGATCAGGAGTACAAAGCCCGCGCTGTTATTATTGCAACTGGCGCCCAGTACAAAAAATTAGGTGTTCCAGGTGAAGAAGAGTTAGGCGGCCGCGGTGTATCCTATTGCGCTGTTTGTGATGGTGCGTTCTTTAAAGATAAAGAATTAATCGTGGTTGGCGGCGGTGATTCAGCGGTTGAAGAAGGGGTATACTTAACCCGCTTCGCCAGCAAAGTAACCATTGTCCACCGTCGTGATGAATTACGTGCTCAAAAGATTTTGCAGCAGCGTGCATTCGACAATGAAAAAATTGATTTTATCTGGGATACCGTGGTGAAGTCCATCAATGAAAAGGACGGAAAAGTAGGAAGCGTAACCCTTTACAACAAAAAAACAGGCCAAGAATATGAAAAAGAAGCAGATGGTGTGTTTATTTACATCGGTTTGGTACCGCTTAGCGAACCATTTAAATCACTTGGCATTACCAATGAAAACGGATATATTGAAACCAATGAAAATATGGAGACCAGTGTGCCTGGTATTTTTGCTGCAGGGGATATCCGGGAAAAAGAACTTCGACAAATTGTTACAGCGACTGGAGACGGCAGTATTGCAGCTCAAGCTGCCCAGCACTATGTGGAAAATCTGTTAGAAGAAATGAAGGTCAAGAACTAATACAGTTTATCCACAGCCTTTAAAAAGCCTGTTATCATAAAAGTAACTACATTTTAATGCTAGTGTAACACGTTTGAAATATTTATGGGGTACAATGGACTTAAATAATTGACCCCCTTTTAATAGATAGATCCTATCTAGGCACAGGCAAATCATTTTGCCTGTGCATTTTTTGTACAGCTAACGCATGGCCCGACCCACTGGTGAAGCATTTTTGCCTCGATTGACGAGAAACTCATCTGGAATCCCGCTATACCATTTCAGACATCCGTTGTGTTTGTTGTCATTTTCCCTTTCATAGTATAATAAAGAGAAGAGCCTCTTGATAAAGAACTGAGGTGACTATCATATGAAACGTGTAACCAATTGTATTCTGAAACATAACCATGAGATTTTGATGTTAAAAAAGCCGAGACGAGGCTGGTATGTCGCCCCTGGAGGCAAGATGGAACCAGGGGAGACCATTAAGCAGTCGGTTGTCAGGGAATTTTATGAAGAAACAGGACTTACTCTGATCAATCCCGAGTTAAAGGGTACGTATACATTCGTCATCAAAGAAGGAAATGATACTGTCGAAGAATGGATGATGTTCACCTTTTATGCTGAACAGTATGAAGGTACGCTGCGAACATTCTCGGAAGAAGGAGAATTGGAGTGGGTTCCAGTTTATGATGTACTGAAAAAACCAATGGCCGAAGGGGATCGGAAAATTTTCGAACATGTCCTTGGCGGGAATGAGGACATCATGTATGGAAGTTTTCACTATACACCTGAGTATGAGTTACTGTCTCAATATTTTGATCCGGTCAATATTTAAGGGGGAAATGGTTGGGCTATGAACAGCGAATCGTCCAAAATTCAAGTGGTCATTATTACAGGCATGTCCGGTGCTGGAAAAACAGTAGCAGTGCAAAGTTTTGAGGACCTCGGCTATTTTTGTGTGGATAATTTACCTCCAGCATTAATACCAAAATTTTTGGAGCTGATGAGACAAAATCAGAGCAACATTTCCAAAGTGGCGCTGGTGATGGATTTAAGAGGAAGAGAATTTTTTGACTCCCTTTTCGATGCCCTGGATCAGCTGAGCAAAGAAGACTGGATTCAGGAACAGGTATTGTTTTTGGATGCTGATGATGATGTGCTTGTGTCCCGCTACAAGGAAACGAGGAGAAGTCATCCTCTGGCAAGTCAGGGGCTTCCCCTCGAGGGAATTCACAAGGAACGGGGCGTCCTTGATGAACTGCGGGGCAGAGCTCAGCAGATCATCAATACCTCGAATTTAAAACCCCGTGAATTAAGGGAAAAAATTATTCATACGTTTAAAGAGAAGTCTCAGCAAGTATTTTCCGTTCATGTCGTATCATTTGGCTTCAAGCACGGGCTGCCTATAGATTCTGATCTGGTATTCGATGTGCGCTTCTTACCTAACCCGCATTATGTAGAGTCATTAAGACCGCTGACAGGGCAGAATCGTGAAGTGTCGTCCTACGTTTTTAAATGGACAGAAACCCAAAAATTTCTCGAGAAACTGATTGATTTGTTAAAGTTTATGCTGCCCCACTATAAGAGAGAAGGGAAAAGTCAGCTGGTTATCGCAATTGGCTGTACTGGCGGTCAACATCGGTCGGTAGCCATTGCTGAGCATCTGGGAAAAGTATTTTCGGGAGATTATGTAACCCATGTTTCGCACCGTGATATTGCTAAAAGAAAGGAAAAGTAGGGATGAGGGAGCAGGAGGAACCGAGAGTAGTTGTGATAGGGGGAGGTACAGGTATGCCTGTCCTTCTCCGGGGGTTAAAGGATTACCCTATTTCTTTATCAGCTATTGTGACTGTGGCAGACGACGGAGGCAGTTCGGGGCGGCTCCGAAGTGAAATGGCCATTCCAGCCCCGGGAGATATCCGTAAAGTGATTGCTGCGATGTCAGATGCTGAACCGATGATTTTAGACTTGTTTGAACATCGATTTACCAATGGAAACGGATTGTCCGGTCATTCCCTGGGAAATTTATTACTGGCTGCGATGTCCACGATTACCGGTGATTTTTACAGAGGAATGAAAGAAATATCCAGGGTGTTAAATGTTAAGGGGAGAATATATCCCATAGCGAATCAGAGCATGTATCTTCATGCTGAAATGGAAGATGGCTCGATCATATCGGGAGAGTCGAATATTCCAAAGGCAAAGAAAAAGATCAAACGGGTTTTTTTGCGTCCTGAACACATTGAACCCCTTCCGGAAGCCATTGAAGCCATTCAAAAAGCTGATTTGGTTGTGATTGCACCGGGAAGTCTGTATACCAGCATTCTCCCGAATATCATCGTTCCGGAAATCGGAAAGTCCTTGCAGATGACTAAAGGGAAAGTAGTGTATGTCTGCAACGTCATGACCCAGGACGGAGAAACGAATGATTATTCAGCTTCGGATCATGTTCAGGCCATTCATGACCATGTAGGAGCATCATGCATCCATTCGATTGTGGTTCACAATGCACCAATCTCTGCTGATATTCAAAAGCTGTACGAACAGGAAAATGCTGCTCCTGTTGCTTATGATGTTGAGAAGCTTTTGGAGATGGGGGTTGAAATTGTAGAAGGGGATATCGTGGATGCTTCCCAACAGGCCCTGCGGCATGATACCGGTAAAATTGCCAAATTGCTTTATTCATTAATATAGACCGTTTGCGGGTACATAAGACAAAAGGAGGAAGCACGGGAAGCGTAAGCTGAGCCATTTGCGTATGTTTATCATGGCATGTGGTGAATCTGGGACTGGCCATGATTGTTTCACCCTCCTCGAAACCGTTTTCACCCGGGAGGTCTTCAACAATCCATGGGCTTGATGAAGTGCTTATGCTTTTTTAGTTATGTGGCCGTTGGCGGTGGAGGTGAAAGGGTTGTCTTTTGCGTCAGAGACAAAAAAAGAATTAACGAATATTGAAGTGGATACTTGCTGTGCCCGGGCAGAACTGGCAGCGCTCATCCGGATGAATGGTTCACTATCTTATTCTAACAGACAGTATGTTCTCGATGTTCAGACGGAAAATGCCGCTATTGCCCAGAGGATTTATAAGCTGATAAAAAAAATTTATGATTATCCGATTGAGCTTCTTGTCCGTAAAAAAATGAGGCTGAAAAAGAACAATGTTTACATCGTTCGCTTAAAAGAAAATGTTCAATATTTTTTAAAGGACCTGGACATTTTGGAAGAGCCCTTTTCGTTTGTTCAGCACATTTCACCAAAATACATGAAAAAGAAATGCTGCAGACGCTCTTATTTGCGGGGGGCATTTCTGGCAGGGGGATCGGTCAACAATCCGGAGACATCCTCCTATCACCTGGAGATTTCTACCTTTTACAAAGAACATAATGAATCCCTTTGTGAACTGATGAATCAGTTTGATTTACATGCCCGTACCCTACAGCGGAAAAAAGGGTATATCACCTATTTAAAAGAAGCAGAAAAAATCACGGAATTTTTAAATATTGTAGGAGCCCATCAAGCTCTGCTGAAGTTTGAAGATGTCCGAATCATGAGGGACATGCGGAACTCCGTTAACCGCCTGGTGAACTGCGAAACAGCGAATCTAAATAAAACGATCGGAGCAGCTTTCCGTCAGGTTGAGAACATTAAATTTATTCAAAATACCGTCGGGCTGGACGTTCTTCCGGATAAATTAAGAGAAATTGCTGAACTGAGACTGGAGCATCAGGATGTCACATTAAAGGAGCTTGGGGAACTGGTGACTTCCGGTAAAATCAGCAAGTCGGGCATTAACCACCGGTTGAGAAAAATCGATGAATACGCGGAAAAACTGCGCAAAGGTGAAATGCCAAAAAAAGGGTCAACTTAATTTCTTTTTAAAAATATTCGTGATATAATACAATAAATTCATGAACGCTTTCCATGAGAGAGCGTTCTTTTCATAACGTAATGTATAGCGCTTTCAATAACCGGAAAGGTTAATTTGGATAGAAGAGAGGAGTATGAGGGTGATCGAAAAAACGGTAACAGTCAATTTGAAAACAGGTTTACAGGCCAGACCGGCTGCTCAATTTGTCCAGGAGGCAAATCGCTACTCAGCGGATATTTTCCTGCAGAAAGAGGAAAAGCGAGTGAATGCCAAAAGTATTATGGGACTTATGAGCCTTGCTATTGCCACCGGGGAAAAAATTACTCTGCAGGCAGAAGGTTCTGATGAAGAAGATGCACTCAATGCTCTGGTCAGTTTTGTAAGTAAAGAAGAGTAGTTTACATACACATGTGATTCGTTGAACAAATAGTAAAGGCTGCCTGAGATGTTCAGGCAGCCTTTTGATGTGTGTGTGAAGTGTATGTTACTTATCGTTTTTGCTTTCCATGACTTTGTCAATTAAACCATAATCCTTCGCTTTGTCAGCTGTCATAAAGAAGTCGCGGTCTGTATCCCGCTCAATCACTTCTAATGGCTGGCCGGTACGATCAGCAAGAATTTGGTTAATCTTATCACGCATTTCCATAATGCGTTTCGCGTGAATTTGGATATCGGCAGCCTGGCCCTGAGTTCCGCCAAGAGGCTGGTGAATCATCACTTCACTGTTTGGAAGAGCATAGCGCTTGCCTTTAGCACCAGCTGCGAGCAGGAATGCCCCCATAGATGCAGCCATGCCAATACAGATGGTAGATACATCCGGCTTAATGAATTGCATGGTATCGTAAATCGCCATGCCGGCTGTGATGGAACCGCCCGGTGAGTTGATGTATAGGGAAATATCTTTTTCAGGATCTTCAGCTGCTAAAAACAGCATCTGAGCTACAACCGAATTGGCAACATTATCATCGATTGGGCTGCCAATCATAATGATCCGGTCTTTTAATAATCTGGAGTAAATATCATAAGCACGTTCTCCGCGGTTTGTTTGCTCGATAACAGTTGGGATTAAATTCATGAAAATTCCTCCTTTAAATGGATAACTTTGTTTCTAATGTTAATCATACATATTTGGTCAATAAAGGTCAAACAAAAAGAATTCTACTTTCCCTTTTCATTTTATGTATGGCGACCCTGTTTCATGATTTCCCTTATGCGGATGGATGTAAACCTGTCTTTCTATATCATCGACCTTCTTTTTTTTATCTATACCACCGCTGTAATAAAATGTATGAATTCACGTTAAATTACCTCTTGCATTTTTCTTCTGAGGTCAGTATAATAACAAATGCCGTTTAAAAAATATGCGCTCGTAGCTCAGCTGGATAGAGCGGTGGATTCCGGTTCCACGTCTGCCGGGGGTTCGAATCCCTCCGAGCGCGCTATATAAAACCAGGTACAGCAAGGGTTTGAGATGATCTCAGGCCCTTGCTGTTTTTTGTATAAAATTGGGCTTGCGCGGAACTTTGGAACGATTGTTTGAGACGCCAAGTCACTATTTTATCGCTCGCTTTGGCGTTCATCTGGTCGATGAAGACCATTTCTCTTGATTTTATCGCTCGTTTTGGCGTTCATCCCGTCGATGAAGGCCATTTCTCATGACTTTATCGCTCATTTTGGCGTTCATCCTGTCGATGAAGACCATTTCTCATGATTTTATCACTCGCTTTGGCGTTCATCCCGTTGATGAAGGCCATTTCTCATGATTTTATCGCTCGCTTTGGCGTTCATCCTGTCGATGAAGACCATTTCTCAAGATTTTATCGCTCGCTTTGGCGTTCA
>JACDOD010000021.1 GCA_017656265.1 Bacillaceae bacterium | reverse complement strand
CCTCCTCGGTGGTCCTCCAGCCGTTTTCGGGGCTAAGCGGGGCGCTTCCGCTTTTTTTTTCAACATGCTTCGCTTTCCGCGGGCACGACCTCAACTTCCTCGACAACTCATCCTTCTGTCTCTAGGATTTTCGGCTCGTGCTGTTCCCGCGACGAACAGGACGTGCTAGTGTCGACGTAAGCCACAGGACGTGGCCGGTTTAAGTCGACCACGAGTCTCACATGTTGTCTGTATTTCATTTTGTTATGTCCCAGCCTCATTCCATCTTTCATGAGGGAACGGGTCATCATCCAAAAATAGAAAAGAAAGTGGAGAAACCGAATCGTTTTTCTCCACTTTCTTTCAAATCAGGGGCTTATCGGGCAGCCCACAAATATTCTATTTATATCTGGCTTCTCCTAAGATTTCAATAGAAGCCTCGATGTTCTGGATAATATTATTGCCCGTATCAGCAATTGGTGCAATCTGAATGATGGTTTCTCCTACTAAATCACCAGCCTGATCCTCTCCTAAATCAACGATCAGTAGAATATCTTCATCGTCAACATAAGCTTCTTCGATCTGATATTTGTTGCCTTCCAGTTGGAAAGTCAATCGGCTGATGGTCGCCTCATCCATTTTTTCCGTGAATGGCATTTTAATAATCGCTTTACCCTCATTAAACTTATATGGATGAATCGAGATTTGCGGCTCGCCATCTTTTGTGACCAGTTCTGCAGGAATGGCATCATAGACTTTTGTCTGATCAAATTCAATCGTTTGTCCAAATTTGTTCTGAGTTGCCGTTTCTTCTGCACTTGCAATATAAACGGTATCACCGCGATATGTTCCGTCTGTATTCAGCTGATCGTGCATCGTAAACGTGATAATGGTTTCTCCATTTTCCGAAGTGTAATCAGCAGAGAAATCCAGATCTTCGCCCCGGTCATACTTGCCGTCCCGGTCATCGTCAGCAAAAAGAATGAAATCATCCTCATTTAGAAAGCGAATTTCATCGGATAAATGTACCGTGACCGTATCCCGGGCAATAACTTTTGCTTCATCAATACCGAAGTGGTAATCGTCTGTTAATGAAACAGGATTATAGAAACTAGATGTTGTAATTCCGTTTTTATCAGCTACCTGTCCAACAATGAACTGAATGTCATCCGTTTCCCCATCTACTATCGCTTCATTCAGGTTTTCCAGGAACACTCTGGCGTCCTCGTCTGCCACATAGTCATACTTAATGATGACTTCTGCCTGTTTCCCGTCTTCATAGGAATGAACGTTAACCTGAACGCCTTCCAGATCCTTGAAGTCACTGAGCAGATAGGATTGATTATCAAAACTTACCTGATATTTAGCCGGGATTTCAATGGAGTACTGTCCTTCTGTTGCCATTGGACGGTCGAAAGTTAGTCCAAAGATAATCTCCTGGTTTTCGTTGGCAATCGCAAATCCTTCAAAGTTGCCAGGACGGGTAATACTGCTGGCTTCAAACAAATATTCAGCCTGTTCATTGATATTGCCGTGCATGTCTTCGAGGTCCTGAATATATAACGTGTATTCATCTTTGTTCAGCTGTCCATAGCGGCGGTCTAGAGTAACCAGGTATGTCTGTTTAGACAGGTCCTCAGCATATGCTTCGACTGTCTTAACCGGAATTTCATCACCGGAGGAATTGACAACCAGAAGATCCTCTCTGGATATCAGGTTTTCATCAACCGGCTCAGAAAGATGGACGAGCAGCTCGATATAGCTTGAATCTGTTTGCTTTTCATCAACCAATTCCACATTGGCAACGGTTGGCTCTTTTTCATCATCATTCATACGGATCGGCTGAATGATTTCATCGTTACGGTTGCCGAACAGGTCCTTAATCACTCCGGCTTTAATGGTGATGGCATCCCCGTTATCAAGAGCATCTTCCTCATCAAAATAAACATACAGCTGTTTGCGGTTTTCAATGAGGACATCTTTAGGGTGATCTCCGTTTGTTGTGATGATATCATCCTCAGGAATGGAATCATCAAACTCAATGGCTTTGTCAAATGAAAGAACGACGAAGTTAGGATAAGCCCGCTCAACTTTTGTTACGGTCGGCGGTTCCTGGTCATCAGAAACCTGAAATGAATACGCTTCATCTGTCAGTTTTAATCCAAAGTAATCCCGTAACTCATCAGAAATGGAAAGCGTATGATTTCCCTCATCCAGATCGTTTGAAAAGTCAATCACAAGGGTTTTTCCGTAATCATAGACGTGAATGCTGTTAATCCAGTTTACTTCATCTTTTAGCTTAAATGCTCCTCGGATATCCCGGTTTGTAATTTCTTCGCCATTTTCCGCATCTACATTCATTGGCTCAGAAAAAGTGATTTCCACCTGTTCCGGACTGATAGCCTGGATACTGGTCAGTTCTGGTGGTTCCGTATCACGGAAGTGGATGTCAAATACCTGTTCATCTCCCGTGATGTCTTCCCGAAGAAGAAGCTTTCCTGTAATCTGTCCAACGCTTTCCTTTGCTGTTAAAATGATCTGATTGTCCTGGACTTCTACATGCTCTATATCCACAGGCTGATTGTACTGATCAAAGAGACGGTATAAATATTTATTGGAAAGGGTTGTCGGATTATCAACAGGTTTATTGAATTCGATGACGGCCTGTTTCAGGTTTAATGCCCGGACACGTTCTACCTGAAGCACACCGGGTTCTATGGTGACTTCCAATGCAACCTCAAAGTCTGTACCATTTACTTCTCCTGTCAGTTCATATGTTCCAGGCTCAGTGCCTAAGCTTCCAGTATCCCACGTTACCTGTACCATTTCCTTTTCGCCTTTGCTGTTTATCGCTTCAATCTGATCAGGAAGATCGAGTTCCTCACCTTGAATAATGGAAATAGGTTCAGGATTAAGGACTTCGGTAATAATCGTATTTCGTACATGAACATCCATTTCTATGGTTGTCAGGGTACCCTGAATCAGTCCGGACAACCTATATGTTCCAGGATTATTGGTGTTCAATTCATCTGTGTTCCAGGATACTGGGAATGTTTCAACGGTTCCATCTGCTAAGAGGACTTTTACTTCTTCGGGCAAGGACGGCTGTTCACCTGTCCGCACAGTAATGTCTTCCAGTTCTTGAATTTGCATCATTTCTTTTAAGGTTAATGATTTATAAAGGAAAGTTGCCAATTGTCCTCTTGTAACACCTGCTTTTGGATCAAATGTACCGTCCGGTTTTCCGCGGGTAATGCCATAATGATAAAGGGCAAGAACAGCGTTGCGATAATCAGGTGAGATATCACTGAAGTCATTGATGGTAACCGATTGATTTTCCTTCGGCTGCAGATTAAAAGCTTTCGAAATCCAGCCTGCCATTTCTTCTCGGGTCAATATTTTCCCAGGCTGGTATGTACGGTCTTCCTCAATAATTCCTTCATTCAAAAGAACGGATAAAAATCCTGCTAAATCCGAGTCTGTATTCACATCATTAAATGGCAGGTCATCCACCTGTTCCGGTGTGGAAAGTCCCAGAGCTTTCGTAAACAAAATGGCGATATGTCGTTTCATTAATGGCTGGTTTGGTTTAAACGTTCCATCCGGGTATCCATTGATGATGCCGGCATTGGCAAGTGCCATAACCGTTTCATAGTGAGAATCTCCAGGTTTCAAGTCTGAAAATTCGACGGTTTCTGCACTGATCTGGGCTGGGATAACGCCAGAAGCTGCAACAAATCCAGCCAGAGCAGCGGAAATAGCCTGTTTTTTCTTCATTCTCTGTCCTCCTTGGTTTTTCAGCAAGAAACTTTTACCATTACTAATAGATTACTATACTTCAAAGCGCTGTAGCAAGTACCATTATGTAAAGTGACAGGGAGATATCCGGAAAGATTAGGACATTTGTCGAATAGGAAACTGACAGACCTTCTAGTATAATTAAAATATAGTAAAATCTCTCAATAATTTGAAACTTCCCCTGCCGCCACACGTCTATTCTAGTAGCCAATCATTTACATAAAAGGGGATAGCTAACTATGGAACTTCAAGGAAAACTCATCACGATCTTTCTATTATTTGCCTCACTTGTACTAAATCCGTCATTGCTGGCAGCCCAATCAGCAGAATCTTTCACAGTATCTCCAGGAATTGAGTATGAAAAAAGAGCGATTACATATGAGAAACTGCCGGAAGAATTACATATTTTATCTGTAGATTTAAATAATCCATTTGCCAGAATTGAAATGTTTGTTCCAGACCCATTAACAGAACTGATGACCACTACCCAGCAAACCCGGGTGAATCATAAAGAAGGACACCGGATTGTAGGGGCGGTCAATGCGGCATTTTTCTCATTTGATAATAACCTTCCGCTATATCTGCTGATTCGGGACAACATTCTCGTCAATGCCGGAGTGATATCGGACAGTAACGATTACTATGTCAACCAACCTTATGCCTTTGGGATTGATTTAGAGGGAAAAGCAAAAATTGCTCCGTTTGAACTGGATTTATCCTTTACCCACAACAGTAAGGAATATCCCATCCGGAGCATTGACAGGGCGCGCCTCGACAATGACATTTATTTGTATACGCCCAATTACTACAAGGACGTTGTGGATACCAATGAATATGGCATTGAATTTGTGATTCAAAATTCGGGGGACACGCCATTTGAGCAACTGGAAATTGGCGAAAAATTAGCAGGCGAAGTGGTGAAAATCAGACGCTATGGAGATAAAGAGCAGGTGGAAATTCCGGAAAACGGCTTTGTTTTGTCTGCGAGCGGGGGTCAAAATGTCAACCTGCTTGGACATATTCAAGAGGGAGACCCGATTGAGATTTCCATCGATATGGATGAACAGTGGAAAAACGGCCAATTTTTGCTCGCCAGCGGACCTTTGCTCGTCCAGGATGGCAAAGCAGATTTATCAATGGATCCAACGAGCAGGCGGGCCCAGGAGGTAACTTCACGAACTGCCGTTGCGGTTGACCGTGACAAAAATCAGGTCTTTTTTGTAGCTGTCGATGGCAAACAGGCTGACAGCGAAGGTATGAACCTTCTGCAGTTTGCTGATTATCTGGCCCAGTTGGGAGTAGATGAAGCATTAAATCTGGATGGGGGCGGATCAACGACGATGGCTGTCCGCTTCCCTGGAAATGTGTTTGCCAATCTGGCTAACGACCCTTCTGGAGGCAGGGAAAGAAAAGTTTCAGCTACCCTTCAGGCGATTTCCTTAGCACCCAATGGAGATCCGACTACCCTGTTGATGAAGCCTTTTATTGATCAGCCAATTCTTAAAGGAGCCAGGGTTTCGGTGGAACCAGACTATTTGCTTGACCAATATTACAACCCGCTGCCCATTTTGAAAGACCGTTTAACCTTTGATGTATCAAATCAGCTCGGTTATATCAAGGATCGAACATTTTATGCTGAAAACAGCGGGGTAGGTACGATTTCTGCCATTTATGGTCCAGCCAAAAATGAAAAAGATATAAGAGTTGTTTCGAAGCCTGACCGTCTTGAACTGACACCGCCTGATGAAGTCATTCAGCAGGGGGAGAGGGTGTCATTCAACCTTCGAGCTTATACGTATAACGGCGAAGAAATATATTTTAATAGGGATCAGATTGAATGGAAAGCCACAGATGAATTACAGATGGTGAGAGACGGTCTGTTTGAGGCAGTGAGTGAAAAAGGAATTGCAAAAGTAACAGCAGTTCTTGAGGGAGAAGAGGTTACCGCGGATCTCTGGGTAGGCATTTCCCACTTTACAGTCAATAATATGGATGATCTGGAAGATTGGAAGATTTTCACTATCAAAGCTGATGCTCAGCTGGATGGTTCAGCAGGTCTTGAACCTAAAGCAGAGGGTGATGGTTCCATTCAGTTAACCTATGATTTTCGGGATTACACCTACGGAACATCAGCTGTATATATGAAGCCGCCTGAACCAATCACGTTAAAAGGAACGCCCGATTACCTGGGAATGTGGGTGTTCGGGGATGCGAACCAGCACTGGCTGAGAGGAAAAGTGATGGATGGAAAAGGAAAGCTGCATACCGTGAATTTTACCGAATATAATGGTTTAGACTGGCACGGATGGCGGTTTGTGAAGGCATACTTGCCAGACGATTTAGACGGACCTATCAAATTAGTGAATATCTACATGGCTGAACCTGATGAAAAGGATAAAAATACAGGCAGCCTCTTCTTAGATGATCTGGTTGCTGTTTATACAAATGATTATGTTCCTGATGTACCAGATACAGCAGATGTCAAAGCTGCAAAATCAAATAAAGTGTGGCATATTCGCTTCAATACCCCAATGAAAGCAAGTACCATTAACAGTGAGACGATTTATGTGGTTAACAACCGGGGTGAAAAAGTTAAGACAGATGTCACACTGGTCAATGAACGGGTGGCAGAAGTACGTCCGGAAAGCCCTTATCGCCTGCATGAATTTTATAAACTCATTGTGACTGATCAGGTAGAATCCGTTTATAATGAAACGATGAAACAGCCTGAGGATCTGGTCTTCCAGATAGTGGACTGACAATCGCTGACAGCTTGACAAATTGAGAAAATTTAGTAAATTTATGTATATGCTTTGCATCTCTTATTTACCGAAAACCTGGTAAAATCTGCTGAACAAGAATTTGTCACAATTGCTAAGCGATATGTGTAATCTTATGATAGAATATGAGGTAAACAGCTACTAGACATTAGGGAGTGTTCATGAGTGAAACTTAGATTTTTGCAATTTGCATATATTGCTTTTCTGGTATTTGCCCTTACAGCCTGTTCCTCTAATGATGATGTTTCTAAAGACCAGGATGATTCATCAGATCCACAAACGGAACAGCAGGATGGATCTGAAAATCAAAAGTCACGTGACGGGGGACAAGGTCAAGATGGAACAGATGAGGACCAGGCAGATGATGAATCCGGCCATTCAAAAGAGGGGTCAGGACAATCAGATCAGAGCCAGGGTCAGACGGGCAATGACGGTGACAGTGAACAAGACCAGGGAGACCAATCATCAGGTAATCAAGGAGGAGATGAACATATGCCAGCATTTGAAGTAAGTTTCAGACCAGGAATTGTTCCACAGCAAAGATTAGTAGAAGTAAAACTGGATACGGATGAACCAGACAACTATTATGTAGCTGTTGGAAACAAAGTGTTGCAGTACCGTGCAGACGTCGATCTGTATGTTGGTTTGATTGATTCCAATAATGAAGATCAAATCAAAAAAGACGTACGGGTATTTCAAAAAAATTAATGATGATAAACCCGGTTCATAGGCCCGGCATACTTCGGTAATCGGGCCTGTGATCCCATTTATGTACATAGGGGAAAATGAATTTTATTCATAATATATTTCAGGAGGTTATCTTGATGAAAAAGTGGATGAGAGGACTTACTGTGATTCTGGCAACCATGTTTCTGATTGGGATGCTATCATCATCTGTTACTGCAGCAGCCACTTCAGCATATCTGGTAAAAGATGATTCGGGAACAGTCTATTATTATGATGCTGAAGAATTGGAAGATTCATTTATTAACAACCAGCTGGAATCTGGAGATGACACATTATATCTGGCATTTATTGAAACATTTAAAGAAAATGGATTCTATGCTTTTCAAAACAGCAATGGCGAATACATAGATTACAAAGATGTTGAATCAGCTTTTCTGGATGATCCGGATAACTTTAATTTAGGTGAATATTTAGTATCTGATGAGGCTGAAAGGGTTACGGATATGCCTGCTACAGTGACCAAGGTTACTGTAGAAAATGGAGAACTGGTAGAGAAAGTGATGGAAACTGAAACAGGCAATGTAGAGCCTACCATACCAGAAGTTATTGACATTTACTAATGATACCGGGACAAAACTGCATATGGTAATGAACGATCCGAACTATATTCAATCGATGAATGAGTTCGGATTTTTTTCTTTACTTCGTCAACATGCTTCGCTTTCCGCGGGCACGGCCTCAACTTCCTCGACAACTCATCTTTCGTTGTCTGCGGGATTTTCGGCTCGTGCTGTTCCTGCGACTCACAGAACTTGGCCGGTTTTAGTCGACCAGGAGTCTTTGCGTGCTGACTGGGTAAATCGTTTTGTTCGTCTTTGTCACCATGAATGATTTTCCCCCTTTTTCTATGAAAATCACAAAATTTTCAGCCTTCCCTTAAAAAATTTTATTATTTCTGATATGATGATAATGGTCTGTTTTTTGGCTTGATAGGTTTTGTTTTCTCTAGGAGGTTCTTATATGAGCAAAAGGATAAGTGTCATAGTTGAAGATGAGTTACACTCGAAGATTGAAAAAAAGGTTAAGCAGTTGGGGATCAGTAAAAGTGCATTTGTATCATTTGCGACCAGTTTCTTACTTCACCAATTGGAGCAGACTGAGGCCCGGACAAAACAATATAGCATATCAGCCTATCAATTATTAAAACATAACCTTGAGGTGCAACAGCAGCAGCTCAAACCTTCCAAACCTGTTAAGAAAAAAGCAAAACGTAAATAAAAATGAAACCCTTGCCTGTCAAGCAAGGGTTTTTTTATAAGTTTTAGTTTTTACAGCAGATCAACTGGAGCAAATGACTGTCCAGCTTCAGCTTATCGCTGATCTAAACGCAGCAAAACGATCATGTGGTTTTCCTGGTAATCGGAAAAGCCTTCCATTTGGATAAATCAGGTTTGTCTTTTGCCAGCATCTTTTGAGGAAAGATAAAGGTCCAGGGTTTGCTGGTGTTTGCTTTGACTTCCAGTTTGTTCAGATTGAAGTTAGCCCGTGCAATGACCTCTCCGCTTGCGTCCTCGACCTGCAGCGGCACCTGATCAAGGTAAATCGATTTTGGACTCCCGTTGCGGATCAGCAGGGTGACAGCTAAATCTCCTTTATGATTAAGCTGGGCCTGAATGTTCATAAAGTTAATTTCCCCTGGCTTTAATGGTTTGGCATTTTCAACAATCTGCTCAAGCTGTTTGACCTGATCATCAGCCAGTGATTGTTTCCAGCTTTCGGCCAGATCCAGCACATTTTTTCGAGTGGAAGGGCGGAGTTCAAAAGCAAGTTTCCATCCTTCTTCCGGGATTTCTTTCGTAAATAAATCAGACTCCTGAAAGACAAACTGCCATGGACGGGCACTTTTCGCCGGGATTTTTCCAGCTTCTTTTAAATTAAACACTTTTCTGCCCAGTTTTTCATTATCTGGTCCAATTAATAGAATGGCTGTTTCTCTCAGGCGGATTGTCTTGGACAGAGAGTGACGGATAAAAGCAGTGAAAATATATTCATCATTCCGCTTTGCCATTTCAATACCGGCGAGGGAAAGCTGATTCGGTTTTAAAGGCGGACACTCCTGATTCATAAAGGCAAACACATACCGCTTCTCTGGCGGAACTTTCCAGTCGGGATGCAGGGAAAGTTCTGTATCCACCAGTTCTTCATTTTCTTCGTCCAGTCCATCGTCCCCGAGCATATCCTTTGCGTCAATGGTACTGTCACTTCCGCGTCTTTTCAGATTTTCTTCACTGTCCTTCTTCTTTTTGAAAAAAGGAAACATAGACATCCTCCTATTTTTTGTCCTTGTTCTTTTCATAGCCTGTTATAATTTTGGCGGTCTGAAAACTTAAATCCAATTCCAGCTCACGGAACATTTTTTCAAAGATTTCCAGACCTTCTCGCTGGTAAACACGAATGGGATCTTCCTGTTGATAGGATCTCATACCCACGCCTTCTTTGAGACGATTCATGGTTTCGAGATGCTTCGTCCAGTGTCTGTCAATGACACGCAAAGAAATTTGCTGCAGCTGAGCGTGGATTTTTTCTTCACCTTCATATTGTTTTACGTATTCGATGTAGTCGTCTACGATCGGAGCAAGTTTTTCCGTTAACTGTTCCTGATTTTCCAGGCTGTTTAATCCTTCAATGGTACGGCTGGTCTTTATTATATTTTGAAGGGAAAACTCAAATAATTGGGTATCCCATTCTTCAGGCAGCTTATCTTCTGGACAATGTCTGTCAACCAGGTGGGATGCTGCGTTCTGAATCCGTTTATACATCAGGCTGAGGGCATTTTTACTATGCAAAAAGGTTTCTCTGAGCTCATAGATGACTTCCCTCTGATCGTTAATCACATTATCCAGCTTCAGGTTAAACTCCCGAATGTTAAAGTGGCTTCCTTCACAAATTTTTTGAACCTTGTCGATAAATTTATGAATATCCTTGTTTAAAATCATTCCGGTTTCATCGGTTTTCAATTGCGGAATTTTCTTTTCAACTTCTTCCCTGGCAAATCGCTTCATCATGTCATCTTCAATGGAAATGATGAACTGACTGGAACCAGGGTCCCCCTGTCTGCCGGAGCGGCCTTTCAGCTGGTTATCAATCCGGCGGCTCTCATGGCGTTCGGTACCTAATACATGCAATCCGCCTAATTCATGTACTCCTTCACCCAGCATGATGTCTGTTCCTCGCCCAGCCATGTTGGTAGCAATCGTGATCTGCCCCATTTGTCCGGCCAGTGAGATTAGCTGTGCTTCATGCTCTACGCTTTTGGCGTTTAACAGCTGGTATGGAAGACCGGCTTCGTCAAGGTATTCAGCAACGGTTTCTGATTGCAGAATAGATGTTGTCCCAATCAGTACAGGCTGTCCCTTCGCATGCCGTTTTTGCACTTCTTTTACCATAGCCTCATACTTTTGCTCTTTCGTACGATAAACTAAATCTGGCATATCTTCACGGATGACCGGTTTATTGGTAGGAACCTGGACAACATCCATGCCGTAGACATGCTGAAATTCACTTTCTTCCGTTTTAGCCGTACCCGTCATGCCGGCGAGGGTCGGGTACATCCGGAAGTAGTTTTGGATGGTAATCGAAGCCTGGGTCTTATTTTCCTCAGTGATTTTAAGCCCTTCCTTTGCTTCAATGGCCTGATGAAGCCCATCACTGAGTGTTCTTCCATCCATCACCCTTCCTGTGTACATGTCGATTAATTTAATCTCGCCATCCTGAACGATGTAGTCCACGTCTTTTTCAAACATGACATGGGCTCTCAGGGCTTGAATCATGTAATGGTAAAGGGTCTGATGCTCCAGGTCAAACAGGTTATCGATTCCGAATGATTTTTCGATTTTATTAATGCCTTCATCGGTAAAGTTGGTCGTCTTAAGCTCCCGGTCAAATACATAATCCACATCTTCGTGAAAATTGCGGGCGATTCTGGCGCACACTTTGTGGAGCTCTGCACTTGGCTTCGTTTTTCCGGCAATGATTAAAGGGGTCTTAGCTTCATCAATCAGAACGCTGTCGATTTCGTCAATAATGGCATAATGATAGGGCCGCTGTACCTGCTGCTCCGGAAATACAGCCATATGGTCCCGCAAATAGTCAAACCCAAACTCCGTACCAATTCCATATGTAATGTCAGACTGATAGGCCTGTTTTTTCTCAAAAGGGGCCATCATTGGTAGGTTGAGTCCCACAGTCAAACCAAGAAATTGATGAATTTTTCCAATCATTTCATAGTCGCGGCGGGCAAGGTATTCATTGACCGTGATGACATGAACCCCTTTGCCTTCCAACGCCCGTGTATAACTCGGAAGAGATGCAACCAGTGTTTTTCCTTCACCGGTGGCCATTTCTGCAATATCGCCTTCAAGGAGGACAAGTCCGCCCATTAACTGAACATCAAAATGACGGAGTCCAAGCACCCGTTTAGAAGCTTCACGGACTACAGCAAAGGCATCCACTTTTATATCATCAATAGTCTGCCCTTCCTGCAAGAGCTGCTTGAACCGCTCCGTCTGCTGCTTGAGTTCTTCATCACTCATCTGTTCGTAATAAGATTCTTTTGCATTTATTTCATCAACGATTTTCTGGTATTTTTTAATAACTCGACGTTCTTTCCGCTGTCTGATTTTTTCTAGAGAAATCATTTTTGCTACGCTCCTTCAGTCAACTAGACTGTCTTTTAGTATATCATGAATTTATAGGATTTGACAGAATGTGTAATACTAGAATATCAGAGGTGAAAAGGACATCCAATAGTGAATCCATGGGATTTTAGCTGAATTTGTTTCCCTGGAATCATTTTTAATCTAAAAAAACGTGATAAAATAGATTAGCATACAATTTGACAGATCATAGGTGATATAGATGAAAATTGGAATTGTTGGCAATTATGGAAACAACAATCATGGGGATGAAGCGATTTTACTTGGCGTGATTCATCAGCTAGAAACGTATTTCCAGGTAAAACGTCAAAATATAGTGGTATTTTCCAATCAGCCGGAGCAGACTGCTGAACGCTATCAGGTCACAAGTGAACCCCTCTACATAAAAAAAGGGAATGGCCCCCTGACCTTTGCTGCGACCTTTAAGCGGCATTTGAACACCGTGCGGAAACTCGATCTGTTAATGATTGGCGGCGGGGGAATTTTAATGGACCTGTACGGGACGGAAGCCTTTTTATATGGGCTGTATGGCTGGGTTGCGAGGGCTGTGGGCTGTCCCTATGTGATCTATGGGGTCGGAGCGGGTCCCATTTTAACAAAAAGAGGGGGCTGGATGATCAGACAGCTTGCCCAGTCAGCCCGCGTTGTTTCGGTTCGGGATGAAAAGTCGAAAGAGATGTTAAAGGACATCGGGGTGAAGCAGGACATTCATGTCATCGGCGATCCAGCTTTTCAAATTCCTTATTTCAAGGAACGAAAGAGGCGTAAAGTACCGGTAAAGATTGGGGTAACAGCAGTTCCTTATTATCACAGGAGTTATTGGCCTGAAGAAAATCTCGAAAAATATGAACGGTATATGGAAGGCATGGCGAACAACCTGGACGGAATTCTTGAGCAGTATCCGGATACAGAGGTGACATTTTTTGCGACCAAACATCCCCAGGATATGTGGGTGACAAAAGAAATCAGGAAGCGCATGAATTATGGTGGGCGTACGGTAATCATGGAAGAGGCACTGATGCCCCTGGATATTGTGGAAGTGGCAGGCAACATGGATCTGGTGATTGGCACGCGTCTTCATTCACTCATTTTGTCTCTGGTTGCTGAGACACCAGTTATGGCTGTTTCCTACCACCATAAAGTAAAGGATTTTATGGAGATGCTTGGGCAATCCAGCAGGGTCATCTCTATTGAAGATATCGATCAGCACCCCTTATTTTTTGCAGAGCGTTATGGAGAGATGAGGGAAGATTGGGAAGCAGTACAAAAGGCATATCGGGAACTCTCAGAGATGATGAAACAAAAGGCGATTCAGGGCATGCCCCTGATTGAGAAGACCCTGGGGCGCTCACAATGAATGGGCTGGCGGTATGAAAGCTTTCAACTGCTGGATGACATCAATACAGGCGTAATGGCATGGTCCCTCAGATCAAGATTGTCACTTGGTCCTTCGTCATGTGTAAGGAAATCTAGTTTTCGC
This sequence comes from Bacillaceae bacterium, assembly GCA_017656265.1. Taxonomy (GTDB): domain Bacteria; phylum Bacillota; class Bacilli; order Bacillales; family Alkalibacillaceae; genus Melghiribacillus. The sequence continues at coordinate 16,172 of JACDOD010000021.1, read as the reverse complement.
TGCCGGAAGTGGGGGTAGGTATGAAAGTATTGGTACTCAGCAATATGTATCCATCCAAATGGTCGAAAACCTTTGGGATTTTTGTGAAAAATCAAGTGGAGCTCTTAAAGCGAGAAGGGATAGAGGCAGATGTCATCGGAATTGGCGATCCACGAAAAGGGAAATTCCGGATTATGAAAAAGTATCTCTTCTTCTTTTTAAAATGTATGGTAACTTTGCTCATCAGAGGAAGGCAATATCAGGCAGTTCATGTTCACTATATTTTTCCCACCGGAATCGCCGGGCTGTGGTTTAAAAAAGTATTTGGAACGAGATTAATTGTCACAGCCCACGGTGGTGACATTGATCAGATGGCCAAAAAAAGCGGGTTGACCCGCAAGTGGACGAAACAGATTCTTCAAGAATGTGACCATCTCATTGTAGTGGGGGAAAAACTAAAGGAAGATGTTCTATCACAGTTTAAGCTGGAGAACGAAAAGATTTCCGTTATTAATATGGGTGTGAACCGGGAAGTTTTCCGTCCTCGAAACAACCGTGAGGTGAGAAATGAGTTGGGGATCCCAGCCGAACGTTTCATCCTGCTGTTCGTAGGTAACTTTATAAAAGCCAAGGGATTGAACGAACTCATAGAAGCTTATCAAATGTTTCAAAAAAGATATCCTGATTCGGAACTCCATCTCATCGGTGAAGCCAAAGATCCTGATTTTTACGAAACGATTACGTCCATCATTAAGGAAAAAACCATTCCGAATATCGTCTTCCATGAATCCATGGACCAGAACCGTCTGTCGAAATGGATGGCTGTTGCTGATGTGTTTGTCCTTCCTTCCCACATGGAAGGATTTGGCCTGGTCGCACTGGAGGCGATGGCCTGCGGGACCCCGGTCATCGGCAGTGATGTTGGAGGATTATCCTATCTCTTATCCGGTGACGCTGGAGTGAAAGTGGAGCCGAAAAACATTGAAGCTCTTTACCGTGCAATGGAAAACCTGTATCAGGATGATCAGCTGAAACAAAAGCTTATTGAAAACGGACAGCTAAAATCCAGACAGAATGATCAGAAGGTGCTGATCCGGAAGGTGATCGACCTGTATCATTCGTAATGGCTTCACTTATGGGGATTATTAAATGAAAGCAGGGATTCATTTTGCGTTTTTTAAAAATATTAGGAGCCGTGGCTGTAATCAATGTCCTGGCCCGTCTATTTGGGTTTTTTAGGGAAGTCGTCATTGGCTACCAGTATGGAACCAGCTATGTGGCCGACAGCATTATCACTGCCTTTACCATTCCGAACTTCATGTACATCGTTTTGGGAGGCGCGGTGACCACGGCATTTATTTCGGTATACAGCAAATTAAGTCAGAACCGTCAACGATTGTTTTCCCACCATGTTTTTACACTGTTAGTTCTGGTGATGGGATCTGTCACGATTTTGTTTATGGTCTTCCCGGGGTTTTGGATGAATCTTTTTTTCTCGGGGTTATCCGTTGAGAGTGAAACATTAACGAAGCAATTGTTTGTCTGGATGGCGCCATCCGGTCTCTTACTGGTCATTGCCATGTGGCTCAGCGGGGTGCTGAATGTTCACGAACGATTTAACATCACCGCTTTTTCTACGCTGCTATTTAACTTTTCCTTTGTAGCCATTGCCGTCATATTTACCCCGCTGATGGACGCTTTTTCCTATGGATTGGGCGCTACAGCCGGAGCATTTCTTATGGCTATGATGCTGTGGAGTGTGATCCGCAGCCAGAAAATTACAACCCTGCAATTTCACTGGGGAGCCCTGCCTGAATCAAAACGGTTTGTTAAATTGGCGCTGCCGATTTTGTTTGGTGGAGCAACGTTGCAATTTTATCTGTTTATTCAGCGGATTTTTGCCGCACAGCTTTCAGAGGGAGGGGTGATTTCTTCCTTAAATTATGCTTCAAAAATGACACAGTTTCCCCAGGCGGTGTTAATGACCAGTGTGACTACGGTTATCTATCCGCTTCTCGCTAAAGCAGCGGCAGCTGAGGAGTATGAAAAGATGCAGCGGATTTATCAGCAGGGGATTCGGCTTCTCAGTCTATTGCTCTTGCCTGTCACGATTTTTGTATTCATCTATGCCCGGGAAATCATCGAAGTCATTTTTGAATACGGAAGTTTTACTGAATCATCAACGGAGCGCACCTACCCGTTATTGCAAATTTTTGCCCTCGCCATGTTCGGGCTGGCGGTCAATGTGTATATCACCCGCTTTTTCTATGCAATGGAAAATTCATACATACCTGTGATTGCCAATGTCTTATCAGTGTTTGGCGTGAATATTGCGGTCATTGCATTATTCATGGATACAATGGGAGCCCGTGCTATTGCGTGGGGAACCGTAGCAGGAGCGATCGTTAATGTGATCATTCTTGCCATATTAGCCCAAAAATATTATCGCCTGTCCTTTTTGAACCGGAGGCAATTTATGTCAATTGTTGGCCTGCTGGCTGTAACAGGCATGGCCATTTGGATGTCTTCATGGCTACCTGCTGAAAACGGGTTTGTACGATTAATCTTTGGAGTGTTTGCATGGATCATTTCAATGGGAGCAGGAATATGGTTGCTGCCATTCAAAGAAGAACGAACATTTATACAGAAAAAATTGCTTAAGGGGAGAGGAACTTCATGAAGAAGACAGTTGTTTTTATGCTACTGGGACTGATGTTGATGGCCGTCACCGCCCAGCCGGTTTATGCAGAAGAAGCTTCTCCGGATGAAAAACTGACACTGGCACAGCGGAAAGCCCTGTTGACAGAAGTGGCCATTGAAAAGCAAATTCCGCCTGAAATTTTAAAGGCGATTGCGATGATCGAATCGAAAATGAGGCAATTTGATGAAAATGGTGAGCCGCTGGGAGCGCATAATGAAGATGGTGGAATCGGCATGATGCAGATTACCCTGAATGAACGCCAGAAGGACATTTATGATGTCGAACGTTTAAAAACAGATACCCGTTACAATATTGAAGTTGGGGCAGATATTTTACTGGATAAATGGAACTCCAGTGTATTTCCTGTTGTGAATAATAAAGACTGGCGGGTTCTGGAACACTGGTATTTTGCCCTCCTTGGGTATAATGGGCGCTCCAAAATTAATGACCCGGCCTATACGCCGGATGAGCCAGCCTATCAGGAACGAATCTATGAAACGATTGAAAATCACAGTCTAACACCAGAATTAAGTTTTGGAGATTTTGAGGTAGAGTATCCTTATGACGATTTTCCGATCTTGATGGCCTTTAAAGAGGATCGGGTGAACTGGGAAGATGCGGATACGATGACCAGTCAGATTTTCCGCAAGCATGATCAGGTCGTCACTTTTAATGATGTTGGAGTCGCCTATGTGAGGGGTGATGTAGACGGAGAGCGCATTGCAACTCTCCCCCTTGGAGAGCGTTTGAAAATTGTGGATGGACCATTTGAAAACAATGATCTGTTTGATCATTTTGTCTATTACAAAGTTAGAGGAGACTTTGGAGAAGGATATATCGCTTCCAGCAATCTGGCATATGCCGAGGTTGAAAAAGATGAAAGTTTTGAAGCTATGAAAGAGAAGCCTGAGACAGTAGAGAGAGAGAAGATCTGGACCATCGCATTTAATATGGCCATGGATGTTGACACGATTTTGAACCAGACCATCTACGTAGAGGACGAAAATGGCAATCAAGTCCGAACGATGCTGGAAATTTTGGATGGAGGAAAAACAGTTAAGGTCCATCCGCCAGAAAACGGATATTCAGCAGGGAAAACCTATACCCTTTACGTGCAAAGCCAGATCAAATCCATGAAAGGACTAGCGTTAAAAGCCCCTAAAAAAATCACCTTTAACGTGAAATAAAAGGGAAACCAGGTCTCCTCACGCCCTCTGTGGCCCTCTATGGCCCTCTGGGTGCCTGTCACTTGTCGAATCATTTAATCTCACAATTCTGAGGGAAAGGTTCCGTTTTTCTCTGGGGCTAAAGGTCGCTGAATTGGTGAAAGTTACTAAATGAACGGATCCCGGTCCAATGCAAAATTTAACGTTAAGTTGCCTGTTGTTGACGGATGAAGACCTTAGAGTATCAACCTGTATCAAAATATAGACAACTATTTTTCGACAAGTGACAGGCACCATAAAATGTGCCAGGAAAAGGCACCAAAAAATGGTCTGGAGGGTACCTTTTTACTATTTTTGTAAAATCCATAGAAATTTATCGAATTTCCATGATATCCTTAAATTACGTAAATCCTTTCTTTGGAGGCCTACACATGACAGCACGAAAAATCTTGTTTACACTGGCTTTTTTCGTCGTCTGGAGTTTGATCATGCCGCAATTTGTATCCGCTGAAGAGTGGGTTTCCTTCCCGGCTAAAAAGGATGTCGCCCCTGATAAAGTATGGACAGTTGAATTCAACACAGCCATCGATCCCAAAACCATACATAGCGAAGATATTTATGTGGTCACAGTGGACGGAAAACAGCTGTTTATGCCGTCCTATGTCCAGGAAGATGGGCGCTCCATAACCGTACTGCCGCCCCCGGATGGCTATGAACCGGGACAAACCTATACCCTGTTTATCAAAAAACAGGTTCAAAGCGCAAATGGGAGATCATTAAAAGCTGGCTATAAGATGACCTTTACCGTTCAGCGCTCGGCCACTCATCAGCCAGAGGACGAGGAAGTGCTCTCCTATGGGACTGTCACTGCATCTATCCTTAATGTCCGGGCTGAAAAAACGACAGCATCTGAAAAACTGGGGGAACTCGAACGGGGAGATGTAGTCAAAATCTATCGTTTTGATGGTTACTGGGCAGAAATCCGCTACCATGATCAAATCGCTTATCTTCATAAAGATTACTTAAAATTGCGTAAAGCAAACGGCGGAATCGTAGAAGGTTTAAACATCATCATTGATGCCGGACATGGCGGTCATGATCCAGGAGCTTCAGACCGGGGATATAACGAAAAAGAAATTAACCTGGATGTTGCTGATAAGGTACAACATAATTTGCAAAAACTAGGTGCCCATGTTTTATTGACCCGAGAAGACGATACATTCTTACCTTTAAAAGGAGAAGGGAGCCGAGTTGAATTTTCCAGAGAACACTATGGTGATATTTTTGTCAGCATACACACCAATGCAGCTGGAAATGAAAGTTCAAAAGGAGCCGAAACCTACTATGATTCCTTAAAGGATGACAATGTATATGAAGGATATCTTCTAGCAAAAAACATACAGGAACAGCTGGTGAATATGGCTGGCATGTTCGACAGAGGTGTCAAAAATAATAACTGGACGGTCATCCATTATAATCCTATTCCAAGTGTGCTGGTCGAGCTTGGTTTCATCACGAACCCATCTGATTTTGACAAGCTGACATCTCCGGCCTTCCGTCAGGTTTACGCAGATGCCATTACGCTTGGGATTGTGAATTATTTTAAGGAAGAAGTAAAATAAACGAACATTCAAATCACGTGTTGGGCAAAAGACGATGAACAAGACCAAAAAAGAGCTTATGATTTAAACTGTTCAACAAAACGTCAAAAATTTCGGCAAGGGGTGTAACTCTTGCCGTTTTTATTCGTCAATATGTACAAAGTGTAGTATAATGTATAATAATTCCAAAGCGTTTGCAGTACAAGTTTTATTCTGATTTGAATATCCTATGTAATGATGAGCACATTCATCCCCATTCTGGAATGAAATGGCACGGAATTTTGATGCGAAAGTGCGATATACATAAAGAGGTGTTATGCTATAATCGTTGATGTTAGTCTGTGCGGGTTTGCACGTTTTTATACCAGAATGGAAAGTTCTAACTGCGTCAATTGATACGGGAGAGGACATACTAATACTTGAGGAGGGTCCTTGTTTTATGCTGTTTAAGGCCTTATTTATTTGTTTTTTGGCCTCAGTCCTCGTTACGCCTATTGTTAAAAAACTGGCAATCATGGCAGGAGCGGTTGATCAGCCAAATCATCGAAAAGTTCACAAAAAAGTGATGCCCCGCTTAGGCGGCTTAGCCATATATATAAGTTTCCTGATCGGAGTCATTTTATTCTTTCCGGATGAATCTTATATCTGGCCCATTTTAATTGGAGGATTCATCATTATCGTCACCGGTATTTTGGACGATATCAGGGAATTATCCCCGCTGGTCAAATTGACGGGCCAGCTGGCGGCTGCTTTAGTGGTAGCTCTTGGCGGAGTGACCGTAGAGTTCATTAACCTTCCATTTGGTGAAGGACAGCTCTATTTCGGGGATTTTAGTATTCCCATCACCATTTTGTGGATAGTCGCAGTAACCAATGCCATTAACCTGATTGACGGACTGGACGGTTTAGCAGCAGGGGTGTCATCTATTGCACTGCTAACCATCTCAGGATTAGCGATCACGATGGGAAATACCTTTGTCGTCATCATTGGATTCATCCTGCTGGGCAGTACCCTTGGTTTTTTAGTATATAATTTCTATCCTGCTAAAATATTCATGGGCGACTCTGGTGCATTATTTTTAGGTTTTATGATTAGTGTACTTTCACTTCTTGGATTTAAAAATGTTACTCTGTTTTCCTTTGTTATCCCGATGATTATTCTCGGAGTGCCGATTTCAGATACGATTTTTGCCATTGTGCGGCGCATGCTTCAGGGAAAACCAATATCAGCACCGGATAAATCCCATCTCCATCATTGCCTGTTAAGGCTTGGGTACAGTCACCCTGAAACCGTGTTAATGATTTATGCCATGAGTGCACTGTTCAGTCTGGCAGCGGTTATCTTCACCACAGCAACGATGTGGGGATCTTTGATCGTATTAGCGGTTTTATTCATTTTAATCGAGCTAGTCGTTGAGGTAACGGGTTTAATCAGTCACAATTACCGGCCGCTGTTAAATTTGGTGAGGGACAACAGGCCAAAAAGATAAATACACGGTTGAAGAAAGTCACCAGGTTACAAACAATATAGGTAGCCTGGTTTTTTATTTCAAAAAGAGACATGGATTACACAACTTGAGGAACAGTTGTTGATGACAAGGATTAACCTCGATTCAGCAACATTTTCTTTAGTATTTCCCGGGAAATCCTGTTCATGATTGATTTCCTACCAAATACCTCTATGATTCGACTTTGGCTCCAATTATAATAAAAATAAGACTTTAACATCCTGGGGAGGTAAAACTGTGGGGAAACGAAAAGCATTCAACATCTTGATCCTATTCACTCTCCTGATGCTGCCTATGCACCATGGAGCAGCTGCTGTGAAATGGGACAAGTGGGAACAAGCCATTAATATACCATATGATAAAGTATGGACCATCCAATTTAATACGCCAATGAACAAAGAAACCATTACAACGGATAACATTTATGTAATCAATAATAAAACATTGGAGAAGCATCCAATTCAACTGCAGCTTGCCGAGAATCAAAAGTCGGTGAAAATCATACCTGAGAAAGATTATGAAGTAGATGAACAATATACCTTGTTTGTCAAGCAGGATGTACAATCCGCATATGGTGAGGCGATGGTTCAATCGATCCAAATGCCTTTTATTGCATCGAGATATTTTCAGCTGGCGAATCTTCAGGATGAAGAGGGACAATATCAATTATTAGATTCCTATGATGATTTTTGCGTAGCTGTCCATGCTGCAAAAGATGATGGATCACAGGTAATCTTGAAAAATGGGGAAGTTCACTGGATGCCGGAAGGGCTGGTCAGGTCAAAAGGGTTTACCATTATTTATGACGACCCTGGGTTTGAAGAAGGACGTACATATGTAAATGGGGAAACAGAAATGGAGTACATTGCATCCGAGGGAGATGCGATTAAGGTTCGGGTAGCTGATTATATTGGATATGTGGAACCAGAAAAAGTGTCTCTGGTGCCAGAACCGCTGAATGAGGGCCGATCCTATTACGTGAATAAGAACGGGCACCTTTATCACTATATTTTTCGAAATGGAATCTATATCCCTTATGTTTACGGACCGGCACCTTTATGGCTGGAAGAAGGTCAAAAAGTTTACAGCTGGAACGGTGTGACTTTTAACGGCGAACCTCATTTTGATCTGTATAATCAGCTGGACTTAAAAACCAAAACCCACTACACAGCCGAACAGCTGGATAACTATATCAAATCCAAAAAACCAGATAGTCCCCTGATAGGTCTTGGAAAAACGTTTATAGAGGCCCAGGAAAAGTATGGTGTGAATGCCCTCTACCTGATGGCCCACGCTATTCATGAAAGCGGCTGGGGATTAAGTAAAATAGCTAGAGAGAAAAATAACCTGTATGGAATTAACGCAACAGATGATAATCCGTATGGCAATGCAGATGAGTACCCGACAAAGCGGGATTCCATTATGTATGCAGCTAAATTTGTTTCCGAAAAATACTTATCACCAGGAAACTTTAGATACAACGGACGCTATTTGGGGAATAAAGCCAGCGGGATGAACGTGAAATATGCTTCTGACCCGTATTGGGGGCAAAAAATTGCCGGCCTGATGTATCGGGCGGACAGTTTCCTCGGAGGCAATGACCGCCGACTGCTTGCATCCAATAATGCATTTAAGACACTTCTGGCACAGAATGAGATTGTGTTGCTGTCCGCTACTACAAAAGATGAATCGGATCAAATGTGTCCACAATAACGATCAGGACTGAACCAACAAAATAAGCCGGAAAATAGAAGCCGGAACAACACTGCAAAAGGGTAATAAAAAATCCGAACTTATTCAATGGCCACATGAATGAGTTCGGATTTTTTTTATACTTCGTCAACATGCATCGCTTTCCGCGGGCACAGCCTCAACTTCCCCGGCCGCTCATCCTTCCTTGTCGCTTCTGAATGCTTTTTTAAAAAGCTTTGAGTTTTGCAGCAGTCTCATCATTTTTTTCGTGGTAATTAGCCCCGATCCTGGGACACATCATCCTGGCTGGCTACGGAGGAATCCTCCTGGGCTTTTGTAAGGCTAGATTCTCCGTACTCCAGATGGTTTTTTAATGTTTTGCTCACTTCATTTAAATTAGTTTCGTCTAATCGATAATAATAGATCTCGTCAATAAATGTATGATCGCCTTTCAGCTGCATCGTTTCGATTTGAAATGACTTACGATTGAACACATAGTCATGGAAAGATACCATTTCATCAAAACTTAAATTGGTTTTCATGTTTCCACCTATGGATTCAATGAGATCATCGTATTTGCCCACCGACTGTATGGATGCTGCTTTTTTGAAAATGGCTTTCAGCAGTTCAAGCTGGCGTTCTCCCCGGGCAAGATCGCTGTCGTATTTTCGGGTCCGGGCAAGGGCTAGCGCTTCTTCACCATTTAAGATCTGCAGCCCTTTTTCCAGAACAATGGCATTATGGACATCCTCACTGTTTTTTTCACTGATATGGAATGGAACGTCGTATTCAATTCCGCCAAGTGCATCAACTACCTCAATAAAAGCCTCAAAGTTCAGGCGGACAAAGTAATCAACGGGAATATCAAATAACTGTTCCACTGTTTCCACCGCTGCATCTACTCCGCCGTATGCATGGGCATGGGTGATTTTGTCGTAGCGTCCTTCAACCGGAACATAAACGTATGAGTCCCGTGGGATGCTGACCATCTTTACAGATTTTTCTTTTTCGTTGAAGGTTGCGAGGACCATCGCATCTGAGCGGGCGTTCCCGCCAAAATTCCTTACTTCGCTGTCATCGATTCCTAAAAATAAAATGGATATATTATCATAATCGGGATCGACAGGTTCTGTCCGCTTTTCAGATATGGAACCACGCTTCAGTTTCAGCTGAGCCTGTTCAGTGGTGTCTTTCGCCATGTCAGTCAAATAGACGGCATAGCCCGCAGTGACACCGAATGCGAACAGGATCAGTCCAAACACAGACCATAATATCCAGAGTGATTTTTTTCGCTTCTTACGGTTTTGAGCCATTGAAGAATTCAAACTCCTTTTACTGCGGTGTGACCTCTTCTTCGATGTATGTTTCCTTACCCTCGGAAATGTTCACCTGGTCGTTGGTGAGGTCAATCAGCCAGTTTACAGCCGTTTCTTCTTCTCCGGAAGGTACGTATATGTTCAGTTTTACCTTATCTGTATATTCCATTCCATCCATGATATATGAGGATGACCGCAGTTCATTTTCTAATTTGCCTAATAATGAATAATCTGCTTCAATCATGAGCTGTTTCATTAATTGGCGCATCACTATACCAGTCGCTTGAATCGCCTCTGAGGTTGCACGGGAATAGGCACGGATCAGCCCCCCTGCCCCGAGTTTAACCCCGCCGAAATAACGGGTAACGACTACGGCTGTATCTTTTAATTGTTTTTTCTTCAGCACTTCAAGCATGGGTACACCTGCTGTTCCGCTCGGCTCTCCATCATCATTGGCTTTCTGAATCTGGTCATTTTCGCCGATCATATAGGCTGAACAATTGTGGGTAGCATCATGATGTTTCTTTTTAATGGCCTGAATAAATTCCTGTGCTTCCTTTTCTGTTTCTACCCGTTTGACATAGCCGATAAATCTTGATTTTTGAATGACAATTTCATTTGAACCTTCATGTTTTACGGTATAATATTGATTTAACATCTTGCGTTAGACCTCCTGACAATTCATTATAAAAGAGCCAGGAGCGATTCGGCAAACTTTTTCGTCTGACAAGCAAGACAGATTGATCCCTGTATATGATTCGAAAACGGTTATATGTTTAAGGGGATTAGCTAAAGGATATCAGCAAATACCGTTCTTTACCATATACTCTGACCAGACGGAACTTCGGTTAAAAAAATTTTTTCTTTATAGGAAAATTTAGATAAAACCCCCAGAAAGCTGATTAGGAAATTCGAATGAATTTTATGAAATAATTGGAGGAGACGCCGCATGTCATTAATCGAAAATGGTGAGAAAGCACTGAATCAGATTATTGATGAAATGGTTGATGCTGTTTCCCATAGTAAAGAAGAAATACTTCATATCAGTGAAGAAACCAGAAAAGAAATTGAAAACCTTGAAAAGGAACTGGAAACGTTAAAAAGACGTGTCAAGGAAATGATTGAAGAAGAAAAGGAATTGGAAAAGAAGGTCAAAAAGGAGCGATACCGACTTTCGGAGGTCAGCAAGCATTTTGACAAGTATTCAGAAGAGCAGGTGCGCGAGGTTTACGAGCGGGCCCACGATATGCAGACTAAACTTCTGGTGCATCGGGAAAAAGAAAAGGAGATCAGAAGGCGCAGAGACGAACTGGAAAAGCGTTTAAAGAACCTTTCCCGAACGATTGACCGGGCGGAGCGGCTTTTAAGCAAAATCACCACCGTGCTGAAATATTTGACCGATGATTTTCAGCAGGTATCAGATGCTATTGAAGACGCAAAGGAAAAACAGGCATTTGGTTTAAAAATTATTGATGCTCAGGAAGAAGAACGCCGCCGCTTGTCCAGAGAAATTCATGATGGCCCTGCTCAGATGCTTGCCAATGTACTGCTTCGCTCCGATCTGGTCGAGCGCACTTTCCGTCAACGGGGAGTCGAAGCTGCCATGAAAGAAGTCAAGGAAATGAGGGAAAATGTCCGTTCTGCACTCTATGAAGTACGGCGGATTATTTACGATCTTCGTCCAATGGCCCTTGATGATCTGGGCTTAATCCCGACCATGCGCAAGTACCTGGATACGGTGGAGGAATATCATGAAAAACGTATTGAATTCCGGTCTTTCGGCCAGGAAAAGCGGCTTGATTCAAAATATGAAGTGGCCTTATTCCGCCTGGTTCAGGAAGCTGTCCAGAACGCAGTAAAACATGCCGATGCCAGCTTAATACAGGTGAAAGTAGAACTGACATACCAGCGTGTGACCATGGTGGTAAAGGACAATGGAAAAGGGTTTAACCCGGACGAAAAGAAGGAAGGTTCCTTTGGGTTGATTGGGATGAAGGAGCGGGTGGAAATGCTGGATGGGGATCTATCTATTGACTCGGCTCCGGGACGGGGGACAAAAATTGAAATAAAAGTCCCACTAAAGGCATAGGAAGAAATTGCTCTATATTTCCTATATTTTATATATTATAATGATAATAGACAAGATGAATCGAGCAATATTGACAAAAACTTCATGAGTGTATGAAGTTGGGCTTAAGATTTGCGGTGGGAGAATAGTAGAATTGTAATTGCAGGAGGTAAAAAAAGGATGCCGATTAAAGTTGTGTTGATTGATGACCATAAATTATTTCGCGAAGGAATTAAACGAATACTGGATTTTGAACCGGATTTTGAAGTGGTGGCTGAAGGTGATGATGGAAATCAGGCTGTGGAGCTGATTTCATTGCATCAGCCGGACGTGGTCATCTTAGATATTAATATGCCTAATATGAATGGCGTTGAAACAACAAGGAGACTCCTTGATCAATTCCCTGATCTAAAGATATTAATTTTATCGATTCACGACGACGAGAGCTATGTAACTCATGCACTGAAATCTGGGGCACAGGGTTACCTGCTGAAAGAAATGGACACAGAAGAACTGATTGAAGCCATTAAAGTCGTCAAAGAAGGCGGCTCATACCTGCATCCAAAAGTCACCCATAATCTCGTAAAAGAATATCGACGCCTGGCCAATGAAAGCCAGAAACAGCAATTCAACCGTGTGGAATACCGCAAACCATTGCATCTGTTGACCCGTCGTGAATGCGAAGTGCTGCAATTACTTGCGGATGGAAAAAGTAACCGCGGAGTAGCAGAAGCCCTGTACATCAGTGAAAAGACGGTTAAAAATCACGTTTCAAATATCTTGCAGAAAATGAACGTTAACGACCGGACCCAGGCCGTGGTCCAGGCCATCAAAAACGGCTGGGTAGAAGTATCCTAAAATAGAATAACTGTACGCAAAACCCTTCACGCCTTGCTGTGAAGGGTTTTTTTGGGCGCTAATACAACGCGTGGCTGTTTGCTGCGGCCTGTTAAGGTGTCTGTCCTGAATTAAAATTGGTGCCTGTCCTAAAATGGGTGCCTGTCACTCCCCGAATTATGTCGAACAATAAACTCAGGGATATCAAGCTTTTTGAACCAAAACGCACCATTCACACGCCGTTTTCCCCCCTCGACAAGTGACAGGTACTTGTCGACAATGAATAATTGTGAATATCTCTGGATTTTATTTAAAAGTATTCATTTATCTTGTAGGGTGTTATTTTGGGATCCTAGTGAATTTTTTACTATGTTCGTGTAGAATATTAGGCAGATACTGTTATGTCGTGAGTTCAGTAAAAACAAAAGGAGAACGATGCCCATGAAAACTGCAGTTTTAACGGATAGTACAGCGTACATACCGAAAGATGATCGGGAAAAATGGGATATCCATATGGTTCCATTGAGTGTGATATTTGGAGAAGAGTCCTACCGAGAAGAAATAGATATTACTACAGAGGAATTTTATGAAAAAGTCAAACAGTCGGACGAGCTTCCGAAAACCTCGCAACCATCAATCGGTTTGATTGCTGAAAAATTTGAGGAGCTTTCCAGAGATTATGATGCCGTCATCGCCATTCACCTTTCCAGCGGTATTAGCGGAACATATCAGGCAACCGTATCGGCGGCGGACATGGTTGAAGGCATTCAAGTATATCCCTTTGATTCAGAGATCAGCTGTATGCCGCAGGGGTTTTATGTTCTGGAAGCGGCACAGATGGCCAAAGACGGAAAAAATCCAGAAGAAATTATGACCCGTCTTGAGGAGATGAAAGAAACGATGCGCGGTTATTTTGTGGTAGATGACTTAAGCCACCTGCATCGGGGCGGACGTCTCAGCGCCGGACAGGCCATCGTAGGAAGCCTTCTGCAGGTGAAGCCGATTCTTCACTTTGTGGATACGAAAATCGTACCGTTCGAAAAAATCCGCACGAAGAAAAAAGCAATCAAACGGATTTTTGAACTTCTGGATGAAACCACTAAGACAGCTGATCAGGTTGAAGCCTGTGTCGTACATGCCAATAACCCGGATGAAGGTGAAAAACTGAAACAAAAACTGGAAGAGACATATGATAACGTTCATGTCACATTGAGTTACTTCGGGCCGGTCATCGGAACCCATCTCGGAGAAGGCGCCATCGGCATCTGCTGGTACGTAAAGTAAGCATTTATCTCCCCTCCATCCATACCCCATATGGTGCCTGTCACTTGTCGAAAAATCTTTAGCCTAAAACAGGAAAGCTGAAAGGATTTTTCAGACTGAACGGAGAAAAATAATATATCTTTTGCTTCGACAGGTGACAGGTACTTGTCATAAAATGTCATAAATTGTCGTAGAGTCGTAAAATATCATATATTCCTTATAAGACAGGAGGAATGCTTTTGGCAGATCAACCAAAACTATTTGCTGATTATGCCCGTTATTGCTCCGGAAAGCTTCTCCTTAAACGGGAACTCCCCTTTACCCCCAAAGAGATAGATGACCTCATCAGCCGCCAGCATCTCATTGAAGTCCCCGGCATTACAGAAGCCTGGGTAGGCTATAAGTGCAGCCGCTGCGGCAATCGAAAGAGTCATCTATTTGGAACCATTCCCCGCAAACCATCCCTTTCAATCCCGAGCCCAGACTCCCCGGATAACACAACCCCAGACCGGTCTTCGGCAAAAAAAAGCTTTCGAAAAACTCTCATTTCAAACCAACGCACAGTCACATCGAGCATCGCCATTCATGAAGAAATCTACTGCCGAAAATGTATCGAAATGGGACGAGTCAGTACCTTTGAACCTCTTTACCGATGGAATGGACCACCTGCTCACATCCCCAGAATTCAGAATGCATGTCAGTGGACGGGAGAACTGACCACTGCTCAAAACATTGCAGCCAACCGCATCATCAAAGCGATCCAACACCAGGAACAGCTCCTCGTCTGGGCTGTGTGCGGCGCAGGAAAAACCGAAATGCTGTTCCCGGGGCTGAACGAAGCCTTTGCCAGAGGATTACGAGTTTGTCTCTCCACGCCCCGAACCGACGTTGTCACCGAGTTATACCCCCGCTTCAAGGAAGCCTTCCCTGACATTTCCATCACCGCTCTATATGGCGGCTCCCCCCAAACGGATGAAGGGGCACAATTCGTCATAACGACGACGCATCAGCTGCTTCGCTATCATCAAGCATTCGACCTAATCATCATTGACGAAATCGATGCTTTTCCCTATCACGCGGATCCGATGCTCCCTCTCGCTACAAGCCGAGCCCGTAAACCAGACGCCACTTCCATCTATCTCACCGCAACCCCACGCCGCAAA
The DNA here is from genome assembly GCA_017656265.1 of Bacillaceae bacterium. Taxonomy (GTDB): domain Bacteria; phylum Bacillota; class Bacilli; order Bacillales; family Alkalibacillaceae; genus Melghiribacillus. The sequence goes on along the minus strand of JACDOD010000021.1, from coordinate 879 downwards.
ATGAAGTGGGCAGCCCGCCTCAATCGTCTCCCCGCCGTTTTTGTTCCCGTCCGCTACCATGGCCATCCCTTACCCATTCCCCAATTCAAATTCGTATTTCGACTCCGAAAAAACCTGCAAAACCAGGTTCTTCCTCAGACTATCCAGAACTGGATTAGTCAGCAGAGGCTCAGTTCCAGGCAGCTTCTCATTTTTGTTCCAACTATAGAAGACGCCCATCTCATCCACACCCTCATACCTGGAAGTGAAAAAGTATTTGCCAGTGACCCGGACCGCCAAAAAAAGATCCAGAAATTCCGCCACAACCAGATCCGCACCCTGGTCACCACAACCATTCTGGAAAGGGGAGTGACCTTTCCGTCTGTTGATGTAGCCGTCGTTGATGCGGGCCATGATGTGTTTGATGAAGCTGCTCTCGTTCAAATTGCCGGGCGCGCCGGGCGAAGCGCAGATGATCCGGATGGGGATGTCATTTTTTTCTTTCAAGACAAAACCAGCGCGATGGTTCACGCCAGACGTTCCATTCAGAACATGAACAAACGTGCCCAAACGATGTTGCATTTAAGCCATGAATAGACTTGCCTGAGATATCAGGGTTCGCGTTTCAGTTATCATGACTCACGCCCGGAATATCAGAGTTCACGCTTCAGTTATCTGACTCACACCCGAGATATCAGGGTTCGCAACCCAGTTATCATGACTCACGCTCGAAATATCAGGGCTCGCACCCCAGTTATCATGACTCACACCCGAGATATCAGGGTTCCCGCTTCAGTTATCATGACTCACGCCTGAAATATCAGGGCTCGCACTTCAGTTATCAGGACTCACGCTCGAAATATCAGGGCTCGCACTTCAGTTATCAGGACTCACGCCTGA
>JACDOD010000020.1 GCA_017656265.1 Bacillaceae bacterium | reverse complement strand
TATCTATAAAGAGAAACATTGCAGACAGAATTTACACATAATTAAGGACTTGACTGCCGAATCTTACAACTGGAGGGGATTATTCTACAACTGTGGGAGTGAATTCTACAACTGGAGAAAATAATCCTACAACCGCGGAGCCGAATCTTACAACCGGAGGGGATAATTCTACAACTGCGGAGCTGAATCTTACAACTGGAGGGAGTAATTCTACAACCGCGGAACTGAATCTTACAACTGAAAGGAATAATTCTACAACTGCACACGAAATTTCTACAAATCTAAACTAGAAGTCTCCCAATACCTTCTTAATATCAGCTCCCCTGTCGCCATGAAGCTTTTCTCAAAATCTCCCGGGATATCGAATCGTAATCGAAGCGCTAAAAGATTTCGTTTTTCTTCTTGATGATCTCCTCTGAAGTTGCAGCGATATACAGACATGATTCCAGCTCATCTAAAAAATCTATTAAGCTGGAATAGGATTCTGCAGCATGGATTTGAACCTGAACCCATAGGCCTCCTTCCGTCATACTTGCGCTGTGAGTCCTTTCTATTTTCACTCCTGTATCACGTGCTGGTTAACAGTTCATCATAGTAACGGTGGGATGCCTGAACTCCAATTTCTGTTATCCATGCGGATGGGTCCGGGGAGCGGGGGATATACCGGGCAAATGTGAAGATTCCGACACGAACATGTGAAGAAATTCGAACATATTTGATAAGACTAAAGGACCATTGGAGAGCGCATGAATTTGTTTCAAATTTCTTTAATTCGGACCAGTGCTTCTATATACTGATAAAATTAGAGATAGTTACTCATTAGAAAGAGTAGAGACAACATGCGGGAAAAACTTTTGTGGGCTAAAAGATACTTCACAAATTAAGAAAATGGAAGATTTAATTAATTGAATAAAATGGGGGAATTAAATGTAAATCACCCCCAATCCGAAAATGTTTCCCGGTTGAGGGTGATGAGAGTCTGAGGTCTTTGGGAGAAAAGCAGTTTTTCTCGTAGATAGAGGCTTACAACGCTTAGACTTTAAAATAACTTAAGTTTTTATCAAGTTCTTCGGTTATCCCCTTTAGAGCGTTAGATTTATTAGAAACTTTATCCATGCTTTCAACCTGATTCTTTGAAGAGGATGACAATTTATTAAATGTCTCTGCAGATTCTTGTGCAATAGACGCAATTTGTTCAACTGAAGAAGTGATTTGTTCTGAACTAGCAGACATTTCTTCAGATGTGGCAGACACTTCCTGAATATGTTCTGCAACTGCTTTAGTGGCTATTAAAATATTTTGGAAGGCATCTCCCAGCTTATTAATGAGATCTTCACCTGTATCAACTTCATGAATACCATTTCCGATTGCTTCTAAAGCTAGAGTTGTTTCATTTTGTGTTTCGTTTATTAATTGAGAAATTTTATCTGATGAATTCTGGGTCTGTTCAGCTAACTTTCTTACTTCATCTGCTACAACAGCAAAACCTTTCCCATGCTCTCCAGCACGAGCTGCTTCTATTGCAGCATTTAATGCTAGAAGGTTTGTTTGTTCTGAAATATCTTTAATGACAGAAATGATACTCCCTATCTCATCGGAGCGGTTTCCAAGCTGTTTTAAGACTGAATTAACACTGCCTACAGTATTGGTTATTTTTTTCATTTGCGTGATTGTTTGTTTAACTAATGAATTGCCTTCTTCAGTTTGCTTTAGAGTATCTATAGATTTCTCGGAAACTATTGATGACATATCAGCAATCCTTTGAATTCCTGTAGACATCTCTGTCATTGCATTTATACTCTCTTTAGTTCCTTCAAGCTGCATATCTAAACCAGATGCCACTTCTTTCAAAGAAGATTGAAGACCGTTTCCTATTGCTGTTGATTGACTAGCGATTTCAACAAATTCATCAGTAGATGCTTTAACCTCACTGGATGTACGCTTTATCTTTATAAAAATATCTTTTAATTTTATTACCATGCCATTAAACTTTTCACTTAATTGACCTAATTCATCTTTGCTTTTAACATCCAGCTGAACATTGAAATCCCCATTGCTTACTTGTTGTATTCCATTTAAAAGTTCTTTTAAAGGAGCCTGCATTTTTCGTAAACCAAAAAATTGAACAATGGAAACCAATACAAGTGCAATAGTAAGCATAATTAACATGGAAGATAACAGGTCTTGCTGTGATGCTGCAATCATACTGGCATCTACATCGATTCCAAAGACTGATAAAACTTCTTCATTTGCATCTGTAATTGGGATAAAAACCGTGACCCAGGTACCATAATCATCTGTGTAATCATCTGTAAAAGTGATCTCTTTCTCTTTAATAGATTTTTTTAAACTTTGAGTAAATTCCTGTGACCCTTCATATTCATAACCAGGTTCTACTCCAGACTCAATTATGTGGGTAGGCATACTTAACATAGTAACTGTATTCCCCTCTAAGTTAGGAGATATAAGATAACCCTGTGCAATATTGGAGTTATTGATGCTTAGCTGATCTAATTGTGTGACAGATTTATTTACAACAGGTACATCTGAACCTGAAAGCTTATTGGTTTCATGCAGCTGTTTTAATTCTTTCAATTCTTCAATAGAGAAAGTGCTTGACCATAAATTCCCAACGCCTGCTGCCTGTTGTTTTATAACTTCTTCCACTTTTTTTCCCTGAAAATAAAAAGCAATGAAAACTAAAGAGACACTCACAATTAGAATGGTTAAAAACGAAAAAATTAAATTTTTTCCAAAAAAAGATAATTTAATTCTCTTCATTATTCTCACACCTCTAATTTAATGAATTATGAGTTATATTTTTAACTTTTGGGGTTTCCTAAACAAGTATCCTTGTCCATATTCAACCCCCAGTTTCTTCACTAGTTCAAAGTCATCCTTGTTTTCTATTCCTTCCACCACCATATGTACATCTTCTTTACAAATTTTTAGAAATGATTTTATTAAAATTCTTTTCTGATCCTTGAATTTAAAGTTGCTTTTATATCTAATATCCGCTTTTATAAAATCTATGTTCAATTCTAAAATCTTTTTAACTTCAGTGATTGTCTTGTTTATATCATCAATAGCGATACTAAATCCCATAAATCTTAAATAATTTATTCTTGATTTCAGTAACTCAAAATCTTGTATCTTTTCTGCTTCATTAACTTCTATAACGATCTGGTTGGCTGATACATTCAATAAACTTATGAAATTTTTGATAAAAGCTATAAATTTTGGGTGAGTAATAGTTGAAGGAAATAGATTTACAAAGATTTTTTTCTTAAAAGACAAATCTTCAGATTGAAAAAAATGCAAAATGCCGTTCCATAATAACCGTGTTTCAAATTCATATAATAATTTTTCTCTTTTGGCCAGTTGAAAAGCTTGTAGAGGGCTGTTAAATTGCTTGCTCCGAAAAAACATTTCGTAACCAATGATTGACTGAGTTTTTAAATTTATAATAGGCTGGTAAACGTGATAATAGTCATTATAAATTAGCACCTCATTCAGCTTTGACAGATTCAACTTTATCAACACCCTAAAAAATAGTATTTGTATTCCAAACTAAAAATACCCCTGATTAGTCAAATTGTTCATTGCAATAAAAACACGTGTATTTTTCTCACATCACCTTTCTGAACATTTATGTCATATGTAGCAGGAACATAATATGACAAATTATGAAAGAAAGTAGATTGAGATGGGTTTATTATTAGAAACAGCTAAAAAGCTGAGGGTTAATTATTGCAAAATCTTCTAATGAAAAAGCTCAGGTGTTAATTGAACTCTTGGGATTTAGCAGTGCAGATGTTTAAATGACATATAAGTATACTGCCTGGCAATAAAATTGATAACTAAATCTATCATCAGAATTAACAACTGTTTAACGTGGGAAACGAGGACAACCACTAGAAGCATAAGGTCCATTAATATATCAAGCCCCCTGGCCCTTGTTTTTATCCATTAACTAATGCATTGATATAAACCGACTAGACAGTTTATATCAATACTAATAGAATATTGTGACATTTTCAACAATTTTTTAGTAAAAAATCAATATTTAGACAAACATCGACTTCAATAATCTGAGAGATTGGGCTAGAAGAGGTATTTAACATCAGATTGGTATTTTAGCGTTCCGCATATTGAAAAAGAAGAGGTTAATAGAAAATAATCATCCTCAACATTATCGGGAGAAGGCAGGTTTCCCGTCTTCAAGCTTTTCATCAAATTTTAACAATAAATATTTATCGATAAAAAACAATAATTTATTGAAAAACAATAAATTATGTACTACAATTTACTCAAAAATAAATTAGCGAGGTGCTTTTGATGAAACGGGAAACCCTCTTTTTAAAGATTGCTGTTGTGCTTATGGGACTGCCTGTCCTTGCTCTGTGTATATTCGCTCTGCCGGAAATCACCGAATATTTTGCAGAGGTAGTTCCAAAATTAGCTTTTCTGCAGTATCCCTTTTTAATCGGGCTGTATATTACGGCGATCGTATTTTTCTTTGCCCTGTACCAGGCGTACAAACTGTTAACCTATATTGACAAAAACGAGGCGTTTTCGGACCTGTCCGTTCAGGCTCTAAGGAAGATCCGGAACTGTGCCGTTACCATCGGTGTCCTGTACGTGCTATTTATGCCGCTCATCTATCTCATGGGCGAGTTGGATGACGCCCCGGGCATTATCGTGATTGGAATGGTCATTATTTTCGGCTGCATGGTGGTTGCAGTCTTTGCTGCTGTTCTTAAAAAGCTGTTAAAAAAGGCCATCGATATCAAATCAGAAAATGAACTAACGATTTGAGGTGAATCCCATGCCAATCAAAGTCAATATTGATGTCATGCTGGCGAAACGGAAAATGAGCGTAACCGAACTTTCGGAAAAGGTTGGAATCACCATGGCGAATCTTTCCATATTGAAAAATGGAAAGGCAAAAGCGATCCGGTTTTCAACATTAGAGGCGATTTGCAAAGCACTGGATTGCCAGCCAGGGGATATCCTGGAATACGTAAGTGAAGAAGAGACTCAGGATTAATAATTTTTCCTTCTAATTTTTTGGAGGCTCGGAAATGAGACCACTAATACAGCTTGTCCGCTTTGGCTGGGAGCAGGCCCTATCCTGTCTGTTTCCTGCGACTATTTTTGCCGCGCTGGCTTTTACACAAATCGTGCCCCCTCCCTTCCTGCCGCGGTATGACTGGCTCCTCATCATCTGCCTTCTGATGCAGTGGTGGATGGTGCGTTCCGGGCTTGAAACCCGGGATGAACTGAAGGTGATCACCCTGTTTCACATGATTGGCCTTGCTCTCGAAATCTTCAAAGTACATATGGGCTCCTGGTCATATCCGGAAAAAGGATATTTTAAAATTTTCGGAGTGCCTTTGTATAGCGGATTCATGTACGCCAGTGTGGCGAGTTATCTTTGCCAGGCATGGAGGAGGTTAAAGGTAGAGCTGGGGAAGTGGCCGCCGTTCTGGGCAACCGTGCCTCTTGCAGCTGCGATCTATTTAAATTTTTTCACCCACCATTTTTGGGTGGACGTTCGCTGGTGGCTATCCGTACTTGTGGTAATTGTATTCTGGAAATCATGGGTCACCTATGAGGTGGGTGGTGTCCGTTATCGTATGCCAATCATCCTATCTTTTGTGCTCATCGGATTCTTTATATGGATCGCCGAAAATATCGCAACGTTCTTTGGAGCCTGGGAATATCCCAACCAGAGCGAAGCATGGAGAATTGTTCACCCGGGGAAGGTCAGCTCGTGGCTTTTATTAGTGATTGTAAGCTTTCTTATAGTAGCCGCGTTAAAGCAGACGAAGCAAAAGATTAGTCATATGAAATCTGCTGGGGGGAAAGCCAGCGGGATCGGGTGTTGAAAAAGGAACCTTTGATTACAGGAAATGATGATCCTTAAATTATATGAAAAAAACAGGGACACGGAATAAATTTAAAAAAATCTTAATTTTTTTCATTAGAATTTCTTTATTTTTACCGCTTATAATCAACACATGAAATGAAAGGAAAGGTCATGGAACGACCAATGCTAATGCACAAAAAATGGTCAAGAGGTGGTTGAAACTGAAAAAAATATTATTTTTTCCTCTTTTGGATAGCTTACCGTCCGGCCATCATCAGGCAGCCAATGCCATCTCAGAATACATTCGCAATCGTTCAAATGAGATAAAATGCAAAAAAGTAGATATCATGCATTGCTGGAATCCGGCTATTGAGAAGTTCATAACTGGCTTTTATTTACGGTGGATTCAGCATTTTCCAAAATCCTATGCATGGGTATACAGAACACTTGCCTACAAATTAAACAAAACACGTTCCTACAGACACTATGAGCTCCTCTTTTTGAAAAAGATGAAACAGATCATTGAACAGGAAGAGCCTGACTTAATTATTTGTACTCACGCATTTCCTTCTTATCTTGTAAACAAGCTAAAGAAAAGGGGAGTATGCTCGGTTCCCGTTATCAACGTATACACGGATTTTTTCATTAATGATGTGTGGGGCAGAGATGCGGTGGACCATCATTTTGTTTCTGACATCAACATGAAATCTCGTTTAGTCCTGAATGACTGCATACCAGAACAAAATGTATTGATAACAGGGGTTCCTGTACACGAAAGTTTTTTAAGCCCCTCAAAAAGTACAAAACAGAAAAAAGAACTTCGCATTATTTTTTCTGGAGGAAGTGCAGGGCTCGGGAAAATACAGGAACTGATAGAGAAAGAACGCTTTGAGGAGAAAGTACACTTTTATGTATTGTGCGGAAAAAATAAAAAACTCTATCAAACTCTTTCTGAATTCGATTGTCCCAACGTACACCCCATTCCTTATATTTCCTCACGGGAAAAGATGAATGATCTTTACAATATGGCCGATGCTATCCTGACCAAGCCCGGGGGTGTGACGGTCAGTGAGGCCATTAGAAAAAAACTGCCGACCTTTATCCATTCTGCCCTTCCCGGACAGGAAGAAATCAATTTAAACCATTTAAGGAAACAGGGGCTTGTATTTGTAATTGATGATCAAAAAAGTATTACAAGACAAATTCTTGATGTTATGAACAGTGAACCTAAAATGAGGAACTTTTATCGTGTGTTAAGACAATTTGAGGATGAACAGGAATTCAAAGATCCAGATCAGATCTTTCAGTTTATCAATTTTCTTTTGAAGGCTGGTGACATCCAGCAAGTCACCAATGATGAAACCAGGGAATACATAATGACATCATCTGGGGGAGTTAGCGGTGGTTGATTACATCCTCAACATGCTAAAAGAAATCGGGCTTCCGGGATTATTCGCAGCTATGTTTCTCGAAGGTTTATCCATTCCTTTTCCGGGAATTGCTGTGGTTTTAGCCTATGGATATATCCTTCCGGTCAATTATTTGAATACTGCATATATCGCTATGGGAATGAGTGCGGCTTATAGTTTATCCAGTTTAGTTCCATATGTTCTGGGAGGAAAACTGGAATGGTTTTTTCAGAAGCCGAGTAAAGGGTTTCAAAAAGCAAGAGAATTATTTGTGCGTTACGGCCAGTGGAGTGTTGCTGTATCTAGACCTTTTGGACTCGGAAACTATATTTCTTATGCTGCAGGAATGAGCAAAATGAACCTTACTCGATACTTATCCCTTACCTTTATGGGTATTTATCCATGGTCCTATGTGATGCTGCTTTTGGGAAACTATTTTAATGGGAGTTATTCAGCATTTCAGGCGTTCTATCAGAATCATAGCATTTATGTGTATGCGGCCGTATCTGTAATGACAGGAGTTGCTTTACTTTATTATCTATTGAAACATATAAGAAAACGTACAATCAAATTATGACAGGGGGAGGAAAAAAACGTGTATGAGGCAGGTGTTTCCCTTGGAGGAGGAAGTTTGCGGGGTGCTGCCCACATTGGGGCTTTACAGGAGATGATCCAGCAGAATTATTTCATTACCCATATAGCTGGAACAAGCGCAGGTGCTTTAATAGGCGGTCTTTTTGCCTGTGGGATTCAACCCAATCAAATGGGAGAAATCCTTGAATCATTGTCCATCCGAAAACATATGGACTTTAGTCTCAACCGAAAAGGATTCCTAAAAGGAGAAAGGATTTATCAAACTCTATTGAAACTTACTGATGGCAGGCATTTTTCGGATCTAGAGATTCCATTTTCTGTTGTCTGTGTGGATTTAAACTCAAGGAAGGCTGAAATAATCAATGAAGGAGAAGTGGCCAGGGCTTTACGAGCTTCCATTGCCATACCTGGTATATTTTCACCGGTTGAAATGGGTGACAAACTGCTTGCGGATGGCTATATAATAAACAATAATCCAGCAGATGTCGTCAAAAAAATGGGAGCGGATCGTGTCATAGCAATTAGAGTTTTAAGTTCAAAAAGTCAGAGCCGTACCCCGGGAAATGCAATCACCTGTGTCAGCCGGTATATGGATATTGCCAGCCACATCAATACAGATCAGCTTCTAGAAAATTATGCAGATACCATCATCGACATCGATCTCGTGAATGTTGGAAGATTTAAACCGAAATTAATTCCTGACATTATTGAGCGCGGCCGGATGGCAGCAAGAAAGGCTCTTTCTGATGAAGTCTTCAGAGCCAAGAAACCAGTAGAGCGAGTGATCTAGGGTTCAGAAAACTTTTAAATTAGGCAAAATTTATTATCATGAATTGCGTTCTCTTTACTGCGTGAATTCCAAAAAAACAATGAAAGGATCTGCAGTTTCAGGTTCAGGGCTATATTTTCAATCATTCTTATGGGTAAATTGTTATTAAGAACTTTTTTATACTTAAGACAAATCCTTACAATAGATGCGCGGAAGCTTTCAGCTAGGAGGAAAATTCGGATGGATCATTATGTTGTACTCGTTGTTGATGATGACAGGGAAATTCGTGATGGAATTGAAGTTTATTTAAAGAATGAAGGAATGACTGTACTCAAGGCTCAGAATGGGATTGAAGCCATTGAAATATTAAACGAGCGTGAGATTCATCTGATTCTTCTGGATATTATGATGCCGGAAATGGATGGGATTGAAGCTACTTTTAAAATACGTGAAGAAAAAAACATTCCCATTATTATTCTGAGTGCAAAAAGTGAAGATACCGATAAAGTTTTGGGTCTGCAGGTGGGGGCAGATGATTATATTACCAAACCTTTTAATCCGCTTGAACTGATCGCCAGAGTCAAATCTCAACTGAGAAGATATGTAGAATTAGGTAATTATGAAGGTATGAATAAAACCGTACAAATCGATGGACTTGCCCTTAATCAGGAGGCCAAAGAAGTGACCGTTGATGGAGAACCTGTTAAATTAACGCCTATCGAATATAGGATTCTTGAATTACTGATGCTGAATGCAGACCGAGTATTTTCGATTTCTGAAATATACGAAAAGGTCTGGAAAGAGCCTTATTATAATTCAGAAAATACGGTTGCGGTGCATATACGAAAAATCCGGGAAAAGATAGAAATTGAACCTAAGAATCCAAGGTATTTAAAGGTGGTATGGGGAATTGGATACAAAATTGAAAAATAGATTAAAAATTTTTGCCTGGCTGGTAATGTTTACTTATGGGCTCAGCGGAGTTTTAATGCCATTAGCAGTAGAACATGATTATGTGAAAACAAGTTATTTTCAAACGGATGATTTTGAATATCATCTAAAGGATTTATTCAGATATATCTATACCTTTGACATTTATTACAAAACCAGGGATGAAATCATAAATTCTGCAGAGGAAAGCGAAGAGGAAATTGATGCATTTTATAGCCAATTAGAAAGTTATCGTTCTGTATATGAGCGGTATAAAAATACATTTCAATACTATCTGAAAGATACAGAAACAGAAAGGGTTTACACCAATTTAGATATCGAAAATAAACAATCAGTCAAAGATTATTTTCGTGAGGAAAATATGCGTATAGTTAAAAACATCCCTTCCAGCACTGCACACGATCTGGGGGGCAATAATCCATTGATTATTTACGGTTACGAAGAAATTGCCAATTATATCACCGCGAATAATCATACATTTTATGAAGGATATGTGGGAATTTCAAGAAATATCACGGAGACAAATTTTATCATAAGAGAAGCTGAACATTTTAAATACCAAAGAACGGTCTTCTGGATATATACCGCTGGTGCAGTCATTGCTCTGGTCATCAGTTTGCTGGTCAATAAGAAAAGGGAAATTTTGAGCAGAGTGAACTTTAAGTGGTGGGAGAAATTCTTTCATAAGATTCCGATTGATGCTTCACTGGTAGTTTTGCTTTTTACCGCAGTCCCGGCCATTGATTTGTTTTTTGATTATTCCTTTTTAACATACGGTCATCAAATTCTGAATACGGCTGAAGGAATCCTCTATCACCTGATTTTTTTAACTGCTTTACTGTGGCTTTTCATTATACAGATTGTTTGTTTGTATCCTAGAATAAAGGATGGTTCCTCGATAAGGGAAAGCTGGAAACACTCTTTAATCGCTAAATTTCTACGTATTGTTGCAGGCGCATTTCTGAACAGAAGAGTAGGCACTCAGGTTTTTATCATTTTGACCGTTGTATTTCTATTAGGTGCAGGTACAGTTCTCGTTGCAGTCGATGAAGATTTTATCGCTCTCTATCTGCCTCTCTTGCTAGTAGTCGGTCTTCCTCTGTTTTTCCTGATTTTGAAAAGGACCGGCTATTTCAATCAGATTGTCCGAAATGCTGGAGCACTGGTGAACGGTCGGTACGAGCCTGATTTGGAGATTAAAGGAAGGTCTGTTTTAGCAGAGCTGGCTGAATATATTAACAAAATGAAATATGGGGTACAATCATCGCAAAGAGCCCGCGCCAAAAGTGAGAGGCTGAAAACAGAGCTGATCACGAATGTCAGTCATGATTTGCGGACACCTCTGACATCCATTATGACCTATGTCGATCTGCTGAAAAATCCTGAGCTTCCCGAAAGTGAGCGCAGTTCGTATATTGAAGTCATAGACCGGAAATCAAAACGTCTAAAAACGTTAATTGATGATTTGTTTGAAGCATCGAAAATGGCCAGCGGAAATATTAAACTGATGAAAGAAAAAATTGATATCGTCCAGCTCCTTCAGCAAGCTCTGGCCGAATATAACGATTCAATAAAAGAATCATCCTTACAGTTTCGTATTCAAACTCCGGAACAGCCGGTATATGCTTTCGTGGATGGCCAGAAACTGTGGCGGGTTTTCGAAAATTTAATTAGCAATATTCTGAAGTATTCGCTTGATCACTCAAGGGTTTACATTCAGGTGAAAGAAAATGAGGGTAAGGTTATGATTACCTTCAAAAATGTATCAAAGTATGAACTGAGTGAAAATGTGGAAGAACTGTTTGAACGTTTTAAGCGGGGGGATGAATCACGGCATACAGAGGGTTCTGGTTTAGGTCTTGCCATTGCCAAATCCATTATAGACCTGCATGGAGGATCCCTGGATATTCAGGTGGATGGGGATTTGTTTAAAGTAACGATAGCACTGGAAAACAGGGCTAATCAGTCATGATAAATGACTTTGGGGCTGAATGTAATCCTTTTGTGTAAGGCGTATTTCGCGGAATTAATTCCCAAATTAGCCTTTCTCCAATAAGATTGGTCATAGAAAATCTGCTGGGGGGAAAGCCAGCGGGATCGGGTGTTGAAAAACGTATTTTCTGAAATCGGTGCAGTAGTATTTTTGAGCCCAGCCGGAATCGTGTTTTGGGCTGTACCGATTCTAAAGATGGTCGAATGGTGAGAGAAAAGGAATGACTGGGACCGGAATATGGTAAAATATAGATAGTAAAAACGGAACGGAGGAAGAGCCGTTGAAACACGCCATATCCCGTGAAGAAATTTTAAGTCAAGTATATCAAATTGCGAGAGAGCATTTGCAGGGACAGGATGTTACTCTTTTTTTGTTTGGTTCCTGGGCTACGGGAAAAGAAAGAAAAACTTCAGATATAGATGTAGGCGTTTACTATCAAACTTCACTTCCGCGCGGTACGCTGGCACGAATGCGGTTGGACTATGAAGAATCGAATATTCCGTATCACATTGATTTAGTGGACTTAACCCAAGCAGATGTTGATTTCCGGGAAAAAGTGATGGAAGAGGGGATTCAATGGAACGTTTAAAACAGAGGGTTGAATTGGCTGCCCGAGCGCTGGAGTCATTGAAGGAAGTCGCTGCTATTGAAAAACCGACAGCTATTGAACGGGATGCAGCTATCCAGCGTTTTGAATATACATTTGAGGCGGTATGGAAAGCAGCGAAACAATTCCTGCTTGACAGGGAAGGATTTGACGTGGCCTCGCCAAAGCGGGTGATTCGAACCTGCAGGGAAGTTGGGCTTTTGGACGAATCAGAAACTGCTCATGCCCTGGAAATGGCCGATGATCGGAATTTAACTTCACATACGTATAATGAACAACTGGCACAGGAGATTTTTCTTCGCATCAAACAGCACGTAGGATTACTGGATAAATGGTTAAATGAAATGAAAAACAAGGCTAAAAATTGAAGATGATAAAAAAGCGCCAGAACATGGCCAGTACAGGCTATGGGTCTGGCGCTTTTTACCTGGCTGAAGAAAATTTTTGAAAAAACCACTCGTTTCATAGCTTTCTGCTGGAAAGTCAAGATAAGCTACATTACTGGCCAGCAGTTCCTGAGCTTCTTCCACCGTCATGAATCTTGACCGTTATGAAGAGAGTGAGTGGCAGAAGGTAAAGGAGTTTTTTGAGCCCCTTCAATTGCTTTACCTCTCAAAACTATTCGGTTTATAGAATAGTGGAAGATGTATTTGAAGGTGAAAATGCTTTTGGGGCAGTACTCACAGCGCTATTAACACTGGCTGACACGATCGAAAAAACCGACTATCAGACTGCATTCGCATCGGCCAAAAAGACCATCGATCTCAAGGAGAAACAAAATCAGCACGGTTACCGGCTTACCGTTCAAAAAATTGAACTGGCAGACGAAGAAACCCGTGTCTATGTTAAAGTCACTAATGACACCAGCGATAAAAATTCATTCTATTCCTTTAATACAAGAATCATAGTCAACGGTTAGCAGTTGGAGGAACAATATAATTACGAGGCAGAATATCCTGAAGTCCAGTCTGATATCCTACCGGGAGTCTCCAGTGAAGGTATCATTACATTTCCCCCACTCCCAGAAGATGCATCCAAATTTCAGCTTTACTTTGAAGGATCATCTGACAACTGGGAACTGGACTTTCAGCCATTTGTATTTGAGGAGCAGGGTCCTTAAAAATACCGGAACATGATCGGGAAAAATCCGTAAATATACAGAAAATTCAACAAAAATAGGGTTATATGGTAATATATAACTAAAAGTTTTGCTTTTAAGCTATTAACCCTATTTAAAAAATGAAACATGTTCTCGCACTCAAATTGGGTGCGAGAAACCTTTTATTAAATGGATTCATAAATCCCCGGATATAAAGGTGGTAAAAAACCATGCCTGATACATCCAGACCGGTTTTATCTTTTGAGCAAAAATTAGAGATTTTTAGGTCTTATGATGACCTTGTCGAAAAGCGAATCAGTAACAATCGGATTAATTTTGAATATAAACGTAGCAGGCAGAGAAGAAAAGAACTGGCTTCTCAGCTTTCTACAAGAGGTAACGGGTACGTGAATGGCAGAGGGCTAGAAAATGAGTACAGTGTAGATCCGCGAGGTTGGATCAATATCAAACACTTTAGTGAAGAGGAGTTAAGAATATTAATTGAAAAAGCAATGAAGGAAATGGAAAAAAACCATAATAGTGAGGGGGAGCCCATGCTTAGTCTTAGAGAATTACTGCTAAAGATCATGAATGAATATAACGATGCAACAACTGAACGATTTGCGGAGCATCCTCTCGGAACACTAGTTAGAAACGATATACCTGAAAAAATTTATGAGGTTGCAAAGATTGACTCAGATAATTACGTAGTGAAAGCGTCGGTTGGGCAGGGAAACTGGGCTAAAGTCCCTTGGATTGCTGTAATGAACAGAGAAATAACGACAACTACTCAAGAAGGATATTATCTTGTGTACTTATTTCGAGAAGATATGAGCAAAGTCTATTTAACTTTGGCTCAAGGGGTTACTAAGACAGACCGTGACGAAATGGAACGATTAAACCAAGATATCAGAGAAAAACTAAAAATAGATGAGCCCCAAATACATAAAAATAATAATTATTTTCTTGGAGAAAGTGATAAGGCTAAAAAATATCAGGAGTCTACAGCATTATTTATTGAGTACCATAAAGACAATATGCCTTCGGATGAACAACTGGTCACTGATTTAATGAAAATGGTTGGTTATTATGAACAGTATATTAAGATGCAAAAGGAAAAAGAAACCAATGATATTTTTGAACGATATCTAAAGGAATTTATAGAAAGTAGGTCTTCAAAAGATCAAATTAAATTTTTGTTTAGTAATCTTAGAGATCGCCTCCATTTAATAAATGATGGTGGAAAGATTGATAGGCAAAATTTAGAGTACGACATTGATCAACTACTTTGTGATTTGCCTTTTGTTGAAACGGACAAAAGTGACCACCAATTAAAATTATTTACAACTCTTGATCTACCCAGACCAACTTATAGTAATATGATGCAAATGTTAAAAGATTTATTAAACGGTAAGTATAAAGCATCAGATATTCAAAAAGTTTTTAAAGAAGAAAAATTACAAACTTTATATAAGAGATCCAGACAAGGGTTAAGGTTACTTCAGTATTTAGATGACAAGAATGAGTTAACGATTGATACATTCCCATCAAAATATGAACAAAGATCAAGAGTAAAAGAGCTTGCTGTATTTAAAATGGTTCTACAAGTTTTAAACCATACGAATAAATTATCTTTGGAAGAACGAAAGGAACTATTAAAACATGTTCTTAAAATGACAGTCATAAGTTCAACTACTGAAACACCGATTAAGGACAGTGTACGAGATTATCGCTTAAATAATGTGATCGGGTGGTTAAAAGCGTTGGATATCATCGATGATAATTTAAAAATTAAACATGAAGATGTGGGTGAAGATGCGAATACATCTAGACGCAATGATGAAATCCACGAACCATTTTACAAATTCGAAAACGAAACGGACCTAATCACCCACATCCACAGTTACATCCAATCTCAAGGCTTTTATTACAAAAAGGAAGATTTGAAAAACTTCTATCTATCACTCAAAACAAAACCATTCGTCATTCTCTCGGGGATCTCGGGCACGGGTAAGTCTAAAATCGTTGAGAAGTTTGCCAATAGTGTTGGAGCGACTCGAAAAAATGGACGTTTTCGATTAATTCCTGTTCGACCTGATTGGAGCGATGGATCTGATTTAATCGGTTATGTAGATATAAAAGGCGAATTTCAGCCTGGTCCATTAACCAAAGTTTTAGAGCAAGCGATGAATGATCCAGGCCATCCATATTTTATTTTGCTCGATGAAATGAACTTGGCCCGGGTGGAATATTACTTCAGTGATTTGCTCAGTGTCATGGAAAGCCGCGAGTGGGATAATGGTCAAATTGTGACTTCTACCGTAATCGAAAGGGAAGATCTAGAAAGTCCAATTATTATTCCAGAAAACGTATATGTGGCAGGTACGGTGAACATGGATGAAACCACTCATCCATTTAGCCCGAAAGTATTGGATCGTGCCAATACCATTGAATTCAATGACGTAGAGTTAATGAATTTTGATTTTGGGGGAAGCTATCAAGTCGAACCGGTAACCTTACACAATGATCGAATGAGAAGTAAATTTTTAACCATTAAAGATGCGTTGCGTGATCATGAAGACATTGTCAAGGCAACGACGGAAAAGTTGGTCGAGATCAATCGAATATTAGAAAAGAATAACAAACACTTCGGTTATCGGGTGCGGGATGAAATTTGTTTTTATATGATTTACAATGATCAAGCCCAATTAATGAGCGAAGACGAGGCTTTTGACTATCAACTGATGCAAAAGATTTTACCAAAATTGTCCGGAAATGATCACCATACCGCTGATATAATCCATGAATTGTTTGTTTACTGTACAGGGCATGAAATGGATTTAGATAATGTAGATGAACGGATCCAACATGCTAAATATCCAAAATCCGCTAGGAAATTAACAAACATGTACCAACATCAAGTACATAATGGCTTTACGTCATTCTGGTTGTGATCTCAGAGAAAGGAGGTGGAGATCTTGGCGAAACGAGAAGTGCAACTATTACACATCGAGCATAATGATTTTTCCCTTTACTTAAAGGGGAAGCCTTATAATCAGCGATTTCAAAGTTTACACCACTATCGCAAAAAAGCTCAGTTAGACCTACAATCCATGATCTTAAAAGTTGACGGGGTAGATGAAGGTCAAGCTCGTGTTTTCGATCCAATTAAAGAAGAGTTAGTCTCGATTTCTGAACAAGATCATCCGCCCATATTCTTTGAAAATGAAGTCTATCAGCTCGTTATTACCCCAAAAACAAGTAAAAACCTTTCCTTTTATCATGAAAATCCCCAAATCCGGGATGCGGTCGATGTAGTAGGTGAAGGGCCAACCCAGCTACTGATGGGCCAACTTCAATTTATGAATGAAGTGGGGTTAACCACATTTGAAATCCATGATGAGAAGGGAAAGCTAGTTGAGATCACTATTGAACTATTTCCGACAAAATTGGATTACAAAGAAGATTATCAGCGGCTTTTGGATGAAGTCAGTGAGGAAATTTATAACTTAGCCTTTCATTTTATGAAGAAAACCTTCTTAGGAGCATCCAAGATCAGTTCGGACAAGCCATCCCTCGTAGAGTTCTATCAATTGCTCAACCATTACTTTGACCGATTTGTACAATCCATTCGCCAAATTGAACGGCAGCCCCATCACGAACTTCAAAATCATTACCGAAAAGTTCGAGGGGATCAGTTGCGGCATCTAGATAGTTGGTCTCGAAATTATTTGCGGAAACAGCCAAACCTTTTCAAGGAAGTCTCTAATGGAGTCCAACTAGGTGACACCATTGTGATGCCTGAAAAAGGCTACCATATAAAAAAGGTGCTTTCCTATGACACGTTAGAAAATCGTTTTGTGAAATTTGTGATTCAACGTTTGGTGAATAAGATTGAAAACTTGAGGAAGAAGGTTGAACAATATATCCAAAACAACCCTGACGGCCATTTAACGATTATTGAGCGAATGAATCATAAGCAGAAAAGTCTAGAAGCCATCCTTAAACAACCGTTCTGGCGAGGGATAAGTCAGCTTGATCGTTCAGTTATGAGTCTAGTGATGCAGATGCAGCCAGGTTACCGTGATGCATATAGGATTTATTTAGTGTTATCCCAGGGTCTCAGCCTACAAGGTGAAATGTTTAAGATGTCAGTCAAAGATGTTGCCACCTTGTATGAGTACTGGACATACCTGAAGATTGGTCAGATTTTAAATCAAAAATATGATCCCGTTTCTCAAGATATCGTAAAAGTCCGGCGAAATGGATTGTTTGTGGACTTAGATCAAACGAAGAAAGCGAAGCGGGTATTTAAACATCCGAAAACTGGGGAGCGGATCACGTTAAGTTTTCAGAAGCGCCTCTACCCGCCAACTTCACCGCAAAAGCCAGATATTATGCTGGAAATCGAAAAAAAGAACACTACACATACTTACCAATACATATTTGATGCAAAATACCGAATTGACTTCGGCGATTTAGATGACACCAAGTGTCCAGGTCCACTAGAAGAAGATATTAATACGATGCACCGTTATCGGGACGCGTGGGTGGTGAAAAGCAATGGGCCCTATGAACGCCATGCTTTTGGAGCCTACGTCCTGTTCCCATGGCACGATGAAGATAGTTATAAAGAAGAACATCCATTTTATAAAAGCATAGATCAGGTGAATATAGGTGGCTTCCCGTTCCTACCAAACGCCACGCTTCTAGTAGAGCGGTTTGTTGAACACCTGATCGAAAGTAACCCTGAGGATTTACAGGAGCAAGGGATATTGCCAAAAGGAGCATTGGAATATTGGCAGTCTTCATTAGATGAAAAAGTATTGGTGGGACTTGTGAAAGATGTTGACCAAAAGAAGTCTTATATGAATAGTCGACAGTACACATTACCTGTCAAAGTGTTGAAAAAAGGTTGGCAAGAAGCGAAGTATGTAGCTTTATATATTCCAAAAGCAGTATCTGAACAATCCAATCTCCCAAATGGAATTACTTACTATGGAAAGATTATTGATATAGAGGTTTCTGATCAAACTATCCGTTTTGGAGTCGACCATTGGCGATCCTTGAAAGAAACGATTCGACCAGTTGGATATGGTATTCAGCGGTATATCATCACTTCTTATAACTTATTGAAGTATGCCAAAGAGCTTCCGGGGTTATTTATTAAGTCCAAAGAAGAACTCAAGCTATGGCGAATGTTTAGGCGATTGACGAAGAATACCCATGTGGAATTGGATCATGAGATGGTAGATGAGTCTAAGAATGTTAAAGAATTTAAGATTAGTGCAATTAAGATTCAAATAAACAAAAATGCCCAAACTATTGTTGTTAGAAAAAATGGGAAAGTTAATGTATTTTCATTAGATTGGTTGAAAACAAAGCCAACATATATTTTTAAAAAGCTGAGACTATAGTTCTCCTTAATAAAAAACGTGTACATATACAAGATTGCGGGACTATATAATAGCGAGTTCAAAACTAGGAGGTGAAAGAAATTTTAGAAAGCATAGATCATTATATTCAGAAAAGCCTCTTGATTTAAAAAACTTTAATTTATGGTGGTGTTAAAATGTTAACAAAAGAAATTGATGCTTTACAAAAAGATGGACTCTTCTATGCGTATTTAAAAAATAAGAACAAATATGAAGACAAGTATTTATACTGCATGGAAATTACTGTTTATAAATTATTAAAGCAGCAAACTTCTGCGAATAAGCCAGGTATGCTATTAGGTAAAATTCAGTCAGGTAAAACAAGAACATTTTTAGGGATCATGGGGTTAGCTTATGATAATGGGTATGATGTAGTCATAATACTAACAAAGGGTACTAGAGCGTTAGTTAAACAAACTGTGTCAAGAGTTGAATTAGAGTTTAAAGAAATGGTTCAAAATGAACATATGAGAGTATATGATATTATGCATTTACCTGATAATTTAAGCAAGTGGGAGTTGAATCATAAATTAGCGATTGTTGTTAAGAAAGAGACTCGTAACATGGATAGAATACGAAAAGCATTATTTGAAACATATCCTACTTTGAAAGAAAAGAATATTCTATTCATTGATGATGAAGCTGATTTTGCTAGTGTGTCTTTCTACAGTGACAATAAAAAGAACATAATTGATATGAATGTTATTGCCTCAAAAATAGATCATATAAGAAGCGAATTAAAAATGAGTTCCTTTTTACAAGTAACAGCTACCCCATATTCTCTATACTTGCAACCAGATGATACCTCTAAAAACGGTCATTTAAAATTTGAACCAATTCGTCCAGCATTTACTGAACTAGTTCCTATCCACGATAAATATGTGGGCGGAGAAGTTTACTTTGAAGAATCGAAAGACCCGACATCTCCGGCTTATTATCTTTATCAAGAACTCGATGAAAATGATTTAATAGTTTTGAAAAAGCCTGATTTAAGAAGAGTTAGAAAGGAAAATATCCTACTTCAAAAAAACCTTAATAACATAAATTCCGCTATCATAAATTTTATTGTCGGTGGTTGTATAAGAAGGTGGCAACAAAAAAAGCTTAATCAAAAACAGGAAAAATATTCAATGGTTGTCCATACAGAAAGAAATAAGAAGTCTCATGATTGGCAAGAGTCGGTGATACGAGCTATCGTTGAGGAGTTAATAGAGGCACTTGAGTCTAATGAAAAATTGTTTTCAGATTTGATATATGAATCGTATAAAAATTTATTAAAATCAGTAAAATTAATAAATGTGCCTATCCCAGAGTTTGAAAAATTACTAATAGAAGTGAAAGAGGCGCTTCAGCAGGAAATGTTAATAGTTAATAGGGTCAATTCTGATAAAGAAGTGGAAGAGTTACTAGATGATTCTGGGCAGTTAAACTTAAGAACTCCTCTAAACATTTTCATTGGGGGACAAATACTTGATCGAGGAGTAACGATTAGCAATTTAATTGGATTTTTTTATGGAAGAAATCCAAAGTCCTTCCAACAGGATACAGTATTACAGCATTCACGTATGTATGGTGCTAGAAGTAGAGAGGATATTGCAGTAACTCGTTTTTATACAACTCGACGAATTTATAATGTTATGGAGAGAATTCATGAATTTGATACTGAACTAAGAAAAGCCTTTGAAAAAGGGGGACACAGTCAGGGGGTAGTCTTTATTCAAAAAGATGTGTCGAATCGCATCTCTCCTTGCAGTCCAAATAAAATATTACTTTCGAAAGTTGTAACATTGAGGCCACATAAAAGGATTTTACCTGTTGGTTTTCAAACCATTGCTAAGACTTATTTGAAACGGAAAACCGAAAAAATTACTAGACAACTTGAAAATTTAAGAAACAATAGTCCTGATACTTATAAAGGTGATGCTTTTCTGGTACATGTAGATCGTATAAAGGATATCCTTACTCAAATTCATGAAACTTTTGAAATGGAAAAGGGTTATGAGTGGGACTTAGATGAGTATTACTCCATATTAGATTATCTTACTCTAGAACAGAAAGAGAAAATGGTTTGGGTTATTGTACGAGAAGATAGAAATATAAATCGAATTGATTCTGAACGGAGGTTTGAAAACTCTCCAGATACACCAAAAGGGGAGAAAGGTGAATTAACGGTTGCCAGACAAGTAGCCATAGATCATCCAGCAATCATGTTTTTAAAGCAGAATGGAAAAGAAGAAGATGGATGGAGAGGTGCTCCTTTTTATTGGCCTGTTTTGTTAACGCAAAAGAACATAAACCCGACTGTTTATGCGAAAGATACAATAAAATAAGACTAATAGGAAATTTGACGTAGATAGAAATGAACTAAGCCCATGAACCAACATTGTTTGGTTCATGGGCTAGTATATTTTAAAACTACAAAATACCATCCAGCCTATTAGATTTATTACGCTCATCAACCTTTACAATTCCCTTAAATAAATCAGATGGTCTATCCTGGTAGAAAATCTTAACAGAATGATGGGCTCTGGTTAATAATATATAAAGTAGTTTCGCGTAAAAGCTTTCATTGGGAAAGTTTTCACTATTTATATTTATTAAACCCACTGCATCAAATTCCATCCCTTTTACATTATAAGACGTAATTATAGAGATTTGTTTTTCTTCTGTTTTTTTGTCAGGATCAAGATATGCTACTTCATTTTTGAATTCTTTTTTTAACACCTGATATAAACTATAAGCCTTGTCAGAATCCTTATGAATGAATGCTATTCGATCATATTTTTTCTTCCATTCCTGGATTGTTTTAACTAACTTTTTAAATAATTCAGATCCAGATGAAACAGAATCAAAATGAATTTTATCCCCTTTTCGATTTAACGGTGTAATAGGTTCAAATGAGTTATCGTTATTTTTTAACACTTGATTGGCTGCTTCAATAATTTCTTTCGTTGATCTGTAACTGATATTAAGGTCTAATACTTGATCATGATCATCATAGAAGAGGTGTTCTTTTAGTGCATTCCAGTTAGTAACCCCATAATTTTCAAAAATAGCTTGTTCCTTATCCCCCAGGATAGTAACTGTCCGGCTAATCAGTTTTAAACACTGGTAATGAATAAAACTATAATCCTGTCCTTCATCCAGAACAACATGCTGATAACGATCCTGATCACCGATTCCATATAGTAGTAAATAAATGTAGAATAGTGGTGGTAGATCAAAAATGGTAATCTCTTTTAGTTTATATTGTTCAAATAATTTAGGAATGTTTTCATCTATATAATCTTTGTAAACAGAAAGGAAATCACTGGATAAGATTTGAGTGTAAATGCTGAGTATATCAGGTAATTGCATTTTGGATTTCCATTTAACAAATTCTATGTTTAATTTTTTTCTGGTTTGTTTTAAAACATGCTGAAAAGTTTTTTCCAAAGATTCTAAAGCCATTTGATAATTTTCTTCTTCTATGGCTTCTTTTCCTTTTTGAAGTAGACTGGTTGATGCTTCATAAACATTTTCTACTTCTTTTCTAAACTGCATAAATTCATCATTGAACCTGTTTTCAACGTGATTAATGAATTTTTCAACCCTCTGTTTAAATGGCAGGTATGAATAGCCCTTATAAATTTTTATTAAATCATTTTTTGTTAAGGAAAATTTCAATTCATTTGATTGTATTTTAATTGGTGTTATTCTTTTCTCATAATGACTTTCTAAACCATCTATGTATTGTTTAATAATATCTGCCAGTTCTTTTGAACCCTTAAATTGAATACGCTGTTTTTCATTTTTGTTATTGTTGAAAACAATTTCTTCAAAATACTGTTGTTTAGAAAGATTTAATTTCTTATTTTTTAGGTATGGTTTCAAATAATGCAACATAAGGTCCTGGAATGTTGTCTGACTTATATCTTCTAAATCTAAATCAGGGAGGATTCCTTTAAAAGAGTTTAGGAATAGTTTATTAGGGCCAATAATTAAAAATTTTTCCGGTGGAATATTTTTATTGTTGTAGATTAGAAAAGATAACCTGTGTAATGCAATAGAAGATTTTCCGGAACCGGCTACTCCCTGAATAATAATATTACGATCAATTGGCTGCCTGATTACTATGTCCTGTTCTCTCTGGATAGTGGAAACAATTTTCTTTAAATAACCAGTTGAACGGGAATTTTTGATAATTTCCTTTAAAAACTCATCCCTGATAGATGGAGTTGTACCCTGGTCTGAAACCGTCATGTTTTCTTCGTTGTCACTGCCCGCAACTTGCTGAATAAATTTGATAATTTTTTGGTCTTCAATGGTATACTCTCTTTTCTGCTTTACTTCTACATTAAATACCTTATCATTATTGTTAATCGTCTGTATTGCATCTGCACCACTATAAAAATTATAAAATGCCTGAGCAATGGGTCTTCTCCAATCAACTACCACTATGTTTAAATCATTGTCAATGATTCCATGCTCACCAATATAATAGGTCCCTTGGTCTCCATCTTCAAAAGTTAAGTCAATTCGACCGAAATAAGGCTTATTTTTAACATCTTCCAATTTATTTAATTCATGTTTTGATAGGTGGAGAGTATAATCATCACCTGTCATAGTTGTATTGTTTTTTAATTGTGCTTGTTTTCTTTTTATAAGGTCACTTACGTGATATTTCCTTTCTTCTATTTGTTGAATGGTATGGTCTAACTTTTGTTGTTCTTTATTTAACTCTTTTTGATCCATAACCCCCTACCCTCCGTCTGTAAAAAAATATTGGAAATAATACTATTTTTTACATTATACAACATGAATCGTTATTGGAAAAATTTATTGTCACCCATCAACTATTTCCAAAACCCCCTTGACCCGGAAAATATTTGTTATATTCTATAAATAAGCTTTTAAGTTATATTTTAATTATGACAAAATAAATAAGGAGGTGCCTGATGAAACTTGGTGAGATTGCAGAGATTAAAACCGGGCTGGTTTTAACTCGAAAGAAGGCGAAGCTGGAATCTGAAACCAGGGCAAAGTATAAATTGGTTTCGTTATATAATGTTAATGAAGATGGTTTGTTTAATGAAAAACCCTTTGAAGTCTTTCGAAGTAAGTCAGAGCTGGCCCCGAAGTACTTTACCGAAACAGGGGACATTCTCTTTCGTTTAACGTCTCCAAATACTGCTGTATATATAAAGGAAGAGTATGAGGGACTGCTTGTTCCATCCTCTTTTGGGATCATTAAAGTCTTTAGTAACCACTTCCTTCCTCAATATGTGGCATGGTTTCTGAATACAACTTATATTAAACATCTTCTGGAAAGAGAGCAGACGGGCTCTGTCATTACCAGCACAAATAAAAGTATATTAAAGCGTATTGAGGTTAAGGAGATATCATTAGAAAAACAGCGAAAATTTGTTGAACTCCTGAATCTCTATCAAAAAGAGAAAGAGCTTTACACAAAACTAATGAAAGAAAAGGAAAAGCTGTTTCAATCTATAACTAAAAAAATTATTAATAGCCAGGGGGATTAAGAATGAGTGAAAAGGTGACACAAGAACAAATTAACTCAGTTTTATGGCAGGCAGCAGATACGTTCCGGGGAAAAATTGATTCCAGTATTTATAAGGATTACATTTTAACGATGCTCTTTGTAAAGTATATCAGTGATACATACAAAGATCACCTGGAAGAGTATAAGGAGAAATATAAAGGGGATGAACGCCGTATTCAGCGCGCTTTATCTCGTGAGCGTTTTGTGCTGGAGGAAGAAGCGACCTTCGATTATTTGTACAGTAAACGTAATGATCCTCAAATCGGGGAAATCATTAATAAGGCCCTAGAAAAGATTGAAAATGAAAATACCGGTAAACTCCGAGGAGTATTCCGTAATATTGACTTTAACTCCGAGTCTGTATTAGGAAAGACAAAAGAGCGAAATTCTATGTTACGACAGCTGCTCGAGGACTTTAGTGAGCTAGATTTACGTCCTTCTGCTGTTGGTGAAGAAGATGTAATCGGGGATTCTTACCAGTATATGATAGAACAATTTGCGTCAGATGCCGGGAAAAAAGGTGGGGAGTTTTTCACACCTTCCATGGTATCAGAACTGCTGGCTCGACTGGTGAAGCCCGAAGAAAACGACCGCATTTATGACCCAACCTGTGGATCTGGATCATTATTGATTCGTGTGGCCAGACAGGTTCCGAGCCGAAAAGTTGCCATTTATGGCCAGGAGCGAAATGGACAGACCCACTCTCTTGCTATTATGAATATGTATTTGCATGGAATTGATGATGCCGATATTCAATGGGGAGATACCATTTCGAATCCTTTACATCTAGATGATGATGGCAAGTTGATGAAATTCCAGCGAATTGTCGCCAATCCACCATTCTCTCTTGATAAATGGGCTATGGGATTTGCAGGAGATGGAGAGAAGAAGTTTAAAATGGAGCCAGGGCTTGATCCATATCGTCGTTTTGACTGGGGAGTGCCCCCAAGTTCTAAAGGGGATTATGCCTTTGTGCAGCATATGTTGCATTCCCTGGCTGAAGGTGGAAAAATGGCAGTTATTCTTCCGCATGGTGTGTTATTCCGCGGTGCCAGTGAAGGGAAAATCCGCAAGCAAATTTTAGAAATGAATCTCCTGGATGCCGTGATAGGTTTGCCGGAAAAATTGTTTTATGGTACAGGCATACCTGCTTGTATTATGGTATTCCAGAAAAATCGAAAACGGGACGATGTGCTGTTCATTGATGCTTCTGGTGAAGGAAACTATGAAAAAGGAAAGAACCAGAACAGGCTGAGAGAGCAAGACATTCAAAAAATCGTAGAAACCTATGAAAAGTATGAAACAGTTGATAAGTATTCCTATGTGGCATCCATGGGCGAAATAAAAGAAAACGACTATAACTTAAACATTCCTCGCTATGTGGATACGTTTGAAGAAGAAGAACCGGTGAACATGGATGAAGTCAAAAAGAATATTAAAAGTATAAAGAAGGAACTGGAAAAAGTAGAAGCACAGATGGAAAAATATCTGGAAGAGTTAGGATTGTAGGTGAGACCATGGATAAAGTAAAACAAATTAATGAATTTCAAAAGACACCAATAGGTAGTATTCCAATTGATTGGAAAGTAAATAAACTTGAAAACTATATAAAAATTTATAGTGGTGAAAGTCCATCTAAAGTAGTAAAAGATAAGAATGGAATACCTTACTATAAAGTGGATAATTTAAATTTCTCTTCGAAATATTTAGATCAGTGCTCATTTTATGTAAATAGAACTAAATTAAAAAGAATAGTTCCTAAAGGAAGTTTGGTTTTCCCAAAAAGGGGAGCCTCTATTATGACTAATAAAATTAGACTTTTAAAAACAGATAGTTTTTTTGATACAAATCTAATGGGGTTAGAAATTATCAACAAAAAATTAGATAATTTGTATCTCTACTATTATATATCTAACGTAGGACTATATAAAATTGCAGACACCACTGCAGTTCCACAATTGAATAATAAGCACATTAATCCAATGTTAATTCCTGTCCCTCCATTAAAAGAACAACAAAAAATCGCCGACATTTTATCCACCTGGGACAGGGCGATTGAGTTAAAAGAGAAGTTAATTGATCAGAAAAAACAAATGAAAAAGGGCTTAATGCAGAAGCTGTTAACAGGAGAAGTCCGATTGCCAGGGTTTGATGGTGAGTGGGAAGAGGTTAAATTAGGGGAGTTATTTGAAGAACGAGTTGAAACTGGCTATGAAAATTTAGAATTATTAGCAATAACTTCTGAAAAAGGTGTAATAAAACGTGATGAACTTGATAAGAAGGATACATCTAGTAAAGACAAAAGTAATTATAAGAGAATTTTACCTGGGGATATAGGGTATAACACAATGAGAATGTGGCAAGGAATATCTGGAGTATCACGATTAGAGGGGATAGTTAGCCCGGCATATACAGTATTAAAGCCTAAAGCATATGTTGATTCTCAATTCTTTGGATATTATTTTAAGCTGGACAAGATTATTAATTTTTTTAAAAGGTATTCTCAGGGGTTAGTTAATGATACATTAAATTTAAAATATTCTAATTTCAAGGTTATTAAGGTGAAAGTTCCTATGAATTTCAACGAACAAAAAAATATTTCGAAAATTTTTTCTACTATTGATAAAGAAATTTTTATTTTAAGAAATGAATTAGATAAACTCAAACTCCAAAAAAAAGGGCTTATGCAACTACTACTTACCGGAAAGGTTCGGGTGAAGGTGTAAACCTTCCCACCTTTCCTCTTACAATATTATGGAGGTGACAGCATGCCGTATGCAGATGAACAGACCACCAGTCAAGCGCCGGCAATAGATGTCCTTAAAAATTTAGGCTATCAATATCTAACTACAGAAGAAGCGGAACAAATGAGGGGCAATCTATACAATGTCCTGCTCAAAGATATCCTTGAAGAAAAGCTAAAGGAACTCAATCACTATGAATATAAAGGAGAAGTCCGTAAATTTAGTAACGAAAACATTCAACAGGCCATTCGCGACCTCGATGAACCGTTAACAGATGGGCTGGTTAAAACGAACGAAAAAATCTATGAATCGTTGATGCTGGGAAGAAGTTATTCCGAAAATCTTCCTGATGGTTCCAGAAAGTCCTTCTCTCTCAAATATATTGACTGGGAAAATATCGAAAATAATGTGTTTCATGTCGTGGAAGAATTTTCAGTAGAACGGATGGATGGTAAAGGAACCGTTCGTCCGGATATTGTGTTGTTTGTAAATGGAATTCCGTTTGCGGTGGTAGAGTGTAAGCGGCCATCTGTACCTGTTCACCAGGGAATTAGTCAGATGATTCGAAATCAGAAGAATGATTTTGCTCCTCACTTATTTAAATATATTCAGATCGTCATGGCCACTAACAACCATTCAGCGAAGTATGCTACCTGTAATACACCCGATAAATTCTGGTCGATCTGGAAAGAAGAGCATCAGGAATGGATCGAAGACCAGCTGAAACAGGTGGTTGATGGGCGTACCCCAACCACCCAGGATCGAAATATCATATCATTATTACACCCGGAACGTCTTTTAGATTTTACACGATATTTTATTGTATTCGATAAGGATGTTAAAAAAATTGCCAGGTACCAGCAGTTTTTTGCTATCAAAGAAATTCTGAAAACAATCGAACAACGGGATGAAAAAGGGAATCGTCAGAGCGGGGTCATCTGGCATACCCAGGGTTCAGGAAAATCCCTGACCATGGTTATGCTCTCCAAGTATATTTTATCTGAGCTATGGGATGTGAATCCACAGGTAGTCGTTGTAACCGATCGAATTGAGCTGGATAAACAGATCTCAAATACTTTCCGTCATACTCGGATGAAAGTGAGCCAGGCTACATCCGGCAAAAATCTAGTAAAACTTATCAACGATAGCGGAGCCGATGTTATTACCACCCTTGTCCATAAATTTGACACGGCCGCAGAACATCAGGATCCTATTCCATCCAGGGATATTTTTGTACTGGTTGATGAATCCCACCGCACCCAGTATGGCGAACTACACAACAAGATGAGAAAAGTCTTTCCAAATGCATGCTATTTAGGTTTTACCGGGACGCCTTTAATGAAAAAAGAGAAAAATACAATGATTAAATTTGGAAAATTAATTCACCAGTATACGATTGCGGATGGAGTTGAGGATAAAGCCATCCTACCTTTGCTTTATGAAGGACGGATGGTGGAGCAGACAGTTAACAAGAAAGCCATTGATAAACGTCTAGAAATGATTACTCGTCACCTGAATGATAAACAAAAAGATCAGGTCATGAAAAAATGGAGTGCTTTCGAACATATCGCATCTTCAGATCAACGCATTCGATTAATTGCCTATGATATCAATGAGCATTTTTTAAATAACTATAAAACCCAGGGTTCCCAATTTAAAGGTATGATTGCTACCAACAGTAAAATTGAAGCGATCCGATATCTGGAAGCTTTTGAGGAACTGGGGGATTTAAACTGCGCTGTTGTCATATCACCACCTGATGTCCGCGAAGGTCATGAGGAAGTGGATCAGGCATCCAGAGATAAAGTTCAGCAGTTCTGGAAAAAAATGATGGACAAATATGGTACTCCAGAAAAATACGAAGATGCCATTAAAGATGAGTTTGTCAATGGAGATGAAATCGATATTCTAATTGTAGTCGATAAATTGCTCACAGGGTTTGACGCACCCCGAGCGACCGTACTCTACATCGATAAACCGATGAAAGAACATACACTATTACAGGCGATTGCCCGTGTCAACCGTTTGTATGAAGGAAAAGACTACGGAATAATTATTGACTATCGTGGTCTTCTGGAAAAGCTGGATGAAGCTATGGAAATGTACAGTGGAGCAGGTTTAGAGAACTTCGATCCAAAAGATTTAAAAGGTGCTTTGTATGATATCGTCTCGATTGTAGGGGCTTTACGCCAACACTATTCAGATCTAAAGCAGATGTTCTCATCCATCAAGAACAAAGATGACATGAATGAATATCAAAACATACTGGCAGATGAGCAACTTCGGGAAGATTTTTATAAAACATTAAGCAAGTTTGGACGGAATCTGGCGATAGCACTCGAGTCTGAGGAAATTTATCGAGCACTGGGTAAAGAAGAATTAGATGAGTACAAAAAAGATCTAAAATTTTTCCAGGAATTGCGAAGAACAGTAAAAATTCAGTACTCAGATACGATTGACCATAAGGAATATGAAGCAAAAATGCAAAAATTAATCGATCAGTATATTGCAGCAGAAGACATGATGCAGATTACAAAACCTGTGGATATTCTGGATCGTGAAGGTTTTGAAGAAGAGCTCAATCGTCTTGGTTCTAAGAAGGCGAAAGCCGATGCCATTATTACTAGATTAACAAAAAGCATTAACACAAGGTACGAAGAAAACCCGGCCTATTACAAAAAATTCTCCGAGCGTATTGAGGAAACATTAAAAGCATACAAAGAAAAGCGAATAAGTGAAGCAGAGTATCTAGAAAAAATGAGGGAATATCAGAGGGAATACCAGGACGGTGCTCCAGAAGATCATTACCCACAAAATATCAAGGGTCATAGCAGGGCTCAGGCCTTTTACGGTGCTACCATGGATGTTATGAATGAAGTAAAGGAAACCACAGCGGCCTACGATGTTGGAGAACTCGCTCTGGATATGGACAACGTCATCAAAAAACATGCTAAAGTAGACTGGAAAAAAAACACCGAAGTTCATAACCGCATCTCACAGGAATTAGATGACTTGCTGTTTGATTTTGCTGAGAAACACGGAATCGATTTAAGTTTAGACGATATTGACAAAATCATCGAACAAGTAAGAAAAATAGCCATTTCCCGTTATAAGGTGTGAGAAGATGGAACAGCACCAGGTACAATATGGAAACAACACAATTGATTTTTATGTAGTCAGAAAA
This sequence comes from Bacillaceae bacterium, assembly GCA_017656265.1. Lineage (GTDB taxonomy): Bacteria > Bacillota > Bacilli > Bacillales > Alkalibacillaceae > Melghiribacillus. Next base: position 9,162 of record JACDOD010000020.1, on the reverse strand, counting down.
AACGTGAAGAATGTGAATTTAAACATTAAACCAGATACAACAATCATAGTGTCAGCCCATCAAAAAGTTCCTGTCGATTTTATTAAAGAATTTGTTCGCAAAAAAGCCCCCTGGATTGTAAAGCATGTGTATCAATTTGACAAAGTTCAACCAGAAGTGCGAAGGGAACGAGAATATATCAGCGGAGAGTCATTTAAATATCTTGGCAAACAGTACCGATTACGGGTACGCCAGACTGATGGAGATGAATTCGTAAAGTATTTAAGGGGCTTTTTGTATCTCTATGTGAAAGATCCAGAACATTACAAGAAAAAAGAAAAACTCATGCAGGAATGGTTTCGCCAGCGTGCACACGTTATTTTTCAGGAGGCACTGGATAAAGTCTACCCGAAACTACAAAAATACGACATTCCCCGGCCAACTATCCAGATTCGTACCATGAAAGCACGCTGGGGCTCCTGCCTGGTCGATTCTGGTGCCATACTATTAAACGGTGAACTCATCAAAGCCCCCAAACCCTGTATCGAATATGTCATTTTACATGAACTAATCCATTTTAAGTATAACGATCATAGCAGTAACTTCTATGAAATGCTTTACTCCCTTATGCCTGATTGGGAAAAGAGGAAAGAAATATTGGATAAGGAGATTGTGAGGGAGTTGTGAACCCAAAATTTTTAGGTTCTAAGTCAAATGTTTGGGGTGAGCACAAGTGCTCACTCCTAATTTATGCGACTCGAACATCTATATTTTTATACTGATGGTGAAATAACACCTTTAATCGGAAACAATCAAAACGTTTAAATCCAAATGCATTTCGTTTGATGACTTTTGTTTGGTTATTAATTCCCTCAACAAAGCCATTATGTAAGTCAAATCCAAAACTATTCATAATCTCTTTCTTCCAATTTTGAGACGTCTTGATCGCTCTTTTAAATTCCTTAATACCTGAAGAATACACAAGATCATAAAAATGATAAAGTCTTTCTTTAATCTCTTTTAAACCACTGGGGGCCAGATTTTTGGCGGTTTCAAACTATAAGCGATAGGCTTCTTTTAATTGATACGCTCTTTTTTAATTCATCCGATTTTTCTAAGTAGTAATGTAAGTACCATACACTAATTTTATATTAGCCCCATGTTCTTTTAAATAAGCTACCAGGGTATCTTTTTTACGATCTATCAGGATCTCTAATGGCTTTCTATGAATGGGATCTGCAATGACCGTTTGATACTTTTCACCACCAGCATCCCCTTTGTATTCATCAATCGCAATAACTTCAGGTAACTGATTAGTCTCCTTTAACATGGAAGAACTAATCTTATCAAAATGGCGCATAACGGTCGTTGGCGAAGTGCCAAAGCGAGAAGCCACATCCTTAAAGTTCTTGCCATGAATTAACTCAATCCCTATTGACTGGTTAAACTCCACAGACTGCCTTTGATAGCGTTCCACAATTGAGTTTTCTTCGTAGAAACGTTTCCCGCAATCTTTGTTTTTACATACATATCGTCGTTTTCGATAAAAGATGGCCGTTCTTCTACTAAATATTTGGGTATGCTTAATCTTCTGAACTCGATAATCATGTACGCAACCTGTAGTTTGTCCACACTTGGGGCAACGATGAGGCACTCTCCCCAACTCCACGCAACTCCTTTTTGTTATTTGTTTATTGGGTCTAAACAAAGTCTAACAAAATTAGGAGTTTGCGTGTTTTATTTTTCAGAATTTTTTCTGTACCCCAACATATATTTTAGAGCCAATTTTTAAAAAGACAGTATTTCTAATATAAAGAAATACTGTCTTTTTAAAAATTTTATTATTGTAGATTCACAAAATTAGTTTTATTTAACTCTTTGATTCCCAGTTTCGTTTCATTTCATCGAATGTTTCTAGTAACGCACTTGGGCGTGTATTTGAGCCCTTAAATGGCTTTTCTAAGTAAGAATTTGATAATGTTTCTTTAATGGTTTCTATAATCTTTTTAAATTTATCTTCTTCTACTAAATTGATATGATTATTAAGCAAATAATGAAGAAAAGCAGAGATAATCATCAAAATCGGTGTTTGAAGTTTATAATTTCTGCTTTGTACACCATATATTTCTTTTGAAAATGGATACTTAATTTCTAGTTCTTGATGAATTTTTACTAAAAACTCATTTACTTTTTCTAACTTATCTCCATAATTTTTTATAAGGTCTTCTTGAGTTGCATATTCTGCTGCATATTTCATAAATGCTTCTGCGTATTCAGGGGAAGTATTATATTCTGAGTTTAGACCATTTTCCAAAATAGATAACATTACGTAAATAGATTCATGTGCTGTTTTATCTGAATATCGTTTTTTACTTATATTATAGATGTCCTTCAAAATAGAATCTGAAAAGAATTGATCGACCTTTTTATTAAACCACATATTAAATTCACTTCTAAATACGGCGTGTCTAATTTCTTGTTTACTCAGTGGATTTGTCCCCTGGTTGTATCTCTTAAAAATTTCCATTTCTAATTCTGGGTTATTTTGAACATGTATATTTTGAAATGATAAATTGGATTGAAAAAGTAGTTTGTTTTGTGTCTCTACAGGAAGTTCATCAAATTTTTTTTCGTTTAAATCCTTGTAGCGTTCTAAACCCTTTAAAGCAAATTTCCCATTAATAAACCTATAGACTGCTCTTAATCTATGTTGTCCATCTATAACATTAGACACATGTGGAATTTTTGTAGTGTCAGAGGAAAGGTATATTACTGGAATCGGTATTCCCATCAATATCGATTCAATTAATAAACTTTCGTCTTTTGTCGTAAATTTATATTCACGTTGGTATTCGGGGTCTAATTTTATACCAGGTTCTCCTTTTAATGCACTATCAATTTCATCACACACACTCTTAAGAGTTTTACTGTCAGGTGTAGACTCCACTTCCCAATTTTTCTCATCCATACTATTTCCCTCCTTGTATTATATTGAATATTCAAAAACTATATCTTTTGAGATTGATTCCAATTCAGGGTAAATATTGGAATACGTTATTCCTAATTCAAACAGTTGCTTTTTAACTTCCCCCTTCTTATTATTATCTATTATAATTTTATATAAAAATTCCTCCGATTCATTCATTTCCTCCAGAGGTTGAGCATTTAATGGAAAGAGGGTAAACACACCCTTTTGAGCATTGACCCTATCATTACTTCTTGGGCCAACTAAAGCAATAGGATATTTAACTTCCTCTAAGAATTTCCCTAATGCATAATATTCATCCAACCATTTATGAAGGAGGCTTTCACTTCTTTCCATTAAATTTGGTATTTCACCATTAAATGGACTTTTGGAATTTAAAGTATTAGGGTTTAAACACCAGACAACAGGATCATCATCATCATTAATTTCAGGGTTATCATCAACAGCAAAGAATAATGCAACTAACGGACTTTGTGTCCAGTCCAACAGCCGAGTTGGAACACCATAATGTTGGGCAGTAAGCAGCCATTCCCAATCATCTCTAGGAGCATTATTTATGTAAGGTATAGCTCTGGTTTTAAAGATATTTAAAAAACTAGTATCACATTCATTACTATAATATCTGTTTCCCTGAATATTTTTCCTTAATAAAGATGGTAACAGTTTATACCTTTTATATGACCCTTGTCCTCTAAAGAAAGAAAAACCTTCACCACTTAAATTATATAGAGCGTCTGTAAATTGTGAGACATTTGTTACTTTTTTTTCTTCCAAATTAATCAGTCCTTTTTATAGGTATATATAAATCAAAATGTTTATCTGAAAATTTTCGTAACATGAATAATTATTTTAAATAGTTAAATCAAGATAATTTGGATCTATTTGTAAAATAAATTATACATAAAATAACAAAACATCTCAAAAACTTTAATATGGAATGAATTGAAAATAGTAAACAATGTTAAACAAACGTTTGTCATCCAAGTCCCATATACCGCAAGAATTCAAAAGATCCTGAATCTATAATCTCGATACCTATATATACTATCTATAGTCTATATTTCCAAATAAATTATATCATTAACATATATGGAAAATTGGGGAGTTTTGTATGAATGGGGTGTTGTTTACTGTAAGAGAATGGATTAATCCAATTAATTTTACTTCATTTGTCTTTGCTCTTTTAATCATTCATTCAAGGAAAAGTGGTCAAAACAATATTAATTGTTGCATCTAAATTGTACCAACCTTGCGGAGAAGTTTACCACTCTTTGCGACAGAATTTACTATTATCTGTAATATCCCCTGTATTCTATGAGGAGAAGATATGGTATGAAGGAATTAGCCATCACCACCAAGTGGTGGCTCTCTATTTGAGACAAATATCCCTGAAATATGGCATAGACGTCACTTTTGAATGGCAATATTCAAACATTGTTAATTCATTTACGAAACACGGTGAAATACCCCCCCGCTCTGGTAAAAATTGTATGGTATACTCAATAATCAAAAGTCAATTTTAGCAATGGATTGCGGGTTCACCCAACTATTTCAAAGTTTTTCGGCCGATTTCAGGGTGCAAAAGTTGAGTTAGCATTAAAAGCACTCAACAGAAAAAAGCAGATGTTTTATGAACCACCTGCTTATTTATTCGTTTAGAAAGTTCGTTATTTTCTCTTTTAACGGTGGGATCTCTTTGTCAACCACATTCCAAACAATCTCAAGATCGACGCCAAAGTATTCGTGATTAGCACATCTCTATGCCCTGCCATTTCACGCCACGGAACGTTAGGGTGTTGTTCTCGAAAATTCAATTGAAATATTCTTCGTGGCTTCTCCGATCACTTCTAATTTTCGAATGACCGCATCCTGTACGATTTTTGAACTGAATCATCTTTTCAATTTCGAATGTATGATTCAATATCTTGTATACATTCCAGGATATGGGTTAGGTAAACTCTGTCATCTTTCATAGTTCAGTTGCCTCGTTTATCACTTGTTCTTTCATGTTTCGATGAATGGAGTTTTCAGCTACGGCATCAACCTCCACATTTAGAAGTTCTTCCATATTGTTTTTAAATCGAATCAGATCGAAAAGATTTCTTCCTTCTTCAGAGGTCACGAGTAAATCTATATCACTTGAAGGATCATCTTCTCGTCTGGCTGCTGAACCAAAACTCGTACTTTCGTATTCCGTTTTTGTTTGCTCTTCTTAAAATCTGTTCACGTTTTTCTTGAAGGTCATCATATAGCATGATGGATCCCCTCACTTTTTCATGATCTCAATTTCATTATAGCACGATTGGTTCAAAATAATTCTAAGTTTTCCTCGAAGATCACTTGCTTTACATTACTGGATCAGGTGATTCAATAACACAAATTATAAATGGATTTAGAGTCATCTTCAGTAGTATTGAATGAAAAGATCCTACTTAATTTTTGTTTGACTACAGTCAGTTATGAACTAAATAGAGATATGGTTAAGGACAGGAATCTGATAAATGATAGAATAGGGGCAGGCATATAGAGTTAGAGGCTTTATTATTAACATAGCAAAGTGATCGATTCTAAAAACAAGAAAGGATTTTTTATCTAATGACCTTACTCCTTAACGACTCTTATATTAGGCAACTATTATCGTTGGAAGACATCATTAACGGAATTCGAAGCGGGTTTGCTGCTTATTCATTAAATAAAGAGGTCACATGGCGGAAATCTGTATCCCCTCTTCCAGGGGGTAAGGCCAGTGCAGCCGTTTTGTTCCCAGGACTCGTGGATGGGATTCCAGCCTATATGGTAAAAGTACATGCGAAGTTTCCGGGACAGAACCCGGCAATTTCAGGTGTGATTCATTTGCACGACCTTGAAACGGGTGAATTGCTGGCGGTGATGGATTCGTCGTATATCACTGCAGTCCGTACAGGAATAGCTGGAGCGCTGGGTACGGACGTTTTGTCGCGTGCGGATGCGCGCCGTGTCGGCATCATTGGCTGCGGGGTGCAGGGTGAACTTCAGCTGCGCTCACTCACGCTTTTTCGTGAGATTGAAGAAGTGTACGCCTTTGATTCAATTCAAGGAAAAGCGGATGAGTTTGCTGGGAAAATGGAGACTGAAACAGACTTAAAGGTTGCAGCGGTCTCTGAATTAGCTGAAGTGGTGCAGAATTCTGACATCATCATTGCTGCAACATGGGCGACGGAGCCGTTCTTGTTTTCGGATCAAGTCCGTCCGGGCACGCATATTACGACATTGGGGGCAGATCAGCCGGGGAAATGTGAAGTGAGTGCTGAACTGATTGAGTCGGCGAAATTTATTTGTGATGACCGGGATCTTGCTGTTCGGATGGGAGCGATTGCGGGAGCTGGCCTGTCTGCTAACGCGATTGATGCCGAACTGGGCGAAGTCATTGCCGAGAAGAAGGCAGGCAGGACGGCTCCAGATGAAATTACCGTCTTCGGTTCTGTCGGATTGGCCTTTCAGGATTTAGTGGCTGCCTGGCATGTTTATCAGAGAGCGAAAGAGGAAGGTGTGGGGGAGGAGTACTTGTTTAGAGGCGCGAGATATCAGAGTTCACGCGCCGGAAATCAGGGTTCGCGCACGGAAAATCAGGATTCACGCGCGAGATATCAGAGTTCACGCGGGAGAAATCAAGGCTCACGCATGAGAAATCAGGGTTCACACCCGTGAGGTCACACCCTGCGGCATAAGACACGAATCTAACTCGAGAATAGGATAACGGCAGCTACGAAGGTACAATCGATCTAAAACCTACGTTTTGTGAATCACCTGAAGATCTCCCGGTTGAAATGATAAACAAGCTTCACTATAAAACTACTCCTGACAAAATTTTTTTATAATCACTCAAGACTAAGAATGGCCTGATATAACAGTAGGTAAATAGAAAAGTGTTAAATTTTTTTTAGCGAAAACGGTTAATTATAGAATAGTGGTTACACCAGGTAGGTGTGCTAATAATGAATATACTAATTCCCATCAGCATAGGACTTCTAATATCTTCATGAATTTCAAGGCACTTTCATAATATGATTATAAAGCATCGGTTGAAATCTCGGGCTCTAAGGCATAGGACCAGGATTCATCCGGGTTTTGACCGGACTGCTATCGGCTAACCGTCCAGTCAATACTTCATAAACCTTTTCCATCAGCACTCATCCCGCCCATTCATCTAGGATAAATGGTATTTGTTTTCCTTTCATATATGAATCAAGGGAGAGATGGAACTGTTCAAGTTTTTTACGGATGATTCTAAACCGAAAACGTTAAGCCCCCCTTTGAAGAAAATCAAAAAAGAGCTGAAAAAGAAAGCCCAAAAAAATGGGGCAGGCTCTAATCATCTTTCAGCTTCTGAACAGAAACTGATTCAGGAGATTCAAAACGAGACAGAACAGCATAACCGAAACAATATCACCCGCACCCGGGCGTACCTGGATTTTTACGAGCAGCATCCTAATATTCACTGGGCTTTTCTGGGCCATATGGTTTCCCGCAATGGTGGATGGAACATGACGGATTTAAAGGGCGAACTTCTTCAGGAATTCCTGACAGAGGACGAACAGAACGATTTTTTTAACTTTATTGAGCGGGGGAACTGGCTGATCTTTCAGGATGCGTATCCGCAGCTTCTTATTTATAAAGAGAGTTTAAGGCAAAAAACGCCTCTTTTTCATTTGCTGCCGCATTTTGATGTATCGGTATTTATGGAGACGATCTGGGAAGATTTCTGGAAGCGGAAGGACCGTTATCTTCTGGCGGTTGCGATGGTCATCAATGAACAGAGCTATTTGGAAAAGCGGGTGATTCAAAATCCCTATTATCAGGATACGGTGCTTCATACTATTGAATTCAAACTGCAGGATTTTCTGAGCACGAATTATATTTTGTTTCCTTATTTTGATGGGGGTAGCCAAAGGGTTAGAGTGAAAGGCCAGACCCTTCATCATTTTTCTTCCCTGCATGAGCGCATCCTCCTGGGGAAACGGCTGTATCATGTGCTTTTTCATGACAGGGATCAATATCAGGCTTTTTTTGAATGGGCCCGGTCAACCCCGCATACTGGCTCACGAAAAGACTTCTGGCCCCATTTGTTTCATGATGTCAGAGAATCCGTTCCGGGAATGATATATAAACCGAGGATTAACCATTGCGCGATCACAGGCCAGGCCCCGAGGCTGTACAGTCCGGTATTGAGCAACGCATGGAAAGATCAGTCTCATCAAGAAGCAGAGATAGGGGACTGGTATTCGGACTGGAAGGTTCTCAATTATTTGCAGGAACGCCCCATTGAAGTGAGTGATGATGTTGAGGAAAAATATTGCGAAACCCTCGAATGGCTTGAATTTGCGATCTTCACCAAACAGTTTATCCTCCACCAAAAAAACTCATAATCATCAGAGTCAGGATCACACCTTCATAACTTATGTATCGGTTTACTTTCTCGCAGTCATTTTGGGTACATATCTCGACCTTATATTTGTTGGCTTAAATCTGTATTCTTTCCCAAAACGAATGTTTCCAGATGTTTTTCCCATCGATATTGGATTTACCCTCGTTGTTTTGCCTGCGGTTACCTGCGGGTGTGTTTGGATCATGGACCGGGCAGGAACAATGCTTAGAACTGGACTGATTTTGCTGTTTTCTTTTGGGTTAATGGTCTTTGAATACCTGGGGGAACAGGCCGGACTGCTGGCACATGCCTCTCAATGGAGGCACTGGTATACATTCTTCGGAGGTATTGTATACTGGAGGATGATCTGGAACTTCTATAAATGGATGGTGAAACAGTTAGGGGAAAATAGATGATCTATCGAAAAATAGTGCGAATCTATCAACAGAGTTTGGGAAGGGACAAGGAATAAATATGACGATCTGGCAGCAACAAAGAAAGCTTTAAATTCAAAAGTGCCAACCATCTTTGCAAATATAAAATCAACCTTTGAACCGGTTCATCTTTATGCTAGATTTGACAATTCGATTTGATTTGTAACGAGGAACATCAGCTCTTGATTCCAGGATATCAGATCTCGTGTTCAGTAATTAAGCATCACGCGTATGCGAGATATCAGAGTTCACGCACGAAAAATCAGAGTTCACGCACGAAAAATCAGGGCTCACGTGCGAGAAATCAGGACTCACGCGCGAGAAATCAGGACTCACGCGCGAGAAATCAGAGCTCACGC
>JACDOD010000019.1 GCA_017656265.1 Bacillaceae bacterium | reverse complement strand
CAATCTAGCTTCTGGCGTTACAAGTTGTTTTGTTCAGTTTTCAAGGTTCGAAATGCCATCGCTCAAAACAGCGACTTTTATAAGATAACATGGCTGAAATAGAATGTCAATAGAATTTTTAAGGTAAATTTCTTCGTGTTTTGTTCGCCGCTCTTTTTTAGCGACGGATTATAATATAACACGAATATCGTACCCCGTCAATACTTTTTTGAAATTAATTTGCTTTTTCATCAATTATTTATTTTGCCTGGTGAATCGCCTTTGCCTTATGGAAAGCAATTATATTTTCTTCATCCTGCTCATCATCTAATGCAGAACCATAACACTAAAATTTTTATGCTTTATATTTACGGTGGAAAATGTATTTTCCCTTTGTTTCTTCATTTACTACTTTAACCATTTTCCGTTCTACCAGATATTCAAGAAGTGCACTTAAATCTAAAGCATACTTTTCAATTTCGGGATGAATCTTAAGTTCCCCAAAAGACCATGGCGTATCTTTTGTTTGCATAATATGAATAAGATGCTGCGCACAGCGTTCAGCCCGTGAATTAATCGCATACTCACTGGCGAGAAGCATCAGCTGAACCTTTTTGTCTGTTGGTTCTGTGCTTTGTGTAAATTCTTCATATAACTTATAGATTTCCGGTTCAATTTTTTTTACTTGATTCCAGACAGTGATCTCTGGATAAAACCCTTTTTCTATAACCGAAAGACGCGCAAGATAATGCAAAGAACGGACCATCATACTGTAAGCATCTAAATATTGCCCGGATGAATAGAAGTTTTTGCATTCGGTATAAGCACGAATGAGTTTAGCGAACTCAATAGCTTTTCTCAAGCCCCGGTTCTCTTCAGGGAAATTGTGCAGCTTCTCTTTTAAATCTGCCATATACTCATTTCGGTCAAAAATGATTTTTCCGTCCGTTAACCACTGGATTACTTTGCGGTAACCGCTTGTTTCAATCCAGGTATTTAATAAGGTCTCATCAACAATATGCATCGCTGCCTTTTTATTTTCATATTCATAATGTTTAACATACCATGGCTCATCTGCATTACGGACAATGATAAATAAGATGACATCAAAATTGTCTGTAACAGGGCTTACAGGCTGTTCTTTTTCTACCATTAAAATGCCTAATGTATTTTGGTGGCTTGCTCTTTCCTGATAAATGGGACGCAACACATTTTCCATTTTGAACTCCTCCAAATTAATAATAGTCATGAACTTCTACAATCATAAATCAAAATCCTTTTTTGAATCCCCGAATCTTGTTTAAAATTATGCTATACTGCTTTATGGAACTGATTAAAGGAGGACGTAAGATGGAATTAAAATATAAAAGCAAAATCAATAAGATTCGCGGATTTGCATTAGGGTTAATTTTTGCCGGAATGATTCTGATGTATTTCGGACTATTTTTTAAAGAACAGGAATGGGTTATGGTAACCTTTATGATCCTAGGTATACTATCGATTATCTTCAGCACGATCGTTTATTTCTGGATTGGGATGCTGTCCACCAAAGCAGTGGTTGTAACGTGTCCATCCTGCAACAAAGAAACGAAAATGCTAGGCAGGGTCGACGCATGTATGTATTGCAAGCAACCCCTCACACTTGATAAAAGTTTAGAGGGTAAAGAGTTTGACGAAAAATATAATTCAAAAAAACACCAAAAAAGATAACCTCTGATTTAAAACCAAACAAAAACCGCCCTGCTGTTTAGTATGGCGGTTTCTTTTATAAATGTCTACCGTTTTTTTATTCCAATCATCCGAAGAAAAAAGGTGAAATCGGTTCGTTCATCCCGACTTACTCTTCTTAAGCTGAATGGGGCGATAGAGCTTGTCCAAACATTAAAAGCTGAAAGCCTGTTTAGGCTCTCAGCTTTTAATGTTGCTCTTTTTTCTTGCAATCATTACATATCCCATATACTTCCATACGGTGATGGGTTACATCAAATCCTGTCACCTGTTCTGCCAATGATTCCACTTCATCCAGGCTTGGATAGTGGAAATCTACAATTTTGCCGCATTTCTCACAGATAATATGGTAATGTTTTTCGGTATTGCAGTCAAAACGGCTGGATGAATCGCCGTAGGTTAATTCACGAACCAGACCAATATCACGGAATACCCGAAGATTATTGTAGACAGTAGCCACACTCATATTCGGAAATTTTCCTTCAAGTGCTTTATATATTTCATCAGCAGTAGGATGGGACATTGATTTGATTAGATATTCCAGCACTGCATGACGTTGAGGGGTGATTCTGACGCCTGATTCCTTTAGGGTTTCAAGTGCCTCCTGGAGCCTTCTTTCAGACACCGTCATGCACCTCACTTTCAATATATGTTCTTTAGAAATAAAATTATTATTTGATAATGTTTATAATCTATATTAAGTGTACCCTTTTAAAAATACATTTGTCAATTGTTGAGCCTATTAAATATCTGTCTTTAAAGGAATTTCTTCCCCACTGAGTTCTTTGTTGATATAACGGGCAGCCACAAACAAAAAGTCTGAAAGGCGATTTAAATAGGAAATGACATGGGGATTGTCAATTTCATCACCAAGAGAAACAGCTGTCCGTTCTGCCCTCCTAACTATTGTACGTGCCACATGCAGACATGATGCCCCTTCATGGCCAGAAGGAAGAATAAAGTTTTTCAGCTCCGGAAGATTTTTGTCCAATTTGTCAATCTGGCTCTCCAGTTCCTTCACATGTTCTTCTTTCAGTTTCCATGCAACTTCCTTCCCTTTTGGGGTAGCCAATTCGGCTCCGACGTGAAATAAAACAGTCTGTACTTTTCTCATAAAATCCATAAACTCATGTTTATTTTCCCACTTTTCCTTTCCGATATGACTGAGGGCCAGCCCGATCATGGAATTAGCCTCGTCACAGGTTCCATAAGCCTCCACGCGGGCATGATTTTTAGCCACACGGTCACCGTAAATTAAAGAAGTTGTCCCTTTGTCTCCTGAACGTGTATAAATTCTCATCTTAATACCCCCTGTTTGGATCAACAATATTTATAAAAAGGTTTTCTCCCTTAAGATAGCTTTTTAAATTTTGCACAAAGATTTCAATAGCTCTGGGCTGATACTGTGGTGTGACTCCTGATAAATGGGGTGTGACAGTTACATTGTCCATATCCCAGAATGGATGATGCTCCGGCAGCGGTTCTTGTTCAAAGACATCTAAAACCGCGTGGAATATTTCCTTTTCCTGCAGAGCTTCTATGAGATCTTGCTCACAGACGGTACTCCCTCTCCCGATATTAACGAAAATAGCTTTCCTGTTCATGGCTTGAAAATGGGCTTTGCCAAAAAAGTGTCTGGTTTCTTCGGTGGAAGGGAGTATTGAGATAACAAAATCAGCTGTCGGTAAAACGTCTAGGATTTGGTCACTTTGAAAAACTTGATCAAAATGATCTACTGGTTTTCCGCTTCTGGAAATACCAATGGTTTTCATTCTAAACGCTTTTGCCAGCCTTGCCACTTCCCCGCCTATGGCTCCCGTCCCCGCAACTAACATGGCCTTGCCAGTGATTTCTTCCATTGTAACACTTTTGTCCCACTTATGAGCCTTTTCATTTTCCATAAGGAGCTTTGATTGCCTGAAAATTTGCAGAAGCATGCTGATGACGTATTCAGCCATAGGAATTTTGTGAATGCCTCTTGAATTGGTGACAAGGATGTTTTTTTCCTTTATTTTCTTAAAAGGCATCCGGTCAACACCGGCTGATAACACCATGATCCACTGCAGCCTTTTTGCCGATTCAATGTGCTGATCTTCTAGATCTTCTCCATAGGTCAGGAGGATATCGGCCTCTGGCAGATGTTTTTCCGCTTCCTCTATATCATCGCAAAAACAAAAATGAACTTCTGGAAATTGACGGAGTAAATCCTGTTTTAAATCCTGGTTAATTTTGCATGAACTCACGATGAACATTGAGCTTTCCTCCAGATGTATGATTATTATTTTTAGCATACCTGATTTTTTATTACCTTGCATCTATTAGGGTTAAAAACAGAAAAACCACAAACCCCGGACGAATGCCGGAAGATTTGTGGTTTTTCTTTGTGTATCTGGTTTTAAACAAGGGGCAGAACAAATGTCATTCTACATGAAAACGTGTGTTTCACCAGAATTCCTTTGTTCTATATTCAGTGTACTTTAAGTAATAAAGAAAGTTCTTCGCACAGAAGTCTGATTTTGTCTGAGTCTGTAGACGGATTTCCCCTTGCTATAAAAACCTAAAAAATTCTGACCAGACCCTGGCAGGGTTAAGGTACTGCAGGTTTATAGCTCTTCACGTATAAAGGTAAGAGCTTCCTCTACATGACCTTTTACACGAACTTTGCGCCATTCTTTCACGAGGTTGCCATCTTGATCAATGACAAAAGTGGAACGTTCAATTCCCATATATTCTTTGCCAAAGTTTTTCTTTAATTTCCATACTCCATATAACTCAGCAACCTTATGATCTTCATCAGCCAGCAGAAGGAATGGCAGGTCGTGTTTTTCAATAAACTTCTGGTGACGTTCTACCGGATCTGGGCTTACTCCAAGAATAACTGCATCCAGATCAGCAAAACTTTCATGGTGATCCCTGAAATCTTTTGCTTCTGTGGTGCATCCTGGTGTCATATCTTTCGGATAAAAATAAAGAACAACATGCTTTCCGCGGAAATCAGAAAGCTTCACTTTCTCTCCGTTACTTGCTTCCAATTCAAAGTCTGGGGCCTGTTTTCCCACTTCAACAGACATGGAATCGCCTCCTTATATGTAAAAGTCTATTGTAGTATAAGATTAGCGAAATTTAACAAATGATTCAAATTATGTCCCTCAATAATGAAAATTTTTATGGTTAACACCTGATTTTTCAAGCAATTTTAAACTGTTTTTTAGATGTTATCATTTATTCTTTCCTTATTATATAAAACGGATTGCTCAACGGCTGTTCAAATTATTTTTCTGGACCGATTGATTATTCATTATGGCTCCTGTTTAACGTCCCGAATAACCTGTACAAAAAAGGCAGCGGGCAGCAAATAGCCTATTAATGCCTCTATAAGTGCAAGAACTTTCCCCACTCCAACCGGTGTGATATCTCCGTACCCTACCGTCATTAATGTCACACCGCTAAAGTAAATCGATGTCCCTAGACGTTCCAGTTGAGATATTTCCTGCAGGTAGCCTCCCTCAAGCAGCGTAATCCCTTTCTGGGAAAGAAGAAAATAAAGAAGCCCGAAGCCAATCATGACAATAAAGTAAATATGAATCAATATGTAAAAATGATCAAATGAAAATGCCCCCCGGAACTCTTCTCTTTTTCTAAAATATGTATATATACTTTGAACCATGATAAAAACAACGATAATAGACGCTGAAACTACCATTATGATATCATCCTTTGTTATTTCTAAATTACTCTTCTGTACAGAATATGCAAAAAGGACTTTAACCATGATCAGACATTTTCTGTGACAATGAGCTGATATTTCTCGACTTCTTGTCACATGTGTAGGAAGAACTTCACAAAATTCAGCATGATTTCGCCTGGATTATAAAAAATTCCATAAACATAGGGATAAATTCCGTCTTATTCCATTATTTTGTTATAATACGATATTTTCCCAAAACAATGTCGAATCTCCTCGTTTAAGGGCCCATATGACCAGAACCCTCTTTATATAGAACTTCTTTTTGTAGATAAACTGTCTGATGATCACCGAGTTTTAGCACTTTTTGTTCACCGAATTTTCAGAAACAAATGATATGTTTGATGGATTTCCATAGAACCTGCAGCAGGAGTATGATGGAGGCAAGAGATCAGTACGACAAACAGATACGCACTGAATCTCGAGAAAGGCAAAACTGGCGAAAGTCAGTGGCGCAAAGCTAAAGGGGCTAAGGTGTGGTTCATCCCACTATGCCAGCCAGCTACCGAAAGATACAGGATTGGAGCAGATAAAGAGGTTTATCATTCTTATCTGCTCGTACCCCTCCTTTCGGTAGGAGGGGTTATTTTTTTGAGGAAATGGAGGTGAACGGCTGATTGAAGTTGATCAACCGGAGCACGAACGAACAATTAGCAGAAGAGATCGGTACCGCTTACTCTTTCTGGAGACGATTGAGAGGTCTAATGTTTACGAAAGAGATTCGTGCAGGTTGTGGACTTCATATTAGACCTTGCAAACAGATTCATTCTTTTTTCATGAACTACTCCATTGACGTCTTATTTGTAAATGATGAGAACGTAATTGTTGGTGTTGAAAGTCACTTCCCCCCTTATAAAATAGGCAGGGTGTACAGGGAAGCCAGTTCCGTCATTGAGCTTCCTGCAGGTACGATCGAAGAAACGCAGACGGAAATAGGGAATCAAATTCAATTCATTAAATAAAGGAGAGGATTTTCATGGTAGAAAAAATGAAAGGTTTAATTTCAGAGGAACAGGGACAGGGTATGACAGAATATGGTTTGGTTTTAGGTGTGATTGCTGTAGGAGTTGTAGCTGTACTGGCATTGCTGAGAGATGAGATTATTGAAATGTTCAATGATGTGGTATCCAACATTACTAACAGAGAAAATGGCGGCGAAACTACTAATACTACAACACAGTAAATGACATCTAAATCCGAGTTTACCCCTTTCTGATGAAATGGATCAATGGTTCATTTCATGAAAGGGCAATTACCCGATTGAAACTGTTATGATCCCTTGTCTTACTGCCATTAAGATAAGGGATTTCTTTTTTACAGTGGAGGTTCTACCTGAAAATGTCCAGATTTCATAACAGGTAAGGTGATCGATATGCTTATCAATATAATCCTCATTGGTATCCTGATTATCTGTGTCATCACAGATCTCAGACATCGAAAAATATACAATAACGTTCTTTATCCTGGCCTTTTCATCGCCTTTCTTTATCATTTTTTTGTCAGCGGGTTTGTAGGCATTTCGTTTTCTATTGCTGGAATGCTTACAGGACTGGGACTGCTCATCATTCCTTATTTGCTCGGGGGCATGGGAGCTGGAGATGTGAAATTATTAGCCGTCATCGGTGCCTATAAAGGAACTATGTTCGTTCTCTTGTCATCCATTTATATGGCACTGATCGGCGGTGCGATTGCCTTATTTATTCTGTTAAGAAAAGAACCACTATTGAAATCCGTTCTTTACAAGTTACTTGGTTTACGATATGGACTTAACATTCCGCTGTTCATTCAGAAAGATTCCATGAAAACGACTTATCCTTACGGTGTATCCATTGCCGGAGGAGTCGTTATGACATTTTTATCCAGAGGGTGGGGATTATTGTGATCAAAGGCGAAAAGGGTCAATCTTTAGTAGAAATGGCCTTGCTGATTCCGGTATTAATCCTGATTTTAGTTGCTATTATTGATTTTGGACGAGTTTTATACTCCTATTCCCATTTGCATATGGCAACCCAGGAAACAGTTCGTCTTGGAGGACTGGGGAGAAGTGATGCGGAAATGGTGGGGTTTGCCCGTGATTATATTCACATCGGTGATCCCTCCCAACTGCAAGTTGTCATTACCCCGGTGGATGAAAACAGGGAGTCAGGAGATTATGTGACGGTAACCTTAAGTTATCCTCTTGAATTAAATACACCGATTTTATCCTCTTTTCTCCCTTCTCCTGTAAATATTGAGACGTCATCAACCATTCGGGTGGAGTAAGGGGGTAAAGAATGATGAAACTGATCAGAAGTGAGAAAGGCAACGCTCTATTGCTTGCTTCCCTTTCTTTAATGGCTTTATTGGCAATTACTGGGCTGGTTATTGATGGAGGGAAAATTTATATGACCAAATCCCACCTGCAAAAAACCGCCAATGCTGCAGCCCTTTCAGGCGCTCAGAAAGTTCTTGAAAGCTATAACACCTCTTACCAGATCGTTCGTGAGGTACTCGAGCGCCATGATGAACTAAACAGTTTGAAGAATGTGGAATTTGAAGGGTTTACCGTGGAAGTAAGTCTGGAAAAAGATGTTCCTCTTACTTTTTCAAAACTATTCGGAAAGGAAACCGTTCCCATAAAGGCTGTTGCTAAAGCTGAGACAGCGACTATGGGAGAAGCGAGAGGAGCCGTTCCGCTGGGGATCGACCGTTCGTTTCAGCTGGAATACTACAAAGAATATGAATTGAAGACCAATGCTCATGGTAATGATACGGGCTGGTTTGGTATTCTCGCATTGGGAGGCTCTGGATCAGCCACTTACTATGATAATTTACGTTTCGGCTATGATAATTCCATTGAAATCGGGGATGTCATTGACACCGAAACAGGTAACGTCGCAGGAAAAACCAGAAGTGCTATCAAAGAACGGGTAACGAATTGCCCATATTCTTTTGATGAAGGCATTGATAAAGGATGTTCCAGGCTCCTGTTAATTCCCGTTTATGAACCCTACAGGATCGATGGAAATCAAATTAAGAAAGTAAAAGTAACGGGATTTGCCTATTTTTATCTGACTGACATGCCTACCGGAAATGAAACCGCTGTCCGGGGAGTTTTTGTAAAGCGTGCAGGTCCCGGTATCGTCAAGAAAAGTGCAGATAATCGTGGAGCATACAGCATTAGACTAATCGAGTAGGTGATAAGGATGAGATCAAAAATCATTTTGTTTCTTGCGCTCATTATGGGGATCGTTACCACCGTGTTATTTTTCAACTATATGAAAGAATTGGATACAGAAGCAGCCATGACAGAAAACATGATAGAAGTAGTTGTAGCAGCGACAGATATCAAGGAAAACCAGCAGATCAGCGGAGATATGCTGACAGTAAAGCAGATTCCTGAAGTGGGGCTTCACCCTGATGCGGTCACCGACCCGTCTCAAGTAATTGGGAAATTCACTACCTCTTATATTAAAAACGGTGAAATACTTTTAACTCACAGGCTGAAATCCGTCAAAGAAGAAACCCTGTTTGTTTCCCGAAAAATCCAGGATGGCTTCAGAGCGGTCTCGGTTGGAGTCAACTTTGTTCAATCGGTTTCCAACTTAATTGAACCAGAAGATACGGTGGATGTCATTTTTAGTGAAGTGGACCAATTACCTGATGGAAATATTAACGTGGATACTGAACAAATTCTGTCAGGGGCCAGAGTGCTGGCTGTGGGACGCAAACTGATTGCCCCTACTGAACACCAGGAAGGCTATGCTGAATATACATCGGTGACATTAGAACTAAAACCTGAGGATGCGGTCAAACTTGTCAATGCCTCAGAACGGGGAAGTATTCAGCTGACCCTTCATTCCAGGATTGTACCGCCGCAGGAACTCCAATCTGACGAAAATTAAGGATGGAGGTATATACCATGTCAAGCAATCGATTTAAAACATCAAATGAACGTGGTGAGATGATTGCTGTCCTGAGTGCTAAAGGTGGAGTTGGACGGACTTTTTTAGCAGTAAATCTGGCAGCTGCTCTAATCAAAAAAAATATTTCAATTGGAGTTCTAGATGGAAACTTTCAATTTGGTGACATCGGATTAGCGATGGATCTTCAATCGACTTTTACGATTAAAGAAGTCATCGATGATCTTGATCGTTTGGATGAGTTTACCCTTGCTAGCTATTTATGTACCCATGATAGCGGCGTGAAAGTGCTGCCCGCACCCGAGCGCCCTGAATACGCCGATCTCGTAACACCGGAGGCATTGAATAAAATTATTGATTTGATGCGTATTCAGCATGACTATGTCATATGTGATACTGGATCGAACCTGGATGAGCGCACCATTCATTTAATTGAAAAAGCTGATGAAATTCTGGTCGTCACAAATCTCGAAATGGCAACATTGAAAAACACCAAATTGCTGCTGGAAACGCTGGCTGTTCTTGGGCTACAGGACAAAGTACAGGTCATAGTCAACCGGGCTACGATGGAAAGCGTGATAGAGGCGACGGATGTACCGGATATTTTAGGAGCTGAAGAACCGGTTTATATTCCAAATGATTTTCAGGCTGCCTCTCAATCTCTCAATATCGGGATTCCGTTAGTCATGAACCAGGGAAAGACGGTGCTGGCCAAATCGATATTTAAATTAGCTGAACAGCTTACATCCAAAAGAGATATCCAAACGAAAAAAACATCAAAACGGTCTATTTTCTCTAAAATCTTTAACCGCAAAGGCGGAAAGGAGGAGTCGGCGGAATGAGTCTATTAAATCGTATTCAGGAAAAAAGCAAGCTCCAGCCTGACACAGTTGAACAGGAGGAAAAAAAAGAAACAGGAAAGGACTTAATGACTGCATTTCGTCAAAAAAAACCGAAAGATTCTCCGGTCAAGAGACATAAAAAACCACCTATGGATAAACATCAGGAACTGAAAAACCAGCTCCAAAAACAAATTTTAAGTGAACTGAAAGACGATAACGTAGAAGATATTATTCCTAAATTAGATTCAATGGCCATTGAAATCTTAAAAGAGGATGAATCATTCCGGGGGAAAATTGACCGGAAAAAGGTCGTAGATGAACTGATTAATGACCTGACCGGCTTTGGTCCCATTAATCCATTGCTTATGGATGAAGAAATAACAGAGGTCATGGTCAACGGTCCTAGACAGGTGTATTGTGAACGGAATGGAAAAATTGAACTTACCAACATTGAATTCCGCGACGATGAACATGTGATGAATATCATCGAAAAAATTGTTTCGCCAATCGGAAGAAGGATCGATGAAAGCAGTCCGATGGTGGATGCCCGGCTGCCGGATGGTTCCAGGGTTAACGCGATTATTCCTCCCCTTTCCCTGAATGGCCCTACCCTGACCATTCGAAAGTTTTCAAAGGATCCTTTTACAATCCATGACTTAATCAACTTTGGAACGTTAACCGAAGAGATGTCCACCTTTTTAGAAGCCTGTGTAAAAGCCCGCCTCAACATTTTTGTCAGCGGAGGAACAGGTTCAGGTAAAACAACAACCTTAAATGTGCTGTCGAATTTTATTCCGAATGATGAGCGAATTATCACCATTGAGGACGCAGCGGAATTGCAATTAGGCCAGGACCATGTGGTTTCATTAGAGTCCCGTCCGCCAAATATTGAAGGAAACGGTGAAATTGCCATTCGGGATTTAGTGCGAAACTCCCTGAGGATGAGGCCAGACCGAATTATTATCGGTGAGGTTCGGGGAGCTGAGGCCCTTGATATGCTGCAGGCCATGAATACGGGGCACGACGGTTCGCTGGCAACCGGACACTCAAACAGTCCTCGGGATATGATCTCACGGCTCGAAACGATGGTTTTGCTGGCCGGGGTAGAACTTCCCATTAAAGCCATCCGGGAACAGATTGCCGGGGCGATCGATTTGATCATCCAGCAATCGCGCTTAAAGGATGGAACCAGAAAAATCGTAAAAGTTACAGAAGTTCAAGGGCTTGAAGGAGACGTGATCGTACTTCAGGACATTTTTACCTTTAAGCAAGAAGGGGTCGATACAGAAGGGAATATTTTGGGGCGTCTTGTCCCTACCGGCGTGCGGCCTAAGTTTTATGAACGTCTGGAAAGTTCAGGACTCCATATTCCAGCTTCAGTATTCCTGGATAAAGAGGAGTGGGATGTATGATCTGGTACTTAACCCTTCTGGTCCTGTTTACATCCTTTTTATTTTTTTTCTCCCTATTGATGCTGATTTATAAACCAGACAGGCGCATGGAAAAACGACTGAAACATTATCTGTCCATGAAGGAACGAAACAAACTGTCAGCAAAAAAAATGAACCTGATTCTCCAGTTCCGGTTAACCAAACAGAAAATTCGCAAGCAGGTGCTGTCGAAAGAGAAGAATGAAAAATTAGAAGTCCTTTTGAACCGCTCCGGATTGCCGCTAAGGCCAGAAGAGTACATACTTTTCCAGTGGATTTCCACAGCTCTTCTGGGAGGACTTTCATTTATTATTTTTGGATCTCCTTTTTTCATTTTGTTAGGAGCCGCAGCAGGGTTTATGCTGCCGAAGTGGTATGTGCGGCGAAAAGTAAACGAACGGATCACCAAATTTAATGAGGGGCTGGCTGATATGATTACCGTTCTGATCGGGTCCCTCAGGGCAGGATTCAGTCTTCCCCAGTCCCTTCAGACCGTTGTAGAGGAGTCTCCTTCCCCTATTCGGGAAGAAATTGACATGGTGCTGAAGGAAATGCAGTATGGGCGATCCATAGAGGATGCCCTCCATGGATTGAATGAGCGTATGCATAGTCAGGATTTAGACTTAATGATTCAGGCCATTTTGATTCAGCGCCAGGTTGGTGGCAATCTGGCCACAATCCTTGAAAAAATCGTTCAGACCATCCGTGACCGAACCAAAATCCAGCGCCAGATCACTACATTAACGGCTCAGGGCCGATTATCCGGGATTGTCATAGGTCTGCTGCCGATTATTTTAGGTTTATTTATCTATGTGATTGAACCAGAATACATCTCATTATTATTTACCCACACGATCGGCATAGTCATGCTTGTTTTTGGTTTCATCTCTGGGATTGCAGGGTTCTTTTTAATCCGGAAACTAACGATGATTGAGGTGTAACCCCATGCTATACTTAGCCTTTTTCTTTACTGTCACACTCCTGATTTATGGATTATTTGTTTTTCAGCAAGAAAGAAATGAACGTGTTAAACAGAGAATTTCAAGATTTTTCAAGAAGAAAAAGACAACAGAACCAAAAAAGGGTCAAAAGAAAAGGAATGCCTCATCTACTCTGAGCGAACGGATATTGGTCCCGGTCTGGAAAGAATTTAAACGCAGCTTTAAACGGAAAATGCCAGGAGAAAAACAGGCGAAATGTGATGTCAAACTCTCCAAAGCGGGAAACCCTTTTGGAATGACCCCCGTAGAGTTTCGCCTGCTGCAGATCAGCTTGTTTTTGCTGCTGCCTGTTCTCTCCTTTGGTTATGCCAAATTGCTTCACCTGCATACAGGCGGGGCTGTTATTTTTGTCATTCTTGGACTAACCGGTGCCTTTGCGCTCCCACATCTGTACCTGAACATGAAGATCAGGCAGAGGAACCAGCTGGCTTTAAAAGAACTCCCTGATGTCCTTGATCTTCTGACGGTCAGTCTTGAAGCCGGACTCGGTTTTGACTCAGCAATCAGCAAACTGGTGTCCAAAAAAGATGGAGTTCTGTCAGATGAATTTCATCGTTTTCTGGAAGAAATACGCCTGGGCAAAACCCGAAAAGAAGCTTTGAACGGGATTCGGGAACGCATTGAAGTGGATGAGGTCAAAATGGTGATCAGCAGTATTCTTCAGGCAGAAAAGCTCGGGGTCGGCATGGTTCAGGTCCTCCGGGTTCAGTCCAGCGAAGTCCGTGAACAGCGCAAGCAGCGGGCTGAAGAGCAAGCGATGAAGGTTCCAATTAAAATGCTCTTCCCTCTTGTCCTCTTCATTTTTCCAAGTATCTTTATCGTACTGCTCGGGCCGGCTGTGATTGATTTTATGATTACGTTCAATCAATAATGAATAGGGTTAATGTTCCACCCGGAATGGCGTGGAACATTAACCCTTTTTTTACAGCCTTATTTTTTTATTCATGAAGGAAAACTCTGGATAACTTTTTCCTGTATTCTGTTCATTTTCGTCCCTATCTATTACCATAGAAGAAAGAAGAGATGATTCAAATAAGGAGAATATTGGATGAAAAAGAAAGTTTATATCGTTGAGGATGATCCCAAGCTTGCCAATTTATTAAAAATCCATATGGAAAAGTATGATTATGAAGTTGCCCTTGCCAGAGATTTCAATCAGATAACACTGGAATTTGGAAAGGTCAACCCCCACCTCGTGCTGCTTGATATCAATCTGCCCCGTTTTGATGGGTTTTACTGGTGCAGGCAGATCCGGACCATTTCAAATTGTCCGATCATTTTCATCTCAGCCAGAGACGGTGAAATGGATCAGGTGATGGCTATTGAGCACGGTGGTGATGATTACGTTACTAAGCCGTTTAATTTTGATGTGCTGATGGCAAAAGTAAGGGGAATCATGCGCAGAGTTTATGGGGAATACGCATCTGGAAAATTTCCTAATATCATTGAAATTCAAGGCCTTTCACTGAACCTGGAGGCCATGGAAGCCGAAAAGAACGGGAAAACATTACCGCTTACAAAAAAAGAATTTTTACTCCTTCATGAATTTATGGGCAAGATCAATCAAGTATTAACAAGGGACCATTTGCTTGAATTGCTGTGGGATGACCAGCATTTTGTTGATGACAACACCCTGTCTGTCAATGTCACCAGATTAAGAAAGAAACTGCAGGTACTGGGAATTGAACACGCTATTCAGACAGTTCGGGGAGCAGGATATAAAATGCAAATAACCTGGGGGGATTAATATGAGACATTTTTTAAAAGACATGCTTCCCTTCACTCTCTTTTTTTATTCTCAGGTATTCCTGATTTCCATAACCGCTTATTTAATACTATCCATATATGATGCTGGTCATACATTGGAAACGTTCCTGTACATGATGGGGGCTCCTTCCTTTTTCTATGCCATATTTTTGTTTGTGCAGTATCGTAAGTTTCAATTGTTCTATAGACCGGACCAGGGTGAACGTAAAGAAAAAGACTCTCTTTCCCCGTGGATGCCCGAATCAGATGTAATCTTACTTGCAACACTAAAAGAAAGGTTTGAACAGCAATATCAACGTTATCAGACTGAGTTAAACAAAACCCATGAAAACCATCAAAAACATCTTCGTTTTATTCAGCAATGGGTGCATCAAATGAAGACACCACTTTCTGTCATGAACCTTACTCTGCAAAATGAAAAGGAGACCATTCCCTCCCCCCTGTATCATGATTTAAGTGAGGAGCTGGACCGGTTAAAAGAAGGGCTCGATCTGGCACTGTACCATGCCAGACTTGACAGCTTCAATCGTGATTTCCAGGTGAAGAAGGTTAAGCTTCTAGATTTGATTCGTGAAACAATCGACAATTACAAACGTTCATTTATCCGCAATCGGGTCTACCCTGAGGTGCATATTGATAACCGTCTGATGGTGGAAACCGATCCCAAATGGTTTTCATTTGTCATGAATCAAATTACGTCGAATGCGATTAAATATTCTTCTGGTTCAAATCAAAAGATTATATACCAGACGGATTGCAGGGGCCGTGAATGTCATCTTTCAGTTCAAGATTATGGAGAAGGCATTCCGAAAAAAGATCTTCCGCGTATTTTTGATCCTTTTTTCACCGGTGAAAACGGCCGCCGCTTCAGGGAATCCACTGGAATGGGACTATACCTCGTTAAACAGGTATGCGATGAAATGGGACATGAAATTTCGGTTTCATCCGAGGAAGGAAAAGGAACTGCAGTCACCATCACCTTTCCACATGTGACAAAAATGTAAGATTACTCTCTGTGATTGAAAGATAAATCGATATGACATACTCCTTCCTCCTCTTACAATCATAGTAGCTAAAAAAAATTCTGATCATCAAAACGAGGAGGAATACGATGAATGTGTTAAAGGCTGAAAATTTATCAAAAATATACGGTAACCGTTCAAACATACAGACAAAAGCCATCGATAGCTTGAGTTTATCGGTTAAAAAGGGAGAATTTTTAGGGGTTATGGGGCCCTCCGGCAGCGGCAAAACAACTATGCTTAATTTGTTGTCGACCATCGACACCCCTTCATCCGGGACGGTTGAAATTAACGGGCAGTCCGTTTCCCATATACCAAAGGGCAAATTAGCTCAATTTCGCCGCAGGGAAATGGGATTTGTTTTTCAGGATTTTAACCTTCTGGACACGCTGACCATAGAAGAAAATATTGTACTTCCTTTAACCCTCGATAAAGTGAACCTGAAGGATATGGAAACAAGACTAAAAGAAGCGGCACAGAAACTGGGAATCGATCAGATTTTAAAAAAGCGTACCTATGAAGTGTCCGGGGGCCAAATTCAGCGTGCAGCCATTGCCCGGGCAATCATCCATGACCCATCAATTATTTTTGCGGATGAGCCAACTGGAAATCTGGATTCCAAAGCTTCCAGGCAGGTCATGGAATCGTTTGAGATTTTGCATGAAGAACAAAAGGCAAGCATCCTGATGGTAACCCACGACCCTTTTGCGGCAAGTTTTTGTGAACGAATTATTTTCATTAAAGACGGGCGCCTGTTCACAGAAATTTATAAAGGTGATAACAGGCAAATCTTTTTTCAGGATATCTTAAATGTTCTGTCCATTCTGGGGGGAAATACGGATGACTTTCAGACAGTTCGCATTTAATAACATTCGCCGCAATGCCCGTCAATATATCAGTTACTTTTTAAGCAGCATGTTTGCAGTCACGATTTTCTTTATGTATGCAGTGGTTATGTTTCATCCGGACGTCATGAATAGTGACCTGCGAAAATCTGTCCAATATGGCATTACGGCTGCAGAAATCATAATCTTTACCTTTTCCTTTTTGTTTGTCCTGTACTCTACAGGCACCTTTATCAAATCACGCCAAAAAGAGTTTGGTCTGTTAACAACCCTTGGGATTTCCCGTTCCCAGCTGAATCGATTATTGTTCATTGAAAACAGTATCATCGGGTTTTTATCCATTGTTTCAGGGATCCTGTTAGGTGCCATTCTTTCGAAAGTATTTTTGTTAACTTTTTCAAATATATTGGATTTAAATGAACCCCTGTCATATTTTATTTCGCCATTAGCTGTTGCTATTACGGCAGGATCTTATTTTGTCATGTTTGAATTAAATATATTGTTTGTTTTGCTTACTATACGGACTAAGTCGATCATGGAACTGTTCAGGGGAGCAAAAGCAGCTAAAAAGATGCCCCGCTTTTCCTGGTTTCTCAGTTTTCTGTCCTTAATTTTAATAGGTTCAGGATATTATCTTGCCTGGACAGCCGATTTACTGACGATCGTTCAGCGCATGTTCCCGATTCTGTTACTGGTCATCCCGGGAACTTACTTTTTCTTTACCCAATTATCTGTAGCATTAGCCTCCATGCTGAAAAAAAGAAAGGCATTGTATTATCGGGGGACAAATATACTGACGTTCTCAGATTTAATTTATAAAATCAAAGATAACGCCAGAATTTTATTTTTTGTATCTATTTTAAGTGCTGTAGCCTTTACATCCTCTGGAGTACTGTTTGGTGCTTTCTATGGTCTGAAAGAAGAAACGGAAAAATACACCCCGAATACCCTTTCGTTTACATCAAAGGGAAATGGAGAAATCATTCAAGAAAAAGTAAAGCTGATCAATAAAGAACTCACCGAGAAAGGAATCCCGTACTCCGGACATTATTCCAGAATTGTCCATGGGAGAGTTCCCGATTTTAACGGAAAAGAGATTTCATTTCGGATTTTATCCCTGTCTGATTTCCAGACGTACCAATCGTTAAACCAGATGGACGAGACACAGCTACAAGAAAATGAAGCGATCTTGCTCTTAAATGCGATTTCAGCCAAACAATTTCCTGACGAAGTTACGGTCAATGTGAGTAACTACGAGGAGACATTTTCCCTGAAAAAAATTCAGAACACCGTGCTTAATTCAAGGTTTTTCGGAGGATATCTCCTGGTATTGCCCGACTCTCAATACGCTCAGCTGGAACAGGTCAGTGATCCTTCACAGACTGTCCACTTCCATGCCATTGAAATTGAAAATTGGACCAATTATTTAGATGAGATACAGGGACTTTTGCAGACCTATAATCTGGAACATCTAAAATTCACAGACACAGACCAGGTATATATAGAAAATCAGGCTGAAATGTACACGTCTTTGAAACAGGGATTTGGGTTAACACTGTATTTTGGAATTTTCATTAGTGTCCTCTTCTTTTTAGCAGCAGGATCGATCCTTTACTTCCGGATGTATCAGGATATTGATCAGGACCTCAGCCGGTACAGATCCCTGTATAAAATTGGTCTGACAAGGAAAGAAATGAAACAGATTGCTACGAGAGAACTTTCATTTTTGTTCTTTGTTCCCATTATCATGGCCATCATTCATTCCGGATTTGCTTTTAAAGCGCTGCAAAACATGTTGAGTGCTTCCGTGCTCTTCCCGTCTCTCGTTATTTTTGGCAGCTTTTTAGCGATCCACCTTGTAAACTTTATGTTTGTCCGCAACATCTATATTACAAAATTGAAGAAAGTCATGTGATTCATTGAAGGAGCTGGGGCAAAAAAGAAATGAACAGGGAAAAGACGAATAATTTTACTAAAAATTTACGGAATCAACATGCGAAGACTCCTGGTCGACTAAAACCGGCCACGTCCTGTGGTCAACGTCGACACTAGCATGTCCTGTGCGTCGCGGGAACAGCACGAGCCGAAAACCCCACAGACAACGAAGAATGAGTTGCCTGAGGAAGCCTTAGGCCGTGCCCACGGAAAGCGAAGCATATAGAAAAGCGGAAGCGCCCTGCTTAGCCCCGAAAACGGCTGGAGGACCACCGAGGAGGCTGTTGCCGCCGCAGGGGGACCGAAGCCGCTCGAGGGGCTGGGCGCTGAAGCTAGACAACACAGAAAAGCGGAAGCGCCCCGCTTAGCCCCGAAAACGGCTGGAGGGCCACCGAGGAGGGTGTCGCCGCCGCAGGGGGGGCCGAAGCAGCTCGAGGGGCTGGGCGCTGAAGCTAGACAACACAGAAAAGCGGAAGCGCCCTGCTTAGCCCCGAAAACGGCTGGAGGACCACCGAGGAGGCTGTCGCCGCCGCAGGGGGATCGAAGCCGCTCGAGGGGCTGGGCGCTGCAGCTAGACAACCCTTCTTTCAATTGTAATAGACTCAGATGTTATACTTTTTATCTTTCAGAGTCAAAAGCTACGCAGTTGTAAGATTCTCCCTCACAGTTGTAAGATTCCACTCCGCAGTTGTAGAATTCATCCTCGCAGTTGTAAGATTCCACTCCACAGTTGTAGAATTCAACCTCACAGTTGTAAGATTCCGATCCACAGTTGTAGAATTCTCCATCCCAGTTGTAAGAAAACGCTGCGCAGTTGTAGAATTCTCCTTCTCAGAATGATGGTTTTCATCATCCTTCCGCTTTTAAATAGGATATAATAATCTTGAATAGTGTATGTTAGGCACTAAATAATTTTTTTTAGAGGACAAAAATCCGAACTCATTCATGTAACGATTGTATACAGTTCGGATATTTCATTACCTTATGAAGTGTTGTCCCAGCCTCTTTTGTCATCTCAATAAACTGGCTGTTCTATGCTACAATAACGGAAGAATAGATCATTTACGGAGGGAAAACCAATGAATTTCACAAAATCCGAAGAACTCTTTCAAGAAGCTCTAGAACATATCGTCGGTGGAGTGAATTCTCCATCGAGGTCCTATAAAGCCGTAGGAGGCGGAGCTCCTGTTTTTATGGAAAAAGCAGAGGGGGCTTACTTCTGGGATGTGGACGGCAATAAATATATTGACTACCTTGGTGCTTATGGGCCGATTATTGCCGGACACGCCCATCCCCATATTACAGAAGCCATCACAAAGGCTGCACAGAATGGAACATTATATGGAACTCCGACTCCGCTGGAAAACAAATTCGCAAAAATGCTAAAAGAGGCAATTCCATCTATGGAAAAGGTCCGCTTTGTGAATTCGGGCACCGAGGCTGTCATGACGACCATCCGGGTGGCCCGGGCGTATACGAACCGGACAAAAATCATAAAATTTGCCGGATGCTATCACGGGCATTCTGATCTTGTTCTAGTTGCAGCCGGATCAGGACCTTCAACCCTGGGTACCCCTGATTCAGCAGGTGTTCCCCAGTCCATCGCTCAGGATGTCATCACGGTTCCTTTTAATGAAATCGTACCATTTAGAGAAGCACTGGAACGCTGGGGGAATAAGGTTGCTGCGGTTCTTGTGGAACCGATTGTCGGCAATTTTGGGATTGTGGAGCCGAAGTCAGGCTTCCTGGAAGAAGTGAAAAAATTAACCCATGACGCCGGTGCACTCCTGATTTTTGATGAAGTCATTACCGCCTTCCGTTTTACATATGGAAGCGCTCAGGAACTGCTGGGCATTCAGGCGGATATGACGGCTTTAGGAAAAATTATTGGCGGAGGCCTGCCAATTGGTGCCTATGGGGGAAGAATCGATATTATGGAACAGGTTGCTCCCCTTGGGCCTGCATATCAGGCGGGTACTATGGCCGGAAACCCAGCATCCATTTCTGCAGGGATTGCCTGCCTGGAGGTACTTCAGGAAGAAGGCGTTTATGAGCATATGGATCAGTTAGGTGCTCTCCTGGAAAAAGGAATTCTGAAACATGCACAAACCTATGACATCCCAGTCACTATTAACCGGCTAAAAGGTGCACTGACTGTCTATTTCACGGACCAAAAAGTTGAAAATTATGCCCAGGCTGAAGCCACTGACGGTGATCAATTCGCTAAATTTTTCAAGCTGATGCTCAAACAGGGTATTAACCTGGCGCCATCCAAGTATGAAGCCTGGTTTATTACAATCGCCCATACAAAAGATGATATTGAACAAACGACAGATGCGGTTGAACATGCATTTAAGGAAATGAAAAACGGATAATTATACACTTGTATTCACTCCATTACTTGTGCAGTAATGGAGTTTTTTATAAAATCCTTATATTCACAGCCTTCTTTTTATTTTATTCATTCTTGTGCGAAGGTTAATAATGCATAAATTTTTTTGAATATTCATTTGACTTCATCGGTTCACTGTGCTAAAATATACGTACAATTTGGAAGGTTTTTTATCTTTTTTTGCCCTTATTCTTTACCTCTTTTTCAAATTTGGCTTTAATACTCCCTTCCTTTGGTATTTGTACCAGGGCTTTTGCGCTCAGCAAAAGCCTCTTTTTTTTTGAAAAAGAGAGTGGGACAAAACTGCAAAAGGTAATGAAAGATCCGAACGATATTCAATCGTCACATGAATGAGTCCGGATAGTTTTTGTCAACATGTTTCGCTTTCCGCGGGCAAACCCTACTTTTTTAACCGAATATCCTCAATCATAAACGTGTCCCAAAACCTCCAGGCAATGGGGCTCCTTGTTTTATGTCAGGTATATTTAAATAAAATAAGGCCGGTGAACATAGAGAACCAGTTTTGAAGTTTGCAGGGGAGATACATTTTTTTATTCCAAAAATCGATAATTATGATAATCTTTTACTAGATTCATATTTCGGAGGTGAAAGAAGAAGTGGATTATATGATCTTTGATTTTTTTCATTCATTAGCTGGTCAGGTATCGTACATAGATTATTTTATGATCTTTTTATCAAAATACGGATATATTCTGTTTATCCTGGCTGTGCTTGTGCTATTTTTGCTGCCATTCCACCGAAGGACAGCTCTTTCTGGTGTTCTTGCTTTAGCAGCCGGACTGGCAACTAACCTGATTATTGGTGCTATCGTAAATCGCCCGCGCCCTTTTGTGGAACATGACATTGATATTCTCATACCAAAGGAGCCATCACCATCTTTTCCCAGTGACCAGGCTTTGATTGCCGGTGTCTTTATGGCTGTATTCTGGCTTGTATCCCCAAAACTGCGGATTCCAGTCATTATCCTTGGGATTCTAGCTGCTATATCAAGGGTCTATGTAGGACACCATTACCCAACAGATGTCATCACAGGCGCCATCCTGGGCGCTATCCTGGTGCCTGTCACTTCCCGAATTTTGTCGATGAAGTCAAGGGCTTCAAGAAGTAGCAGCCTTCATCAGTAAAGGTCATTCATTCCCACTTCGTCAAATCAGCTTCTTCGCCAGCATGATATACATCCTGATCTGGCATAAAAAAGAAAGTCTCTCCGATTTATGGAGAGACTCTCTCTTTTTCCTATACGCTACTTACCAGAATATGAATGAACCGTTCCTAGAAAGGAAACAAAGAATTCTTTTGTCTGATGATCTTCTTTACGGTCTTCTTCTGCCATCCCGCATGCATACTCAAGCCAAACTTTATAGCCAAACATCACGTTTTCAGATTGAACAGCACCGCATCCCTCACAATTAAATCCGCACCCATCTTCTATACCTTTTTGACTATCCAGAAAGGAAGCTATGGCCCGATCTTCAGCAAAATCCTCTGTGATCCATGGTGAAAAGGCAGCGAGCACCATCACAATAACAGATATCACAATGGCAATAATGGTTTTTTCTAACATACTATTTCCTCCTGATTGTTCCTGACAGATTTTCCTGTTTAACCGTCAGAAATTGGGCTATATGTTTAATGCTGAAAAACTCTTTTCGGCTGCTTTTCATCCAACTGCTGCACCTGAAACAGCCTGTAGTAGCTTCCCCTTTGCTTCATCAGCTCTTCATGGGTGCCCATTTCCTTAATCTGTCCATCTTCTATGAGTACAATCCGATCAGCATGAGTAATCGTAGATAGCCGATGGGCTACAATAAATGTGGTCCGATCATGGGCCAGTTTTTCCAGGGCTTCCTGAATCAGATGCTCACTCTCTAAATCCAATGCAGATGTAGCTTCATCCAAAATCAGGAGCGGCGGATTTTTCAAAAATACACGGGCAATTGCAATTCGCTGTTTCTGGCCACCAGATAACTTCACCCCTCGTTCTCCTACCAGGGTGTCGTAACCATTCGGTAAATTCAAAATAAAGTCATGAGCATTGGCCGCTTTCGCTGCTGCAACGACCTCCTCATCGGTAGCATAGGGATTGCCCATCCGGATATTCATGGCTACTGATTCACTGAATAAAATGTTATCCTGGAGGACCATGCCGATTTTATCCCGCAGCGATCTCGCCTTAAATTCTCTGATATCTGTTCCGTCAATTAAAATTCTTCCCTCTGTCACATCATAAAAGCGGGGAATCAAACTTACCAGTGTGGACTTTCCACCTCCGCTCATCCCTACAAGAGCCACTGTCTCTCCGGACCGTACATTCAGATTCACATGTTTCAAAACAGCTGGTTCGTCTTCATGATATTGAAAGGATACACCATCAAAAACCACATGGCCGTTTACATGAGACAGTTCTCTCGCATCCGGACTGTCGTCAATGTCATATTTTTCATCCAAAAATTCAAAGACACGATCCATAGATGCAATGG
The DNA here is from genome assembly GCA_017656265.1 of Bacillaceae bacterium. Classification (GTDB taxonomy): domain Bacteria; phylum Bacillota; class Bacilli; order Bacillales; family Alkalibacillaceae; genus Melghiribacillus. The sequence goes on along the minus strand of JACDOD010000019.1, from coordinate 19,093 downwards.
ACTGGGTCAGAATAGTTGATGAGTTAACCAATCTTCTCAAAGGGTTGTAAACTCGATCCATATATCCGACAAAAGCCACCATTGTACCAACTGTCAGATCACCTGCTATCACCTGATAGCCGGCAAAAGCAATAACAAACAACGGAGCCAGATCCGTAATCGTATGGGTAACGGAATAGGCTTTTGCATTCCAGGATGTGTGGGTCAATGCCTTAGCCAAATATTTACTGTTTTGTTTATCAAATTCACTAGATTCATAATCTTCAAGGGCAAAACTCCGAATAACCGGCATCCCCTGTACCCGTTCGTGCAGATGTCCCTGAACCTCCGCCAGGGCCTGGGACCTCTCCCGTGTTAATTTCCGCAGCCGGGTGTAAAAATATTTTACTGAAAATCCGTATAATGGAAACAACATAATAGCAACAAGGGTCAGCCAGACATTCATCGTAAGCATAATGGCAATAGCAATGACAATCGTAATCATGTCCAGCCAGATATTCATCAGTCCGGTAATGACAAAATTCTTCGTCTGTTCTACATCATGAATAACCCTGGAAATCACTTCGCCTGTTTTGGTCTTCGCGTAGTAGCGAAGGCTTAATTTTTGCAGATGATCAAACAGCCGGTCCCGTATATCATATAAGATCTTGCTGCCAGTCCACTGGGCCATGTATTGTCTAAAATATTCCACAGGCGGACGCAAAATGAGAAAAATAAAAAAGGCAATTCCCATAACGATCAGCAGTTCATTCATCTTTTCATCCTGGCTAAGCTCTTCAGCTCCAATAATATCATCCAATACGTATTTTAAAATTAATGGCATTAAGAGAGGAATCCCAAATTTAAGAATTCCAACCGCAATTGTCAACGCAATTTTCCATTTATATGGTTTAACAAATTCTAAGTAACGTTTGATACTGTCCACCTTTTTCACCTGCCTTTTCTCAGATTGTACCTTATAAAAGGAGAACAGGAAATTCATAACCCTTTCAATCTTTTTCCTTCTAAAAAAATGAAACAAATGATATAAAAATATGAAAACCCTTGCCGCAGTATTGCAAGGGTAAACAATCCCTTCAGTTTAGCTTTTGTTCTTAAGTTTATGGGATCTAGCGATTCAAAAAGATTTCCTTAGCCTTTATCAATTATCGGTAGGTTAAAAAGCGCTCGTACCATTGATCAATAAATTCCGGAGAAAACGGCCCTTTTCTTTGCAAAATCCATGTTTCCAGAACCTCAACATTGTTTTTTAATATTTTATCCAGCACTTTCGGATAATTCATTTTCCGTTTATGTTCTTCATATTCATCTTCATCGAGAAGGGTATAGGTCATATCCGGAAACACTTTAATATCAAGATCATAATCGATATATTTTAAAGCTTCTTCATCAAAAACAAAAGGAGAGCTGATATTACAATAATAATAAACCCCATCATTCCGGATCATACCGATCACATTAAACCAGTATTGAGTATGAAAATAACAGATCGCCGGTTCCCTGGTAATCCAGTTGCGCCCATCGCTTTCGGTGACTTTAGTTTGATCATTGGCACCAATCATTAAATTTCGTGTTCCTTTCAGCACCGTTGTCTGGTTCCACACCCGGTGAAGCTGTCCATTATGTTTATAGCTCTGAATCATTATGTTTTGTCCTGGTTCGGGAATTAACATCCTAAACTCCCCTTTTCTATCCTACTTCTCTCCTTTCAAACATTATAACGGTTTCTCCAAAGAAATGAAAATGGTGCCTGTCACTTCCCGAATTTTGTCGAAAAAAGAGCACGCCATTTCTGGCGTGCTCTTTTACAGATATCGAAGAGTATAGGGGTTAGCTTCCATTATTTTTTCTTTTGTTCTGCTTGTTGATTTCTTCTTCTTACTTCCTGTGCGTCTGTTTCACTGGCAAACTCATAAGCCTGATTTTTCTGGCCTTGAGCAGCTTGCTGGTTTTGTTGTTTTACGTGTTGAACGTTAGTACCAGCAGAAGTTTTTTGCTTGTTTTGGTTATTTGCCATTTTGTATCACCTCCGCAAGTTTTAATGTGTCCAAAACCATTCAAACTTATCCGCATTATAAATATCCAGATAATTCCACCAGGCTAAAATCCATCCATTCTCCAACCTTCCATACACCTCCTGATTATTTTTCCAGGGTATCCATCAGGCTATGTGAACAACCAACCGTACCTGCCGAGTTCTCTTAGCCAAAAATGCATATCTTCTCCTCTAAATCAGCAAAATAAAAAAGCACCCGCAGAGGAGTGCCTTGCTGTTACAAATATTCCATAATCTTTTGATGGGATACGGGAAAAGGGTTAACTTGAAGGTCTTGTTCATTGGCAAATTTAGCACGATGATGGGATAACGATCCTCCTGTAATGGCTGCTTTTACAATTTCCATTTCCCATACAAGATGTGAAAAAACATGTTTATCCTGACCGAGCTTTTCAAACGACTCTATTGCTAAACCATATTGTTCCAAAAACCATTCAGACAAATCTTGAAAGTCCAGTTCATCAGCCTGTGCCATAGGGAACTGCCAGAGATTCGCCAGTAAGCCATCTTCCGGTCTTTGCTCGATTAGCACCTCTTTTTTGTCATTGGTTGCAAGGATCACATAATATGGCTGAACCTTTTGCTTTTTGCCCTTTGTTTTCACAGGAAGCGATTGTTCAATCCCCATTCGGAACGCTGCACAATGTTCCTGTACCGGGCATAACATGCACTGAGGATTTTTTGGTGTGCAGATAAGAGCCCCCAGTTCCATTAGACCCTGATTAAACGAAGATGGGTCTTTTTCTGAAATAATGGCCCTGACCAGCTGTTCAAACAGTTTTTTCGTTGCCGCTTTGGCGATATCCTCTTCTACATATAAAATGCGGGAAAGCACCCGCATTACATTGCCGTCAACTGCTGGTTCCGGCTGATCAAAAGCGATGCTTAAGATTGCTCCTTTTGTATAGGGACCAACCCCCTTCAGCCGTCCAAGCGCATCTGGATCATCTGGGATTTTCCCATTATATCGGGCTACGACCTCTTTAACAGCACTCTGTAAATTCCGGGCCCGTGAGTAATACCCAAGCCCTTCCCACTCTTTAAGCACATCCTGTTCATCCGCTTCAGCAAGTGCTTCGGGAGTAGGAAATCGATGAATAAATCGATTAAAGTATGGAATGACAGTGTCAACACGTGTTTGCTGCAGCATGATTTCAGAAACCCATATTTTATAGGGATCCTGGTCCTTACGCCAGGGCAAATCCCGTTTTTCCCGCTGAAACCAGGTAGTTAAATCATCCTGAAACTGTTGTTTGTCAAAACGATCCGGAATAAGGCTAGCGTCTATTTTATTCACAGTCTTCACCCTTCATATGGTAAAATAATATAGTATGGACCTACTTAAAGGAGGATTCTATTTTAATGGATACAGCAACCCATATTGCAATGGGCGTTGCAATTGGCGGTCTAGCAACACTGGATCCGGCTGTCCAACAGGATCCGGCTTTGTTTCAAGCAGTGTTAGTCGGGACAATTGCAGGGTCTCACGCACCTGATTTTGATACGATCTTAAAATTAAAGAATAATGCAGCTTATATCCGCAATCATCGGGGAATCACCCATTCCCTTCCGGCAATCCTTATGTGGGGAGCAGTCATCTCCGCAGCCATTTTTGCATTTGTTCCTGATATCAGTTATCTTCATTTATTCCTCTGGACGTTATTATCGGTAGCCGTTCATGTATTTGTAGATATTTTTAATGCATACGGCACTCAGGCTGCCCGTCCTATAACAAATAAATGGATTGCCTTTGGTTTTATTAATACATTTGATCCCTATATTTTCGCACTTCATCTTGCAGGAATTGTTGCCTGGCTGATCGGTGCCAACCCAGGATACACCTTCCTCATCCTCTACTTTGTCATAGCTCTGTATTATATCAAACGTTATCTCGACAAACGGGAAATTGTCCAGATTATTCATGATCATTTCGACGATGTGGAACAGGTAGTTACCTCTCCAACCATCAGGCAAAATGTCTGGCGGATCGCGATTACGACAAAAAATAAATTTTACGTTGCCCGTGCCGAAGATGGACATATCCAAATACTAGATCAATTTGAAAGGAAGCCCCTTCCGAATCATCCAGCCATGGAAAAGGCACTCAAAGACCAGAATGTTCGGGCATTCATGTCCTTCTCTCCGGTTTACCGATGGGAAATCTCCCATTTTGACGGGCATATCGAAGTCCGGTTTATCGATCTGCGTTACCGTGCCAGGGATCACTACCCTTTTGTTGCTATTGTCAATCTGGACAAACACCTAAATAAAATGAATTCATTTACCGGGTGGATTTATTCCAAACAAAAGATGAAAGAGAAATTAAAACCTGTGACGAACTGATCGGCTGGCCGGACCAGCCGATTATAACTATTCCCGGCAAGGACTCCCCTTACGAGGGAGCTTTTTTAATGTATTTGGTTATCGTTTTTCTTTAAAAATTTTTCATAAGACATTTCATGAAGGCGAGGCCCATAGTTGTGTACCCACTGCCTGACAATTTGTTCGGTCATTTCTTTTCCCTTATATTCTCTACCAGCTCTGGCCCTTGTTGTTTCAAAATCTTCCCAGAGCAGTTCTACCCAAGTACGGGCCTCCAGCTCACTTAGTTGTTCATTCAGCAATTGCAGTTCCTTTGTCAGTCTGCGAAAAATATCTTCCAACTTTTTCACCTCAACCCTTCCAGCATTTCGTACTACATTTTAACACATACTATTTTCGTGCAGACAAAAAATAAATACAGGCTGTCTCAGGAAGATGATTCTTAAAAAATGGGTTTACGCCTGAAAAGACAGCCTAATTTTAATTAAAGGAGCTGAAACCTGAATGGTTCGCAATAAAGCTAAGGATTTTCCTGAAAAGAGATTTCAGGAGCAGCCTCATGCTAAAGCACGATTTTCTCCCAAACGGGCAGATGGCTCCATTAACACACGTCCGATGGAACGGATGGAAAAATCGTCCCGTCAGCACCAGACAGAGGTGAATGAAGATTGAAATCGTTTAACTATGAATTAACAAAGAAAAGGGAAAGCAATCAAACACCTTTTCAGTCACCAAGAGCAAATCCCAGGCGTGCTTTTGACCAGGTAAATGGGGAGACTCAGCAGACTCAAAGTGAGCGTATCTTAGAAGTTCAAACACGTAAACGAAATTAAAGTTAATCAGGACTCAATGGATTCATTGGGTCCTGATTTTGGATTAATTTGACTCGATTTTTTTACCTAATAGAGAAATCGGCAGAGCTTCTTCCTGATCTTCCCCTTCCTGAACAGGCTGTCCCTGCCCATTCACCCGATACCCCCAGGCAAACACTCCGTTCATATAATCGATCTTGAAATAAGTACCTGGATCTCCGTCTATTTCATATATTTCACCTGCAGAAAATTGGTCAGGATCCATCATATATGCTTTCGCCATTTGAATCTTCCGCTCATAAACAGCATATTCATTGACCATACCCATCTGCTGAGCTTTTTGTGCCTTTTCGGTTAATTGGGCAATTTCGTTCCGCAATTCATCTAGAGTCATTTCACTAAATCTGCGTTCCAACATCAAAACCCCTTTCCGGTTATGAACCATTCTTATCATAAAACTCTTCGTCATATTCTTCAATAAAGCGATTAATGGTTTCAATGGCAAAGCCTTTACGGTACAGGGCACCTTTCACCTTTTGTTTTAATTCATAGCCACATGATTTCCGCTGATACTTCACCAATATCTTTTCCCCCTGGTACACCAGTGCCTCCCATTCCTGATCCTCCTGATTCGTATCACTGGCTGATTCTTCTAATATCTGCTGAATCACAGAGCTGGAAAACCCCTTTTGCAATAAGGTTTGTTGCAGGGACTGAAACTTCTGTCGGAATGATTTTTTATCACTGGTATTCAGTTTTTTTTCTGCCCATTTCCGTGCTTTTTCACATTGCTTTTCCTCATCAAACAGCTGCAGCGCTTCTTCGGCAACTTCAGCAGCCACACCTTTTTGAATCAGCTCCTTTTTAATCAATAATGGTCCTTTGCTTGTCGTGTTGATCCTGGACCGGACAAACATGTCTGCAAAGGTCAGGTCATCGATATAACCTTCCTGCTTTAAGCGTCGAATAATTTCCTCTTCCTGGTCTTTATTAGCCTCTTTTTTTTGTAAATATTCCCGAACTTCTTGTTCAGAACGCATTCGATAGCTTAAAAAGTGTAAAGAAAGGGTATAAAATTTATGCAGATCATCATAGCGCTTTAATTGTTTAATGGCTTCGGCATCCAATTCCATTCCCTTACGGAGCATGTATTGTACCAGCAGATCCTGGCTGACACTGAAACCGTAATATTCCCCGTTACCGTCGTCTAAATAAATATTGTACCGGTTTTTATTCTTTTTTTGGGCAGTAATACGGGTAATTTTACTCAACGCTCTTCCTCTCCTTTTCCCTTATTATTGAAGAAAAATGGTTGCTTGACAAGCCATAAGAATTATCCATCTTCTACAGATATTTATGGATATCAGAATTGTTATGTATACTGATAACAAGGAGGTTATCGCAATGCGTATATTGATTGCAGGAGGTACTGGATTTATCGGCTCACAGATGATTGATAAACTCGCTCAGGAAGGTCATGAAATTTTCGTCCTGACCAGAAATCCGGAAAGCTATGACAGCACAGAACAAATCAAACACATTGGCTGGCTGAAAGATGGGATGTTGCCAGAAAGACAATTGCCTGCTATTGACGCCGTAATTAATTTAGCGGGGGAATCGTTAAACAGCGGCCGCTGGACCGGTAAACGAAAACAAACCATACTGAACAGCCGTGTTCAGTCTGTAAAAGAAATCATCCGCATCATGAAGGAGATGCCTGAACCTCCTGACGTTTTTGTTCAGGCATCAGCCATTGGTTTTTACGGCACATCTCTGCACCAGACCTTTACCGAACAACAATCAGAACCTGGCAATGATTTTCTGGCCAGGGTCGTGTCCAGATGGGAACAGGAAGCCCATAAGGCCGAATCACTTATACGGACTGTGATCATTCGATTTGGAGTTGTTTTAGGACATTCAGGAGGCGCTCTTCCAAAAATGCTTATGCCCTATAAACTTTTTATTGGCGGTAATATCGGCTCAGGCAATCAGTGGATGTCCTGGATTCATCTCGATGATCTGATCAACCTTGTACAATATTCAATTATGAATGATCATGTAACAGGCATTTTAAATGGAACTGCACCAAACCCGGTCCGTAATCAAGAATTCGGAGAAACTATTGGCCAGTTACTGAATCGTCCCCACTGGTTACCCGTGCCGTCCTTTGTATTGAACACCATTTTTGGAGAAATGAGCATCCTTTTGTTAAAGGGCCAGAAGGTACTTCCTGAACAGCCTCTTCAGCTCGGTTTTTCATTTCAATACCCGGAACTAAAAAGAGCACTGGAATCCATCATACAAAACAGGAAAAAAATTTAGCTATTCTTAACAAAAAAACTATTCCCTTTTGCTTATAAGTTGTGTATGATAATATTGCTAAAATTGAATACAACCTTTGGGAAGGCAAATGGTGCGCCACCAGTCTCTTGACTGGTTCTAGTGGGTTCGATTCCCACCCCGGATTTTTGTGAGCAATTGATAAAAATTCGAGGGTGGTCGAGCCCTGCCTAAAGGATCGAACGACCACCCTCTGTAAAAGGAGGGTTTTTTATGCTGAAAAAGCGTGATCTCCATGAGGTGCATTTGTTGTTTGAGCTTCTCACCCATCCCGAAGTTTATCCCTTTGTACGGGATAAAGCAGACAACTTTGAAGAATATTTATTTATTACCAAACAATTAATAGAAGAAGAGGATCGAGGAAAACTGATCAGCCGCACGATTTTAAACGAAAAGCTGCAGCCGATTGGTACTATTACTCTTTACAATATACAGAACAATACAGGCTTTTTGGCTACCTGGATCGGTAAGCCTTATTTTGGCCGAGGCTATAACCAGAAAGCAAAAGAAACCTTTTTATTTGAATTATTCACAGAATTGGGCATTGAATCTGTTTTTATGAAAATTAAAAAGTCCAATTCCCGTTCTAAACGTGCAGCAGAAAAGTTGCCATATAGTGAACCAGGTAAATTCCTGTATCCTGAGATCTACAATCAGATCAACATGGAACAGGAACTGTATGATCTATATGTCATTCAAAAGCATCGATACTTGAATATCATGTATCAGGATATAGCCTTTGAAGAGGTTAATCAGGAAGCGTAATGCCCATGGTATAGTTCCTTCAATTATCGTTCATACTTTTAATAACCATAAACAAAAAGGAGTGGTACCATGGCTGTACGAAAAAATGAAGAAAAACTTTTCAACCTAAATAAAACTCAGGAAGTACTGTATCAGCGCGAATTTAAAAAAGCTGAGCAAATGTACCGGCAAGGCAAAAGGTGATCAAAAATAACTTATTAACAGGAATATCCACAATACTGTGGGCAATGTGAATAAAGGTGCAAAAATCCGATGATCATCGCCTTTGTATTTGTGGATGATGTTTGTGGATAACTCCTGAATTTTATGTGGATAATGTTAATAAGTCCGCTCAAAACTGGGGATATGCTGGTTTTGTATGTGGATAATGATGTAGATAACTTGTCTGATGCTGCAAAGAAATGCAACGTTATTCCAGTTAAGAAGTTGAATCTCCCCAAAATTAAGGGGCTGGGACAAAATAAACGGCATAAGGAAAAAAAAGCATAAAAATTTTTTAGTTCCCAGCCTCTTTTCTTTCCATTTGACAATTTCGTTTAACTAGCAATCCCGTAATGTCAACATTAACTGCAATAATTATGATAGACTGCTTAAATGTTCGTGAATTAACTTCCATTCATTTTTTTCGTTCTTAACGAACACATTAGTAGCTCTGCCACTCCCCGAAACAAATTCACCGTTATGAAAACCTTCATAATGATATGTATAAGTACAAATTGCAGATTTTTCATCAACAGTCAACCAATGTACATTGGCTGCAGAATAAACTTCTTCTTTAATGGTGTTCCAGGCATTTTCAAAATAATTTTGGATTTCTTGCATCGTAGTACATGTTCGATCAGTAAACCAAAAAATAGCATTTTTATGTAAAACTTTTTTTACATTTTTGAAGTCATGTGTATTCGTTGCTTCAATGTATTGTTCTAATCCTTTTTTATAGTCCAATCTTTTGTCCCCCTTTAACAACGATTGTCTAACTGACTGCTTACCCCCTTATGGCAGTCAGCTAATACTGGATTTCGATTTTCAATTTTTCTATCGCTTCTTGCTTAGCTCCTTCCCTTGTCTCTCCCATCCCATAAGATGTTTTGACATCTGAAGATTCAAAATATATAGCAGTTTGAAGAAGTTTTTCTTTATCTATATGATCGCACAAGGCTAAAACGGTCTGATCATCAAAGATTTCATATATGACCTGTGGCTGATTCCCTTTTTTAATCGGTTTAACCACATGTTTCATTCCCTGGAAAACGGCCTTCAACATCTGTAATTTGGTTTCATTTGTGATCGTGCTGTGATGAAGAACTAAGCAACAATACATGGTTTTACCCCTTCCCGCATTTTTTCCCTGCATGAGTTCGAGTAAACGTTTGTTTTAAAATGAAATATACCTGATGGTTTGTGCATAAAATCAGAAAATATCCAATCCTTAACAAATAACTGGATTAATTTGCTAACTAAAAATAAATTATATAAGAATAGCAAACAATTTGCCATTATAACGTATCAAAGTATTTTTAAAAAAATATGATATTTGCCCTAAGCCCAATTTTTACATTCATCTGCCTGCTCTCATATCTAAACATAGGTTGTTTTCTTTTTTTAACTCTTAACACCCCTCCATGTAACAATGGACAGTAGCCTTGAATACTATATTCCGTCAAGTCCTTTTAACAAAACGAGAGGTGGAATTATGACGAATGAAAGGAATTTGCCCTCAATAGGAGAACCGTTTCCAAAAATGACGGTTCCCACAACACAGGGAACCATCACATTACCCGATGATTATGAAGGATCATGGTTCATTTTGTTCAGTCACCCGGGGGATTTTACACCGGTATGCACAACCGAATATGTCTCTTTTCAGGAAATGTATCCTAAATTTAAAAAAATCAATACACGTCTTATTGGATTGTCCGTCGATCAGGTCTATGCCCATTTAAAATGGCTCGAATGGATCAAGGACAATTTAGGGGTGGAAATTGAATATCCCGTCATCGCTGATGGATTGGGAAACTATGCACAGCAGCTCGGAATGTTTCCTGCTGGGGGAGGAGCCCGGACAGTCCGTGGAGTATTTATTGTAGATGAACAAGGGATTATACGTCAGATTTTATTTTACCCTGCTGAGTTAGGGAGAAACTTACAGGAAATATATCGTTCTGTCTATGGCCTGCAACTGGCAGACAGAAAAAAAGTAGCTCTTCCAGCTGACTGGCCAGAGAACAAGCTGATTGGAGATGATGGCATCATACCTCCCGCAGGTACCGTACAGGAAATCCAAAAACGGATGGAGCAGCAGGCAAGCGGGGAAATTGACTGTTTTGACTGGTGGTTCTGCTATAAAGATTTAAATAGAAGAAAAGATAGAAATGGATCATAATTTTTGTAACGAAGAGGCTGGGACAAAAAATATTAACGGTGAATAAGACGAAGTAACTTGGCTAAATGTCAACATGAACGCACTTCTCGGGAAAAGCACGAGCCGAAAATCCTTAAAGACAATAGGATGAATTGTCCGAGGAAGCCTTAGGCTGTGCCCGCGGAAAGCGAAGCATGTTGACGAAGTAAAAATAACTGAACTAACTCATATGAAGATTGAATTTAGTTTAGAGCTTTACTTGCTTTCTGCAGTATTGGCCCGGTCTCTTCCAGAAATTTTTCCGAACAAGCAAAATTTAATTAATCTATTCATGGGAAAATCCAACAATAAAATCCCCTTGCAAAATTTGGACAGTGATTATATAATGTTGTCTGGACGCATTAAGCTAAAAATATTTTTTTATATGGGGCATTAGCTCAGTTGGGAGAGCGCTTCGCTGGCAGCGAAGAGGTCAGCGGTTCGAGCCCGCTATGCTCCATTCAAGCAGAAACAGCCAATTCCATAATCAGGAATTGGCTGTTTCTATGTGACCGACCGATTGAAAATTACTTCGCTGACTTTAAAAGTTTATTCATAATTTGCAGCATGAATCTGATTCCTTTTTGACCGTAACCAAAATGATTCAAGGTTCCGATTATGTAAGCATCAGTGGCTGGATGATAAAACATAAAAGCACCTGTTGAACCAGCATTTCCCCACGCGTTATATTTTGCTGGCATGACTAAAGGAACGGTTACAATCTCCATCAGCCCATAACCATAATTTATACCTAAAAAGAATTTTGAGCTATCTTTCCTCATGATATTAATAGTCTGGCTTCTAATAATTTTGCCATTGACTAATGACCTCATAAACTTCAACAGATCTTCAGCAGTGGAAATGATGCCTCCGCCTGCATAAACAATACTCAGGCTCTTATGCTGACTTACATCGATATTACGTATATATAAATTGGCGACTGGAAACTTATTTTTCTCCTTAGGTTCGGATCGATGCAAATAGGTGTTGTTCATGTTTAGAGGATCGAAAATATAATATCGAAGGGCTTCATGAAGCGGCATGGCTGTCATATTTTCAATGATTAATCCTAATAGATGATAGCCAGTGTCTGAATAATGGAAGCCTTTTCCTGGAGGGAAATGTGAATCAATGTTGTCCTTTGCCCATTGGATCACTTCCACAGGTGTCCATGATCGGGAAGGGTTATTCAGAACTTGATCAATCATAGATTGATCCTGTTTAGGCTGATCTTCCATAAAATCATTTAAACCAGAAGTGTTATTTAATAAATGCTTTATTTTTATTTCATTTGTATAATCGGTTCCTTTATAAACATGTAATCGGTTTAAAAGATCCTGATCTAAATATTGTGTGATCCGATCGTCATATGAAGCTATATCTTTTTCAACCAGAATACCCATCAGCACAGAAGTAAATAGTTTGCTGATGCTGGCAATAAAAAAAGGCTGATTCGCAATTGCATTTGACTGTGCCGTACCTTCTGCAAGGTTCAAGTGAATCCCCAACTGGTCCGAATGAACTAATAAATGGGCATTGTGTATTTTAGAATCATTGCGCACCTTTTTTCTAAAATACGGCTCAATAATATCCTTTCCTATTGGTTTTTCCATCTCCCTTTCACTCCCATATAAATTTTGAAACTCATAAACATGTTCAAACAGATTGAATATTGCTATATTTATAATAGATGAAGTATAAATATTTCTATTTGTCCAATTATTTCTTATTTTATCCTAAAGAACTACAATTGGCTAATTATGGTTATATGACCACGTGTTTATTATTTTTTTCAAAAGGGAATTTTATTGGTGAAACCTCCCTTGAATTCTTTTCGTATTGAAATAGGAAAGGAGGTTAGTCCTATGCTCGAAGCACTAATGCAGATCAACTGGGCGTTGCTCGCACCGCTTATTGTTATACAGGTCATTTTAATGATTGTAGCCATCATCGACTTAGTACGAATAGAAAAAACAAATGGTCCAAAATGGTTATGGGCAATCATTATTATTTTTGTGAATGTACTTGGCCCGATTTTATATTTTATCCTGGGAAGGAGACAATAGCGGATGGCATTAATTAAAGTTGAACAGTTATCGAAATCATTTGATGGGAAAGAAGTCGTTAAAAATTTAAACTTTGAACTGGAACCCGGAAAATGTGTCGCCCTCCTTGGTCCTAACGGAGCAGGAAAGACGACAACACTCAGAATGCTGGCCGGTTTCAGCAAACCAACGAAGGGGAGCATCAAGTTTGATCAGGAGACCTTATCCAGAGATATTCGTCAATACATTGGCTATCTGCCCCAATATCCAGTATTTCACAATTGGATGACTGGAAAGGAATTCTTAATGTACGTTGGTCAGCTTGCACACATGTCCAGAAAAGAGGCTGGAGAAAGAGCTACGGAATTACTGGATCGGGTAGGATTGGGGGATGTGGAAAAAAAACGGATCGGAAAATATTCGGGAGGAATGAAACAGCGCCTTGGGATTGCTCAGGCCATGATGCATCGGCCAACTTTAATCATGCTTGATGAACCGGTTTCGTCACTGGATCCCATCGGCCGCAGGGAAGTTCTTAACCTATTGATGGAGTTAAAGAAAGAAGCAACAATCTTATTTTCCACTCATATCTTGAATGATGCAGAAGAGGTCAGCGATGAAATTTTATTGCTGAAGCAGGGTGAACTGATTGAACACGGTTCTTTGGACAAGCTCAGTCAGATGTACCAGACAGCCAGGCTAGAATTGGATTTTCGATCTTTGCCTGAGGATGCACAGGAAATTTTACGCTCTCTGGAAGTGGTTGAACAATTAACCGTTAACCGGCAAACCGTCATATTGTTGGTAAATGATGCGGATTTAGCACGAAAAGAACTCTTAAAAATAGCTGCTCAAAAGGATTGGGATATTACTCGATTTGAATTAGTCAAGTCTAATCTGGAAGACTTGTTTATGAAAGCGGTGAATCGATGATGCAATGGAGTGTTATTTTTAAAAAAGAACTTCTGGAAAACTGGCGTAATTTTAAATGGATCTGGGTGCCCATCGTCTTTATCATATTTGGAATTATGGATCCTATTACTACGTACTACATGCCTAAAATTATTAATACAGTCGGCGGGCTTCCTGAAGGTGCTGAAATCACCATCCCTCAGCCTCCACCAGAACAGGCCTTGCTGATGAGTATAAACGAATATGGTACGATCGGAGTTTTAATCATTGTTCTAATTACTATGGGACTGATTGCCGGGGAATTAAAAAGCGGCGTATCTGAACTCGTATTGTCAAGACCTGTGACATATACGAATTATATTACAGCTAAATGGGCCAGTACTGTTCTTCTTATTCTGGCATCCTTTATCATCGGGATGTTTTTTAGCTGGTACTATGTCAATCTTCTGTTTGGCGATCTGTCACTATCCCAGCTGTTCGGCGCCATATTCATCTATGGGTTCTGGATGATATTCGTAGTGACCATCACTGTATTTGTGAACACGTTATTTAAAGTTCCCGGATTAGTTGGATTTGTATCCATTTTAATCGTTATCCTGATCCATATGGTTACAAGTATTTTTGGACGTTTCCTTGCCTACAGCCCCGCAAATCTGTCATCATACGTCAGTGCCTATGTACATACAGGAGAAATGACGGCAGATATGTGGTCTTCAATATTCGTTGCAATTGTGGGGATTGCCCTTCTTCTGCTATTGTCCATTAATATATTAAAAAACAGAGAGATTTAATATTGGTACATTACCGGGTCTTATCCTTAAGCAGAGAATAAACTGTAAACCGCCACCCTCCTAGAGGACTGGCGGTTTCATATTGTAAATATTAAACGTTTGCCCTATTCTTTTCCTTCATACACATCAATAAAACTGTCAAAACCCGCCTTCTTTAAGTCTTCCACCCTTCTTTCCGCATTTTCCAGATCCCGATAGCTCCCTGTAATCACACGGTAAAGTACTTTAGACTTTGCTGATTTTTCTTCACAGGATAATCCGAAATATTCACATATTCCTGAGTAAAGCTCTGACGCAACCTCTTCCTGAAACTGTTCATCCGCCATTGATCGTGCTTCCTCCGGGTGGTCCATAAACCCATTTTCCGTCAGCACAGCTGGCATCAGAGTTTCTCTCAAAACGTGAAAGTTATCTTCTTTGATACCTCTCCATTGTTGTCGAGTATGCTTCCGTAAGTGTTTTCCCAAAACTTCTGCTAACCTGCCCGCTTCTCTGGTCAAATGTCCCGGATAGACATAAATCGAGATGCCTGATGGATTAGGCTCTTTAAAGGTGCCGTCAAATGCGTTGTAATGAATGGAAACAAAAATCGCCCGGACCCTGTCTTTCCCGTGTTTTTTTTGAAATTCCCGATAGACTTCATTGGCAAAATCGGTTCGTTTTCTTAATGGAACATCTTCATCACCCGGAGCGGTCATATAGACTTGAATGTCATGCCTGGATAATTTATCGCGCAGCCGTTTAGCAACTCCTGAATTAAATTCGTTCTCTTTTATCCTTCTCTTAAGTTCAGAAATGTAAGGGGATCTCTTCCCAGGTGTATTCATTCCATGCCCATCATCAATAAACACCAGCTTCACTTCATGTTTCATTCATCAACCCTCCTATTGAATTCACTTCAGCCTCCTTTTATTATTATCATCGTCATAATTTTGCTGTCTGGTGTCTTCTTACTCCCATTCTTCATATGTTTTTCGGAATCCATAAAAAGGACGGAAGCCCATATTGTTATAGAATGTTTGAGAAGAGCTCGTTGCCAGCATTTCCATCCGTGTCTTCGGATAACGTTCATGACAGGTTTTTAATAGCCTTGTTCCAATTCCCCTTCCCCGAAAATCTTGCTTGACTACCATCTCACATATGTAGAGGGAGATATGTCCATCTGTTATTCCCCGTAAATACCCTGCAACAGTTCCCTCATGTTCTGCGATTAGGGTCACATTCGAGTGATTCCATGCATATTCAGTTTGTTCCTTATTCTGCGCCAACCCGTTCCACCCTTCTTCTTCATTTAATTGATGGATAAACGGAAAGTCAGTTTCTTGAAAATTCCGAATAAGAATTGAGTCCTGTTTCGCCATATCATTCTCTCCCTAAGGTTTTATCAAAATCTTATGATGGAAGGTCCCATTTGTCAAAACGAGTAGGTTATAATGGAAAAAGGAGGATGATTTTGGATGGCTAAAATTCAATCGATCACATATATGATGAAAAATAACCAGCCTTTTGTCATTCAGAATGCAGAAACACATGACGCCGAACAGATACTGGCATACACAAAAAACGTGATGGCTGAATCTAAGTTTTTAATGACGGAAGCTTCTGAGTTTAATTTGACTGTTGAACAGGAACAAATCCTGATTGATCAGCTGTTAAACGATGAAAACAAATTAATGATTTGCGCTAAATTGGAAGACGAAATCATTGGTACGCTGGATTTTCATAACGGCAGCAGAAAGCGTAATCTGCATCAAGGATATTTTGGAATGAGTGTGGCAAAACAATATCGCGGACAGGGAGTTGGAAAAGCACTGGTTGAAACACTCATAGCCTGGGCTGAAGAAAATCCTGTCATTGAAAAAGTCGGACTGGAGGTTTTTGCTGAAAACCTGCCGGCAATCCGTCTGTATGAGTCCTTTGGATTTTTAGAAGAAGGGAGAAAAAAGCACGCTGCCAAAATCAACGGAAAAACTCATGACCTCATTTTAATGGCCAAATTTTTTGTATCATGATTTTGCTGACAAAAAAAGGAGGAAACATAATGACACTTTTACAATATAGCGAAGAAATCCGAGAAGCACTGGTACATAAAAAACCGATTGTTGCCCTGGAATCTACGATTATTTCGCACGGGATGCCCTATCCTGATAATATGAAAATGGCCTTGAACGTAGAAGAAATCATTCGGGGAGAAGGAGCTATCCCAGCTACCATTGCAATCATGGATGGAAAAATAAAAATTGGCTTAACCAAAACTGAAATTGAACGTCTAGCCAAAGAACCGGACGTTGTTAAAACAAGCATTCGGGATTTGCCGGGAGTTCTTGCAAAAAAACAGACGGGAGCCACAACCGTTGCTACCACATCCTATGCAGCTGACCTGGCTGGGATACGCTTTTTTGCAACTGGCGGACTGGGCGGTGTTCACCGTGGAGTGGCTGACCATCTGGATATTTCCGCTGATTTGCCGACATTGGCCAAAACCAACATTTGCATTGTATCAGCAGGCATCAAGTCTATTCTCGATATTTCGAAAACCCTGGAACTTCTCGAGACTTTAGGGGTTGCTGTTTATGGCTTGGACACAGACAGGTATCCGGGTTTCTATTTCCGGGATACAGGTATTCCTGTCCCCGGGGCAACCATTGAAGAAATAGCGGAAATGATGAAAATAAAAGATCATCTTTCTTTGAAACAGGCACTCCATGTTGCGGTTCCGGTTCCAGAACAAGATGCCATGAAAAGACAGGTCATTGAGGGAATCATTGATGCTGCTTTACAGGAAGCTGACAATCAAAACATCACAGGGAAAGATATAACCCCATTTTTGCTGGCAAATATAAAGGACAAAACTGATGGAGAAAGCCTGAAAACCAATATTGCCCTGGTTAAAAATAATGCAAAGGCGGCTGCACAGATGGCGGTCAGATATTATCAGCCATGATTACGGTTATTGGTGATCTGGTGGTTGATATCCTTGTTCACAGTGACGGTTTTCACTACGGATCAGATACCGAATCAACCATCACAACCCGGGCAGGGGGGCAGGGCAATCATGTAGCAGCATGGATTTCTGCATGTGCCGGAACAGCAACTTTAATCGGGAATGTTGGGAAGGATGTTTTTGGAGACTATTTGCTGAACGAAGCGAAACAGCAGAGAATTCATGTGGCTGTCAACCGTACAGAACAGGCGGAAACCGGTAAAATTGCCGTGTTTGTGGATGAAGAGAACGGGGAACGTTCCATGTTTACATCCCGGGGAGCCAATTTAACGCTGTCGGAACAGCAAATTGAAGAGCACGAATCCCTGGTTGCATCCAGTGATTGTCTTTATATTTCAGGCTATATGCTTTTTAAGGACCCCACTTATCAAGCGGTCATTCGAGCAAAACAGCTTGCCCGACAGTACAATGTTCCCGTTGCTGTAGATCCAGGGTCGGCCTATTTTTTAATGGAATACAAAGATCGAGTGCTGGACTTTTTAGAGGGGGCAAACTGGGTATTTCCTAATTATGAGGAAGGACAATTGCTCACCGGAAAAGAAAAACCTGAAGATATCATTACAGCTTTAAGGGACATCGTAACATACCCTGTTCTGAAGTTAGGTCATCAGGGCTGCATGATGTTTGCAGATGAATGGATCAAACTCTCTGCAGAAAAGGTAAAAGCTGTTGATACGACCGGTGCAGGTGATTCCTTTTTAGGTGGCTTCCTGGCACACTACTACCGGACAAAAAATGCTAAGGAAGCCTTACAATTCGCTAATCAAACGGCAGCCATGACTGTTCAAACATTTGGCGGCAGACCAGAAATCCCGTAAATTTTCCCGCGGGGATCCTGACAATCCAAAGATTACACAATCGCAATTCTACATGTGAAAGCGGCTGTGGCATAAAGGAATGAACAGAAAGTTGGCTAATAAAATTCACACAGTAAACATGCAAAGATTCCTGGTCGACTAAAACCGGCCACGTCCTGTGGTCAACGTCGACACTAGCATGTCCTGTGCGTCGCGGGAACAGCACGAGCCGGAAACCCCTAAAGACAGAAGAAATGAGTTGCCTGAGGAATCCTTAGGCCGTGCCCACGGAAAGCGAAGCATATAGAAAAGCTGAAGCGCCCCGCTTAGCCCCGAAAACGGCTGGAGGACCACCGAGGAGGCTGTCGCCGCCGCAGGGGGGCCGAAGCCGCTCGAGGGGGTGGGCGCTGAAGCTAGACAATAAAGAAAAGCGGAAGCGCCCCGCTTAGCCCCGAAAACGGCTGGAGGACCACCGAGGAGGCTGTTGCCGCCGCAGGGGGACCGAAGCCGCTCGAGGGGCTGGGCGCTGAAGCTAGACAACCCTTCTTTCAATTGTAATAGACTCAGATGTTATACTTTTTATCTTTCAGAGTCAAAAGCTACGCAGTTGTAAGATTCTCCCTCACAGTTGTAAGATTCCACTCCGCAGTTGTAGAATTCATCCTCGCAGTTGTAAGATTCCACTCCACAGTTGTAGAATTCAACCTCGCAGTTGTAAGATTCCACTCCACAGTTGTAAGATTCATCCTCGCAGTTGTAAGATTCCGATTAAGTCCATATAATTGTGTAAAAAAAATCAAAAAAAGAGTGGGTCATACCCATTTCTGTCTACAATGTTTTTAACCACA
>JACDOD010000018.1 GCA_017656265.1 Bacillaceae bacterium | reverse complement strand
GGGTATGACCCACTCTTTTTTTGATTTGTTTTTACACAATTATATGGACTTAATCTGCGGTTGTAGAAAAAATTAATAGGAGTTGTAGAAATATCGACTGCAGTTGTAGAAAAATTAATAGGAGTTGTAGAAATATCGGCTACAGTTGTAGAAAAATCGAATGGGGTTGTTAGGATTATCAGTTGGATTTGCACAATCCTTAATGCTGAGTAGAAGTAGAAAAAATATATGATATTCGTCTTGTCATCTGGATTTAGAATTATTTAAAGAAAGGGTTTGAATAAACCAAATTGCCTGCATTTAGTAGTTTAAGGTAAGCTACCCAGGTGTTCATCACCAATAAAAAACAGCAGGGAAAACAATCCCTTATCATTAATATAACCATACAAAAATCATCATACCCAATTTTTCCTCCTGCCCCTGCATGACTTGCATCTTTTTGGATATGAGTATCCCTTCTGTTTAAAAAAGCGCTGCTCATCAATCGAAAATGTAAAACGCTTCCCACAATCCCAGCATTTCAGTCGGAGGTCCCCTGGTTCTTCACCCTGTAAAGCCTCTTTAATAGCCATTTGCCTTACATGAATAGCTTCATGATCCAGCGGCTCATCCGATTCAATCATCTGTATAACCTGTCGTATTTTTGCTTTAACTTTTTTATAATCTACCTTTTCCCATTCTTTTAAATAAGGAATAAAGCGTTTATCCCTCGTTTCACCTATTTTTTCTAACAATAATACTATCATACCGCGGTCTCTTTCCTTCAGATACGTCATATCTGGATTTTGAATTCCCTTTTCAAGCCACTCTTCCCACTCTTGCAGTAGCTCGTCCGTATACTGATCCTTATGAATCTCCCACCCCCGTTCAGTAAACACAATCATAGGAAGTTTCCCGACGTATTCGATATCAAGAAAATCATAATCAATCATCCAGTCTACTTTCTTCAGGATGTTTTTTAACGTTTCATGACGAAAATACCCATAAACCGGGCATTGATCTAGACCTAATTCCAGCACTTTTTTATCTTTGGATCCCTTCAAAATTTTTGCCAGAAGTGATCGTCCACCACGGGCAATGATTTCATCTGCGGCTCTTAAGATAGCCATAATGTCACGATCCGATAAATAGCTTTCTGTATTTTCCACGATTTCACACTCCGTATCTTTAGTACGTCAATATTCCCCTTTAATGACAAAAAACGAGCCACGGATGGTACCGGCCAGTTTCGATTTCTGCCTGGCAAACTTAAACTTCCCTTCTAATTCCTCCGGCACCTCCATCCCCTCCGAAAGCTTAAAACCAACAGCCCGCTTTTTGGGGTTATCGACCGTATACATGACGTTAACCACAAGACCATCCTCATAAATGACATAGGCAAACTTGATATTTTCCACTTGAAAACGAGATGTTTCTAAAGGTTTGGCCGCAAATTCAAGATCTCGTTCTTCTTTCAAAATTCGGTTCACATAATCAAGCGTCTCCTGGCTTTCACTGGCTGGCACCACCGTAAATTCATGCTTGTATTTGTTCATAAAGTAACGGGATTCATTAGCACGCAAACCAGCAAGTGCTTCTGCGACGGGCGATGACTCTAATCCAGCCGTAGACACATGTTTAAAATCAACGAAATACGACATTTTCATCTTCCTTTCATCTTTTTAGTGTTAACAGCAGAAATATGCGCAGCGGCGGAAACTAAGCAGGTCGTCTACCACTGATTTTAACTAATTTTACTATAATTTAGTTAAAAGCTCTATATTGCTCTTGTCACATCAAGTATTTCGTGTAAGCGACTATGTAGCAGAAAGTATATCGGGATCGAATCCTCCATTCCAGAAAATCAACTAAGTAAAATAGGGGTTCCATATACGATTCATGTGAATCATACAGAGGAAAAATATCGCCTGGCCGCTGAAGAGGGGCTTACGATCGAGAGGACGAAATAATGTTAAAGTGCGGTAACGAATGTGTTACCGCACTGATCATTTCATTAGAATCAGGCTCCAGGCAAATGGAAATGATGTGTATTACTTTTTCAAGATGGTTTTGTGTAGGCCTAGCAATCCTATTAATCTTCAAGAATCGCTACCGGCCGGGCCCAGCCTGCACTGGCATTTTTAATTTTGATCGGAAACACAGCCACCTTAAATCCGTAATTGACCAGGATCTGATCAAGATTGGCCAGTTTCTCAATCTGGCAATACTCCTTCTCACGTCCGACATAATGGGCGGCCCACAGCACTCCGTCTCTCGGGTTTGCTTTATAATCCTAGGCCTGCAGGGGCAAAGGAATATCCCATCCCCAGCCGTCAGTTCCCATCACTTTAATTCCCTGATCAATCAGCCACCGGGTAGCGTCAGCGGATACTCCCGCATGCTGCATTGCATAAGTATCTTCATAGATTTTTTTATCAGCATCAGTTCGAATGAGCACAATATCAAATGGCTTTAATTCATAATTCATTTCAGACAGCTTTTCCTCGAAATCAGCCGTTTCAATTTCATATCCCGCTTCCCTGTCACTAAAATCAAACAAAACTCCATTCCCGTAAAACCATTCCAGCGGCAGTTCATCAATCGTTCTTGCTTTCTTTCCTTCCGAAGTGGGCCAATAATGCCAGGGCGCGTCCACATGGGTTCCAGTATGGGTCGTTAACGTAACATCTTCGCTGGCCCAGGCTTTGCTTTCAGGGAAATCTTCCGGCTTTAACCCCAGAAAATGAGCAGCCTGCTTCGCCCCACCCTCATGATCCATGTAATCAATTTTGGGCGGCATCGGCTCTTTCACTTCCTCATCCATCGGAACACTCAAATCAATAATTCGAAATCCTCTCCCATTCATAAACATTCTCCTTTCAGATTTTATTTAAATTGGGCTGCCCCACTCTACTTAGCAAGCGGTGAAAAAAACTTTTCATTTACCTCTTTTTGATCCTCAGCCATGACCATTCTTGCCGCCATAATAAACTGTTTCCTTCAGTTTGCTCACCACTAATTATCAAACCCGAGAACTGACATGTCCTTTTTCAAAATAAAAAAGCTGTCGTCCAGGATCCTTCTATACATTCGAGTTCCGTTCAAAAATTATGCTCAGCGGGTTTCAGTACCTCCCACCTCCTGTGCTTTGAATAATCTGGAGAATTGCTCTTTATTAAACTCATACAATGTTTCCTGGTACGATATTCCCCTATTCTCTACGATTGATGAGTGGATTGTAACGTGCATAACCTAGTTCAACCCGAAGCTTTGCTATTGCATCTTTTTCAGCTCGTACAATCTGATCTTGAGTTTCGATCCGGACAAACTCTCGTATTTCGTCTAACGAGGTCAATTTCTTACGTTTTATATTAGATAGGAGGTGACGAATTACATCATTTCTTGGTGCTAAGAGACCAAAGTCAATATCGGTGCAAGTCATTTCGTCATCGCCCCGCACCTCGATTTCCGTTAATTTTAACCCATACATCTTCAAATCATAGTCATGTGTTTCGTCTCGAATGGTAAAGGTAAATGTTTTATATCCTGTATAGACTTGATACTCGTAAATATATGTTAAATTTTGTTTATTAATTTCTGGGCTCAACTCTTTATAAAGCATTTGTTGATGTTTTTTCATAACGACTTCCTCCTTTAATAAAGAGTTCTTAGGGTGTCAGATCCTTGCCCGAAACACCTGGCCGTATTATGAATATGGTAGCTTTCTTTCCGGAATGTACCAAAATGCTTTTTATCCATCTACGATTTTCATTCTTTCTACCAGTTCCGCCAGAAAATCATCAAAATAAAAATGCTCTAGATAGCCTTCCAGACCGATTATTTGAGTATAGAATAATCTTGCTTCAGTTTATATATTACGCTGTTATCTTACGTAAATCTTTGTTAAAAATTTATAGGGGGTATAATCTGTTATTTCAGGAGTTCTGGAAACATTTTTATTTAAGAATGGGAAAGGAAATTGTACAGATTTTTACATCATTTACACTTTCAAGCTATGTATTCCTAATCTCTGGGGTATAGTCACAGTGACTGTGTGTAACAATTTTTCTGAAGACAACATTTTGATTTACAAGTACCTTTTGAATATAAAATAAGATCTAGTTTATGTGATTAAATTCTCATACTATTTCCTGCTGAATAATCTGAATCAGTGGATGAAGACTGATCCTCCCTTAGTATTGTCTGTATAGCCATTTTCATCAGATGTTGAATCTGTTGTGTTTGAATCCGTATTTGTCTCTTCTGTTGTATCTAATGTTGTGCTGTCAGTTGCCGCAAAGGCACTATTAGGAACAACAGAAGAAAAAATAAGAAGAATAATAGAAATGATATGTAATAACTTCAGATTTTTCGACAAAATATTACACTCCTTTCATATTATGTAAAATAACAGTAATATTATACAAAATAATACAATATATAATCAAAT
The DNA here is from genome assembly GCA_017656265.1 of Bacillaceae bacterium. Lineage (GTDB taxonomy): Bacteria > Bacillota > Bacilli > Bacillales > Alkalibacillaceae > Melghiribacillus. The sequence goes on along the minus strand of JACDOD010000018.1, from coordinate 40,726 downwards.
ATTACTATTAGAATTGAATCAGATTGGAAGTGGAATGAACCTTTAGAATGATAGTTTGGAAGGATATTCAAGGAAAAGGGAGCTCAATGAAAATAAAAATCAAAGCTGCCGATACGATGGAATAAGATTAAAAAATCAACAAGAGATTGGTGCTACGCATGAATTCTACCGCTAATACATAAGATCTTTGTTGTCACATACAGGACTTTCCCCCTATAGATGTATGTGCTGCCACTCACAAAAAAAACCGGGCGCTACTAGCCCGGAAACAATATCTAAGTTCAGATGAATCTCGACACAATTAATCCCACAACCCATCAATGGTTGAATGCCGGCTGGAATGCTGCTTCCATTTTTTAAATAAATCCCCTGCATGAAGCTTGCGAATAACTGATTTGATCATTGGAATCTGGGCCGGGGACATGCTCAGCTTTTCTACACCCAGGCTTACTAATAATTGAGCGATCTGCTGATTATTCGCTAATTCCCCACAGACACCTATTTCCTTCCCTGCATCCCGGGCGGCAGCCACCACTTTTTCAATCATCCGGTACAGGGCAATTTGCTGTACATCATACCACCGCTTAACGTTTGGAGCGATCCGATCAGCGGCAAATAAATATTGAACCAGATCGTTGGATCCAATACTGAAAAAGTCTACTTCCTGAACAAAATGGTCAATGGTCTCGACCACACTTGGCACTTCGACCATAATGCCTAATTTATATCGAGGCTCCTCAAAGATTTCATCTTCCTGCGTCAGTTCATTCATCACGTCATTCAGGAAAGCTTTTACTTCCCGTACTTCTTCAGCCATCGAAATCATCGGAATCATAATATATAGATTCCCGTGGTGTGCACTTCGAAGCAAAGCCCTGAGCTGTGCTTTAAAAATTTCCTGATTTTCTAAACAGTAACGGATGCCCCGCAAGCCCAGGAAGGGATTTTCTTCGTCCGGCAAATTCATATATGGAACATCCTTATCCCCGCCAATGTCCAGCGTCCGAATGATCACCGGTTTATCCTTCATCATCTTCAGCACTTCAGAATAGATTTGATACTGCTCTTCCTCTGATGGGGCCTCTTTGCGATTTAAAAAGATAAACTCCGTCCGGAACAGCCCTACTCCTTCAGCTCCATTTTCAAGAGCAGCCCGGACATCCTGGACACTGCCGGCATTGGCAAAGATGGAGATTGTTTTCTGATCCGCTGTGATGCACGGCTCATTCGCTTTCTCCAGAGCTTTTTGTTTCTTATTCTCCCAGTCAGATCTGATTTCTTGAATTTTTTTCAGCGTATTTTCATCTGGATTGACAACCACATGCCCATCCAACGCATCGAGAATGATGCGATCCCCATCCCGAACATTTTCTAGCAAACCTTCGACCTTCACAAGAGATGGAAGTCCTTTCGCTTTTGCCAGAATAGATGTGTGAGAGAAGCCTGTTCCTTCTTCCATCACCATTCCCAGAATACCGCTGTTCATGGAACTGGCAAATTCAGAAGGGGGGATGTCGGTTCCGCATAAAATATAATCACTTGATTCACCCTGATTTTCATTATTCATAAGAAATTCTATAAGCTGACGTCCAATATCCTCCATATCAGCTGCCCGCTGCTGCAAATATTCATCATCCAGATTCTTGAACTGCTCGGATAAAAGTCGGGTGACCTGCTGTACAGCTTTTTCAGCCCGGGTTCCAGCTTCAATCCCCTTTTTAATCTCACCTACAAAGCCCGGATCTTCCAGAATCTGCTGATGACTGCGAAAAATTTCTGCTTCTTCTTCTCCCAGAGAAAGTTTGACGTTCTGATAGGTTTCATCCAAACGGTGATCCAGTTTCTCAATAGCCCGTTCCAGTCTTTTTTGCTCCTCTTCCGGGTTAGAAGAAACCGGTTCATCCTTAAAATCCTCATGTAAAAAATCCCGATACACTCTGGCCTGACCAATGACGATTCCCTGGGACACAATTTCCCCTGTTAACGAACTCATGACGTACCACCTATTTGCTCCTTAATCACTTCCATCGCTTCCGATTCATCGGAACCATCCACGATGACTTCAATCCGATCACCACATTTGGCTCCCAGTGTCATAAGTTGGATCATACTTTTCCCGTCCACTTCTTTCCCATCCTTCACAATCGTCACAGCAGATTCAAAATCCTTCACAGCTGATACAAAGGAAGAAGCCGGTCTCGCATGAAACCCTTCCGGAAATGGTATTTGAAATACTTCTTTCTTCATCCCTCATCCCTCTTTCATTTTATTGGTAAGTAAGTTCTCGATTGAGCACCCATCCGGTCTCATACCTCTGGATTCTAGTTCAATTCTCCGTGGAGTTTCTTGTGCCTGCATCTCCCCCATGAGGTCGAATCCCAGTGGAGCAGACCACCTAAAGTTTACAATCCCCCGTCAACCTCCACAGTTCTTAATCGTTCCCACCATTCAGCAAATGCTCCACATTCTCTGTGCTCATTAAATACTGATGGAGTTTCTGAAGCAGGGGAAGGTGGGAACTCGTATCCGGTGTGGCAAGCGTTAGAATCGCTTTAATTTCCCGGTCCCCTTTGACCACAATCGGTCTTCTCAAACGGACAAGGCTTAGCCCCACTTTCCTCACATGCTGGGACGAAGCATGGGGAAATAACAATCCCGGAATAATTTCAAAGTAGGGACCTTTTTCAGCATAGGAGGAATAGATATCATCAAAATAGCCCTCCTCCACAATTCCATCTTTACGGAGAAGTTCCACACCAGTCCTCATGGCGTCTTCCACAGATTCGCACTCTTCTTGATATATTCGGCTTTTCGGAAGGAGATCCAGGAGACGAACCCCGTCTTCATGTATCGTCAAACCTGACTTGTGCTTCTGTTGTCCCTCGATAAAACGTTTGATCTTTTCAACTTCCCGTTCATCCAAAAAGGGCTTCACCGTAATCACTGGATGCTCCCATTCATCTTCATCCAGTATGAATGTGGAAATCACAAAATCAAAATTTACATGTTGTTGCAGCTGTCGGATCGCATTTAAGGAAAACACTCCGACAATATCGAGGTTGGTAAAATGCTTGAGCAGCCTGCTGGCCAGAAGATGGCTCGTAGCCGTTCCACTGGGGCATATCACCACGACTTTATATTTTTTCAGCCGGGCATATTCTTGTTCAAACACACTGGCAAAACACATTACCAGCCCACTTAAATAAACATCCTGAACCTGGTTCAGTTCCTCTTTTCCAAATATCTTCAAGGCCTTTTTCACCGGTGAGAATAAAAAATTGTACTCATTAGTTAGACTCTGATAAATGGGGGACACCAGGCGAAAATCCAGTTGAGCCGACAAATACAGCTTCTCAACTTCTTTCCTGATCTGTTCCTTCATAATCGTGTTCGTCTGAATAAGCCCTACCCTTGACAAGACGGTGGAAATGAAATCATTCATGGCCTGTCTGGTAAAATGGGACGGGAACTGAAATAGATCCGTAGCCAGTATGAGCAACACCCTCATCTGAAACCATTTTTCTTGATTAGGAAAGTCCAGCCCACAATCCACACAAATCTTCTCCAGCAACTGAGCAACTTTTTCATCCATTTTCCATTCATCATTCCACTGGTATGGCCTTTCCAGAGAAGCTCCCTGACGAACCCGCTGAATTTGAATGACAAGAATTTTATAAATGATACCCTGATAATCCTCACTAAAATAAGAAATTTTGCCAAAAGCAGCATCTACAGCACTCTTCAAGCGTTTTAATTCATCCTTACTGAGATAAGTCCAGCCCAACTGATTCACCACACGATGGTCTCCCCATTCATACTCAAACCACTGGATCAGCGATAACAGAGCCAGCCGCTTCTTCTCTTCACTCCCTGATACCACATAGCCCTTCTGATTCGTCCGCAATTCCAGCCGGTAGTATTGAAACCAGGCATCTAGCTGTTTCAGGTCCTGAACAATCGTACTCTTGCTGACCGCCAGTTCCTCCGACATTTCTTTTAAATTAACATTTCTGTTTTCAATGATTAAATAGAATGCGAGCCATAACCGCCTCTCCAGCGGCGATTGGATGTAGCTGACATCTGAGAACAGCTGATCAGCCATCAATTGGCGAATCTGGTGAAAGGATTCATGCAGAACCCATCGTTTTTTTCCAGACCGATTCTCTAAAGTGACCCCATGATCCTCTAACCATTCCTGAAGAAAATCAAGATCGTTTCGGATCGTTCGTAAGCTGACATCAAAATAATCAGCTAGATCCTGAATATCAGCCCCATTCCTGAACTGTGACAAATATTCTACGATTCTGCGTTTTCTCTCGCTGAACAAGCTGTCTCATCTCCAATCTTACACCTATTATAAATAAACAGTGGATCTTATTGAATGCGCTTACACACCAAAAACATGCACCATAGAGTGAAAAAATATAAATATGGAGCAGGTAAAGGATGAAAAGTCGGACCACTCTCAACACCTAACCCGCCCTGATTCATTCACACTTTATTCTACATAAATTTCGCTGGCAAACTGCTCCTCTCCAACGATCCTTCGATTTTCAAACCAGCCGACCCGTATTTTTCCGATTACGCTACGTTCAATATGTGGGTGTTAACTGAACAGGCTGGCCAGGAACCCAACCAGGATCCCGACTACCCCGAAGTCAGTGTCCCCGAAGGTCGTATTCGCAAAGCCCAGATTACCAAGGACCGGAAGCAGAAAAGCAGGGATAAAACTAATTAGAACTCCATTAACTGCTCCTCCGACGGCTGCTCCCACTCTGCCACCGGTGGCGTTACCAAATACACCAGCACCAGCTCCGGTAAAGAAATGAGGGACGAGTCCAGGAATAATGAGCGGAAGAGCCAATACTCCTAAAACCGCCATGCTCACAAGACCCGCAGTGAAACTGCAAATAAAACCAATCATAACAGCTGTCGGGGCATAAGGGAAAACAATTGGCACATCAAGCGCCGGCTTGGCACCCGGAACAATTTTTTCGGCAATTCCCTTAAATGCAGGAACAATTTCATTGAGGATCATACGGACACCCAGTAAAATAATGCTTAACCCTGCGGCAAAGGTAATCCCCTGCATCACACCATAGATGATGTAATTTTTATCTCCAGCATAATTCCCCACAACTGACGGTCCTGCCAGTAAAGCAAGAATAATGAAAATCGCGACCATCGTAATCGCTGTGGAAATCAACGAATCTTTCAGAAATGACCATTTTTCAGAAATTTTAATGTCCTCCGAAGACTTCTCCTTATTGCCAACCCATTTTCCAACTAAAGCAGACGAAATATATCCTACAGTTCCAAAATGACCAATAGCAATATTATCATTCCCGGTAATTTCCCGCATAAACCGTTGTCCTAAGGCTGGCATTAGCACCATCACGAATCCTAAAATCAATGAACCTACAATGACCAATGGCGCTCCGGTCATACCGGCTGAACCTAATACCGCAGACAAAAGCGCTGCCATAAAGAACGTATGATGCCCGGTTAAGAAGATGTATTTGAGCGGAGTAAAACGCGCAAACAAAATATTAGCCACAAATCCAAACCCCATAATCAGGGCAGTTTCCGTGCCCAGTGTTTGCTGAGCCAGGGCGACAATCGCCTCATTATTCGGTACGACCCCCTGAATATTAAATGCTTCTTCGATAATTCCACCAAGAGGTTCTAAAGCGCCAATAATCACTCCGGCCCCTGCCCCTAAAATCACAAAGCCAATAATACTCTTCAGTGTCCCTGAGAGCACTTTAGAAACCTGAGCCCTCTGTGCTACAAGTCCAATCAGCACCATCAGTCCTACCAAAATCGCCGGTTCACTCAAAATCTCATTCATTAAAAATTCGAAAAAAGCCATTCCCATTCCCCCTTATCGAATTATAAAAGTTCTTCCAGTACTTGCTTAACCTCTTCTTTATCCGCAATATTTTGTATAGCGACTACCTTCGCCTTGCTTCCTTGCAATTGCTTCGCAAACTCTTCATTCGTGAGAATCAGATCTGCTTCCGCACTGGAAGCTGTTCCAAAATCCGCCGTTTCTACTTCAGCCTTTATGCCCTTTTCCTGCAGTACACTTTCAACTGTCATTTTCAGCATCATACTAGAGCCAAAACCCATACCACACACTGTTAAAATTTTCATTTGTAATCCTCCTCTGTTTTTTACTTAAAATGAATGTTCAAACACGGCTTCCACTTCAGCCGCTGACCCGGCATTTTTCAAACGTTTTAGCCTTTCCTCGTCTCCGATTACTTCCGCTACCTGCTGTAATAAATTCATGTGGGAATCTTTATCTGTAGCTGCCAGACCAATTAGAAGCTTGACCCGCTTCTCTCCAGCAAAAGTTATAGACTCATCCAAAACCAGGACACTAATCCCCTTTTTTCGGACGCCATCCTCGGGTCTCGAATGAGGCAACGCCACTTCCGGAGCAATAATCATATAAGGTCCCAGCTCATGGATATTCTGAACCATTGCCTGAACGTAAGATTCCGTGACCTTACCGGTTTCAACCAGCAACTTCCCACATCGCCTGACTGCATCCTCCCAATCATTTACCTGAATATTGGTTTGAATCGCCTTTGAATCCAGCAAGCCTTTCAATGCTATGACCTCCTTCTCTGCTCTAATCCTTCCTTGTTGAGACGCCTTCGCTCCGATATTTTCAGCTGTTATCCTGGCCAGGATTTCCAATACAATCTTCCACCTGAACGGAACAGCATCTATTAACTAGATTTTTTAGAAAACTTTTGATCTCAAGGCTTACCCCTATTTTAAAGAAAAGCGTCTGATTTATGAATGCGCTTTCATTGCGATTTCTTACACGGATTCATGAAAAAAAATAAACACGTATGCTCATTTGCTTTTTTCTACATCTCGAATGGTCGTCATTTGTATTCTCCTTATCATTTGTGTAACCAGTTTCATATTTAATAAAAAAATAGAAAGGTTATGCATAACACTTATCCAACAAAAAAAGAGCCACACAAAGGTGTGACCCAAAAATAACTTTATTCTATTGGGGGGCAGTTCCGTGCTGGCCCCTGGACGTTACTGACAGAATCCTTCCATCATTCCCCTCTCTGCTCAAACCCTTTCACTATCTCCACAATCACCTGAGCAGCTTTGACCATGACATCGGCGGAAATGAATTCAAACTTCCCGTGGAAGTTTTCGCCGCCGGTAAAAATGTTCGGTGTCGGGAGTCCCATGTAAGAAAGCTGGGATCCATCAGTACCGCCGCGGATTGGTTTGATGTCCGGCTGAATATCAAGGGATTCCATCGCCTGTTTCGCAATCTCCACAATATGAAAGACAGGTTCGATTTTTTCTTTCATGTTGTAATATTGATCGTTCATGTCCAGCTCAATTCGCTGATGGCCATACTTTTCCTGCAATGAGGCGACAGCCTGTTCCAGCAAGGCTTTTTTCTCATTGAATTTGTCTCTGTCGTGATCGCGGATGATGTACTGAAGTTTCGTTTCTTCTACATCCCCTTCAAAAGACAGAAGATGGAAGAAGCCTTCATACCCTTCTGTATATTCCGGCGCTTCTTCAGCTGGAAGCTGGCCGTTCAACTCCATCCCGATTTTAATGGAATTCACCATTTTCCCTTTGGCCGTGCCCGGGTGGACGTTTGATCCTTTAATAGTCACCGTGGCCATCGCGGCGTTGAAGCTTTCAAACTGGAGTTCGCCCAGAGGACCGCCGTCAACCGTATACGCATAATCTGCGCCGAATGCATCCACATCAAATTTGTGCGGACCTCGTCCGATTTCTTCGTCCGGCGTAAACGCAACACGAATCGTTCCATGCTCAATCTCCGGGTGCTGAATCAAGTATTCCATTGCGGTCATAATCTCCGCAATACCCGCTTTGTTGTCAGCGCCGAGAAGGGTTGTCCCATCGGTTGTAATGAGCGTATGCCCTTTATAATTTGCAAGGGCCGGGAAGTCATTCGGTGACAGGATCACCTGGCGTTCTTCATTCAAAACAATATCGTTTCCATCATAACTTTCGACAATTTGAGGATTGACGTTCTTCCCGGTAAAATCTGTCGCCGTATCCAGATGAGCCAAAAAGCCGATTGTCGGAATGTCTTTGTCCGTGTTAGCGGGAAGAGTCGCCATCACATAACAATGATCATCAATGGTCACATCCTGCATACCGATCGACTTCAGTTCGTCCACAAGCATCCGGGCCAAATTCCACTGACCTTCAGATGACGGGCATGCTTTATTGTTAGGATCGGATTGAGTATCTACTTTTGCGTACGAAATTAATCTGTTTATTAAATCTTGTTTCATCGTATATCACCTGCTTTTTATGTAGTTGAGTTTATTATAGCAAAAAATTATGAGTCAGAGTCTTACTAGGCGAATCATTATATTGAAGACTCATGGGTGCAGGTCGGAAAATCGGAATTTACAGAGCTGGAATTAGGATGTGTGAACAATGATATGAGGATTTCGCAGCCTGGATATCAGGGTTCACGGGCGAGATATCAGGACTCACCCACGATATTTCAGAGCTCACACACAAAATATCAGGGCTCACACACGAGATATCAGAGCTCACACGCAAAATATCAGAGCCCACGCGCGAAATATCAGGACTCACACACGAGATATCAGAGCTCACCTGCGAAATATCAGGACTCACACGCGAGATATCAGAGTTCACACACAAAATATCAGGGCTCACACGCGAAATATCAGGACTCACGCGCGAAATATCAGGACTCACGCGCGAAATATCAGGACTCACACACGAAATATCAGGACTCACACGCGATATATCAGGGCTTACGCGCGAAATATCAGGACTCACATGCGAGATATCAGGATACACCTCTGGATTATCGTCTTTCACGAGCAAATATCGGGATCTAACTCATGGAGAATAAGCAACTCCAGGTTTTTCAGCACATCCTGTCCGTGATTCATAATATTCGTCTTTCCTGAGGATAATTAAACGGGGTTATCTCAAAGATGAATTTGAGATAGCCCTTCCTTACTCTTCCACTTCAAAGCAGCCCCGCTTCCATATCCTCCACAATCACATACGCCGCTTTGACCTTGCCATGACCCCGTCACAAGATTCATCTCGATATACGAGCCGATTTTCCGGCATCATGGATGAATACCACTATGATATTCTAGAAAATTAGCAAAAACTGAGCCCATATCACCAATATCCCCATGTAACACCCCTTCCCCAGTTCCCACCAAAATTCCACATAATTATGGTATATTCTTTATAACCCCAGATAGACGTCTTTAGAAGGTGGTGCTTACATGTCAGGATATTCCCTCCAAAACCAAACAAAAGTTTTAAAGCTATTAGAAATTAATAAAATACTGACCAGCTCACTTGATATAGAAAGGATACTCAGAAACCTGGTGGAAGCAGCTGAGAAGTTAATTGAAGTTTCCGATACCGTTATCCTTTATCTGTATGATCCTGAAGATAACACATTAAAAATTGCTGATGGAGTCGGTATTAATATTGATGCTATGAGAAACATTGCTTTCAAGCCTGAAGAATCACTCACAGGAAAAGTTTTTTCAGATCAAAAATCTCAGCTGTTTGCCCATGAAGAAGAAATTCAAAAATGTATGTCTTCCATGTCTGAAGAAAATTATCAGTACTATTTTGAAGGAGTATACCGACGGAAAATTAGAAGTGCATTCTGTGTTCCATTAATTTATAAAGATAAATGTTTAGGGGTTCTGGTTGTAGACAATTTTGAAAATGATGGAGTATTTACTTATGACGATATGAAGGTAATTGAAGTAATTGCTGATCAGAGTGCTATTGCCATTGAAAATTCCAACCTCTATCAAATCTTAAAAACGAAAAATAACCAACTGGAACACTCCCTGGAGATTCATAAGAAGTTTACACAGGTCATCCTTGATGGCGGGAGCATTGACCAGATAACATCTGTTTTATCCAATATTATCAACTCCCGAGTAGAATTTAAGAATCAAAAAGAAGACGATCAAAATTTATACCCCATCGCGAGAAGAAATGAGATTCTTGGTTATTTACAGCTGGGGAAGGATTTCTCTGAGTTATCCGCACTAGAGCAGGTTGCCGTTGAGCATGCTACTACTGCATTGGCTTTAGAACTAGTTAAAATCAACGCACTGTACGAAAAGGAGTTGCATTTTCGGGAAGAAATATTTAACCAGATTCTGGAAGGAGTGCCTTCTTCAGAGTTAAACCAGATCCTAGAACATATGAACTGGAAAACGGAATGGGACATGGCATGCATGGTCATCCAGGGAAGAGATGGCCCCCTATGGGAAACCAGTCATATCAAGGATAAAGAATGGTTTGTCCGTTCCATTGAATCCATAAGTCATTCGATTTGCGAGCACTGCCTTGTCTTTACCAGAGCTTTTCAGACAGTGTTAATCATACCTATTATCCAGAGTGAACGTGTAGTTGTCAGAATAGCCGATGTCATTGATAAACAGTGGGGGCATCAAATAGATATGATTTACGGGATTGGAAGAAAGGTTCCCATCAGTCAGCTTAATGTATCCTATCGGGAAGCTCTGAATGCCATTCAATACGGTAAAACGGTTCAACATAAAAAGGTAATCGAATATTCCAGGCTAGGGCTTGAAAGACTCCTTCACAAACTGGACCAATCCACCTTAAAGTACTTTGTTGAAGATAAAATGGGGAAACTTCTCAAGCAAGGCCCCGAACTATTTGAAACCCTTGGTAATTTAATAGAAACGAACAAAAATCATAAACTGACCGCTGAACGTATGCACATTCACCCCAATACCCTTTATAATCGTTTAAAGAAAATAGAACAAATCCTAAACATTTCTCTAAATCACGAGTCAGACTGGATTGATCTGGTCGTGGCATACAAAATATGTGTGGAGTACCACAATAAGTAACGTTTATTTTTGTGGTTCTCCACATTTATTTTTATTTGTCAGAATATTATTATTTTTATTAACAACACTTGGACAAAGGAGATGAACCGTGAAAAACATTTCTTCCATTACAAAGCAGTTAAACGATAAGTTAATAGAAATTCGAAAAGAACTTCATCAATATCCAGAGATCAGTGAACAAGAATATGAAACCACCAGACGTATCAAACAATGGCTTTCTGAAGCTGGATGCACGATTATTCCCATTAACACGAAAACAGGAACAGTAGCTGAAATATCGGGAAAAAAACAGGGGCCGACTGTAGCTTTTCGGGCAGACATCGACGCTCTTCCCATACAAGAACAAACTGGACTTCCCTTTTCCTCTAAAAATGAAAGCGTTTTCCACGGATGCGGTCATGACTGGCATACGACCATTGCACTAGGTGCTGCAATGGTATTCTCGCAAATCCGTGATCAATTTGCAGGAAATGTCCGGTTTATTTTTCAGCCGGCAGAAGAAACCACTCAAGGAGCCAAAACTTTAATTGATAGCGGCCTGTTTCAAGACGGAAAGATTAAGGGGATTTTTGGCCTTCATAATCAGCCAGCCATTCCTGCAGGTAAAGTCGGCATCACAGAACACCACTTGATGGCAGCTGTAGATACGCTGCATATTACAATCCGTGGAAAAAGCGGTCATGGAGCTATTCCGCATCAAAATATTGACGCAGTGGTGGCAGGTTCCGCTGTCGTGATGGGCCTGCAGACCGCGGTCAGCCGAAATATCGATCCCTTTGAACCAGTGGTCATTACCATCGGTTCCTTCCACTCCGGATCAGCGCACAACGTAATCGCAGGTTCCGCCGAGTTATGGGGAACGATTCGAAGTTTTAGTCCAAACGTCCGAAAGCAATTGCCAGAGCTGATTCAAAGAATTACCACGGAGATTGCAGAAGGATACGGAGCTGAAGCTAAGGCTGAAATCATCCCGCAAGTCCCAGCTATCCAAAATGATCCTGTAATGACCTCAATTGTGCGTGAAGCTACCCAATCCGTACTGGGAAAAGACGCTGTCGTGACACCGGAACCTACCATGGGAGGTGAGGACTTCTCCCTATATCAGGAACATATCCCGGGCTGCTACTTCTGGGTAGGAACCGGTGATTCAGAAAAAGGTATTGATAAACCATGGCATGACCCGGCTTTTTTGGTAAATGATGATCTAATTCCATCAACTGTAAACCTGGTGGTTGAAATATTGCTTAAGTCCCTTAAACACTTTCAAACAAAAGAGAAAGGAGAGTAAACCATGACGCAAACTTATTATAACTACATCGGGGGAACATGGGTCCCGTCTTTATCCGGAGACACTTATCCCAGTATTAATCCCGCCAATACAGAAGAAGTTCTTGGTTATTTTCAAAAATCTACAGCAACGGATGTCCAAATGGCCATTCAAGCTGCAAAAAAAGCATTTCCCGGCTGGTCCACTACACCTGCCCCAAAAAGAGGGGAAGTTCTGTTCCGACTAATATCTCTTCTGGAAGAACAAAAAGATGAATTGGCTTCATTGATTACAAAAGAAGTGGGGAAATCTCTTCGGGAGGCAAAAGGTGAAGTCAAAAAAACGATTCAGGCTATGCAGCAATTCAGCGGGGAAGCAACAAGACTGACTGGAGAAACTGTACCTTCCTTTGACACCAATGTTCTAGGCTACACCGTACGTGAGCCGCTGGGTGTCGTTGGAGTCATTGCTCCTTATAATTTTCCGCTGGGCATTGGGGTCTGGAAAATTGCCCCGGCGATTCTGGCAGGAAATACGGTGATCTTTAAGCCCGCCAGCCATACATCACTAATTAGCGTTAAAATTATGGAACTGTTTGAACAATCAGGAGTTCCTGCTGGTGTCATAAACATGATAACCGGCCCTGGAAGTGTAGTTGGAAAAGAAATTGGTCAAAACCCGGAAATTAAAGCGGTATCCTTTACTGGGTCTACAGATGTTGGAGTTCAGCTGGGAAAGTGGGTAACCGACCGTGGTGGAAGAATGCAGGCCGAGATGGGCGGTAAAAACCCAACCATTATTTTAGAAGATGCCGATATTGATCAAGCACTCGACAGTGTGGTCATCAGCGGCTTTCTGGACAATGGACAGCGCTGCACCGGGACAAGCCGGCTGATTGTCCCAAAATCCATTGCAAAAGAAGTAACAGAAAAATTAGTCGAACGGGCTGAAAAACTGGTCATTGGCGACGGATTTGAGCCTGGTGTTGATAATGGTCCGGTTATCGATGAATCCCAATTAAATAAATATCTGCATTACGTTCAGGAGGCCATCGATCAGGGGGCCAAACTGGAATACGGCGGAAAACGATTGACGGATAACGGGAAAGATAAAGGATTTTTTGTTGCTCCTACCGTATTCAGTCAGGTAAAACCAGACATGTCCATCGCCCAGGAAGAAATATTCGGACCTGTCATTGGCATTATAGAAGTAGATTCCTATGAAGAAGCCATTGAAATTGCAAATAACATTGATTTTGGTCTGTCTTCCGCCATATTTACCAATGATCTAAAGAAAGCTTTTCATTTTGTCCGGAACATTGAATCCGGTGTAACCCATGTCAACATGCCTTCCACTCATTTTGAAAATCAATATCCATTTGGAGGCAAAAAAAGTTCCAGCATTGGTCCTCGTGAACAAGGAAGTTCAGCCCTTGAGTTTTGGACCGAGACCAAAACCGTTTACGTAAATCCTTAAGGTTAGGCCCACATTGAAGAAACCAGAACAGAATATAAAATTTATACTAAGTCCATACCATTAAAGGCGGTGTTGAAGGCAGTGAAACATGTTGGAGTAATTGGGTGCGGGGCTATGGGCAGGGGAATGGTTAAAAATTTGTCCCGTCATGGTTATAGCGTTCATGTGTATGATGTTCAGGAAAAAGCATTAAAAGAAGCTGAACAAATGGGAGGGGTTCCTGAAAAGGACGTCCCTTCAATCGCGAGGCAGGCAGAGGTCCTGATTCTCTCCCTTCCCACAACCGAACTGGTGGAGAATGCCCTCACCCGGGAAAAAGATGGAGCCTTTCACTATCTTAAAGAAGGATCCTATGTATTAGATATGAGCACAACCGATGTAACGGTCACTAAAAAACTGCACAAGCAAGCTCAGGAAAAAGGAATTTTCTTTTTTGACTGTCCTGTTAGCGGCGGACCCGAGGGGGCGGATTCAGGAAATCTGACTATAATGGCAGGCGGCAATCCTGACCATTTCAATGCCATAATACCTGTTCTTCACGCCATGGGAAAAGAAATAGATTATCTAGGTGAAGCAGGAGCAGGACAGACCACCAAACTCTGCTGCAATCTAGTAGTGGCTGGAATCGTTCTTTTGCTGAGCGAATCCTTACTTACAGGTACAAAATCCGGTGTTCCTGCTCAAAAAATTGCCGACATGATGCAAAAGGGGTCGGCCCAGAATCGGGTACTGTCCATATTTGGCCCCAATATTCTGAAAGGCTCTCATGACGAGGTGAAATTTTTGCTGAAACATATGACAAAGGATATCCAGCTTTATATGAACCTGACAAAGGAACAAAATATTCCTGCATTTCTTGGTTCCACCATTCAGCTTCTATATGATATAGCTAACCACCAGGGGAAAGGAGGACTCGATACATCCGGAGTAAGTGAAGTTTTGGAAAATCTGGCATCCTGTAAAATTTATCAGCACTAAACTATTATTCATGAAGGAGGAATCCAGATGAGCGAAAGCCAAAAACAAATCTGGAAAGACTGGCGTCTGCATGTAATTGTGTTACTCATTGTTCTGTTAACTGAACGAATTGGAACTCATAAATTTGCTTTAGGTCCTGGTGTAATCCTGCTCCTGCCTATGCTTTACGCCATGATCATTGGTCTTATTTTATATTTCACGCCCATTATCAAAGAAAAACAGTCTAAGAATGCCGAACCATTGATCGTCCTTGGTGTTACGTTATTAATAGCTAAAATAGGGGTCATCATCGGCCCTTCTCTCCCCCAAATCATAGAAGCAGGACCAGCACTATTGCTGCAAGAACTCGGAAATCTGGGAACCATTTTCTTCGCCCTTCCAATTGCCGTCCTATTGGGATTAAAGCGAGAAACCATCGGAATGACGCACTCTGTAGCCCGTGAGCCCAATGTAGGCCTAATTATGGACAAGTATGGGTTCAATTCCCCAGAAGGTAGAGGGGTCATGGCGGTCTACATTTTTGGAACTGTATTTGGAGCCATCTTTATGGGTCTTATTTCAGGTTTCCTGGCTACCATCACTCCCCTTCACCCACTGTCCTTTGCCATGGCATCCGGAATTGGAAGTGGAAGTATGATGGCAGCTGCCAGCGGTTCACTTATTGCAGCCTTCCCGCAATTAGAAAATGATATTATTGCATTTGCCGGAGCAAGCAACCTGCTGTCCTTATCAACAGGTCTGTACGTGAGTATATTCATCGCACTTCCACTATCTGAGAAGCTGTATCAGATTTTAACAAAACGGCGGGATCAGAAAATAGAAAATAAATCCGATATGGAGGGATAATATGCTTAAAAACATACAAGAATGGACATTGCTTTTAACCATTTTCGGGATTGTTTCATTGCTCGGAAACTGGATTGGCTATGATGTCATGCCTGCTGCTGCTATCCCGGGCATTATCATACTCATACTGATTTGCCTGGCAGGACTTATCATTCAAAAATTGATTCCAGGAAATATCCCGAGTGTTGCCTATATTGCAATCATTGGAATCATCGTTTCTATGCCATGGATGCCGGGCTCTGATCTGGTCGTACAATACACAGGTGACGTAAATCTATTAGCATTAGCCACTCCTATTCTCGCTTATGCTGGGATTGCCATTGGCCGGTCCTGGACAGACTTCGCAAAACTGGGCTGGAAAACAATCGTCGTTGCCTCCTTTGTATTGCTGGGAACCTTTATCGGATCTGCTATTATCGCAGAAATTGTCCTCAGATTTCAGGGGATTATTTAAGAATGAGCTGATTTCTCTCCCTCTTTTCAATATATGGGGCATTTTGAAAACGATAAGATTAAAAAATACTCCCCTAAGAATGATTTCTCAGAGCACGATACTCCCTTGAAAGATTTCAAAAAAATAATGGCCGGGCATACCGTGAAAGCCCGGCCTAATTTTTTTTGATTCTCCCGAGTCCCAAAAAACAGAAATAAACAATAACCTAAAACCAGTTTCTTTTGAAAAAGCGGATCATACCAACTAACGCTGTATTTACATCTTTGAAGAAAGAGGAGATTTACACTGTATTTTGCAATAGAAAAGTACATAAAATTGCAAAGAAAAACACACTAATAGCTTTCCTTCTCTCCATACCTTCTCTAATTGATCGATTCAATTACATTTTATATCAAGGGTTCGTAGGCGTTTCGTCTACCTAGGAATTGTCGAACTCGGGTATTCATGCATGATCATCACGGCATACACAAAAAAATGGGTATGCAGCTAGTTTTAATGGCTTTCCGTCAGTAATGGTGGCTCACGTTTACCGTGAAGGGTGCTCATTTTGTCCGATAAAGTGGCTCAATTAAACGCAAGAGACAATTTGTAGAGTTGAAGGAAAATAAAGAGGTGAGTCATGGTGAGATTAAAATAACAACTTTTGAAAGTATGTATCCTTTCATGAGGAGAAATCGGTGAGGGATCATAAATCGAGCATGGCTTGATCACTCCTTATTTTTCTCCACCAGCGGCTTCAACATCGGTATGATCTGCTCAATAAAAGATTGGGATGTCTGGTCTTTTTCGTTACCTTTTTTATATAAAGCCTGAAGCAGCTCTTTGATTTGTATTGGTTGAGTGTTTTTATGTGACATGATGGTTCCTCCCTATTATGAAACATTCGTGAATGAATGATGGTTGATGGCGGTACTAAAAAAGAAAGGTACATGGAAATGATACCCACGCACCTTTTGTTTGTCAATATTTGTTAGACGAGTTCATGGATTCGACATAATACGATTTCTTTTAATGTTTTTAAACGATTTTCACTTTCCTCCCTGTTCTTTCCCCGAACACCGAAGTAAAATTTGATCTTCGGTTCAGTTCCAGATGGGCGAAGGCAGCACCAGCAATCGTGTTGGAACAGGAATTTCACCACGTTCGACTTCGGTAAGTGGATGGTTTCTTTTCTTCCATCTTCCACAAAAGTCCGTTCGCTGGATTGATAGTCTTCTACGGCGTAAACATTGAAGTCGCCGGCACCATCCAGGGGATTTTTACGAAAGTCCTCCATGATGTTCCGAATCTGTTCTTCGCCTTCTTTTCCTTTTAAAGTGATAGAATGAAGGTCTTCTAGATAATAACCGATATGCTGATACAAGTCTTCGAGGGCTTGCAGCAACGTTTTTCCTTTTGACTTATAGAACGCAGTCATTTCACAGGCAACCATGGCGGCCTGAATGGCGTCTTTATCCCGAACAAAATCGTCAATCAAATAGCCGTAGCTTTCTTCGTATCCAAATAAAAAGGTGTGTTCGTCGGTTTCTTCGTACTGACGGATTTTCTCACCGATGAACTTAAAGCCTGTCAACGTATCGACTGTTTTCACTCCAAAATGATCCGCAATCGCCCATCCCATTTCGGAAGTCACGATGGTTTTAAGCATCACGCCATTATCCGGCAGCTCATCAGCCTGAGATAACAAATAATGCAGCATCAGGGCTCCGAGCTGATTTCCGGTAAGCACCTGATATTCACCCTGGTCGTTCTTCACCGCCACCCCCAGGCGGTCGGCGTCTGGATCAGTTCCGATTAATATATCAGCGTCCAAACGCTCTCCATATTCAATCGCCATGGTAAAAGCCTGATGTTCCTCGGGATTAGGGGATTCTACCGTTGAAAATTCCGGGTCCGGCTCGGCCTGTTCTTCCACTACCGTTACGTGTTTAAATTCTAGCTGATTCAACCCGCGGACAATAAGATCACGGGATGTCCCATGTAATGGAGTGAATACGATTTTAAGGTTCTCCGCCTGTTCTTTGATGACTTCTGGATTACGCACAATGGTATGTAATTGATCCAAATACGCTGCGTCCACTTCTTCATCCACCCAGCGCAACAGACCGTTCGCTTCCATATCTTCCTTTTCGGCCACTTCGACTGTCAATTCGTTTTCCACTTCGTTGACCTTTGCAATAATCTTTTCCGCTTCTTCAGGCGGAACCTGACCCCCGTCTTCGTTGTAGACTTTAAACCCGTTGTATTCCGGAGGGTTGTGGCTGGCGGTAATCACCACACCGGCTGCTGCTCCGAGATGGCGAACCGCAAAGGAAAGCTCCGGTGTCGGTCGCAGGGACGTAAAAAGGGTCGTCGGAATCCCATGTGCGCCCATCACTTTCGCCGTTTCCAGGGCAAAATCCGGGGACATGTGGCGGGAATCATGAGCTACCACAATACCTTTCGCAGCCCACTCCTCGCCCTTCTCTTCCAGATAACGAGCCAGGCCTTCCGTCGCTTTCCGAATGGTATAGATGTTCATCCGGTTGGTGCCTGGACCGAGCTCTCCGCGCATTCCACCGGTACCAAAAGTCAGAGGTTTGTAAAAGGCATCTTCCAAGTCACGATCGTCCATACGATCCAGTTGCTGTTTCAGTTCCTGATCCAGTTTATCAAATTGCTTCCATCTCTTATAAGCTTGCTTCCAGGACATTGAATAACCTCCTGCACTGTCGCAGTAACCAAGATTATGTATCTCTTATTACCCATGATATATCAGTTGTATTGAAAATAAAATTCTTCTAAGATTTACAAAAGTAAATGTTCAGTAAAGGAAAGGCGCATGGTAACCATACGCCAAGACCAAGCAAACCTATTTATGAATTGTTTTGAGAGAAAGGTTTTTCTTAATTGTCTTAATTACCCTCACTTGTTGTTCTTCGGTCATACTTGATCCGGACGGCAGACAAATTCCTCTGGCAAATAAGTCATCAGAAATACTATGATCTTCTCGATATGAGTAATATTTACACCCTTCAAAAACAGGCTGCAAATGCAATGGTTTCCACACAGGACGAGCTTCGATGTTGGTTTCTGCCAGACTGTCCAACAGTTCGTAAGGTGTAGTTTTAATATAATTCGGATCAAGGGTTAGCGTGGTTAGCCAGTGGTTAGATTTTGTTCCTTCCAGTTCCGGCATAAATTCTATTCCTTCAATATCTCCAAGTTCTTCTTTATAATGATTAAAAATGCGTCTTCTCGCTTCTACACGATCATCAATAGCTTCGAGCTGTGCTCGGCCTACACCTGCCAAAATATTGCTCATTCTGTAGTTGTATCCCACCTGGCTGTGCTGATAGTGAGGAGCCGGGTCCCGAGCCTGGGTGGCGAGAAATCGTGCTTTTTTTAACGCCTCGATATCATCTGAAACAAGCATACCTCCACCGGAAGTGGTGATAATTTTGTTACCGTTAAAAGAGAAAACACCAAACTTTCCAAACGATCCGCTTTTCTTTCCTTTATACTCAGAACCAAGAGATTCCGCTGCATCTTCAATCACAGCAACTCCATATGAATCACAGATTTCCATAATTTCATCCATTTTTGCACTCTGGCCATATAGATTTACCACAATAACAGCTTTGGGCAACTGATTTGCCTTTTTCGCTTCATTTAATGCTCTTTCCAGCGCTTTCGGTGACATATTCCATGTATCTGGTTCAGAATCAATAAAAACCGGTTCAGCACCTTCATAGACAATAGGATTCGCGCTGGCAGTAAAAGTTAACGAAGAGCAAAATACCCTGTCCCCTCTTTTCACTCCCAAAAGACGAAGGGCGAGATGAATAGCAGCTGTTCCAGAGGATACAGCCGCTGCACCTCTGACTCCTACATATTCGGCCAGTTCCTGTTCAAAGGCATCCACATTCGGACCTAGAGGAGCAATCCAATTCGTCTCAAAAGCCTGATTTATGTATTTTTGTTCGTTTCCGGTCATGTGTGGTGGGGACAGAAAAATTTTAATTCTATCTGTCAATTTTAACACTCTTTCTTTTTTATTATTTTAAAGTTTTTTTTACCTTTGCAGGTGAGCCAACTGCTAAAACATTATCCGGAATATCATTTATTACTGTTGAGCCTGCACCAATAATTGAACCTTTTCCTATTTTAATATCGTCAATAACAGTTGCTCCTATTCCAATAGTCACACTTTCATCTATCGTGACATTACCAGCTATGTTAACACCTGGACCAATACTAGTATGAGCACCAATAATGCAACCATGTTCAATAATAGCACCTGAATTAATAATAGTGTTATCACCTATTAGAACATCATTATTTATAATTGTTTTGGGACCAACGAAAACATTTTCTCCCAAAGTTAATTGTTCATGAAGAAAAGATGTGGAATGGAGGACATTAATAAACTTAACTTTATTTTTGTATTGAAGAAAGATTTTTTTGCGATAATGATTATCTCCAAAAGCTATATGGACTTGAATTTGTTCAATCTTTAATAGTTGATTAATATCATTTAAATTCCCTATTACCTTGATATCTTGATATACTTTATTATTGAACTCCGGATTGTTAAATATATCAATGAATCCGGATATTTCAAACTTATTCTTTAAGATATGGTAAGCAACTTCTGCCTGATCTCCAGCACCAAGGATTAAGGTTTTCATATTTAACACTATCCTTTATTTATTACTTCTCGAACTAGCATAAATGGTTCTGCTGCATGCACTCCTGTATGTAGCCCCCAGTATTTTGCTATATGTACCAAAGCCTCCTCTGATCTTGGATGAGGATAAGGCCTTAACTCACTTTTATAACAATTCATCGCTTCTATTTTTTGGTTTAAAAATTTAGAAATATCTACAAATACATTAGGCATAAATATATTATTAGAGTTTTGAATATTCCACTCAGTAGATGAAGGTGTATAATAGCACAACACTTTTTTTACATTATTATTTTCTACTGGTCTAGTTGCCACCATGGTTGCTTTAAATAGTTCTTGGTGATCACTATTAACATCACCATAGAAATGAGTATAAACAATATCTGGATTGATTTGCGATATTTTTTGCGAAATAGTGGCGTTAAGTTCTACATTTGCTAAAGTATCTAATTTCATGTCTGGCAAATCAAGGTAATAAATATTATGTATTCCCAATATTTCTTTTACTTTTTGAAGTTCATCTTTTTTTTGTTGAATCTTTTCAGGCTGTCCCTGATACTGTGTAGATGAACCTTCTGTAACCATTAGCAAATCAACCTGATCCCCAATGTTCACATGAAAAGCAATTGTTCCACCCACACCTAATACCTCATCATCTGGATGTGCTGCAATTACAAGCACTTTATTCTTTCGATCCATTTTTTTCCTCCAATCTTCTTTCTAAATTTTCTATTCTCTCTTCAAGACTTGAAATTATTTGATTTAAATTATATTCGAGTTTTACACCTTCTCTTTTAAATAATTCATGAGCTTCCATATCTTTATCTAGATAATTAATGTTTTTTAAACGTAAAACCCCGTCCTTTACCTTTACATAAACTTTATTTTGTTCAATTTTAACAATCTGTCCCGGCAAACCTACATATTTATCTGTAACAATTGGTTCAGCAGACCTAATAATAATTTTTTTATTTTTATAATACGAGTAAGCCCCAGGATAAGGATAGGTTAGAGCCCTGATAAACCGATCTATTTCCTCTGCAGGTCTATCCCAATTAATTAATCCATCCTCAGGGGTCCGTTTGGCTGAATATGTTGCTAAATGATTGTTTTGAGGTGTTCCGGTTAATTCCCCCTTTTTAATAAGAGGTACTATTTTCTTGATCTGGTTTCTTAATGAGTGAACAATTTTTTGATATAAACTGTTAGCCGTCTCTCGTTTTTCTATAGAAATGACTTCTTGGGAGATAACATCTCCCGAGTCAACTCCATCTTCTAAAAAGAAAATGGAAAGACCCGTTTCTTTTTGATTATTTATAATAGACCATGGTATAGAGGCCCTGCCTCTTCCCTGAGGTAAAAGTGAAGGGTGAGCACCAATTGACCCACAGTGAGGAATGCTCAAAATTTGTTTTGAAACTAATTGTGACAGTCCAATTACAAATATATAGTAAGGGTTTAATTCTTTTATCTTATTTATAATATGTTCTTCATTTACATTTTGAAAAGTGTACATGGGTACATTAAATTCCTTACATAGTGGCTTTAAAGAGATAAAATCAGAAACATTTTTGGAATATGCCTCATCTAGTGTAAACACTCCTACAACATTTACATTATTCCGCAATAGTTCTTCCAATGCATTGTAGCTTGAAATAACTGTACCTACAAAGACTACTCTTTTTCCTTCCATTAATAAACACCCTTTATCTATAAAACTTAATAAGTGATTTTTTTTGAAATTAAATTATTGTTTATATCTATTTGTTTTAAGACATTAACTATTCTTTCAGATGCATGTCCGTCTCCATAAATATTAACTACATTATCCATTTCTTCAATAAACTCTGCAGATGTAACTTTATTGATACCATTCTTAATTTCTCCTAAATTTACGGGTACGTCTATAATGTTCTTTGACCGTTCTCTACCATTTTGTCTGGTACCAATATTCAGTACAGGAACTTTATACGTAGCAGCCTCTATAATCCCGGAAGATGAGTTTCCAATCATTGCTTTAGTATTTTTTAATATGGACAGATATTCCATCGGTTCAAAGTTAGTTACGAAAGAAAAGAAAGAGTTGTCCCTATATTGATTATATACTGATAATATGTCATCACTGCCAGCATCTGAATTAGGTAAAATAATAATAACGTTACTCCTACTGTTTTTTAAGGCTTCAAGGCAAATGTTTATTTGATCCTTCATGTTTTGGGATTCTGTAGTTACTGGATGATAGACAAAAAGAAGGTAGTTATTTGGATGATAAGGTATATTGTACTTCCTAAGCACTTTTTCAACTTCAGGCAACTTAGCATCTAACATAACATCTATTCTTGGAGCACCAACTCTAAATATCCGCCATTTTTCCTCCCCCAACTTTTCAACTCGCTCTGCACTTTTTTCAGTTGAAGTAAAATGTATGTGAGAAAGTTTGGTGACGGCATGACGAACAGATTCGTCTATTGATCCTGAGACTTCTCCCCCATGAATATGCGCTAAAGGTATATTTAAATGAGAAGCGGCTGTTGCAGCAGCTAACATTTCACTGCGATCACCTAAAACAATAACAAAATCTGGCTTTGACAGCTCAAAAACCTGAGACATTCCTAGTATACCAATCCCTATTGACCTGGCCATGTTCCCATTTGAGGAACCCTGGAGTAACATATCTACTTTATAATTAACTGTAAAACCTTCTTCTTCTATTAACTTGTAAGTACTTCCAAACTTAGGGGATAAATGCATTGCTGTGGCCAGTATTTCTAGTTGAATGTCAGGTTCTTTTTTTAGTTTTTGTAAAAGCGGGAAATAGATACCATAATCTGCTCTTGTCCCTGTTACAACACATATTTTTCTCATTTATATATCATTCCATTCTATGACTTGATCACGCTTAAAACCTTTTTTGACTGTTTTACCTATTAATTGAGACAAAAATTTAGGTTGAATTCCTGTACCTGGTCTTTTTACAGTTAAATGATCTTTGGTTAAAATCGTACCTTCTTCAATGTCATCTGCAGCAATGATACTTTTTCTGACTACCCTTTTCGTCTCTAATTCAGAAGGCATACATCTTTTAATTCCATCTCCAAGACCCAATTCAACTCTTCTAATAGATGAAACTAATGATTTTAACTCATCAGGTTCTAATGATGCTTTATGATCCGGACCAGGCATGTTTCGATCTAATGTAAAATGCTTTTCAATAATTTTCGCACCTAGAACTACTGCAGCAATACTAATTTCATTACCTTCAGTATGGTCCGAATAACCAACAACTTTCCCAAATGCTTGTGAAATGGTCTGAATCGCTCTCAAATTTACCTCTTCAATAGGTGCAGGATAATTAGATGTGCAATGGAGAATTGCCACTTCAAGATCTTTTAAAACCTCTAAAGCATCTTCTATTTCTGACAAATTTGCCATACCAGTAGATATAATAATAGGTTTATTATAATTTGCTATTTTTTCAAGCAAAGGAATATTTGTTAAATCTCCTGATCCAATTTTAAATGCATGTACTCCTAACTCATATAGAAACTCAGCGCTTTCTTCATCAAAAGGAGTAGAAATAAACTCAATATCTTTTCGTTCACAATACTGCTTCAACTCTTTAAATTCACTAAAAGACAATTCCAGTTTCTTTAACATGTCCAACTGTGAATTATTTTCTCCTGTATTTTCAATCTGGTAACGTGCCTTCGAAGCGGTTTGTGTTACTAATTTCTCACTTTGGAATGTCTGAAACTTGACTGCATTTGCTCCTGAATCCTTAGCGGAATCAATAAGCTTTTTTGCTAAATCGATATTGCCATTATGATTTACTCCGGCTTCTGCAATTACATATACGGGTGAACTGTCATCTATTAGATGGTCTCCTAATTTAAACATGTTTGGAGTCCCCCCATTTTTCTTTCAAAATAATTTCTGCCAATTTAAAATCTAGCTGATCATCGATATCAACAGAGAATTGCTTATCCATTATATAAGGGTAAGCTATTTCATCATAAAGTTTGTTTTTATATAAAATCATGTCCCGTGTTGTTATATAAATTGCACCATTTAACTGATAGACCGCTTCAAAGTCCTGCCTCCTTGTTAAATTTTTGTCATATTTTACATAATTAACTAATTTCCCATCACTTATTTTTTTGCATATGTTTGGATGGGTAAATGCCTCACAGACACTAACGACAGGATTACGTCCTTTATCTTGAAATAATTGCAGTGCTTCCGAAATGTGTTTCTCATTTCTCAATGGAGATGTAGGCTGCAGCAACACAATATTATCAAACTGATCTTCTTTATCCATTTCCTGAATGACATGAACCAATACGTCAATGGTAGTAGCCTCATCTGTGGCCAGGTGATGAGGTCTTAAAAATGGAACTTCTGCACCTGATTGTATAGCTACATTTGCAATTTCCCGATCTTCCGTAGATACGATCACTCTATGTATTTCGGAACATTTTAATGCACTTTTAATCGTATACTCTATAAGAGGAATACCATTTAGCGGGAGCAAGTTTTTCCGCTTTAACCCTTTAGATCCTCCTCTTGCAGGTATAATCGCTAAAGTTTTCATAAAATTAGCTCCTTAAAACAATAAATTTTCTCTTTCTAACAAAATTCTTATTTCTTCTTGATTCAATATCTCTGTATCTTTTGTTGAATAAGCTTTATTATTGGCTTTCACAAAACCTTTAGGATTGCTGTGATTATTTGAAAGATGGGAACAAATCATATACATTTCATCATTCTCATAAGCTCTTTCTGCTTCTTCTTTCGTCATAAGTTCTTCATAAAGTTTTTCACCTGGTCTCTTACCTATTTCTTCTATTTGGCCGGTATACTGGATATTATTTTTCTCATTGAAATCTTTAATCAATGTCACTGCTAAATCTGTTATATTCAATACTGGCATTTTTAAAACAAAAATTTCTCCACCTTTGGCCAATTCAGAGGCTTTTAACACTAATTTGGCTGCCTGAGGGATTGACATCATAAACCTTGTCATCTGTTTATCAGTTACTGTAATATTATTATTACTCTTTATTTGGTGTTTGAATAATGGTATAACTGATCCTCGTGAGCCCATCACATTCCCAAATCGAACGCACGAAAAGGTTGTATTCGCTTTACCTTTATAATGCTCTGCAGATAACATAAGCCTCTCTGATAGTAATTTAGTCGCTCCCATCGTATTCATTGGATTCACAACTTTGTCCGTACTAATAGCAACTACCTTTTCAACGTTATTATTGATAGCAACCTCTATAACATTTTGGACGCCGATCACATTGGTTTTTACTGCTTCAAATGGGTTATATTCACATAAAGGTACATGTTTTAATGCAGCAGCATGATAAATAATATCAATATCTTTTGCAGCATAATTCAGTCTTTCTTTATCTCGAATATCCCCTACTAAAAACCTCACATTAGAATAATCTTTTAATTCTTCCTGCATAAAAAAATGTTTTGATTCATCTCTACTAAAAATACGAATAGTATTTGGATTCTGTTTTAATAGTTCTTTTACAATTTCTTTGCCTATTGATCCGGTACCGCCGGTTACTAGTATGTTTTTTCCTTTTAACATGTTATCACCTGATTTTATTTGATAATCTTTCCTTTATATAATAATAGATATTAATTATATCCATTTGGATTCAGTGACTGCCAGCGCCACGCATCCGCACACATATCTTCTATTCCTTTTTCTGCTTCCCAGTTTAATTGTTCTCTTGCCTTAGATGGATCTGCATAAACCTCAGCTACATCTCCTGATCGCCTTTCTGTAATAACATAAGGAATTTTTATACCCGATACTTTCTCGAATGTCGCTATTAGTTCGAGCACACTATAGCCTTTTCCTGTTCCTAAATTATATGTTTCTAAACCAGTGCTAGTTAAAATTTTTTCTAATGCTTTAACATGACCTTTGGCCAAATCTACCACATGTATGTAATCTCTTACTCCGGTTCCATCTTTAGTGGGATAATCATTTCCAAAAACTTGAAGTTCAGGTAATTTACCAATAGCGACCTGTGTAATATAAGGCATTAAATTATTTGGAATACCGTTCGGATCTTCTCCTATCCTGCCGCTCGGATGTGCTCCTATTGGATTAAAATAACGAAGTAAGGCAATACTCCAACATGGATCTGATATATACAAGTCCTCTAAAATTTCTTCAATCATTAATTTAGTCCTGCCATAAGGATTTGTTGCTTGTAATGAAAAATCTTCTTTAATTGGAACTAATTCTGGTACCCCATAAACGGTGGCAGAGGAGCTGAACACAAAATTCTTTACTTGATATTCTCCCATCACTTCGCACAATACAATAGTACTTAAAATATTATTTTGATAATATTCTAAAGGCTTTTGGACTGATTCTCCTACAGCTTTTAAGCCTGCAAAATGTATAACTGCTTCAATATTATGCTTCTTAAAAACTTCTCTTAATTTCTTTCTATCTCTAAGGTCAAATATGTATAGCGGAAAATTTCTATCTGTAAGTTCTTTTATCCTATTGTTTACTTTATATTTACTATTTAATAGATTATCTATAATAACTATATCATATCCTGAATTTAACATTTCTACTGATGTGTGGCTTCCTATATATCCTAAACCACCTGTTATTAAAATGGACAAAGCCCCCACCCCTTGAATATCTAAATATAACTCTTTTTTTCTTTATTAGATAAAATCGTAAGAAGAATTAATCGAATAAATTCAGCAGCGATTGTAGATACAATCGCCCCATAAATACCAATAAAAGGAATTGCAAGAATATTTATAGCTACATTAGTCAATGCAGCAACTGAACTGCTACTAGCGATTGCCTTTGTTTTTTTTACGTAAAAAAGTTTTGCTACGGGTATATAATAATAACCTTTTATAATTTGTCCGATAATCAATAATGGCAGAAGGCCAATTGCTCCATAATATGCTTTAGTGGTAAAAAACTGAATTGCTAACATTGCTAATGGAATTGCAGCCACTCCAAACAAAAGTATTACAATTGAAAAGACATTTAATAATTTTTTCGCCTGTCCTTCATTCCCTTCCTTTCTCAACCTTGTGTATCTCGGAACTAGAGCATTATTAACACTTTGAAAAAAAATCGATAGAACCATAGCTACTTGGACAGCTAATGAATAAACACCTAATTGTTCGATTTCAATATATTTCTCCAAAATTATTCTGTCTGATGAACTAATTATCCAAGCACTCGCCACATGCGGGATAAGAGGTAAACTAAAATTCAGACTATCTTTTAAGTACGTTAAGTTGAAAGACAGTTTTAAATACTTAAATGATTTGACAAAAGTTATTACAACTAGGATCATAATTATAAAAAATTGACTAAGTAAAACACTTTCTACTCCGTGCCCTTTGAAAATTAGAAAATAAACCATTAAAGTCATTATGGCTATCGCTTTTAATAAATTTATTAATACAAACAATCCCGCTTTTTCCTGTGCTCTAAATAGAGCAAGGGGCAGTGATAAAAGAGATGTAACCCACGATAAACCAATTAGTATAAAATAAAAAGGATATACAGGAATCTGCTTGAATAATAACGAACCAAAAGGTTGAAAGAATAATATTAAAATAATAGACATTATAGTTGAAAAAAATACAACAAATATAAAAATTGTACCCAGATACTCCTTTTGCTTTTCAGGCTCGTTAAGAAAATCATAGAATAAGCGGGTAACAGCTCCATGTAAAGAAAGCAAAAGGAGTAACTGTAACAGACCCACAAGTGTTTGTACTGTAGTCATGATTCCGTATTCAGATGGTGTTAAATTTTCAGTATAAACCGGGAGCATCACAAGCCCAATTAAAGGAGTCATCATTGAACCAAATGTATATAAAATTGAGTTTGTTAAAAGTTTATTGTCTAATATAAATTTAATTTTCATAATATTCTTTCCTGTTTTCGTATGAAAACGATTTGTTTATTTTTTTACATAGTCCAACATTGAGTTAATAGTAAGTTGCCAATCATGATCATTACTGTTAATAGTAATACTATTAACATTTATTTTTTTTAATTTAATAATACATTGCTGTAGTTCCTTGAAATTTTTAGGTTTAATTAGCCTCTCTGATGGCTTAATTAAAATTTGTTTTTGTCTTATATTTTTTTTTCTGCAAAAAATTTCTTCTAGCCATATAACAAATCCATTATTCCTTATATTGTAATTTACTGCTGCACTAGAAAAATATGTTAATACTGCTTTGGGTACTCCAATAGAAAACAAAGTTTCTATTGGTACATCACTTAAATCTTTTAAACAAAAAAATCCTGCATCGTTATAAATTTTTTCTTTCTTTTTCGAATCTCTTGGGTGTAACTTAACAAATATTTTTAAATCATATGTTTTTATTATTTTTCCGAGTTCCCGAATAAATTGTTTCTCTTCTTCGAAAGTAAATAGTTTATCCTCACTTAAGGGTTGACTTAAAAAAAGGAAGGAATTTCTAACGGTATTAAGCATTAAAATCTTTTGATCACTTTCAATTAATTGATTGAACTCATTAGTTATAGATAACGGAAATGGACCTTTTGGCATTTCAATAAGTTTGGCTCCCATTGCATATCCTTTAGAAAGAGATCTCATGTCTGATACAAGAGCTACATTTGGAGAAAACACCCTTCCTTGTGAAAGGTTTTTAATATTTCCTACTCCAATCAGTTTTTTAATCCCTTGCTTTAAAAAACCAGTTTTTTTATGATAATTAGCCTTAATATATGGTGCAATACCTTCCTC
Source organism: Bacillaceae bacterium (assembly GCA_017656265.1). GTDB lineage: Bacteria > Bacillota > Bacilli > Bacillales > Alkalibacillaceae > Melghiribacillus. The sequence continues at coordinate 11,301 of JACDOD010000018.1, read as the reverse complement.
TACTAAAATATACTTACCTTTGTTTATCTGTTTTTTATAAATATCAATAAACTTAGCATTAAAAAAATGATGATCTATAAAGGAAACTAGAATATGCGGCTTTTTGTCTAAAATATATTTCTTTGCAAAGCTATTACTTTTTAAAATAAACTTCAATTGTTTAATTTTTTTAGTCTGATAGAGCCTATTTTGGCAATTCAGAAAATAAATATTATGCCATGGTGTCTTTTTACCATTTAAAATTTCTTGGTATTTGTTCATTGTATCTTCAATATTAATCAAATCTATAATTAAATCACTACCTGTTTTTTTTAGTAATTTACTTATAATAAATGATTTATATAAATGGAATGGTGTGTTTACTAAAAATACTATTCTCACCTAATCACCTACTCTATTTATTTATATCCTTAGCATTAGTCAAGGGTCTGAACAAAAAAATTATAATATTGATGATAAGAAAATATACAAAGAAACCACTTCTTTTATTGATACTATATTTTCTTTACATTATTAGAATATTCCTTAATAACAAAAAAAGTAACCAAAACAAAAAATAACAAAATAAATTCATTTATTAAAACTGATATATTCATCATTGAAATTATTACAGAAAAGTAAGTAGCAATTATGTAACTATATTTTCTATTTAAGTTATAAAGTTTGATAATATTTCGAAAAATAGCAACTAAGAATAGAAGATATAACGAAAAACCTATTAAACCTCCCTCTACTAAAATTTCCAATAAAGTATTATGCATGTAATGACCATCACCAAAAAAATATAAGTTGTATTGTCTAAAATTAAAAGCTCCTATTCCAAATAATGGATTTTTTTTAAATAACTCTATCCCATTGACCCAAATTTCGAATCTTCCTGTAGCATTGTCTTCAAAAATAGCATTGAATCTGCTGGATATTAAGGAAAGTATGTTGATATTAAAAAAGATTCTTGTTGTGAATAAAGAAATAATCAACCAAAATATTGAAATAGATATTAATCTAATTTTCTCTTTAAAAGGACTTAAAATTATGTATATAAATATACCGAAAGCTATAGCAATATATCCTCCTCTAGATAGAGTTAGCAATACGTTAATTAAAATAATAACTAAACCTATTTTATTTATCTTACTTTTTGTATTACTTAATAAGAAAAACAAAAAAGGGATAAGAGACAATATTAAAATATTGGGATCAGAATAAAGACCAGTTAACCTTGGTGAATTTCTATCAAGTAATAACCCGAAATAGTATTCCTTATTCCCATGAAAGTCAAAATTCACGGCAAGAACACCAAAGAAATAATAAATTAAATTAACTAGGCCATATATTAGAGCTGTTCTGGCTAAGGTTATTTCCATATATTCAATACTAATTTTAAGAATAATACTTCTAAAAATAAAATATACAAACAAAAATAATATAATCCCTAATATTAATCTTAGACTATATATCTTATATTCAGCAACCAAGCTCGTTAATGAAAAATATGTAAAGAATAGAATCATAGCCAGTTCAAAATTCAAAGGTTTATGGAAACTGAGCTTTTTAATTGTAAAAACAAAATAGATAAATGCAAAAATCATGTAGGGCTTTAAGGCAAAACCAATGTATATATTGAAAGAGCTTAATAATATTGTAAAAAACACTAAATATACTGAGAAAATATTAATGTTTTTTTTATTTTCATAATTAAGAATATCAGTATTCATCTTTTATTCTTCACCCTATTGTTTTCTTTTTAAAGACATTGCCCCTAAAAACATATTCTTCACTGCCTTTAAAAAGGATATTTCGTTCTTATAAAGTTTATATTTCTTAAATGCAAATGTAAAAATCAAAAACAACCAATAAAATTTTGTCAACTTGTAAAACAAAGCTCCCTTATCGTAAAAAAATTTTTCATTAAAGCCCTGAAACCAGGTCGAAGGAGAGTCTGTTAATGTTCCAATAGTGATAGGGAAATAATAGACTTTTAATTTTTTATCTAAACATTCTTTTAGAAAAATATTTTCTTCACCAGAAGAATATTTGTCAGAACCTGCCCCAAAATCTTCATTAAATCTTATATTTTTACTAATAATACATCCCCTTCTAAAAGCAATCTGTACTGAAGAAATCTTTAATATATCCAAAAATCTCAATCTTTTAATTTTATCGGGGAATTTATTTTTATGATTATTTACTTTAAAGATAAACACATCTACTTCAGGGTAATGTTTTGAGACTTGAAGAACCTTTTTTTCCAAATCATTGTAGTAATACATATCATCATCTGCTATTAAACAAATAATTCCATTAGACTCTTCAAGTGCACGATTCCTACTTTTACTCAGACCTTTTTCTTTATATGAAAGCATTCTAAGTTTCTTACCATCTATATCTTTGGAAGTATTTATAATTTTACTACTTTGGTTAATTATAAGTATATTTGTGTTTAAATTCATTTTATTTACTAAGTCTAAACTCTTTTGGTACATAGTAGAAACCAATACCTCGAAATTCAAGTTATTCCCTCCAAGGCTATGATATGTATGTTTTAATGAATATTTATTTACCTACTTTATTTATACCTAAAAATCCTTATTATATATTTGTAAAGTTCAAAAACTGAGTTTAGTGGCGAAGTAATCATTCCAATTAAAAAATGCTTTAAAAACACTGGTATATTTTTACTACGGATACCTACAATTGCCATTACAGCATGGTGTCTAAATCTAATATATTGTTTTTGACCAAGATTTAATAAACTAAAAAAATTTCTTTTATATGCATAAAGTTCCTTTTCACCTTGAATTTTATTACCACCTACTGAAATACGTTCAGCAGTATGTACATATTGAATTAATAATGATTTAGGTATGTATCCGATACTTAAACCTCTTTGAATAGCTTTCAACATAAGCCTAAACTCCTGCCCAACTTTCACATTATCAAAACATCCAATGTTTAGTAATGATTCTCGCTTAAACATGTAAGTTCCTGTTGGAGTTAAATGATGCATTAAATGATACTTCAATAATTCTTCATTTTCAAAACTTTTAATATATTTATGCTCTCGATAGTCAATAAGTTTATTTTTCTCATTGTGGATCCGAACATCCGTAAAAGAAAGGTCTAAATCGTGTTCATTCATATATGCAACCTGTTTTTCTATTTTTTCAGGTAGATAAATATCGTCATCATCCAAAAATGTAATATAATATCCGGTCGAATGATAAATTCCTTCGTTTCTAGCCAGTGCTCCTCCTAAATTTTTTTTGTTCTTTAAATACATAATATTCTCATATTTATTTAAATATTTTTGTACTTTTTCTTCTGTATTTTTTCTGACACTACTGTCAGGATCATTATCATCAACAACAATAATTTCAACGTTTTTATAGGTCTGATTTATAACCGAGTCTATAGCCCTTTCTAAAAAATCACTTCTTTTATATGTAGGGATAATGACACTAACTTTTTTTGGTTCCATTGTCAATATTCATCCATTCTTTAATTTTTATGACGTACGTCATGTTACCCTGAAAGCTGCTCTTTTTTCTCTTCAGATATTTTAGTTTTCTTTCCTTCAGATTTTGCTTTGTCAAGTAGAACAATAAAGGTCCTCAACTGGATAATGATATCAAATAAAAATGAATAATTTCGAATATAATAGAGATCATACCTTAATTTATCTTCAACATCGGTTGTATATTTCCCCATAATTTGAGCATATCCAGTTATTCCAGGTTTTACTGCATTTCTATATCTATACGAACGATGATCCTGGGAAAATTGCTTAACAAAATACTCTCTTTCTGGCCTTGGACCAACAATTGACATATCACCCTTAAGAACATTAATAAATTGTGGAATCTCATCAAGCCTTGTTTTTCTAATAAACTGTCCTACTTTTGTTATCCTCGGATCGTCTTCTTCTGCTAATTTTGGACCTGTCAAATTTTCTGCTCCTTCGATCATAGATCGAAATTTTAAAATTGTAAATTCTTTATTATTTTTTCCGATTCTTTTTTGTTTATAAAACACTCCACCTTTTGAATCTTCTAATTTTATTGCAATACTAATTAAGAGAAACAGCGGTAATAGAATAGTTAAAGAAATCGCAGAAAAAATGATGTCGTACACACGTTTGACAAGTTGCTGATCCCATGACAGGCCAAATGGCTTAACAGCCATTACCATCGAGTCATCCAATGAGGTAATGACTGCCTTTGACAGAAGCAAATCATATAATTCAGGGAGAACATATACCAGTTTTTGTTTTTTAATGGCATGGTAAATAATATCAGATTTCAGATCTCCTGACACACTAGAACCGATTAATACGTAATCTACTTGATTGATGAAGTCGATAATTCTATCCAACGATGTGTTTGGCTGAATATCAATAATTTTTTTTCCTTTTCCAAATGGGAATTTAATTTGTTCAATCACTTTTTGACTTTCGAAGGTTGATCCTATAAACAGAACTACTCCAGGCTTTTTTTCCTGGCTCAGTTTGACGAATAAAGTTTTCCAGAAGATCAACATCAATGTATAAAAAATAAATGATATACCTATAATACTTCTCGGTAAAGCAAATTCGCGAAATAGAAAAGATGCAGACATGGTTAATAGCATAATGAAAATTGAAGCCACTAAAACATTCCGTACAATATCCCATTTACTTTTTCGATTAAGTATGTGAAGTTCATAAACGAAAATGAAGAAAGCACTAATAAGTAAGATCCAGGGAATTAAAGACCGAAAGGATTCCCAATTTTGTTCTGGTAACTCTGGAAACCTGATACTAAATGCCAGAATATAAGATAACAATATAATCCCCAGATCTATAAAAACTAGTATCATTTTATGGCTTCTTTCTTTCACTAAATCCGACATTTTATTGACCCCTAACAAATAATTTAATATTAACTTTTAGCGAAATTAAGATTTATTTGTTTCTATTTGAAGAATCTCCTCTAAAAACGGACGCAATTTTTCTCTTAATTTTTGATCCTGCATGGCAAACTCAATGGTAGTTTGAATAAAACCTAATTTTTCCCCCACATCATAACGTTTACCTTCAAAGTCATAAGCAAACACCCTTTGAATCTTATTTAATTCATGAATCGCATCTGTCAGCTGAATTTCTCCCCCGGCGCCGATTTTCTGCTCTTCCAGGAACATAAAAATTTCTGGATTCAGTAAGTAGCGTCCCATTATAGCTAGATTAGATGGTGCTGTACCCTTTGGCGGTTTTTCTACAAAATCTTTTACCTGGTACCTTCTTCCTTCCTTTTCCATTGGATAAATAATGCCATAACGGTGGGTATCTTCATCCCTCACCTGTTGAACTCCAATAATCGAGGCTGAAGTCTGTTCGTATTCATGGATGAGCTGCTTCAGACAGGGTACTTCTGACTGAACAATATCGTCTCCCAGCAGGACCGCAAACGGTTCATCACCGATAAATTTTCGGGCTACCCAAATTGCATGGCCTAGGCCCTTTGGTTCCTTCTGGCGGATATAATGGATTTCGACTTTTGAGGACTGGCGGACTTTTTCCAAAAGATCATATTTTTCTTTATGCATTAAATTTTGTTCCAGTTCAAAATTGTTATCAAAATGGTCTTCTATTGCCCGTTTTCCTTTTCCGGTTACGATGATTATATCTTCAATCCCCGATTCAATAGCCTCTTCCACGATATATTGAATGGTTGGTTTATCAACGATCGGTAGCATCTCTTTCGGCATTGCTTTGGTAGCCGGCAGAAATCTGGTGCCAAGTCCGGCTGCTGGTATGATTGCTTTTCTGACTCTTTTCAATTCGGAGCCCCCTTTTCACACCTTGAGTTTACTTCTATAAACACTCGGACGCCCAATCGAATGATATTCCAGATCATATTGCTTTACTTCATCGAGTGCATAACAGTTCCGTCCATCGTATATCACTGGTGTTTTCATATATTTGGAGTAATGGCTTAAGTCAAATTCAACAATGTCTTTCCACTCTGTTGTAATGAAGGCAAGATCCGCGTCTTTTAAGGCGTCATCTATCGTATCCGAGTATTGTATTGTTTCCCCGAGGATTCGTCTTGCATTTTCAATAGCAATAGGATCGAAAGCCTTCACACTTGCTCCTTCTTGAATCAACTTGTTTGCAACGACAACTGATGCTGCCTCTCTCATATCATCAGTATTCGGCTTAAAGGCAAGGCCTAACAAGGCAACTTTTGTGCCCTCCAGTGAGTCAAGATGTTCTTTTGCCTTTTCTACCAGTTTTGCCTGTTGATAGTTATTGACATTGATAACAGATTCTAATAAGTCGAATTTATGCTCAACATTGCCTGCAATTTGGACCAGTGCTTTTGTATCCTTTGGAAAGCAAGACCCTCCATAACCAATACCAGCTCTCAGGAACTGATTACCAATACGATGATCTAGCCCCATGCCGTAAGCTACATCTTCTATATTGGCACCCAGTTTTTCGCATATATTGGATATTTCATTGATAAAGCTGATTTTCGTAGCTAGAAAGGCATTAGAAGCGTACTTGATCATTTCAGCACTGCGAATGTCGGTTTTTACAATTGGAATGCCAAAAGGTTGATTAATCTCTTCAATCACAGCTGCGGCTTCTTTATTGTCTGCTCCAATAACAATCCGGTCTCCATGAAAGGTATCTTTTATTGCAGAGCCTTCCCGTAGAAATTCCGGATTGGATACCACGTCGACATGTACATCCGCTACAAGGTTTTGTTCAATGATTTCCTTAATTTCTTCATTGGTTCCAACCGGTACAGTGCTTTTAGTGACAACAATAACATTTTGAGAAATATTATAGGCAATATCCTTTGCGACCTGCTGGACAAACCTCAGATCAGCTGATCCATCTTCCTTTTGCGGCGTCCCGACCGCTATGTAAATGACCTCTTTATTATCAAATCCTACTTGATGACTGGTCGTAAAGGTTAGTCTTCCGTTTTCTATGTTCTTCTGCATTAACTCCTCTAGTCCTGGTTCATATATTGGGGATTTTCCTTTTTTGAGGGTTTGAATTTTTTTTTCATCAACATCTATACAGGTTACCTGATGTCCAATATCTGACAGGCATACACCTGTAACTAACCCTACATAACCTGTTCCCACAACGGCAATGTTTTTCATTAAAAAACCGTTCCCTTCATGCAAAAAATCAATTTGTTATATTAGTCTAATGAAAGAAACCCCATTTAGTTAAATGGGGAATACATACAATTTACACACTAATCGACGATTGATTTAGGGATTCTGTGCTCTTCCAGTAACTTCTGAAGAACACAATTCCTACACCAACCATCAGTCCGACAACCATCGCAATAGCAAGGTTCAGCACTTTATTTGGTCCAATTGGTGTTTGCGATGGAAATGCTTTGGATATGGTATCTACTTTATTTTCAATAAAGTCAATCGAACTGACGCTCCGAGCTTCTTCATATTTGGAATAATATGAATTGTATAAACTAGTTAATTTATTGATTTTACGATTGATTTTTTCGTATTCCACCTGTTTTTCTTTGTCCAGGCTACGGAGTTCTTCTAATAGCTCTTGGTTAGCTTCCATGATATATTGTGATCCTGATGCAGTTTGCTGAAATAAGATTAATGCAGGAAGTCCGGCATCAGCTTTTAAACGATTATATTCGGCAATGGCAGCATCCAGGTTTTTCTGCTCCTCTGCCATTTTTTCTTCGTATTCGGCCATTAAAACATCCAGCTGGTTATGTACTTCTTCGGATGCCATAGCTTTGGATTCAGCAACAACCGTATTAATGATACTGGCTATTTTTTCAGGATCTGTACCTTCCATTGAAAGTGTAATTAGCCTAGTTCCTTCTTTATTTTCAACATTTAATTTTTCCTGATACTTTGATATGGTCCATTCTTCTGGATCGAGATTTTCCTTTTCAATCACTCTTGTTAACAGTTCAGGTGATTCTAATTTTTCCATATACACCTGTGGTGACACGATTTCATTTAAATAGCCGTCAAAAGAGGTATTCACCTGATTTAAGTTGTTCACCATTACAGTTGCTTTTGCTTTATATGTAGGGTCGATGACAAAAAAGTTGAAGATGGCACTGATTGCCATAGCAACTGCTGTAATGCTGGCAATGATCCATTTCCCATCCAGCATGATTTCGATGATTTCCCGAAGACTGATTTCTTCTTCCATTGCTTAATCTCCCTTTTGCTATTTTTCTGATTTTTCTGTTTTGGTAAGCTCTTACTTCCTGAAGAAAATTATAGCATAAAAAGGGGATAGTTTCGACTGGAAATTGTAGATTTTTGTAATATATTAATAGATTATCCAAATAGGCCTAAAAACTTCTTTTGTTTAATCCGGGATGGCTGTTCCCGGTGAATCACCTGACCATCTACAAGGCAGACTGCATTTTCTTGCAATAGGTAAACGCTGTCTGATCCGAACTCTCTTTCAATAACGTGATAGGCCTGTTTTAGACAATTTTTTCGATTAGTTGTATTATGGGAATCAGATCCAATTACATGTGCCTGATTTGTGTCCAGCAGACTCAAAGCAAACTTGTTGATCTTTTTGCCAAACTCTCCGGTAATACTGGATGCTGTCACCTGTGTAATCGCACCTTTTTTAACGAGCTGGTAGAGCAGTGATGGGTTTTCTACAAATTCACTGTTGCGCTCCGGATGTACAATCACAGGGGCAAACCCATCCAGTTGGAGCTGATACAGCATTCGATCTGTATATCTTGGTACATGGTTGGATGGCAGTTCAATGAACAGATACTTATTCGTGTTGTTGATGGTTAAAAGTTCTCCTGTTTCAAGATCCGACAGCAATTCCCCGTAAAGCCTGATTTCCTGTCCAGGTAAAACTGTAAATTCCAGGCCAGCTCTTATGATGGCATTGTTTAACTCTTCTACATGCTTGATGATATCCTGTTTTACGTTCTCATATTTCGTATGTTTATGATGCGGTGTAGCTACCGCTGCTATTACCCCCTGATTGATGGCTTCCCTTACCATGTCAAGACTTTCATCCAGTGTCTCGGGTCCATCATCGACTCCCGGCAATATATGACAATGAACGTCAATCATTCTATTGAACACACCTTTATTTGAATATGATCACAATAACCTCCGTCTCGAATCCGAAAAAACTATTGATAAATATGTAAGAACGTTACCAGTAAGGATGACCTGTTAAAAGGGGTGTATATTGTCGGATTCGATGTTTTATGATCACACTATGTATAATGAATCTATTTGGTTTCATAATAGTAGTAATGATAATCTCCTTTTTTCATTTTCTTTTGATTGAGCACAACACCTAATAGCTTTCCTTTCGCATTTAGCAATGCCTCCTTCGCTTTTTTGGATGCGTCAACGTCCGTTCCACCGCTCTGAACCACTAGAATGACTCCATCGCATTCATTGGCCAGCACCTGGGCATCCGTTACCGCTAATACCGGCGGCACATCAAATAGAATGATATCGTATTCCTGGGACAGGTATTCCATGAGTCCTTTCATGGCATTGGACCCCAGCAGTTCAGCCGGATTTGGCGGAATTGGTCCGCTTGGCAATATACTTAAATTTTCTACCTGTGATTGCTGAATGGTCTGCTGCGGACTTTTTTGTTTTGTAAGGAGGTTAGTCAGGCCATATGTACTGTCAGCCCGAAAAGTATATTGTACCGTTGGCTTGCGCAAATCGGCATCTACCAGCAGCACTTTTTTTCCCTGCTGGGCGAATACGACTGCCAGATTAGCAACGGTTGTTGATTTTCCCTCTCCCGGACCTGCGGATGTCACCATGATGGATTTCATTTCTTGATCTACCGATGCATATTCGATATTCGTGCGAATGGTGCGGTATTGTTCAGAAATCGGTGATCTGGAGTTTTTCATCGTAATCAGACTGCGGTTTCGCGGCAGTTGTTTTCTCTTTCTCCCAAAATTAAGAGCCAATACTGTCTCCTCCTAACTCACTTGAAGTGACGGCCGTCCCTCTTGATCGCCTTTTTCCTTTCTCACGTTTGATTTCTGTTATGGAGCCAAGAACCGGCAATCCCAGAATGCGCTCGATGTCCTGTTCGTTTTTCAGGGTATTGTCCATATACTCAAGAAGAAATGTTAAACCAACGCCGGTCATACCGCCAACTACAATGGCAATGGCAATATTGAGAATTGGCTGCGGTTTAACTGGTGATGGGTTTGGCTCGAGTTGTGCGGCAGCCAGAATATTAACGTTATCAATGTTCATCAGGTTCGGAATTTCTTCTTTAAATATTTGTGCTGTAGTATTGGCCAGGTTGACTGCCAGTTCTGGGTCTGGGTCCTGAACGCTGATCGAGACGACCTGGGAGTTTCGCTCGCTGTTAACACTAATTTGACTGTCTAATTCTTTTATCGAACGGTCAAGGTTTAATTCTTCCTTCACTTTATCCAAAATCGCTGGACTTTTAATAATCACACTATACGTATTGATCAGTTCAAGGTTCGTGCGAATTTCACCCACGTCATAGGAGTTTTGTCCCGGATTGGACTGATTCACTAATATTTGTGTGGATGACTGATAAATGGGTGTCAGCACATAAAAGCTGACGACAGCACTGGTGACAGCAGCAATTACTGTAATCACTATAATAAGTCCCAGCCGCTTTTTTAAGATTTCGAAAATTTCTCTTAGACTGATCGTTTCTTCCATGTAGTTCCCCACTTCCCCAATGGATGACTTATGGTAGATTATAAGTCATTATTCTTGCAATCTATCATAAGTAATCTGAGTTTTCTTTATTTTGTTTCATTATAAAGTATTGAAGAGCTATTTTAAAGATTCATTTGGGCATCTAGCCCACCTTCACATCACACCTTTGACGACATGGGTATAAGGCTCAGAGCTTTTGTCCCTCCCAACGTGTAACCCAGTGCCTTTTATTGATAGAGGGAAGGTGACATCACCTGAAGCGCATAAAAAAACTCATCCTTTTGATGAGCCGTTCTACTGAAAATCTTTGAGGAGTTATTACTTGCATGCAAGTATTTATTTTTACGACTGATTTTCTATAAAACGAACGACAATAAGATGGATTAATAACTAGATCACTAGGAAATAGTTTTAATTTATCAGGGAGTTTTATTTTGTTACTATTGTGGAGGTTATTTTGTCGAATATTTACTAGCTAGGGGAGAAAAAGAGAATGGAGTTTGACCAGGAAGGCAGGCGGATGAAGTTTGGATAATCGAGTAGGAGGGGGTGGCTAACCCCCGTCCTCTCACACCACCGTGCGTA
>JACDOD010000017.1 GCA_017656265.1 Bacillaceae bacterium | reverse complement strand
CTATAAAAGGGAAACATTGCAGACAGAATTTACACATAATTAAGGACTTGACTTTCATCAGCCCGATGAACGCCATTTGAAACGCATTTTCCCTCTCTTTTGGTCTTCATCAGCCCGATGAACGCCATTTGAAACGCATTTTCCCTCTCTTTTGGTCTTCATCAGCCCGATGAACGCCATTTGAAACGCATTTTCCCTCTCTTTTGGTTTTCACTTAACGTTCGCACCCTGAAATCAGTAGATAATCCTTGATGTAGTTAGGCAAAGCCGAAGTATGGTGTAAAGGGTTGATTTTATTTCGTTTGGCAGTTGCTTCTATAGATTAATATTCACGATCATAGTTGGGGACACCTCTTCTGTTGCTGGTTAAATACAGGATATACCAAACGTCGGGATGTTTTTGTTTTATACAAGATGATTGTCAAGGAACCTATTAAAATGGGTTCTGTTTCAAACGGCAGTTGAAATAGAGAGCGTTTTCACTCTGCGAAAGTTGAGTAATTAATTTTTCGTCCCAGCCTCTTTCGTTTACAGTAACTACTTGCTAATCAACAACTATGTAAGCAATCATTGGACCGTTACTCTTTATATCAGGGTGAGTTAAACAGATAAGCCGATAAATACCTTCTTCATTAAACCGAAGATTTAGAACAGTTTCTTCCCCTTTTTTTACCGTTCCTTTAATGTCTGTACCTTCGATGATAAAAGGATGCTCCTCACCATTGACACCATAAATGCGTAATTGTACCTTTTCCCCTTCTGGCACGAAAATTGTTCCCGGGTCCCAGCGGTAGGCTTCAATTTCCTTTCCATCTGCTGTTTCTGATTTAAATTCACCAGTCACCATATTGATTACGTACGTTTTTTCTTCGTTCGAGGAACTTTCCCCACTGGCCATTGAACTGTAAACATACCACCCTAAAATAATGACCAGAAGAATCCCTAAATACATGATCCAATTTTTGTTGATGGATTTTACATTCAAGCTAATTCTCCCTCCCTTTCATACAGTTTGTTTCATTATATGCAGACAGGGAGGGTAAACTTGTCTAAATTTTTAAAATTCCAGTTTTTTGGACTGCACGAGGCTCTCCTTTTCTGACTTCGAAAGCTGTTTGAGTTCATATTCCCGTTTCATAGCTTCTTCTTTTGTTTCAAACTCCTCTACATACACCAGTTCAACAGGGAGCCTTCCCCTTGTATATTTTGCCCCTTTACCGGACTGGTGCATCTGTATTCGATACTGCAGCCGGTTTGTATAACCCGTATATAGAGAACCATCACTGCACCTTAACATGTATGTATAATGCAAGATTTTCACCTTTTCTCTGTATATTTAACATTCATTATAGCGAAGGCATCTGCTGTGGCTCAAGACTGAATAGAAATGATAACAGCCCCCCTCTTTTGAAGACCGGGACTGGTGGAAAATAGACACATGCATAATAAAAAGGCTGCCGAGAAAGCAGCCTTTTTATTTGTTATTTTTGAATAAACATTTGTGTCCAGTAGTGACCATTTTCGTTATACCCTACACCGATATGAGTAAAATTCGGATTTAAAATATTTTCTCTGTGTCCTTCACTGTTCATCCAGGCATTGACAACCTGCTCAGCGGTGCGCTGACCATGGGCAATGTTTTCTCCAGCCGAGCGGTAGGTAATGCCAAAATCCCTCATCATATCAAACGGTGACCCATAAGTTGGACTCGTATGAGAAAAATAATGATTTGCCTGCATATCCATTGATTTTTCTCTTGCAACCTTGCTCAGGGACGGATCAGCCTTTAAGTCAGGCAGCCCCCGTTCCCTTCTTTGATAATTCGTTAACTCAATAACTTTTGCTTCAATTTCGCTAATTCCCTGGGGAGCATTTTGGGTTTGATTAGGGGTTTGGGTTTGCTGCTGATTTTGGTTTGTCCGATTATTTTCCCCATTGCCTCTGGCCAAATTCTGACCAGTGATGCCATCGCGATTTTGACCAGGATTTTCTCCTGGACTTGCTTCTTGCCGCTTCTCCGGAGTAAAAATGTCAGGCTGTCTGAACCGAGTATCTCCTTGATTTTGGTCTTCATCAGCTCTTCTAAAATCATATTTAGCGTGCTCAAGCGGAACAGCCTCGGTATGCGGATAATCCTCGCTGGACATGTCGGTGCTCATACTTGATAAATTGTCATCACCATTCATACCATTTCGATTGCCGTCCATAGCTCCATCTTCCATGTTACAGCCAGTAAGCACTAAAAGAAATAAACCCATTGCCAAAAAGATCGTTTTCTTCATTCTTTAACCCCCATTTAACTATTTTTTTATATTTTTTGTGTTAAATGGGAAATTATGATGGCAATATTCGGCATCGATACCGGTCCACGGATTTTTTAGTTAACATAAAAAATTACTTCTGCACATTTAACTCCCACTTTTCCTCTGTCAGCCATTGTCCTGAAAGAAATTGCTTTTTAGTTTCTGAAATTTGAAAGCCGAACTTTTGATAAAGACGTCTTGCGGACTGCAGATCTTCGTTTGTCCATAAGAGAATTTTTTTATAGCCTCTTTTCCGGCAAAAGTCGATGGCTTTTTTAATCAGATCACTGCCGTATCCTTCTCCTCTGACAGAAGGGTCTACCAGAAACCAGCGTAATTGAGCGGTATGCTCATCAAACATGGTTACACCAATTGATCCCATGGGGTTCCCATTTATTTGCAAAATCCATATACATTCCTTTTCTGTGTTCAAACGATCGTCAAAGTCTTCCAGCCCCTTTTTAACAAACGCTTTGAAGGACTGATCATAATTGAATTCTTTTTGATATATCTTATAATGGGATTCTACAACATACTGTTTATCACCCGGTGTATACTTACGTATCAATAGTCTCTCCCCCTTGATCGCAACTGAAAACTTGCCCGATTCCATCTTTATCTTACCTTCAGAAACTTCTGTTCTCAATCATTTATCAAATATTATAATTATTCATTAAAATCTGTTTTTTTTATAAATTTCGAATACTAGTATTGTTATATACATATGGACAAATGTCTGCTACAATCGGACATGTACAACACAGAAGGGGGAAACAGCTATGAATAATTATGCAAATTCTAATGGAAAGCGCTTGCAGTTTTATGGGGGAAAGTTGACTGCTACCTTTCCGCTTGTATTCTTTATCATCTGGGCCATTACATTAAGTGTAACCGGCCTCGTAACTGAGCAGGCACTAATCCTAGGAATGGTGATTGGACTTGGATTCGGTCTGTTCTTTACAAAATCAAAGTGGAGTGATTACGCAGAAGCTTTATTCAATGGAATGTCACAGCCGATTGGTGTGATTTCCATTGTAGCCTGGTTCTGGGCTGGGATGTTTGCAAAGCTTCTATCTTCTGGTGGCCTGGTAGAGGGATTAATCTGGACAGGCCTTCAGCTAAACCTTGAAGGCGGATGGTTTGTAGGATTAACCTTTATTCTTTCGGCGCTATTTGCAACTGCGGTTGGTACAGGATACGGGACTGTGGCTGCATTTGGGATTTTCATGTACCCGGCCGGCATTGTCCTCGGTGCTGATCCGGTTATGATGCTTGCAGCTATTTTAAGTGGTGCCGTCTTTGGAGATAACCTGGCTCCTGTATCCGATACCACGATTGTTTCAGCAGCAACTCAGGAAGCAGATGTTCCTGGCGTTGTCCGATCCCGTTTTAAATATTCTATTGCTGCTGCTATTCCTGCACTTATTTTATTTATCATTTTTGGTGGCGGTCATTCCGTGGGGGATGCGGATGTTCTGCGACAATTAGAAAGCCAGGTTTCACCTGAAGGGTTATTATTATTAATTCCATTTGCTCTGGTTATTATTCTTGCACTTATGGGCCATCACTTACTTACTTCCCTAACATGGGGGATTGTTACATCCATTGTAATGATGTTTATGATGGGAACACCAATGTCTAATGTTATATCGATCGGAATGAGCGAAGACGGCTCACCTTATGTCGAAGGTGCTCTGATGGCTGGACTTGGCGGCTACTTTAATATGGCTATATTAGTTTTACTGATTCTTTCCGGTGCACATCTGATGGAAGAAGCAGGTACCATGGAAGCCATTAAGCAGGCCTTCCTTAAATGGATTAAAGGGGCTGTACGTCGGGCAGAAATGGCCATTTACGGAATCGTTGCGTTTTTGAACGTATTTATTACGATTAATACAGCAGCCGAAATTGCAGCCGCACCTTTTGTCCGCAATATTGGCAAAGAATTTAACATTCATCCATACCGCCGGGCTAACTTTCTTGATACCGTCTCTTCTTCTCTCGGATATATTTTCCCATGGAGCGGTGGAGTGCTTTTAGCCTGGACTACCATAAAAGGATTGACAGAGCAATATGAGTTTATCGAAGTCGTTTCTCCAACTGAAGTATTCCCGTTTGTATTTCAGGGATGGGGATTAATGATTGTTATGTTAGTCGCTGCCCTTACAGGCTGGGGGCTAAGATATCGAGGCAAGAACGGAGAAGAAGTTCGTCCAGAAGATTACAAAGCTTAAAATAGTCAAGGCTGGAATATAGCTCCAATAAATAATGAAACATCCGAACTTTATTCAATTTTCTCATGAATAGGTTCGGATGTTTTTCGTTTCGAGAGATAAAAAAATGAGTCTTTTATTCGTTCAAAAGAAGGAAATGATTGTCCAGCTGCTGCGCCCAGCCCCTCGAGCTGCTTCGGCCCCCCTGCGGCGGCGACAGCCTCCTCGGTGGCCCTCCAGCAGTTTTCGGGGCTAAGCGGGGCGCTTCCGCTTTTCTGTATTGTCCAGCTGCTGCGCCCAGCCCCTCGAGCTGCTTCGGCCCCCCTGCGGCGGCGACAGCCTCTTTCTTTTTATGCCAGCAGCTCATTTGGATTCTCTGGCACAGAGTCGGGGGGATCGGCACTACTTTATCAGCATTCAACGGAGGTTCATCAGAGTTGAGGCACTCCTATGTTGAGCTTTCATTTAAAAAGTTCACAGTAAACATGCCAGCACAAAAGCCCCACATAAATCATAAATAAAATTTCAGGCAATGGTATTCTCCTCATAGGATTCTCCTAAACCGATCTAATCATCTTTTATAACTCATATGCAATGGGACCGGCCGACATTCAACATGAGTTGTGACAATTTTAAGACAGGAGCATTCATTTTTGTCAGATTGCCGCTATATCTTTAAATACATCAATGGTTTTAAAAAAGATTTCATCATAACTTCCATCGTCCTGAACCGTCCAGGCTGTTGCCAGTACCGAATGGGCATACCCCCACAGGGCAATTTTTTGAAAGTTCAGGTTCAGCTCGTCCGCAAATATTTCCATTCTATTTTGGATGGCAGAAGCTACTTCCCCCTCTGGAAGTTTATTGAGCAAAAATTGAATCACATCATATTCCCTTTCTCCAATTAGACCTTTGGGATCGATGGCCACCCACGATTCACCTGATGCCTTTAAAATATTGTAATGATGCAAATCCCCATGCAGAAGGTACCGGGTCTCCATCTGCTGATTCATGTACTTGAAAATATCCAGTGCTTCTTCGAGGGTTTTGAGTTGGATCGGTCCAATTCCTTCAGGATATTCGTTTATTAATGTTGCTAAACTTTCTTCCCTCTTGAGTGTTGTCGGTAAGCAGCACTTTAATGGTGCTGGTTTCCAGATCTTCTTCATGACCTGGGTGGCTATTCTTGTTGCCTGCTTATCATCCTTTTGTAAAGCAAGCATAGTGCCAGGGGTTATCCGTTCCATCAGCAACATTCCCTTTTCTGGAACAGCATCGATGAGCTGAACTACGCCATTCCCATCGAACAATTTTAAAGCCTCCAGACTGTTATTAAATTCTTCATCGGGAATCCCCAGCTTGATTACTACCTCTCTTTGATTCCTTGTCATTGCCGGAGAAACATAGCTATAAGACAAATCAAAATGAGGATGAATGTGAAGGTCCCAGCGGTCTGCGCATTCACTGATCAGATCAGGCAGCCTATTCAGCCATTTCTTTCCTTTTGCTTTATGGACATGTTTGATGTTTTGAACAAATTGTTCTGGCAACTTCATCTGCATTTTCTCCTGATTTCCCTTTACTCATCCCTTGTCCTCCGATTCTGAGGACCTTTAAATAAATGTCGAATTCCTTTTCCTGATAACGGCTCATCTTCATATCTCGGTATCACGTGAAGATGGGCATGAAAGATATGCTGCCCGCCAACTTTTCCGCAATTCCATCCCAGGTTATAGCCCTGAGGCAAATGTTTTTCATCTATGTATTTTTTTGCTTGTTGAAGCAGCGAATATGTTGCCTCCCATTCATCAGGGGTTAAATCAAAAGGGGTTTCCCTATGTTTTTTGGGAACAATAACCCCTGCTCCCTCAAGCTGAGCGCCTTTGATCTGTGCCGATTTCAGCTGCAAAAACATGCCATGCTCATTACTTAAAATGACCTCCTGTTCGGGTTCGAGCTCGGGATGGCAAAATACACAATCCTTCATGCAAAATCACTCCCCCCTTTATGACTGTATGGCCTGATGAACTGCCCAGATCTGATATTTATGCAAAAGAAGTTCGTTGATCTTTTCAATACGCACCCATTGCAGTCTGTAGTCATCTTCCACCGGCTCTTGTGTCTTTTCGATTAAGCTTACCACATAAAAATGCCCCTCACTTAATATTGGTTCATGTTTAGAAGAAAGAAAATATTGATCTGCTTTCCCAATGTATCTTTCCGTTTTTATCTCAAAACCTGTTTCTTCTGTCAACTCCCTTTTTAATCCTTCCATATGGCTCTCATTTTGTTTAAGACCGCCTCCAGGTAAAAAGTAATCCCCTCTGCCATTTTGAACCGTCAAAACTTTTTCTTTTCCCCTGTCAAAGGATATAGCGTAAACTCCTATTCTTACACTATAGTTCAAACCCTTTATTTTTTGTCCGAAAACTGCCCGTTCTATATCCATCACACCATTTCATCTGGTATATTTTTCAACTTAACCTTAACATAATTGAAGAAAAATGAACATACAAGCTGTCAGATTGATCGCTTACTTCATCTGCTTATTTGCATCTGTGAAACTTTCAATAACTTCTAAACGACCATATATAAAAGGGAGGGACCGTCATGAAAACTAGTCTTAAGTTTTTGGTTGTATTCACCCTGACACTACCTGCTTTTTTTGCTGGAGCTATTTCAACCAGTTATGCATGCTCATGTATTCCGCCGGGAACTGTTGATGAAGAGGTGGAAAAAAGCACAGCGGTGTTCAGAGGAACCGTATTAAATAAGGAGATTCAAAACAAGGATTCCAGTTTAAACTCTTCTGCTGCCCCAGTAGCCGTATTATTTGACGTGAAAGAAACATGGAAAGGCGTGGATCAATCAAAGGTTGTAATATATACAAATTTAAGCTCCGCAAGCTGTGGATTTGAATTTGAGCTCAATGGAGAGTATATCGTCTATGCATATGAAAAAGATGGAAAGCTTCATGTGAGTCTCTGTTCGAGAACAACTTCCATTGATTCTGCAGATGAAGATTTAAGCAAATTAAAAGATGGGGAAACACCCGCAGAGAACCAGACTTCTTATCAACATTCATTAAACAACATTGACCCAAATGTACCAGTATGGCTTTATGCTGGCCTGGCAATATTGATTGGATCCTCTTTCTTTTTAGTGATACGTTTCAAAAAGTAAGGCTTTATCAGCCGTTTACACCAGGCATTTTACCGCATGTTGTGGTTTTACCAGATTTTTTAATGATCCATTGACCAGCCGTCCAAGAGGATGGTGTTCCATCGTAAAAAAGATCGCAAAAATGGTCAGGGAGATTTTGGGGGATTGTCTCAGGAAAGGGACGTCAACATGTGATTTTATGGATGGAATTCCCAGAAGGATAAATGGGGGTATAACAAAATACATCAAGCTCATATCCAGCATGTGCAGTGCATAAAAAAACGGATATAGCTCGGAGAACGGGTAAGTTAGCTGAAGATAAAGCAATACTCCCCCCAAAAGCAGAAAGGTTGCCCGAAAGCCCCCAGCCTTTACATTGCCTGAGTGCCATCTAATTGTAAGCAGAAGAAGACAGCTGGCGCCTATCATTCTCAAGGTGTTCAGTCTATCCTGCAAATGCACCCACCCACTTTTTTTAACTTACCTCCGAAATAAGTCCCCACCTCTTATCGTTAGCGTAGGTGGGGTGAGTATGTCACTATTCCACTGTTTATTGATATGACTGCAGCATGCAGATTATTCCTCTTTCTCCTTCTTCTCACCATACTTTAAACCAGGGTATAAATAATAAGATTTCCCGTCATGGAAAAAAAAGCGCCCTTTTCTATCACATCATTAGAAGATACTGCTTTTGGGATCTATGAATGTGTAAATGTCACCTCTATAAGAATACCCGTTTTCATCGCCCATTTTTTTTCAGAGTTCCACGCTTCACCATTTTTGTCAGAATAGCTGTCACAATCATCAGGCTGATGAACAATAAGTGGAATTGGCCATAAACCAAACTCAGGCTGTTCAAGTCTGCTGGCCAGCCATCAATCATAAGTGACACTATACAAGAAATTAAACCAAACACCATCGCTGTCGTTTTTGGTTTTTTGTAATCAGTCCATTTTTTCATCAAAACATAACTGGAAATCCATACGAATACGGTGGATGATACGATACTTAACGAGAACAGAACTTCGGGGAAATACACTTCTGGTGTAAGTTTATAATGCAGGGCCCAGAACCAGCTGAAAAAAAACACAATCAAAATAATGATGTTAGCATAAACCCAAAAAAATTTTTTTGTGACCAGGAAAAAAAGGGGACTTAATAACATGGAGACGAACGTCAGCAAATAAACCGTACTATCTGACACCAATCACACCTCTCCCTCTAGTTAGTATTTACTGAACGTTTGTTATTCCTTTTGTAATGCTTCAGCTGCTAAATTTTTTTCAGTTTTTTTCACATAAATATCATACTGGGTCAGGTGCTCAGTTATTTTCCCCCGATCACCATGGTTAGGCAGAACTGTTTTGATCTGAATCCCCTTACGATCCAGCTTTTCCCTGATTCGACTATACAGTTCATGACCAAAAGCCGTGTAGATTAATTCCCAGTTTCGGTTTACATACATCCTGAGAAGGGTAATGATGACAAAAACACTTATGAACACAATAATGAACACATACATAGGGGCACCCCCATGACTTAGTTGTGATGCTTTGCTTTTAAACTCTTAAAGGCCTCAAAAATTATCATCAGACCAAACCATAAACTTACAACAAATCCAATCACATAAATGAATGCAGCTATAATAGGGGTCAAGCTTTCAAACATGTAATATCTCATCGGTATATACATAAAAGCCATCCCAACTAAAAATGCCAGAAAAAAAGTAATTTTTCGTTCCATTTTTTCCACTCCTCTGTATAATCTATTCGCTACAATCCAAAAATTTCCTTTTATATTAAAACGGATTATATCGCTCGAGTGCTTCTCGATATGTTAACTGCTTTACAATACGCGTCCATAGTTCTTTTAGTTGATCATGATTCATATCCTTTACTTTTTCACCAGAGAAACGTTCTCGGATGATGACCAGATCACGAACCAACTGCTCCACTTCTTGTTTCATTTGTTCCTGATTTTCTTCGTTTCTGACCAGCTTCATTTCAAGTTCTTCCACAGCATAGCTGTAATTATCAATCAAACGATACACAAAATAAATGCTCTTTGACCTCTTCCGTTCTTCTAAATTAAAATGGGTGTCTGATAAGCGTAAAGCCTTTACGGATACATCCAGATCTGAACGGATTTTGCTTAAAAAATATAATTTCGTTTTATCCGATAGGTCATCCCACCGATTCAGCAAAGCTGTACCCGTATCCAGTGCACGTCCAATTTCCGCTGATGCCGTTTTCATCTGCATCGTGTGAATACTCTGTTCTGCATGTTTGTATTGCTGATATTGACTATAGAAATAAATGACAAATCCGGTCAAAACGATCAGTGTCAGACCCAGCGATATCCATCCGATTCTCTTCATATCCATTCCCTTTCCACGCTAAATCATCAATGGCTTTTCTCTCTCCAGAAACGACTTATTTTTAACAGGAAGATTTCCGTGCTAATATAAACGTTGGTACCTATTTGTTAGACGGAAAACAGCGGAAAAAGTTTCAGCGTGAACCCGGATTAAACAGAATGGCTTTACATATAGCAGTAATCTTACATGTAAAGGAGTGGCATACATTGAACCTTATTAACACATTGCCAGAAGGAATCCAAACCCTGATCAGTCAGTATAAAAACCCTTCTCCTACTGAATTTGAAGACCGTATTGGAATGCCGGGATACATTCCGGAAAATCCAGATGTCATCATGGATGCCATCGCTGCCATTGCCCAGGGCAAAAATATATTATTAAAGGGACCTACCGGAGCAGGAAAAACAAAAATGGCCGAAACCCTTTCTTACCTGTTTCATCAGCCTCTTTTCAGTGTTAATTGTTCGGTTGATATAGATGCAGAAAGTTTTCTCGGGTTCAAAACCCTGGACTACAAAGAAGGCAAACAGGTCATTGAATATGTTCCCGGTCCCCTGATTCAGGCGATGAAACATGGGCACTTTTTGTACATTGATGAAATCAATATGGCTAAACCGGAAACGCTGCCAATCATTAATGGTGTACTTGATTACCGGCGAACCATCACGAATCCCCTGACCAATGAAGTGATTCGGGCAAAAAAAGGATTTAATGTGATTGCGGCCATCAATGAAGGATACATCGGAACGACCCGTTTAAATGAGGCACTGAAAAACCGCTTTATTGTCATTGAACTTTCTTATATACAGGGGGAGCAGCTGAAAGCTCTAATCCAGGAGACCACAGATTTGAATGATGAAAAGACAATCGACGCCTTTGTTCAGTTCTCTGCTGACCTGGTGGAAGCTGCCAGTCAGGGAAAAATTTCAGAGGAAGCCGCCAGCATCCGGGCCCTTCTGGACGCCTGTGATTTAAGCCAGATCATTCCTCCAAAACGGGCTATTCTGCGTGCCATAATCGACAAAATGGAAGATGAGCGGGAAAAAGAAGTGGTTCGGAACCTTGCTGAAACATTATTTTAAGGAGGACCTATGGTGAAGTTTAAAGATCATATGGTTGATGCCGGACTGTTTCTGGCACTGGAAGACCTTGTCACTATTTTATCCAGACAGGAAGATCTGGCCTTTGATTTTCAGTACGGTTCATTTATTGATGTAAAGGAACGAACCGTTACAGCCAGCAGTCTCTGGCATCACTATCCAGAAGAGATTCGTCAGGCTGGATACAAGACTGATGTTATTCTCAGGGTACGGGGAACCCTTCATCACACAACACTTCCGGAATGGCAGAAGTTTAAAGAAGCGATTCACCAGTCACCCTTGAAACAATTTTTAACCCAGTTATTTACCATGCTTGAAGATCTGCGGCTGGAAGAAATGATAAAAAAAGAGCGGCCAGGCACCCATAAATGGTTTGACCTGCGAAGAAAAGCATTAACCCGCTATTTCGAAACACAGCTTCGGACAAACGTAAACAGGGGCTATAACACCGATGAATTATTTTGCCTGATTTATTTAACCGTCACATCCACTTCACCCATATTGACATTACCAGGTGCCACTGATGAACAAATGAAGACTCTGGAATCCCTTCATTCCGTGCTGCAGGAATTTTTTGACGCAGCATCAACCAGAGAAGTAGCTGACATATGCCTAAAAATTGGAGCGAAGCTGGATGATTCCTATTCTGACTCCATCAACCGATATTTCGTTTTCCCCATCTTAATGGAAAAGAACTCCCATTATGATCATCTCTGGGATGAACTGACAAGGGCAGATGCTCTGGAACAGGATGAACAGGAACAGATAGAGAATGAAAGTGAAGGGTTTGAGGAAAAGCTCCCTGCCTATCATCGGGAAAGTGAAAACGGTGATCGCAATCAAAGCTTTTTGCGTTTTGAACTGGACAGAGGCACCCGAACAGACCTTTCAGGTGACGGTACAAGAGAGACAGAAGATGGGGACCAGGCGATGGCCAGTGTTCAGGGAAGTTCAGGGAAAAGCAAACATAAGGATTATTCCAGTCTTGAAAGTCTGGACCTAAAGAAAAATGAGTCGGTATCGGGAGCAAAAGCACGGTACGGAACGGAAAACATTCATGCAGAATTAAAAGAGTTTGACGTGAAACAGCCTACTCCGGAAGACTGTAACACTTATCAAGAGTATTCAGCTCTGATTCAGACAGAAAAACAAAGACTTTCCCGTACCATTGATCAAGCTCTTGAACACAGGCAAAATGCAGCCCGGGAGCACCTATTGATGGGAAGACTGTCCAAAAAGAGACTCCTTCCCTTTGTTGTGGAAAATGAATCCCGGATTTTTTATAAAAAAGACACCGAAAGTCAGGAAATCGATGCCGCCTTTACCCTGTTGATTGACTGCTCTGCTTCCATGGTGGACAAAATGGAAGAAACGAAAAAAGCAGCTATCTTGTTTCATGAAGTATTAAAAGAACTGAAGATCTCCCACTCTGTTACAGGATTCTGGGAGGACGGTTTTGATGCGACTGATAAATATCAGCCTAACTACGATCACCGGGTGATTCCCTTTGAGCAAAGCCTGAAACCGGGTGCAGGACCAGAAATTATGCAGCTTGAGCCCCGGGAGGATAACCGGGATGGATTCAGTATTCGTAACGCAGCAAAAGAATTAGCGGAACGCCAGGAAAAACACAAATTTCTTTTAGTGTTTACCGATGGAGAACCATCAGCTTACAACTATCAGAATAACGGAATCATTGACACCAACGAAGCCGTAAACAGCGTCCGCAAACAGGGGATTGATGTCATCGGCACCTTTTTATCTGATAAGCCTATTGCTGAATATGAATCCAGACTGATGGAAAACATTTATGGAAAGGAGCATCTGCTCGTCCAATCTCTTTCCGAACTTCCGGATTTGTTTTCGTCGGTTTTAAAACGGCTTCTGCTGAAAATGATTTAAAAAAGGCTGTCTCTAAAACGTTATTGTCCTCTGAGACAGCCTTTCTGCTGTAATTTCACTTCATAATTCTGCGACTATCTTCGGAAATTCTGCAGCCTCATCCAACAATTCCACAATTGTATTCAGTATTTATACAACTGCTTCCCGTTTTTCTACAACTATTTTACTGCCCTGCAGCCGTTTCCAGGAAAACCCGCCATATTAACAGAACCCATGTATAAAACAGAAAATACACCATATCTATTACTATAAACCATTCAAATATTAAATAGAAAAGGGATTGAAAATGGGAGTATTTTCAAGAAGAGAATTTGAACGAAGGGTTACCCGAATAAAAAAATCCATGTCTGAAGCCGGCATAGATGTTTTGATGACTATGAATCCTGCCAATATTGTTTGGAAATGCGAAGAGTGAACGGATAAAAGCCTTTTTGTCGAGGGTATTGTAAAGACTTTTATAGATAACGATTAACGGGGCTGTTTGTATTTTAAATTTTAAAGACATCCCCTTCTGGTGATTTCCTTACGTTAAAGTCTGCCGGGATAATATTTTAATAGAGATATGTTGAAACAGTTATGCCCAAACAATGCTTATCAAGTATGAGGAGAACATCAACTTCCGACTTCTCATGGATAGTAGCCATATATCAGGTGTAAGAGAATATTTTCTATCTACGCAAAAGCCAATGTATCTCGTGTAAAAGCTGATATTTCAAAATGAGCGTACGGCTATTCTGTTCTTAAAATCATTTTTTCCGTTTCTCCATTCACAGTAAACGTAAGCTGAATTTGATCATCTTTTTCTATAAATGCACAGCCGGAACATCCTCCGCCTGTTCCTTTTAGCATTCCATCTTCTGTTAAACGATCAGTGCCAGCAGTTTCCCCCGACGGATATATGAAATGATATTCAATATCTGCCTTACTTACCTTTTCTGTATCCTCTCCAGCGTAACTTATGACAAAACTGGTTTCCTGTGTATCCTCCGTTTGATTAACTTTATATTCCGCATACCAGTTTTCATTTTCTGCAGTAAAGGTCATTTCCTTTGCCTGACAGGCAGTTAATAAAAGAATTAAGATTGTTCCCATCCACATTTTCCACTTCATTAAAATCACCACCTTATGACAATCATCACACTTTTTTCACCTTAATCCTTTATAATAGAGAAAGAGAGGAGTAGTTTATTTGGGAGGTAGACTATGGACAAATTCTATCAAATACTCGTTTTTATACATATATTTTCAGCTATTGTCGGACTGGGCCCAGGTTTTATCCTAACTACCCTTGCGAAACCGGCCAAAAATATGACGGAGCTGCGTCACTCATTCAATCTCAGACGTACTATACATACATTTGTCATGATCGGCGGAACTCTCTTGCTTGTGAGCGGTCTGCTGATGGGGGTACTGAATCCTGCGTTGTTCAAGATGGGCTGGTATGTGACGAGCCTTGTACTTTTTCTCGTGGCTCTGGCTATGGGGCCGATGGTACTTGCTCACCGCTCAAAACCGATTAAAGAATTGCTGGAATCCCATCAGGGTGAAGATATTCCTGAAGAATACCATGGATATGCCAGAAAGCTCTTTCAGGCTGAATATCTGGAAAATTTTATATTCCTTGTGATTATTGCACTGATGATTTTAAAGCCATTTTAGTATGTTTATTATAATCGTGTTTGGGGGACGGGTCAATGAATGCAAAAGGTTTTTTATATGCAGCCCAAATGACAAACGCCTTAGCCAGGGAAATCCCCGAAAGCAGATGGGATGAATCCTTGATGGATGAACTGGGAACACTAAGGAAACTATTTGTTCATATCATTCGTGTTCGGGATGTCTATCGAGATGGCATGAAATCAGGAAAAGTGGTGTTCCCCGGCAATCTCCCTGCCCAGGAACGTGATTTGTTCGATGAACTAGAACGAAGCATGGCAGATCTGGCAAGAGAATTTGAACGTTCCCACTGGGATCAGCAAATTTTGATGGGTGCTGGACAGATGACAGCACTTGAACTTTTGAATACAGCCGTCCAGCATGAAGGGATTCATCAGGGACAATATTTTGTAGCTTTAAAACAGGCAGGAATTCATTTACCTGAACTGTGGCGCAGGGACTGGAACATGTGATGGGCTGGCATTGGTGGACATTAAAATATATGGCTTAATATCCTATGGACATCCTCATCTTTCGTGAAAGCGATATACTCTGGAGTCTGGTGGATAAACAGTTTTTCTGAAGAATCAAGCACTGCTTCATCTGCGCCGTTCTTTATGGTATATTGGTGCCTGCCGTTCTTCGTTTTTATCAGTTCAATTCTGTAATTCTGACCGTTCTTTTTCGGAAAATGAATGAGTTCTATAACCCCGGCTTCAGTTTGAATAAACATCGCATCAGTTGGTTCGGTATGAAATAGAGCCATGAATTTGGAGGATTGAATTTCCTGAATTGAGGTTTCCTTTACTATTTCATGGATGACGGCTTCGGAATGCTTAAAGTCATCTGGGATGACAAATGTATATTCAGAATCAGCTTGATCTGAACATCCAAGGATAACCATCATAGTAGCCAGCAGAAGAGTTAAACGTTTTTTCTTTCCTTTTCCTCCTATTCTTTCCCACTAACCATAAAATCAATTTGAGCCTTGATTCTATAGTCTTCTTTTACCTTCTCCCCGCCGTTCTCTGTTTCAACAAAAAAGTCCGCATAGCCGCTCAACACGTAATAACCTGGAAGAAACCCTTCCTCCAGAAATTTTTTCATAAATTCTACATACTCTTCTTCATCCTGGGAACCATAGCCACCTGCTCTTTTATATTCCTCTTTTAGGGGTTCTCCGTTTTTCAGCGTTGTATGCAGCAAGGGCTCCTCCATCGGAAAAGGGATTTCAATATTCCGGGACTTCTCAGTGATTGGGAAATAAAAAGGAGAGGCAGCATGGTAAATGGTGACTTCATCCTGGTCACCGACATATTCCAATTCTGCATAGATTTTGACCTGTTCACCTACAGCATACTCTTCTTTTTCGGTATAAAGCCGGTAAACAAACTCTCCCTGGGTTTCCTCATCACGAATCTGTTGGATTTCATATGGTTCCGGATTCACATCGCCATTTCCTTGATCATTCCCCGTGCCGCAGCCAGCCAAAAACACCGCAAAAATAATAATTATGATTTTTTTCATCTCATATCTCCTTTTTCTAATTGGACGTATCGGTGAGTATTTAGTTTCATGCAAACAAGTGAAAACGATCTTATTTGACTGGGATCTGGAATGCTAGAGGCCGCTTCAGTTTTCTGAAAAGAGGATCTCCTTTCACACTACTGATTCCCCAGTCCACTTTAACCATGTATTCACCCTGATGAAGCGCAAAAAAGAACTGGATATTATGAAAGTCTTCCCCCGGTGAAATCTGTTGGGGATAAGCAGGATCATTGGATGGGCCAGGAGATTCAATTAATTTCCCCTCCGGATCTCTTACAAAAATGGAAAGCATCGGCTTCCTAGCTATCATGGATGTTTTCTCTTCCCCTTTATAATGAAGATTGGCATGGACCATATAAACAGGAAACAGGGGAAACACTTGCCTGGCTGTTGCAGTGATCACCAGGCTGTCTGACTCTGTTTTTTTCGTAATCGTTTCCCCCGTATAAAGAAAAAGAATATAGGCAGCTGTTATCACAAACACAGGAATAAACAGGAGTTTTCTATATTTCATGGTACTCCTCCAGAAATTTTGACTTCACATTTACTCATCCATTACTTAACCATCATTTTGTTTTGCTCACATTAAAACCTGTCAGGCATATTTTCCAATCGGGAGAATAATGCAAAAATATGGAATTTAATGTTTTGCTTGATTTCCTCTTTTTCATCATTCATTGTACAGGTGATTTAAACGAGAAAAAAATGATACATCATTCTCAGGAAAGGTAAGAGTTCCTATAATAGAACGAACCCGTTCCAAATACGAAAAGCAGGAACGGGTGTTATTGATGTCAGTAATCCACATTAATGTGGTACCATCTACGTACGTTATAATCTATCCACTGATCGACGATTTCCTTTTGAAAATATTTTTCCCCATTGATCGAAATGAATGGCAAGTACTCATATGTTGGGAAACTGCGTCGCTTGCTTCGTTCAATGGTATGCTGTCTGGTCAAACGATCAAGATCCTCTGCTGAGATACGCAGATAGGCGGCTGTTTCCTCAAGGGTCAGAAGGCCTTTTTCGATTGGCTCTTCTTTAGTTTCCACCTGATTTGGTTGCTGCTCCTGATTGTCAAGATTTACAACAACATCCCTTAATTGAAACCCTGCATAAAAAATGGATCCACTTAATAGTATAATAGCCAGTGGCAATACATAATTCTTCATAAATGTTCCCCTCTGCTCTTTCACATATTGTTTGTTCTGGAATTATCTTAACATACATTTGGTGAACTGGTTATGTGTTTTTTAGTCGACATTTCTTTTAAAGAGCCTAAACCTTCGCAATGACTATCCCTATAGATCTGCCAGCATTTTGGCCAGAGGACTATTCTCCTCCATCATATCCTCCATTTTATAGACAGAAATCGGAAACATCGGAAATCCAACATAGTAAGGAGTAATCTCATACAGTTGAAAATAGATGATCAGACATTTATCTGCAATATAATAGGGTTGATTTGGACGGATTTCCCTGAATTCCCCCAGTACAGGAATTTCCCGGTCCTGAATTTGCGCACGAATCAAATCAGAAATAGCAGAAACATAATCACTGTCCGGCTTAAACAATTCACTCAGCAAATAATTCTTTCCAGTTCTGGTGTCAAAAGTCAGCGACTTCAAATAGGTCATCCCGTGTGCCATTGGGGGTGTGTATGCATAATTTCCTTGAGTTAAGCTAAGTACTCCCCGCTCATTGGTTTTGAGTTCAAAAAATCCGTCCATTGAAGTTTCTCCTTCAATCTGGACCTTCTTTTGTTTTTGAATGAGGCGTTGTACCTGATCATATATCTTTTTATTCATCTTCTCTTGAATATTTTTATCTTCCATACTTATAACAGCCGGAAAATAAATTTCAGTATTTGGAGTAATGTGTGACAGCGTTTCAATCTGAACCGGCAGCCTGGACACCTCCATCGGCATACTAATCCACTCCCTTCCTTTTTTTAACTAGCATATGCTTTGAAGGGAAATGGGTTATCCAATCACATTTCTGCCAAATAAAAAAGAAGTTGAACTGTTAATGATCCTGCTCTTCAGGATTTGTAAAAGGATCAATTAGTCAACTTCTTAAGATTCCCATAAACTTTTTTTAATTTCCGGCTTCATCATCTTCATTCCAGTATGGAAAATACCCTCCACCCTTAGCAACTTCCTTATCGGACACATGCCTGAACAGGATATTAACGGTATCTTCAGGTATGCCGTTTTCTGTTAAAACGTCTGAGATTCCTCTGGCAATTTTGCGCCTTTGCTGATCGTTCAGATGTCCAATGGTAATATCTACGAGCGGCATTATTTCACCCCCTAATTGTTCATTTGTGAAGTCCAAAATTCGGATAGGATTCCCTGAATTATCCTGAAAAATCGCATAGCGGCCCGGGGGAATATCAACCGGTTCCTGTAAAAAATCCAGCTTCCTCTGGTTTTCTTTGAAAAATTCATCCACACTGTCTACTAAAAAAACTCCTCCAGGCCCGTATCCCTCATCGATATCCTCGATCATCAGACGAACATTGGAATCAGACAATTTTAATGCTGCAGTATGTTCCCCCTCCCTCCACGCCTCCTCAAAACCAAGTTCATCTCGGTAAAAGGCCAGAGATTCCTTCAAATTTTTGACAGGCTGATACAAAAATACAAGCCTCATGTCATCCTCTCCCTAACAAATTATTCAATACATAATTAAATTATGTTAATTATAATTTATTTACGTACCCGGGTCAATATGGTACAATGGACGGTATGAAAGAATGGATTCCAATACCAGGTTCAAATAAAGACCGATTGCTACAGGCTGCACTTGAAGAATTTAGCCATAAAGGGTTTAAAGAAGTTAATATTGCAAAGCTGGCTCAAAAAGCAGACATGACAACAGGTGCCGTTTATCATCACTTTGGATCCAAATTAGGTCTATACCGCGTGCTTCGGACTGAAATGGAACAAAGAATTTTAGACAGAATGGAGGGAGCTGCTTCCCTTTTTGAGGACCCCATTAAGAAATTAGAAGCGGCCATGATTACTGGCTTTGAGTCAGCAGTGAAGTTGAATGCAAGCAAATTAATCAGTGAAGATGTTGAGGGGGTTGAGCAGGATAAAATTAAAGACTTTATCACTGAATTAACTTATCAATCGATCCCAGGTCTTGAATATATCCTGATTTCATCCTGGCGCTCATTACTCAAAGCTGTATTTGAAGATCATTTATCAGTAGAACAAGGCAAACAGCTTATGAAATGGTTGTTTGAAAGAAATGTAATACCTAATGAAAAAGTATAAGGTAGCACTTAGTATTCGTTTAGTGCTACCTTTTTTAATTCACTTTATATTCAGTAAAATTTTCCTTATCACATTAAACACCTGAACATTTTTTGATTTTTCTTATGAAAAAAAGCATAGAAAAATAATGAAGGGATACCTAATAAAAACAAAATCATTATTACTGTCATGAAAAAGCTCATCACTATACCTCCTTATGCCTTTGGGATCAGCTTTTTTCATCCAGGGATTACTGTTTTTTACTAAAAATATACTGGTACAGTTTGTTCAGGTGAACATGAAAGAAGACTAAAGCAGAAATTGCAACCCCTTTCCACGAGAATATAAAATCATAGATCCCTTCTGCCAGGTGTCTTAATCCCTCATATAAAGAGAACAAAAAAATTTGCATAAACCTCGGATCATTTCGCGTTTCTCTCATCACTTGTTCAATCCACCACTCTGTGATATAAGACGTTTTTGAAAATACTGCAACAAAAATAATAAACACTAACAAAGGCCAGCCTTTTAAGAATATCTTCTTTACGTTCATTTTATTTCCTCTCCCTCTCTAAATTCACTTTACAAACCTGTTTCGTTCTGTATGATACTAATGAAGTCACAACCCTCTTTAAATCCACATCTTCCATTATGTGATCTGGCGTCCATGGAATATATACGTCAGGATCTACTCTCGATGCGGGTCTCCCCTTCACATGATCCAGTTTCGTTAATCTTGATGTTGGATACCAGAGTTCGAAGCATCCTTCCCACTTCATCATCGTTAAATTGGCGTAATCATTTAGTCCAGCTGTGGGACGTCCGATCACTGTTACTTTCGGTGACCGTTTCGCCACATCTGCAAAAATTTCTCCTGCACTTCCGCAGGTTACATCCGTCAGAACTGCCACCCGCTCCGGTTTTGTCCTTCCTGAGATCCTCATCCTTTCATCTGAGTGTAATTCAGAAAATGTAACAAAACCTTTTCCTCTGTTCTGTTCCCACATCTTTTTATAAAGGGCCAGACTCTCTCTTGCCTGGGGTTCCTCTATTTGTTTCAATGCCTTTTCGATTGATTTTATCTGGAGTTCACAGTTCCTCTCTATGCAGCGAAATTGCATATCATAGTCATCCTGAAGATGAAGCATAGTTGTTCCTTCATCAAAAAGAAAGGGAACGATCGGTGCAAAGGCAGTGTCACTTCCTCCCAAATTTTTGCGAACATCGATGATTAAATAGTTGGTCTGGCTCAGGACTTTTTCGTTCTGTCTGATCAATTGAGATATGGCATCAGGGTCATCAAAATCCGTCAGTCTCATTAACCAGATTTCTTCATCCAGCTGTTTTAAGCTGTACTCTGGCACGTACTCCTTTTTTTCATAGGCTTTCAGGGAAAGTGTGTGATGATTTCCTTCGGGGTCTGTCACTTCACAATAGGCATACTGGCGAATAATAGGTGTCCAATTTTCCCCTCCAGGAAAACTTTCTGCCAGAACCCTTTGGTGTTTTTCCAGAAGTTTAGGAATGCTTACCCCATCCAATGCAGTTATGTACGATCCTTTCGTAATCCTCTTCTCCTCTTCTGTATCTGTTACATAGAGACGGCCCTCGTACCTTCTCACTTTGAACCCAGGGCTAAGCTCCTTCAAATCCTGATTGTCAGTAATTTTGAAAAACATATGGGGATCCTTAAAATCCCACAAATAACTCTGAACAATTTCCACAAATTTTAGGGAGGTTAATAAACCTCTGTGCTCGAGATCTTGTATCATTTTCATATATTTTTCCGGCTGATCCCACCCCCATTTGTCCACACAGCCGGCATAATCATGATGAGTAATAGATACAACATCTTCAAAGATCTCCAGGCTCATCACAACTCATTCCTTTATTGATTATGTCTTATTTTTTCCATCCTGTATGCCTGCCACTCGTTTAGAATTTCATTGACTTTTTCATAGTCTGAATTCAGTAGTGCTCGAAAAAATCCCTTCTCTCCATAGGAAAAGAGCCAGTCTATATCTTCTTGAAGGGATTCCATTTCTTCCTGAAATTCAGGATCTTCCCAATTTTCCTTTATGTTATTCCATATAATTCCATCATACCATATCTTTTCAATTTTTGAAGTTGAAGAATCAACATCCAAACTCATACAAATATTGATAATTCTTAAATTAAATCAACCATTGTTTTGAGAGGAAAAGTCTTCATTCATATCGAAAATCGATTTTACTTACATGTTAATAAGAAAAATATTGCAACTTTTGGTATAGTTTACTTATCCAGAAAAAATTTGATCAAAAGAGATGAGGTGCCCTCTATTCCATTATAAATATAAAACTGACAATCAATTGATACATTGGTATGGAAATGAATTTCGCATATGATTACAAACCTTGATATCATCCGTATCTATGATATGCGTTGGTTATTGGAATACTTTCAACATAACCTTAATCCGTATTACGATCTATATTTAAAAAAGCAAAAGAAAACAGATTTATTAATTGAAGGAGATGATTCGTCTGAATCTGATTAATCTTAAAAATCAACTATCCATTCAAAGTAAAAATGGCATTCCATTTTTGCTGTCTGGAACACTCATTTGGCTGTTGATAACCCTAATCTATCTACAGCCGCTGGACATCAGAGAAAAAAATATGTTTCTGTTGTTTTCAACGGGGCTGATGTTTCCTGTCTCCATATTAATAGCAACTTTAATCAAAGCGGACTGGAAAAACAATGACCATCCTCTAGGTAAGTTAGGCCTGTATTTAAACCTAGCACAGCTTGTCTACTTTCCAATTATTATTTGGGCTTTCAGCAACAGTCCTTTTCAGATGATTCTGTTCTTCGCAGTGATTACTGGGGCTCATTTTTTTCCATATGGCTGGCTGTACCATACAAAGGCTTTTTATTGGATGGCACCAGTAACCTCCATTGGAATCAGTATAATCGGGTGGAATTTAGATGCAGATAATTTATGGGTACTTCCCTTTGCGATGGTCATTTTCCTTTTGATTTTAGTTGCATGGCTTTATTTCGATTATAAGAAAAAGTCTGCTTTGAACAAGTAAGGAGGAATTCCATTTTATTGGGGTTCTTTGCTGACAAAGCAGGTTGAATAACTTTTTAAAAAAGTCTGTTTTTATTTTACTTCTTTTCCTTAAATCGGCTGGCAAACCCTGATATCGTCTGTTATCCAGCCATTCTGTGTTGTAATTGACTTTTGATCATCTTTGTCTTCGTTTCTGGATATGATATGATCAACATGACATTAAGAAAAAAAGGAGAACGAATCATGTACCCACAATTAACGACTGATGTATTAGAAAATGAAGTTGCCGTTGAAATGGTGACCAACCACGGAACCATTAAACTGAAGTTATTCCAGCAACACGCACCAAAAGCTGTTGAAAACTTTGTGACTCACAGCAAAAACGGTTATTATGATGGATTGACCTTCCACCGTGTGATTAAGGATTTCATGATTCAGGGTGGTGATCCAAAAGGAAATGGGACAGGCGGCGAAAGCATCTGGGGCCAGCCCTTTGAAGATGAGTTTTCAAATGAACTGTTCCATCTTCGCGGTGCTCTGTCCATGGCGAATTCCGGGCCAAATACGAACGGAAGTCAATTTTTTATTGTACAAAACGCAAACCTAGATCCGGGATTTAAAGATCAAATGGAACAGGCAGGATTTCCGGCAGAAATCATCGAAGCCTATGTAAAAAATGGAGGAACACCATGGCTGGATTTCCGTCACACCGTCTTTGGACAGGTTGTGGAAGGGATGGACGTAGTAGACAAAATTGCCAACGTTCCAACAGGCATGCAGGATATACCAACTGAAGATATAAAGATTGAAAAAATAAATGTGATTTCTGAGTGAAAATAAGAAAAAGACATGGGGCTATCTCAAAAGACAACTTTTGTCTTAGAGAGCCCTGTTTATTTAAAAAATTAGCCTTTCGCAGAACCTCATACAAAATTTAGATTCAAAGAGGACCCCGGACCAATTATTACAGACTAGCTTTATGATGTAAAAAAAGGATTCTTGAGCTATTATAAACTCAACGAATCCTTTTTTATATCGTTTAATTCATTGGAGGTTGAGCAGTACCATGAGAATCCATAAGATCCCTTCTCATGAAATCAAGCAGGAATTTTTACGAAAACATTTACATGGCTGGTGGGTTGAAGGAGAAGTGCACCCATACTTCTGGTCTGTTTTTGAAATCGTATATCAATTATTACGAAATCAAGCCACCACATTTGAGGAGGCAGCCAATACCGGTTATTTCCCACCTGAATATAATCTGTATCAAATTGTGGAAAAATCTGGACAAAGCATGTTGGATTTAAAACATGATGTAGCGTATATCCAAACCAGATTAACTGATCGCCTTCTTGAACAATTTGTCCAATACAGAAATGAGACGGCTGATAGACTTTATCACTCAACCATCAAGCATATTTGCTACTGCGTGATTGATCATCATCTAAGTATCGAGGAAGCCATTTCTTGTTATTCTAAATATTTACCAGGCTACTTTTCCCTGGATCTTAAACAGGAAATGAAAGCACTGGGAATTACAACTGAACAATTTGATCAAGACCTTAGTTTCTGGAATGAAAGATTAAGATTGTAACAAAACTAGTTATAGTTCTTTATCTATAAGAAAAATGCCAGCCAGGGAAATGGGGAGTGATAAAAACAAAATCAAAAGCAGTCTGAACCAGTGACTTTGATTAATCTGCTCTTCCATTTTTTTCTTCCCTCTCAAACGGACCAGATTTTATTACAGACTCCTTTTCATAAATGGACTCATAAAAGCCTAAAAGTTTCTGATAAGTTTCGGGTGTGGAATCAGTGATAAGAAACATGTCTGCCCCAATGTGATTTTCAAAATCCACCACTATGGCCATCCCATTTTCTGCAATTTCAATTACAAGGGCATTTTCACCATTACCTGGCTGATCTGTTAAAATAGACAACAGCACTTTTCATTCGAGTCTCTGTGGTTCCAGTTTCTAATAATACTCCCCATTCCGATTACGGGGGATCTTTTCTGTCTGGAGATCTTTGAATAAAGAAAGAAGTTCATTGATTTTTTCTGGATCTTCTGTTCGCGCCTTTTCTGGTCCAAACACATGATCATTTATTTTTACATCGACAAAGCCAATAGGCTGGCTCCCTTCAATAAGATCGGACATGCTGACAATAATAGGAACAAGTGACGTTTAACCAAATTCCTCTTGTTTTTTATTAGAATCCTAACTGATGGTTCCGTGTTCGCTTAAATCTACTCCTGCAGTGTAATATACTATAGAATTGATATTAAAATAAACTAATTTGAAATAGGAGGATTTGTTTATGGATAATCATTCTCTTTTTCAAATCGAAGAAATATTAAATGCACTTTATAAATCTTGGTCTTTAGAATCAAGTTCAAAATGGAGTAAGGATAACCCTGCAAAGGGGCAATGCGGCGTAACGTCCCTAGTAGTTAATGATATACTGGGTGGAGAGATAAGGAAAACGAAACTACCTAGTGGATGGCATTATTATAATTTTATCGATGGTAAAAGATATGATTTAACGGCTCCTCAATTCAAAGAAGACATCACTTATATGGATATCCATTCTAGTAGGAAAGAAGCATATTTAGATACCAATGAAAAACAATACTGCTATCTAAAACAAAGTGTTATGAAGCATTTATCATTAAGAACAGACTGTATCAAGGCTATTTCCTGGAGATTGCAGAATGGTTGCGACTCATGAAAATACAGGAAAGACTGTTGAATTTTATCAATAGAAGATAGTTTAACAAAAAAGTGGAGTGAAATTCACTCTCAATCAGGAAGGGGCTTTGAAAATTGATGTAACAGTTGATAACTATATCCCTCCATACCTCAATTTTATATGTCAATGATTAAATGTTTTAAAAACAAAAAAGCTGCCCTCCCAGGCAGCCTTACAAATACTTTTTCTTCACCCGATTCCGTCATGGGTGAACATTACATTTTTTTCTCTTCCACCACCGTCTCGATAAGAACCGGTCTTCCCCAGAGCTGGTGGACGTATGGCATCGTTTTTTCAAAATAATTGAGATCCAGCTCAATACCTTCATAATGGTGTTTCAGAAAAGCTCCCCGTTTTTCATGTAATCTCCGTCCTGGACGGTAATGTGTGAACTATATCTTCGCACTGGAAATAACTGTATTATAAATTCACAGGGGGCTTTGGGCTTATAACTAATATGGTACATCCAGTTGGGCTTGTTGGTGCGTGGTCACTATTTGGAGGGTAGTACAAATAGGAACCGGTACTATATTCTTTTCCCATATCTTTATATATTCCTTCTAGTACAAAGACTTCCTCACCTTCAGGGTGTCGGTGACGTGGATAGCCTTTTTCAGGGGCAAAACGTAATAATGCACGTACTTCACCGGGTTCAGAACGTAAAATCAACATTTCAACACCTTCATTTACTTTTTTCCATTGACTATTTTTGGTATCAATATGATTGACTAAACTCATAATATCCCTCCATTTTTTATTATTTATTACCTGGTACTAATAGTTTGTACTAATTATTATATTCAATGATTAATGCCAGATTCCTGCTTTAAAATGTAAAATTTTTAAACTATTTGAGGTGTTAGTTAGCCCTTGACACTACCACAATCCAAACTAACTACAGCCATACACCAGGGATATTAAGTCATTTTCACATCGATGGGAGGGCTGATACATTCCTTAAAAACGGAAGACATTTCGAGAAAATCTCAAACTTGTATGAAACGTATTCGAAAGACCGATTTGGTCATTATCGATGATCTAACGTTTATGGCCATGGATTCACAAGAGGCAAATCTATTCTTTCACCTGGTAAATGATTTATATAATCAATCATCAATCACCCTAACTTCGAACAAAGCGCTAAAGGATTGGGGTGATTAATTAGGAGATCAAGCCATCACAATAGCTATTCTAGATCTTGGACTACATCGAGCTGAAATTATAAGTCTTAATGGAGATAGTTATCGTATGAAGCACAAACCTTCCATTTTTTAGGAAGAAAACGTTAAAAAGTTTTTTGACGGTCACAGCAATCGAAAAACACCTTCATAAACCATCTCATAATATATCGAGAAAACCAAAGCAGGAAACGAGAAATCTCTCTGGAGGACGCTTTCCTGCTATTGAACGTCCTGGCCCTTACTTAGACTGCACTTTCACCAGCAAGCTAGTAGTGGCTTAACTGGGAACGCTGTAATTAAAAACCGCTTGATTAGTATTCAAGCGGCATGAGGATAATGATATATGGCATGGAATAATATGTGATTGGGTATAAGCAATTAAAGCAAATCTGATGCCTGTTTCCCCATTTTCTTTAATAACCTTATCACTTGCTTCTTTTCGTCACTTGTTAGCCCTCTAAAAGCTCGATGCAAATTTTCAGCATGCCCTGGGAAAATATTGGCCATTGTTTTCCGTCCTTTTTCAGTAAGTTTTGCCAAAACAATTCTTCGGTCTTCCCGATTCAACTCCCGAATGAGATACCCCTTTTTTTCTAACTTATCTACAACGTAAGTGACTCCACCTTTCACCAACAATAACTGGCCACTTATATGTTTAAGAGGCTGTGGGCCTTTGTGGTAGAGCAATTCCAGCACTGCAAATTCATTTGGTTTAAATCCATATTCTTTACTTGAACGAAAAGAGTGTTCAGAAATAGATTTATATGCTCGAGCTAAAACCCTCATTACATGCAACGATAACTCGACCTCTTCAACCTGGTTCTTACACATTTCGGTACTCCTTTATTAAAGTCTAGATTTCTTATCAATACCAAATACAACATGAAATTTTACATGTCATGAACATCCATCCATATCACAAGACAATCCGTAAATATCTTGTTTTTGCTCACCTAATTCTTTTTCTACCGCTCTTTCCAGCTGTTCAACAGATGGCATTCCTTTAATCACTGTGCTTCCAATAATAAAAGTAGGTGCTGCATGTATTCCCAATTTTCTTGCATGTGCTAACGCTTCCTGATGTTTATCTTTATACTTCCGTTTGTCAAGAGCATCTCTAAATTCTTCTTTATTCAGTCCTATTTCATTAGCTAGTTCAACAAGGACATCTATCTCTCCAATGTTCAGGCTGTCTTGAAAAAATGCTTTATACATTCTAGAGTTATATTCTTCTCCTTTTCCCCTTTCCTTAGCAAATTGGTATCCCTCAAACGCCAAATGAGTGTATGGTTGTGGAGAAAATGGCGGCATGACCATCTTTACACCTAATTTTTCTGCTAGTGGGAAAACTCGCGCTGCCCAATCCTTTTGCATATACTCTCCTTCTGGTTTTAAAGTAGGTGTTGGGTATGGCCTTAATTCAAAGGGCATGTGCTCCACATTTAGATTATATTTTGTTGCAACTTCTTTAACAATTGGTTCAGCCAGTATGCAATAAGGACATACGTAATCTGAATAAATTTTTACGGTTAGTGACATGGTTTCACTCCTCATTTAGTTCAAATTTGAACTTTTTTTATCTAGTTTACACCTTGGAATGTCCATTGTAAAGAAATAAAACCACTATCACTTAACAAGACAAATAAAGAAGTGATTGACCTTCTGTTTTCCATCAGAATGCTAGCTAGAAACCAGCTGCCTGAAATCAACATGCTGCATCAGGAGTCTGCTGAACGTCGGGATCTAATCGAATCCATCGATTTAGACGAGTTAAAGGAACGAATGGAAAATGACGAGTATATAGAGGCTAATCAAGCGCTCACATGGTCGATGACCCTGTTTGCCAGAGATACCGGAAAATGATAATCCTTAATTGCAAGGGCTCTATATTCAAGATTTCTCGCAGTTTGTTTCTTAAATTTTTTTGCTTAACAAGAGGTCCGCTTTCACCTCTTGCCTTAAATTAATATTCGATATTAATGGTTTCACGTTCATCTAAATTGATTCCGTATACGTAACTAATGTTGTAAGCTTGGTCTATTCTACTTTTTGAAGCACCACCAATACCAATCGTCGAAAATCTGGTTCAGAAAAATATACTCAAATGAAATTAGTTCATTGAGATGACAGTTTTCAAAAATCCACATACGTTTCATGAATTTATAATCAAACAGCCAAAAGGACTTCAAGTTATAAGAACAAAAAAGCTGCCCTCGCAGGCAGCCTTAGAGATATTTCTTCTTCACCCGATTTCCGTCATGGGTGAACAGTACATTTTTATCTTCCACCACCGTCTCGATGTGGACGGATCTTCCCCAGAGCTGGTGGATGTATGGCATCGTTTTTTCAAGATAATTGAGATCCAGCTCAATGCCTTCATAATGGTGTTTCAGATAAAGCTCGCCGTTTTTCATGTAATCCCCGTCCTGAACGGTGATGTACGGAAACCCGCCGTTCACCCGCATGGAAACGAGCTGGTCACGGACATCTTCCCAGTTCTTTTCCACGATTTTGTACTCCCTTCCCTGTTTCTGGAACAGGTAGAGATCTTCCTCCTCTACAATGTCTTTATTCAGATAATTGCGGATAAAGGAAATGTCTGATTCAATTTCCCGCACTTCAAAAATTTTTTCCCTGCCGGTTCCCGGCTGAACGCCCCGTTTTTTCATTTCTTCGGTCGGGTTATCGTAGCGCTCTTCGATGTCCTCAAAAATTTTGATTCCTAGCCGATATGGGTTGATGCTCGTTTTGGATGGCTGGATGACACTGGCGTGCAGCTTCGCAAATTCAATGGCTTCTCCTTCAGTTAGGTCCATTTCCCGCAAGATCCGGGAGTGCCAGTAGGAAGCCCAGCCTTCGTTCATGATCTTCGTTTCCAGCTGTGGCCAGAAATACAGCATTTCTTCCCGCATCATGGTCAGGATATCTTTTTGCCAGTCATCCAGTTCCCGGCTGTAGGCTTCAATAAATAACAGAATATCTTTTTGAGGTTCTTCCGGGATTTTGCGATTCCTTTTAACTGGTTTTTTTTCTTCTTCCTGTTTGCTCTGATCCAGCCGCCATAAGTCATCGTATTCGGTCCGCATCGCTTTAGATTTCAAGTTTTTGGAATCCGAATTTTCACGTTGTTTTTTTGGATGTAGCAGGGTCGGATCAATATGTTCTTGAATTGCCAGTACAGCATCTATGAAATTTTCCACTTCATCCCTGCCATGGATTTTTTCATAATTTTGAATTCGTTCAGCGGTAGCAGCCATGCTGTCCACCATTTTCCGGTTGGTGTTTTTAAAGCGGATGTTGTTTTTGAAGAAATCACTGTGGGTGAGAACGTGGGCAATAATGAGTTTATTTTGGATGAGACTATTGGAATTCAGTAAAAAAGCATAGCATGGGTCGGAATTAATTACTAATTCATAAATTTTACTCATACCCAGTTCTTCCTGCAGCTTCATTTTGTGAAATTGTTTTCCGAAACTCCAGTGCGAGAAGCGGGTAGGCATTCCATAGGCACCAAATGTATAGATAATATCTGTTGGACATATTTCATAACGCATCGGGTAAAAGTCTAACCCGAAACCTTCAGCAATCTCCGTAATTTCTTCAATGGCACGTTCCAGTTCTTTATGATCAGATCTTGTCAAATCCCTCTCCCCTTCTTCCGTATTTACTACATTATATATATGAAAAAGGAAAGAGATATTTGATAAAGAAAAAAACGAGGGAATAGATCCCTCGTTTTTCATGTTAATCCATGTCAGGGAAGAGACGCTGTGTCATATTATTAAAGTCATCATAAAAGCCGTCCCGGTTTTCTCCGTTAACATATCCATCAGCTAAATCAACAAACTCATTATTAGCTGTTACATAAACATTGTCAATGTCACGGTCAACTGAACGAACAACACGTTCAATACGCTCACGCAGATTAGCGTCAATTCGTTCCTGATCACTGTCCAGGACAGCTGCCACATAGGCATTATTATTACCCGCTAAAACGTAGGCACGCTCAACTTCGCGAACCTCCTGCGCGATTCGGTCCGCCGCATCGTCCGCTACCTCAAAACGGGTATTATCCATTAAATTGTCCCCATCCCCGTTTAATCCACGGTCGGCATTCCAGTTGCGGTCGGGATTCGTACCGTTATAATCTGGACCAATTGCATTGTTGTTCATCCCGTTTCGATCAGGATTATTGTAATTCGGTCCTAAATTATTGTTATTCATTCCATAACGGTCACGATTCGGCTGGATATCGTTATTTTCATTATATCTGGTTGGTTCTATTCCTGTATCGTAATCGTTGTTTATACCTAATCCCTCATCATCTCCCTGACAACCTGCAATGGTTAATGCTGTTAGCGTTGAAATACCTAAAAGTG
The DNA here is from genome assembly GCA_017656265.1 of Bacillaceae bacterium. Classification (GTDB taxonomy): domain Bacteria; phylum Bacillota; class Bacilli; order Bacillales; family Alkalibacillaceae; genus Melghiribacillus. The sequence continues at coordinate 20,836 of JACDOD010000017.1, read as the reverse complement.
CAAGCTTATTCATGCTGCTCCTCCTTCCTTGCAGGATTATTTTTATTATGCTTTGAGGGATTTGGAATTATTCGATGGTTTATATAGCCAGATACCGTCACAAACACGTTAGAAGGGTTTTCCCATCAATTGACGAAAGTGTATAGAAAAGGAGGGTATCATCCATGATAAAAGAAAAAGCGGTGTTTATTACAGGCGCAGCTCAGGGAATCGGTTTAGGAATGGCAGAACACCTTGCCAGAAAGGGAGCTCGAGTCGTTTTATCGGATTTAAATGAAGAAAAACTAAAGAAAGAAGTAAATCGATTAAATCATGAAGGCTTTGAAGTGACTGATTTCGTTTGTGATGTGACAAAGGAAGAACAAGTCAAAGACGGAATCCATCATACCGTTCAAACCTTTGGATCCCTTGACATTTTAATAAATAATGCTGGTATTCAACATGTTTCCCCTATAGAAGCGTTTCCATCAGATACTTTTGAAACCATGATTAAGATTATGCAAATTGCACCTTTTTATGCCATGAAATATGCTTTTCCCATCATGAAACAGAATAAATACGGGAGAATATTAAATATCGCTTCCATAAATGGCCTGATCGGTTTTGCGGGCAAAGCAGCGTATAATAGTGCCAAACATGGCGTCATAGGTTTAACAAAGGTTGCGGCACTGGAAGGAGCCGAACATGGAATTACGGTAAATGCCCTGTGTCCAGGTTATGTGGATACACCACTTGTGCGAAATCAGCTTGATGATCTAGCGAAAACAAGAGGCATCAGCAAAGAGAAGGTACTCGAGGACGTCATTTTTCCCCTTGTACCTCAGAAACGTCTGCTTCAAGTAGAAGAAATTGCAGAATATGCAGCCTTTTTAATCAGTGATAAGGGGAAGAGCATAACTGGGCAGGCAGTTGTCATTGATGGAGGATATACCGCACAATAAACATAACAGCAGACAAGATTTAACGCTTGGCATTCCTTTCAGCAAAAAAATTTATGGAAAAAGCACCATGAAAAAGACAGGAAGTTAAATCAGTAATGAAGCATACTAATTCCTAACCCTGCCTTAAGGGGGTTTTAGGTTGAACTCAGCAGATTACGATAAGGCACTTTACTACACACTATGGGGGCAATGGGATGATCTGCTGGTGCTGATGGTTCGTACAGAGGATGACTTCCTGTCAAAGAAAATCGAGAACTTTTTACATGCTTACCACTACAGTTCCAGTGAAGATACAATTGTTCGCTCCCATCAAAACCTGATTCATTATTTGGAACACGCCATCGACACAGATATCGAAGTCATATATGTCCAATAAAAGAGAGGGGAGACCATCCCCTCTTTTTTAAATGGTAAATTTCACGTTAACATTAACCATGTCATTCCTGCCTGATAGAGCATAGCTCTCCAACACCCTTGAGTCCTATTCATCCGTTCCAAGGTATTTTACCGCAAACAGCGCAGCCTGGGTGCGATCATGGACCTCCAGCTTCGACAGTATATTGGATACATGAGTTTTCACTGTTTTTTCCGTTATAAATAAATCACTGGCAATTTCTTTGTTGCTTTTTCCCTTCATCATTTCTTTCAGCACTTCCATCTCACGTTTGGTCAGTTCGTCAAGCCGTTTCTTTTCTTCGTTATTTTCGTCATGGGACACGTGCTGGAATAAATGTATGGCTGCTTTTTGGTCAATCATCTTTTCGCCGGTCTGTACTTTTCGAATGGCATGTGCCAGTTCTTCCGGTTCGGCATCTTTCAGCTGATAGCCGCTTGCTCCTGCTTTAATTGCTGGGATGACGGAGTTATAGTCTGAAAAGCTGGTTAAAATTAATACGTTTGTCTGCGGATACAGTTCTTTAATTTTCCGGGTGGCCTCAATTCCATCCATTTCAGGCATTTGAACATCCAGCAGGACTACATCAACCTGCTCTTTTTCAAGAAGATCAAGTGCTTCCTTTCCGTTTGAGGCTTCTCCAACAATTTCTAAATCTTTTTGAGTTTGAAAAAAGTAGACAAGCCCTTTCCGTACCACCTGGTGATCATCCACAACTAAAATTCGAATACTCATTCTTTCTCCCCTCCATCCGGAATAAATACGGTGATGGTTGTCCCTTGAGATGGTTTGCTTTCAATGGTTACTTTTCCATTGTAGACTGCTGCCCGTTCGGTCATTCCTTTTAAACCGAAGGAATGGAAATCCTTATATTTCTCGACATTAAATCCGACGCCATTATCTTTGATGGTCAGCCAATATCCCCTTTCTTTACGCTTTAGAGTTAGGTAGACCTGATCAGTATTGGCGTGTTTATTTACGTTATGAATAGCTTCCTGGCCAATCCGCAGCAGGGTTTCTTCAATATGATACGGTATGGAGATGCTTCCCTCTGATTCGGTTTCCGGTTTCAGGTGTAGTCTTTCGGCATAGCGGGCAAGCCCAGTTAACAGCCCCTTTTCCAATTCCGCTGCTTTTTTCTTCGCAATTAATGTCCGCATCTCTCTTAAAGCCTGAGAAGACAGGTCAGCTAAATCAGTAAGAGGCGCTTCAAGATTTGGATCCTGGTTGTTTTGTTTCGCTGCTTTTGCCGTCAACATAATGGAAAATAACAGCTGATTGACGGAATCATGCAGGTCCTGTGCCAGTCTGTTCCGCTCCTCAATTCTTGCGACATCCTTTTCCTTTTCCTGAAGCATTAAATCACGATAGGCTAGCTCCAGATGCTGTACGGCAAACTGCATGACTTCTTTTTCAACGGGATTCAGCGGCTTCTTGCGATTTAGCGATAATTTTCCCTTTACTTTCTTAAAAGTAAAGGTTTCCCTGTAGTCAGAGGCTGGTTTTCCTACCTCATACATTTCTTCCTGGAGTGAAATGTGAATATAGTCGAGATAAAACATGTTTTTAAAATATTCACCTGAACTCTCTACATAGCAGCACATGTTACGCTCATTACGCAATTCCCTGACGAATGTATTCAGAGTTTCCAGGAGGCGACTTCTCTCTTCTTCTTTTTCAAACTGCTCCAGACGCTTCAGTGCAGTTCCAATTTGCAGAGCAACAGACTCCAGTAAATTCAGCTCATCTTCTCCATAGGAGGTTCGGCCAGGTGCTCCCACATTTAGTAACCCATACATCTTATCGGGGGTTTTCAAAGGGACGGTGGCATGATGTGTCAGTCCGCAGGTGTCGTATTTCCCTTCGCTGATAGCATCTTCCAGCCGCTTACATTCAATGATGGCAGTCGCTTTTGTCAGCGTTCCTTTGTTATAGCGGGATACACAGTAACAATATTCTTCACCGCACATTGGTCTTTTGTTATCTCTGGTCAGGGCAGGAGGAAGGCCTTCATCTGCCATCAATACCATCTGATCATTTTGGAGAAAAATCCATCCTGTTTCAAAGTGGGTTATATCGATCAATTCTTTTAAGACCGATTGCAGCATATGTTGTTTATCCTGAGATTGGTTTAAGGTTTCTGCAATCGTTTTTAACGTTTCTAATTTTTTCTTCTCATTTAATACCATATAACCACAACTTTCCTTGATTTGGATTCATTATATCACGAATAGGCAGGTGAATGCTGAAAATGTCGGCAATAGCATTAACTGGCGCCTTGATTGCGGGATTGTATAGGGAGAGTTTTTTTTATAATATTAAAGCCCCTGCCTGGACATGCAAGGGCTTGTATTAGGGTATATGTCATGGACGGGGATAGTTTTGAATGAGCGGGTGCAGCTGAAGCTCGTCGATCAGCATATGCTTTGGAGCACTTGCCATATACACCACTGCTTCTGCAATATCTTCTACCTTCAGCCAGTCTTTTTTCTCCGGATCACCTTGAGTCGAATCGTTAAAGTATGTGTCCACCATTCCAGGATTTATCGTACCTGCCCGAATGCCATATTCACGGACTTCCTGAATAAGCGAACCCATAAAACCCTGTACGGCGTATTTGGTGGAAGTGTATAGGGAACCATTTGGAATCGTGTACCTGCCAACGTCGGAAGAAACGGTAATAATGGTTCCAAATCTCTGCTTTTTCATAATAGGAAGAACCTTTTTCGTACATAGAAATACACCCTGAACATTCACTTCAAAAAGTTTTCTCCATTCTTCAACGGTTACATCTTCCACCGCCTTAAACAGACCAATACCGGCATTATTCACAAGAATATCAACCGTTCCATAGGCACTTCTGGTAGCCTCGACGACATGATCCACATCATTTTCCTTGCTCACATCTGCCCGAAAGGCAAGAACATGCTCAACACCCTCATTTTCAAGTTCCTGTTTCGTTTTATAAATTTGTTCAGAGCTTCCCATTATGGACAATTTCACACCCTGGTCAGCAAACTTTTTAGCAATTTCTTTACCTATTCCCCGTGAAGCTCCCGTTATAATGGCACTCTGACCCTTCAACATGTTTTCCCATCACTCCTTAACGGGTAAAATTTTTATTGTTTTTGTTCAGAAAATCGGGCTAATCCATAAGCTTTAAATATTTTTTATACATCATTATGCAGCCTGGATCATTTTCTTTCTCATTTCCGGTTTCTTACGAATTATACGGTGTTTGTGTTCTTTTTTCTTAGCACTGTTCATCAACAATTACTGATGTACCCTTATGGTAAAGGAAAATATTTTGCGATGTCTAGTTTGATCGAGTGAAAAAATGTAAACGTTTGTGAAACTGCTGTAAAACATAAGGGTGGGACAAAAAGGAATGAACGATGAAAAAGATGAACAAACGGGTTAAAGAAACATTTACGCAGTCAACACGCGGGACTCCTGGTCGACTAAAACCGGCCACATCCTGTGGCCAACGTCGACACTAGCACGTCCTGTGCGTCGCGGGAACAGCACAAGCCGAAAATCCCTAAAGACAGAAGAATGAGTTATCGGAATCCCTAAGCCGCGACACAGAAAGCGAGCTGTTGGTTGCGTTTAAAAAATGAGCCTCGGACAAAAAAGAATGAACGGAGGAAAGACGAACAATTTTGAGAAATTGCGTAGTCAACATGCGAGACTCCTGTGGGAACAGTACGAGCCGAAAATCCCGCAGACAACGAAGAATGAGTTGTCGAGGAAGTTGAGGCCGTGCCCACGGAAAGCGAAGCATGTTGACGAAGTCAAGCATAAAAATCCGAACTCATTCATGTGACTATTGAATGTAGTTAATATTCATTCCTTTGTGTAGTTTCGTCCCAGCCTCATCTTGTCCCTTCTCTGCCTTTCAGCTGCATTATGAAGGACCCTCTATCTACAGGTTTTGTTCAGCTAAAATCTTTTTTAATTCCTGATCCGTTTCTTCGCGTAAGGTCGAGTTAAATGCCTGTACATCTTCAGTTCGTCCATCAAACCGTAATTGTCCATCCTGAAAAATAAGAATTCTGTTGCATAAACGATTGATCACATTCCAATCATGACTGATGATGAGAATCGTTTTTCCATGCTGATGGAGCTGATTAAGCCATTTCAGCAAATCGTGTTTGGCTGCAAGGTCCATTCCAGCTGTTGGTTCATCCAGTAAAATAATGTCAGGATCATGCAGCAGCCCGGTTGCGACATTCACCTTTCGCTTCCATCCACCGGAAAGCTCCCGTACTTTTTTAGACATGACTTGATCCAGGCCCAGTACATGAATCATCTCGTCGATAAAAACCCTGGAACCCTTTTTTTTAGCTGCTTTTTTCCAGAACGTCAGTTGGTCTTTTACGGACAATTCTTCAAACAGGGCGATGTTCTGCGGAATATATCCGATATGCTGGCGAAGGGTTTTCAATGATTTGATATAAGGCTCCCCCTGAAAATGGATCTGTCCATGGTCTGGAAATAGAACAGATGCTGCCAATTTTAAAAAGGTTGACTTCCCTGCCCCGTTTGGCCCAACAATCCCAATCGCTTCACCAGAGGCTATTTCGAGGGAGATCCCTTTTAATATATGGTGATGTTTCGCATATTTATCGACTTGATTAAAGGTTAGCAATTTTCATTCCTCACTTTACCGGTACATGATTTCATACAGCCACGTATGTGGCATGAGATAATACCACCATCCTGTCCCTCCTGAAACAAGGTACAGGGAAGAAACCGAAAATGATACAAGGGAAAAAACGATGATGAATAAAACATACCCATTCCGTTCTCTAAATATAAACATGCTCATATAGGTGAGTAATATTGCACCCATTAGCGCCCATACCGACTGTATCCCCATTGTAAAAAATTCCGTGTTCAGTACATCGAACAGCCAGACTAGCACAAGCAGCCATATCCCCCATAATCCTATTGCCAATACCACAGTCCCCAAAAAAAGAACAAGATATAATCTAGATAAATTTCCACTTACAATGGACAAACGGGAAAGGATGTCATTTTTCCGCATTTGAAACACAGGCAAAAGGGCAATGGAGGCAAGCACCCAGGCATACCAGAAACCAAAGGAAGTAATCCCCATTAAAGACAAGGGTATAACCCTGGAGGATTTGCTTTTCTCAATATGATAAGTTTGAAAGTTCATTTGAAACAATGGTTCCGGTTCCCAATAGCTGTCGGCGTGTTCAAAATAATGATTCCAGTTCTGAGAATCTTCTTCCTCCTTTAAACGCTGTACCTCATTGGCTGCCTGACTATTTACGGCCAGCCGCATGACTTCACTAGCAACGTTTTCTTTGGCAAATGTGTCAAAAACAGACCCTTCTGAACGGAGCCATTCGATCGTTTCGGCTATGTTGCCCTGTTTAACCTGCTTCTGAAAACCGTTTCTGATAACAAAACCGCCCTCAAGTTCACCCTTTTGAATAGCCCGGAATGCTTCAGATCTGGTCATATCCACTATTTTCAGGCGTTCATATTCGTCAACACGGCCACGGATAATGGCGGAATAATCCGATCCATCCTCGTCAATCCAGGCGATGGGAATTACACTTTTTTCAAATGCACTTGAAATCACTGGTACCATCAAAAACAATACAATAAATGGGGTGATTACGGAAAATAACAGTTTCCATTTATTTGTGAATACTAGTTTAAGGAGAAGGGAAAGATATGGAATCATGTTTTCCCTCCTTTATTTTTCCAGCTGCAAGAGCCATTATCAATATCAGTACCGCAAGCACCATCATGCCGCTCCACTCCGCAATTGGCCACCCGGAAGCTGTGAGTATTGTTTCAAAGGAATGATAAAACCAGTAAAATGGGACATACTGGCTTATAGCGGACATCCCTTCAGGCAAGTACACATCAGGCATCCAGACACCACTCACCAGACTGCCCAGACCAAAAACTGCAGCCAATAAAGCTGAACCCGCACTTCGGTTTCCAAACATACTATCAGTTAAAGACAGCATAGACGCTGTGAACAATACGAATCCTGCATACGTGAACATTGCCGGGAAACTAAAGAGCCAATCCATTGAAAGAAATACTGACAATAGAAAAGCAGCAAGGACAAGCTGGATTGTAAAAAACGATACGTAAAGGAAAAATTGACTGATGATCAACACAGATGTTCTGACATCCATGGATCTAAGACGTTCCTGGATGGTTTGGTCCATCTTTTCTTTGCTAACCATCGAAAAAATGATGGAACTTAGAAGAAATCCGGTCACCAGGAATGCAATAACTCCGTGATACTTCCAGCCTATACTGCTGCCCTGATGAATTTCCTCTGTTTCAAATAATTGATTGCGGTTTAAAGCAAATAGCGTAAACTGAATAATCACCTGCTGCAACAGCTTGCTTCTCTCTTCCTTTGAAGCCAGATCCTTAATATGTAAATGATAGACTGTGTTGACCCCACTCTGCGCTGCCGAAATATACCTGGCACCACTCTCCAATAAAATGGTAACCATGCTCGATGACAGTGGATACTGTGAACTGGTCATTACTTCGATCGGAGTATTCGTTCCTGAACGCAAATCACCCGTAAATCCCTCAGGTATCGTCACAATCGCCGTTATTTCCCCGTCTTCCATAGCCTTCATGGCCTGTCTATCTCCCATAGAAATAAGGGAAAGGGACTCGCCGAGAGCTCCTTCTTTTGAAAGCTGACTGAGCAGGGCTTTGGTTTCCATGGTCTGGTCCTGATCAATAACAGCCACCCCAATGTTTTCAGTTTGCTGCTGAAAAAAATGGGAGAGACCAAACCCGATCATCCCTAATAGTATGTATGGAAAAAACATCACCATGAGAAAAAGGAGCGGCTGGTGCATGATGTTTTTCCATCTATACCGAAACAATGCATAAATCACACCGGCTCACTCCTTTCATTTTAAAATAATCCAAAATTGCCAAATAGGGATTTAAAATACCGTTCTGCGTTTTGTTCCATTTCGAATAACAGTTCTTCCCCTTCATCCGGTGACAGATTCATGAGATTTACAGTATCCCGTTCCTTTAATTGAGGAAATTCGAGGTCATTGGTAAATGTAACATCTGTTTCAGCATTAATGATGACTTCAAGGATTCCAGGCATAAACATCGGATCATTAAAGTCGATATTAAACCCAATTTCCATATTCAGACTGGCCTGCTCATCCCTGTAATCTTCGAGCTGTTCCTGAATATAGCCGCTGATTTTTGGCGAGTCCTGAAATTCAGGTCCGTTCATTGTTAATTCAAAGGCTGTCTTGCTCTCTTGATTGTCATAATAGTCGTTTTCCACAGTAAATACCATTGTCTCCTGTTCAACATATGGTTCCTTGAATGAGAACTTCCGGCTAACGTGATAGCCTCCTTCATTTGGCTGGCCTGATTCACGATACTGAATCATTCCAGGTTCCTCAAAAACATCTGACGTTGCATCGAGGGTAAGTACCAGTTCATATTGATCATTTTTATTTACTTCTGTTGCTAAAGTAATCTTAACACCTTCGATTTCTGCAACCCTGTACTTAACTTGCTCTCCATCCAGATAAGCGTCAATGGTTAGTCCATCAGACAGTTCTAAGCTTTCTATCTGATGAATCATTTCAACCATGCCATCTCTGATCAAAGCCCGTTCAGATGGAAAAATGGTGTAGAAGCCCCAGATTCGATCGTCTTCCTTTAAGGTTTCTAATAAATCACGTAAAATCCGTTTGACTTCTTCTTCTGTCAGTGACAAGGAGATTTTATGATAAGTCTCCCCCTGATACACTGCGTCTTCTGTGACAGTGAAATGATCTTCTCCTATATGTTCGCCCATCACGTTTAAATAGTCCAGGGCGATTTCTTTCAGTTCCCTAACAGTCATGCCTGTCTGCTGCATGTCAACAATATTCGGAATTTCTTCAATTTCTAATTCATTTGATCCTTCTATATTCCGGATGAATTCCCCAAGCTTGTTATTCTCCAGAGTAAAATATTTGTCATATAACATTGGTATTTGCAGAGCACTGGTTGTTTCATTTTGATAGAACTGGGCATCAAATAGATTTGCTCCCTGCAAAACTAATTCTGCGCCGGTATATACTTCTTTTGTAGCTGGACTATATTTTTCATGCAGATTTAGTTTCGCAGCTGAAAAAATGCCTCTGATCATGTTATACTCCAAATTTTGACGAAGCTGATCAGAATCAATGCTAAAATCAGCTGAAATCGCGATGCTGGATTCATATGGTTCGGTCATAAATCTATCATTGAACTCATTGAATGTCCCTCTATAAGTCTCATAATAATCAAACATCGATTCAAACGTATGTTTCTCTGCTTTTAAATATTGAATCATCGGGTTTTTATTTAAAAAATATTGATAAGCGTATAAACCGGTTCCCCCGGAAAAAACAATGACCAATGCGGCAATTAATGCAATAAGTCCAATGTTTTTTTGTTTCTTCAGGCTTCCATTGGTGTCATTCATCCTCTTTCCCCCTTATCCAAATTCCCTTTCATTATACTATGAACATCCCAGTCTGTAATTATAATATCGGGGGGACAGAGGAAATATTAACCAAAGGGAATGATAAAAAATAAGCTGGGACAAAAGAAATGAACGGTGGAAATGACGAACAATTTTGCAAAGAAATTTGCAGAGTCAACATGCGAGACTCCTAGTCGACTAAAACCGGCCACGTCCTGTGGCCAACGTCGACACTAGCACGTCCTGTGCGTCGCGGGAACAGCACGAGCCGAAAATCCCGCAGACAACGAAGAATGAGTTGTCGAGGAAGTTGAGGCCGTGCCCGCGGAAAGCGAAGCATGTTGAAAAGAAAAGCGGAAGCGCCCCGCTTAGCCCCGAAAACGGCTGGAGGACCACCGAGGAGGCTGTTGCCGCCGCAGGGGGACCGAAGCCGCTCGAGGGGCTGGGCGCTGCAGCTAGACAACACTTCTCTCAATTGAAAAAGGCTCACATTTTATACCTTTTATCTTTCAGAGCAAAAAAAATCCGAACTCATTCATGTAACGATTGAATGTAGTTCGGATATTATATTCCTTTATGCAGTTTTGTCCCAGCCTCTTGATTCAGTCCTTGTGTTCCTTTTTCTGATGTCCAGGGGGAGTTCTGTCCTTTTTATCATGCTTAAAAAATTCAGATTTCCTATCTTCCTTTTCATCCCAGAATTTTTTTTGAAGGCCAGGGGGCCAGCTTTTTATTTCATCCTCAAATTTCTTATGAAGATCGGGAGACCAACTTTTCATTTCATCCTCAAATTTCTTTTGAAGCCCCGGAGGCCAATTCATTTGTTCATTCAGAAACTTATCACGAAACTCCTGAGGCAAATCTTCGAGAAAATCTTCCAGATCATTTATGTCTTCAGGAAATTTCTTTCTGATTCCTGGAGGGAGATCCTTTAACATCTCCTCAATTTCCTCGGCATCATCATCCAGTTTCTTTTTTAGCCCAGGCGGGAGCTCAAAACCGGGATGCTTCTGATCTTCTGAGTCCAATTCGTCACCGGTTTGCCCGTTTTGATCCGGGATCATTTTTTCTGCTTGATCCTCCAGCTTTTTCTGGAGTCCAGGCGGCAATTCCCTCTCTTCCAGTTTCTTCTTCCAACCGGGTGGAATTTCTTTCGTTACTTCGTAGAAATACTTCTCTAAAATTTGTTTTTCCTGTTCGTCGAGATGTTTTAAAATGGTCTGAGGGATGTCATGCTCAACCTCTGCATTCTGAGAAGTGGCGCCTTTATCTTTTTCCTCATCATCGTTTTCTTTTGTTAATTTCTTCTCTTTTACAATTTTTTCAGCCATCAGATAATTCATGGATACTTTTTCTTCTTTAGCCTGTTCTCGAATATTTTCTGGAACTTCAAAAGCTGCAATCGGGACATCTTCTTCTCTTTCCTGTAAAAACGTTTCGATTTTTTCTGTCAAATTTCCGTTTACTTCTTTCAGATAACTGACACCTATTAAAACACTTCTTCCTTCCATCATGCCTTCTTGCTTGCTTATTTCAATGATGTCAAATGTTACCTTTTCTACAGTTTGCCCCTCCCAATCGTCCAGCTTTTCTATCAATTCTCTGGCTGAGTCATTGATGGGTGTTAATTCGAGCACTTCCAGCTTTTTATTCACCGTCATTTCAATGCTTGGATTTATATCGATGCTAACATAGGCATAAGCTTTCGTTGAGCTGTACCAAGAGAAGACCGGGAAGAGGGCAAGCAATAGAACTGCTACAGCTGCAATCAAGCGCTTGTTAAAGAAAGTATGAAAAAGCGATGGTCCTGCTGATCTTGTTGATACAGGTTCTATGATTGGTTCAAACTGTATTTCTTCCCCAATATCACATCCCGGAATCGGTTTAGCCTTATAAAAAGTACCATCATGGGACATGACCACTACGTACTGGTCCTTCTTCTCCATGACAATCCCCTTTTTCATACCTTCACCCCCTTTATATACTCCTTCAAATACATGTAATCCTCACTAAGTATGATAAATATTGCTAAAATGTATTTTCGGTTTCGCTCTAACGTTTTTTTACTGACACTGACATAATTGATTAATTCCTTCATTGGCAGCCTTTTTTTCTCTTGAACATATTCACGTAGAGATGGAGTTTCATAGATTATTCGTGCCACTTCCATCGCTGATTCCCTCGCATCCTGATGTTTCGGTGATATTTCAATCAGTTCCTCAAAGGAAATTTTGTAGGCTCTGAGCTTTTCCCGAAACTCCAGGATTTCCTCTTTTCGATGCCAGGCATCTGTTTCCTGTGCAAAGCGTTCCCTGGAAATTTTTACTTCATTTGGATTTTCCATCTGTTCTTCGTCTTGAATTTCTTCATCGAGGGAGACCGCAGCCGGCTGATTCTGTTCACTGCGCAAATAGTCAATCACTTTACGTTTAACCACCAATTTTGCAAAGGATAAAAAAGAACTTCCCTTTTCTTTAGAAAAGGAATCGATTGCTTCATTAAAGGCCATTAAGCCGATGCTGAATTCATCATCTCTATCCGGATCGATATACCTTTTGCAAACTTCTGATACATTCTTGGCAATAAACGGCCGGTATTTTTCCAGGAGATGATGACGGGTTTGTTCGTCCCCATTCTGAGCAGCTAACACCTGCTCTTCCAGGAAGTTCTCCTTCCCCTTTTTGAAGAGACGCTTGATCAACCCTTGCTCACCTCCAATTACTATAGTATACGTACATAAAGGGGTTTTTGTGGGGATTGCTTTACAAAAATTTCAGTTTTATTACAAAAACTTTTCAAATGTTACAAACGCTGTCATATCAAGGGTTCAAAGGGGTTTTCATGTTGTCTATCATACTAAAGGATATGGAAAGATTCTAGGGTAAAATATACCCATTATTCCACATTAAGGACTGCAGCTTCTTCTGTTTGTAAAAAATAGGAAATCGGAACGGCTAAACCGACTTTTCCATGTTCAGCATCCCTTCTGGTTGCATAGACTACACCAATAACCTCACCATTTTCTGCAATAACTGGACTTCCGCTATTTCCCCGGTAAATGGGGGCTTTTAGCATTAAAACCTCTTCTTTTAATGTTGAATTCGTATATCCAAGCACTTCGCCTTCATTGGCAATTCCTGTGAAAGCCAGGGGATTTCCGATGAAATAGATATGATCTCCCTGCGCCGCATTCCGATCATCACCAAGCGATAAATAAGGCAGATTCTCTCCATCAATTTTTAACAGGGCGAGGTCCATTTCCGGATAGGATGCCACAACTTCAGCACTGAATTGTCCATGATCAGGGTAATTCACCCAGATGATAAGACCATCTTCAATGACATGATAATTCGTTAATATATAGCCATTTTCGGATATAGAAAACCCCGTTCCTTTACTGTCATCTGACCTCACTACCACAACTGACTGCTTATATTCCTGTATATCTTCATCTGCACTCAGTTTGGCTGATGTTGCAACGAATTCGATCGCAGCCAGATTCAAAAACTTAGGAAGAGCGGACAAAGCGCTGACAAACATAAAAAAAGCAATGAGCCAAAACGCCCATTTTGGAAAGGGGCGCTTTGGCTTCTTCTTTTCATCACTCTGGCGGAACGCTTTTCTCCGCTCTTCCTGTATAATTTCGTAAATTTCCTCTTCATCGATGTCCTCATATAAATCTTTTTCGTCAATCGTTTCGGGAAATTCTTTACGATCTGTCATAACCCACTTCTCCTTTTAAACTGGCTAAACCACCGCTTTATTTTTCAGCTGTCCCTGCTGCATTTTGTACATTTGATAGTAATTTCCTTTTTCTTTGATTAATTCGTCATGAGTTCCTTTTTCTATTATTTTACCACGATCTAACACAAAAATTTGATCGGCTTGCTGAATCGTAGATAAACGGTGGGCAATGACAAGGGTCGTACGTCCTTTCTTCAACACGTTTAATGCCTCCTGAATGAGTCCTTCCGTTTCCGTATCAATATTGGCTGTTGCCTCATCCAAAATAAGGATGGCCGGATCAAAAGCAAGTGCTCTTGCGAAGGAAATAAGTTGCCGTTGACCAGCTGAAAATTCACTTCCTTTTTCTTTTACCGGCTCATCATATTTATTTGGCAGCTTTTCAATAAACTGATCAGCACCTACTGCTTTCAAAGCCGCAATAGCCTGCTCTCTGCTGATGGACGGATCATTCATGGTCACATTAGAGATAATGGTCCCTGTAAAAATGAACGGATCCTGCAGAACGATGCCTATATGCTGACGCACCTGCTGTCTGGATAAACTTTTCGTGTCAATTCCGTCAATGGTAATTTTCCCTTTTTGAGGGTCGTAGAATCTGAACAATAGGTTCATTACCGAACTTTTCCCCGACCCTGTATGCCCCACAAAGGCAGCGGTCTGTCCCGGTTCAATTTTGAATGACAGATCCTTTAGGACATAATCCTCCTTCTCGTAGGCAAACCAGACACGATCAAACACCACTTCTCCCTCATAGCGGGGAATGTCTTGAACGATGACTTCTTCTCCCTCTTGATCCATCAGTTCAAAAACCCGCGAACCAGCAACACGGGCCTGTTCCAGCTGAGGAAGCTGGCTGATCATCTGATTCATCGGTTCAAATAGACGGGTTAAATAATCCACAAAGGCGTAAAGTAAACCAACGGATACAATCCCTGCTGCATTCAGAGACATACCGCCGAAATACCAGATGAACGCGACAAATGCCAGATTTCGGATTACATTCACCAGATTGAAAGACGTCAGGGCATTTAATGTGTTCATTTTGATTTGATAAGTGTAATGTCTGTGATTCAATGTTTCGAATTCGTCTTCAATCGTTTTGGTGCGCCGAAAAGCCTGAATGATGGACATCCCTTGAATGGCTTCATTGATAAACCCGTTAATATCACTGACCGTTGAACGAATGACTTTATTGTATTTGCCTGCATAGACTTTATACCATTTCATCCATACGATCATAATTGGTATCACGAGCAGGGTGACAGCCGCCAGACGAACATCCAATAGGAATAGAGCAAAGAATATCCCTGACATATAAATCATCCCGGATGCAAAGGTTTCCAGCACCTTTACATACAGTTCCCGAATTGCTTCCGTATCGTTGGTCACCCGGGCTACAATTTTTCCTGCGGGCCGGTTGACAAAATAGGAAATCGGCAGCCGCTGGATATGGGCAAATACATCATCCCGCATTTGCTTGATAATCCGGTTGGAAGACACCTGCAGCAAATAGGTTTTTAAATATTGAAACACGGATGCTATGATAATTAATCCCATATACAGGGCCAGAAGCCAGATAATCGGCTGAACTTCCGGTTGGAAAAAGCGATATAACGCATCAATGGACAATTTTTCTCCGGAAACCGTCACGGTTTGAGTCGGGGTTTGAATAACAATGTTCCCTTCATCATCAATAGACCGATTCCCGGTTAATGGGACTTCCTTTTCAATGAGAAAATACTCCCGTTCGGCCTGCAGAAGAGTAACCGTATGGACAACTTGATCCTGACCATCGACACGGTCTATTCGCTTAAAGAAACGGCCATCGTAGACTACGGTTTGTTTATCATCATTCGAATCCACTTCAGCCCAGTGATTTTCAATCCCTACAATGTGCTCGTCAATCAGCCGCTTCGCAATGAACGGTCCGGTTAACTCCAGGGCTACAGCTAACAGCAAACAGAACAATCCGATAAAAATCATTTTTTTGTTGCGCATGGCATATTGAACGAGCCGTTTTTCTGTGGAAGGTTTCATCATTATTCACCTCCCCCTTCCATCTTCTGAATGTCGTACTGGGTTCTGTACCAGCCGTTTTGTTTCATTAATTCTTGGTGGGTTCCGTGTTCCACTACTCTTCCGTTTTCAAACACTAAAATTTGATCCGCATGTTCGACCGCAGATAAACGGTGCGCAGCAATCAGTGTCGTCTTACCATGGCGCTCCCGTTTTAAATGGGCAATAATTTTAGCTTCTGTTTTCCCATCTACAGCTGATAGGGCATCGTCAAGGATGAGAATTTCCGGATTCATTAACAGAGCACGAGCCAGGGATACCCGCTGTTTTTGTCCCCCTGACAGGGTAACCCCACTCTCGCCTACAACTGTTTCAAGCCCTTCAGGGAGATTTTCAATGTCTTTCGTTAAAGATGCGGAATCCAGAACCTGTTTAATTTCTTCATCTGATTTCGGACCACAGCCAAACAGCAGGTTTTCCCTTACCGTTTTTGAGAACAGGATATGCTCCTGCGGTACATAACCAATCCAGGATCTAGTCTGGTCGAGGCGAAGGTCCTGAATAGAAACACCGTTAATGAGGACCTTCCCCTTTTGTGGAGCAGGATACTCCCTTAAGAGCTGTCTGAACAGCGTTGTCTTTCCGGCACCTGTTTTGCCCACAATCCCAATCGTTTCCCCACGTTTGATTTTAAAGTGAACATCCTGCATAACCCATGTGTCAGATTCAGGGTATTGGAAAGATACATGCTGATATTCAATCACTTCAGGAATTTCCACCTCTTTTGGTTTCTCTGGATCTTTGACATCTGGCTTTTGACTGAAAATATGGTATACACGGTCCAGGGAAGCATTTCCCCTTTGCATTACGTTAATCAGTTCCCCAGCAGCAAACATCGGCCAGATCAGCATTCCAAGATATACATTGAAGGATACTAATTCCCCGAGGGTGATCTGGTTTTGAGCTACCAGATAAGACCCATATCCCAGGCCAATGGTGTAAGCAAGGCCGACCAGAATTTTAATGGTCGGTTCAAATAGGGCATCCATTTTTGCTACCTCAACATTTTTCTGAAACACATCTTCTGTTTTGTCACCAAACCGTTTTTGATCCTGCTTTTCCTGTACAAAGGCCCGAATCACCCGCACCCCTTTGACAGACTCCAGTACGTCATTATTCAGATCACTGAATGCGGACTGAGCTTTTGTGAATCGTTTATGAATGGCTTTCCCATATTTATTCATTAACACGGCCATGATTGGCAGCGGGATCAGGGCAGCAAGAGTCAGCTTCCAGTTGATGGTAAAGATCATAACTCCAATGATCAGCATCATAAAAATCGTAGAATCGACCAGAGTCAGAATCCCGAACCCCGCTGTCATCATAATCGCTTTTAAGTCATTCGTTGCCCGTGCCATTAAGTCCCCTGTCCGGTTGCGTCCGAAAAAGGCCGGTGTCATCTTTAAAAAGTGACGCATCAGTTTCGTACGGATCTTCTTTTCCAGTAGGATGGCACCGCCGAACAGGGTATAATCCCAGTAAAACATAACCGCATAACTGGTTATAATTAATCCTCCATAGATCAATAGAATTTCCGTCAGCCTCTCTGGAGTCAGTTGCTGATACTGGATTTCATCTATGGTCATCCCCACAATTTTAGGGGGAAGGACATCGATAATACTGGCAATAATCAATGCTGTAATCGCTAATAAATAGCGCAGCCACTGTTCCTTAAAAAACCAGGATAATTTTTTAAATACCGCTAACATCTAAAACCACTCCTTTGCCTTTTCGTTGCTGTACTGTTGTTTTTTAACCGCCTTCTGTCCTCTTTTTAATCGTTGTCAGTGTACGTAGTATGAACATCATCAACATTCCCTCCAAAGTTTCGATTATTTTTTAAAAATATGAATAAGTGCCAGTCGCGGACTTAACTGAATAATGTATTCTCCGCGAACATGCAGTTTTCGAATAGCACTTGCAAACAAGATTCCAAAAAATGCAAACACCAGGCAAAAGCATTGCTGCATGAAAAGCTTCAATAATTTCTCGATTTTCAATAACACTTCTGTCAACTCCCTGTCTCTGTTTTTGCTATTTGATCAGCCGCCTTCTAACCTCTTCTCAATGTTTTGCAATAAACCTAATACACAAGCCATTTCAACATTCCTCCTTATATGTGTTTTTTTACCAAATAAAAAACGCATGCGTTCGTGGACGCATGCGCATATAAAAAGGGCCACGAACATATACGTGGCCCTTGTTAACTGAAATCATATCAAATACACGTGAAATATATAGAGTATGCCTGTTGCCTATGCTTATGAAGCATACTCCGCGCAGGAGGCCACGATTTTTTTATAAGATTTAGTTTGATTTGTTTTTAATGTTGCAGGATTGATTCTAACAATCATTAAGTTTTTCATTGGTCGTGACCTCCTTCCGAATTTTTTTATTTGCCTGTAAATTATAACCTTTGATTGACATCCGGTCAATAGCATTTGTGAAAATTTTTGCCAAAAAGCTAATCTTAATTTAAATAGTTCCTTAATAAATGTTCAGCCAGGGGCTCAATGTTCAAGTCTTTAATAAATAGGACAATGTCTTGCTCTGTATCCATTTTAAAATCTGCCATTATGTCTTCTGTTTTATGATCTTCGTCAATGATTCTTGTCCCTTTTGTTAAATGTACTTCCAGAGGCTCCCCATTCACCCGGGCTTCTCTTTCGATCCGGATAAGTCTATCATTTTTACGGTAGAGCTTATAAATAATTTCGTCAATTTCCATTACCTTCTTCAGCATAGGTTGAGTCCTCATTCACTCAAATTTAATATCCTGACCGAACAGAATAACAAGAATAAGCAGACCGACCATTATACTGATGAAAACAAGGGAAAGGAAACGAGAAGTATTGGCACGTTTTACTTCCATCCAGCGCACCGGCCTGATCCCACTGATAGAAAAGATGATCACAGCAGCTAACAGGATGCACATAAAGTTCACAACGATTAATAACAGGGAACCATAAGCTTCTCCCCAAAGTCCCTGACCAATAGATAAGCCAAAGGCGACAGTTGGCGGCAACAGTGCAACTGCCACCATAACTCCGACCAGATTTCCTGACAGACGATTCAGGATGGATAGAGCACCTGCCGCTCCGGAAGCGAGAGCCAGGAAAAAGTCTGAGAGCGTGACCTCAGTACGAGCAAGGTATTGGTCAGTATCTGTCCCAAGCCCAAAAAAGTAGCTGAAAAAGACAGAAATGGCAATGACGATGCTAAATCCATACATAGATGTCAGAGTGGATTTTCCCAATTTTTGATAGTCCCCTAATATTGCCGAGAAGGCCATTGAAATGACTGGACCGATCATGGGTGCAATCACCATCGCTCCAATGACAACCGCTTCACTGTTTTTAATAAAACCCACTGTTGCTACAATAGCCGACAGGATGACCAGGAGTGTATAGTTGAGGGTAATAAAACTTTTCTCTTCAATGGTCTGGATTAATTCATGGCGGCTGGCCCTCAGCAGTCTGGCTTCTTTTTCTTTTTCAGTTTCTTGCTGTTCATCCTTTTCAAGCTCTTTTTCTTTGATGGTTTCCCTGGATAAATAAGTTTGAACCGGAATTAACATCGCTTCAAACCCTTCTGCCACATTAGCCGTTTCCTCAATATAATTTAAAATCTTCTCTGCCTGTTTCGTTTCTACCAGAATTCTCACCAGCATCCGCTCATCGGACTCATTGGAAATCCAGTATGATTGATGTGAAAAGGATCTGAGTTTCTCGTCAATCTTCTCAAAATGCCGTTTCGGTATATAAACCTCAATTAATTGCAAATCCATCATTCCTCGCTATAAGCCATTTACTCATATAATTCCCCTAAATACGTCTATTTTCCTGTTTATTCAAAAATACCATTAAGATTATATGGAAGCAGAGCTTTTCACAACCACTCTGTTATAAAGTCATATAAAACCCTGCTCTCCACAAGGGACAGCAGGGTTGCCTGTTTTACACTCCATAATTAAATTCATCTGGATGAGGGCCAATTCGTTTATTTTGATTCAGACCATTGATTTTGTTCATTTCTTCATCCGTCAGTTCAAAGTCAAAAATATCTGCATTTTGTTTTTGACGGTCAGGATTCGATGACTTTGGAATGGTGATGACACCATGCTGATAATCCCAGCGCAGAATAATCTGTGCAGGTGTCTTGTCATATTTTTGTGCCAGCTCCTGCAGCACAGGGTGATCAAAATATGTTCCCCTGGCTATAGGCGACCAGGCTTCAAGTTTAATGTCATGCTTATGGCAGAAGTCCAGCAGCTCTTTCTGGAACAGTTGCGGATGGAATTCTACCTGGTTAACCATTGGCTTAATGTTTGCATCCTGGAACAGATCCTCCAGATGGTGAATTAAAAAGTTACTGACGCCAATGGCACGGACTTTTTTCTGTTCATAGAGATGCTCAAGTGCTTTCCAGGTTTCTTTATATTTTCCTGGAACCGGCCAGTGAACAAGATACAGATCAACATAATCAAGCCCGAGCTTTTCCAGACTTTCTTCAAACGTTTTTAGCGTTAAATCATAGCCCTGATGGGTGTTCCAGATTTTTGTGGTCACGAAAATGTCTTCGCGGTTAATGCCGCTTTCACGGATGGCCTTTCCTACACCCTCTTCATTTTCGTAAAATTGAGCGGTATCAATGCTGCGGTAGCCAAGGTCAAGCGCAGACTTGACAGCGTCTACAACCTCCTGATCATTTTCCATTTTGTACACACCAAGACCCACCATCGGCATCTTGACACCATTATGTAATGTGGTTGTGCTTTTCAAACTCATCTCCCATTCTCCTTCCTTTCTACACCTGTATATGTATCATCTTACAGAAAAAAGCAATAGCCGGGCAAATAATATAATCGTTTTTGGCAAGTTTAAATTAGAGCATTTTCGAATCCTTACAATATAGACGAATTTGGGATAACCATCTGGAAAAGATCCTCACCATCTTAAGACTCTTTGTTTAGTTTTCAGGAATGAATGCTATGAAGGCCATTTAGCGCAAATTTCCTTGACGTTTTGGCGTTCATCCACCTTATGAAAGCCATTCAGCGCAAATCCACTTGACGTTTTGGCGTTCATCCACCTTATGAAGGCCATTCAGCGTAAATTCAGATTAAGTCCATATAATTGTGTAAAAACAAATCAAAAAAAGAGTGGGTCATAC
>JACDOD010000016.1 GCA_017656265.1 Bacillaceae bacterium | reverse complement strand
TCAATCTAGCTTCTGGCGTTACAAGTTGTTTTGTTCAGTTTTCAAGGTTCGAAAACGTCGCTTTTCAAAAAATAGCGACCCTTTAAATATATCATACTCATCTGTTGGTGTCAAACATTTTTTTGTTTGCTCATCGCAACGTTTAATAATTTATCATGATTTAAACTTTAAATCAAGACCTTATGATCAAATTTTTTTATGTTATTTTTTTCTAATTTATTATGAAACAAAATATCGTGAACTATACTTTTTTGCGTCATTCTAGTATACAAGTTCAGGAATAGTTTGTAACCCGGAAATCCCTGGAAATCTTTGCTTCGCAGCCTCCCCAACTTAACTAAAAGTACAAACAGACCTTTTATGGAATCTTCTATAAGAACTAAACATCTGATGACCCAGCATTTCATACTTAAACATGAATAGCACAACGGTTGGCTTATTAGAATAAAGGAAATCCTTTCGTACAGTGGCCGGATAAAGGGACCGTTTTTCTTCATAATATGTGTATCCCGACATCAGCTGTTCACATTTGCTGCGAATCCATATCGTGTTCTTCTTCCGCCATGCATTTTAAAAACGGTTTACACTAAAAAACCCAGTCCCTTTAACCCGGGGACTGGGTTTAATCAGCCAAACCTAATTATTTGTTTCGCATTTGCGGGAACAGAAGCACATCACGGATAGAAGGAGAATCAGTCAGCAGCATCACCAGACGATCAATTCCAATTCCTAAACCGCCTGTTGGTGGCATTCCGTATTCTAAAGATTCAATAAAGTCTTCATCCATCATATGTGCTTCATCGTTACCTTGTTCTCTTTCTTTTAGTTGAGCTTCAAAACGCTCACGCTGATCAATCGGATCATTTAATTCGGAGAATGCGTTCGCGTGTTCACGGCCTACGATAAACAGCTCAAAGCGGTCTGTGAAACGATCATCCTCTTTGTTTTTCTTTGCAAGAGGCGAGATTTCCACTGGATGACCATAAACAAATGTAGGCTGAATTAATTTGTCTTCTACTTTTTGCTCAAAGAACTCATTGACAATGTGACCAAATGTCATGGTGTCTTTTATTTCTACTCCATGTTCTTTAGCGAGCTGTTTTGCTTCGTCATCACTCATTTGTTTCCAGAAGTCTACACCTGTGTGCTCTTTAATGGCATCAACCATATGAATTCTGTGCCATTTTGGCTCCAGGTCAACTTCGTAATCTCCATATTTTATTTTCGTAGTACCCAATACTTCTTTCGATACGTGGGCGATTAAGTTTTCAGT
Organism: Bacillaceae bacterium; assembly: GCA_017656265.1. Lineage (GTDB taxonomy): Bacteria > Bacillota > Bacilli > Bacillales > Alkalibacillaceae > Melghiribacillus. The sequence goes on along the minus strand of JACDOD010000016.1, from coordinate 50,720 downwards.
CAGATCCATAATGTCATGGAAATCAGCATAGGCTTCATACAATTCCAGCATAGTGAATTCTGGGTTGTGACGGGTAGATACGCCTTCATTACGGAATACTCGACCGATTTCATACACTTTTTCGAGTCCGCCAACAATGAGCCGCTTCAAATGGAGCTCAATCGCAATCCGCATATATAATGGGATATCTAAAGCATTGTGATGGGTAATAAACGGTCTTGCTGCTGCACCACCTGGAATGGAGTGCATCATTGGCGTTTCTACTTCTAAAAAGCCGTTTTCATCTAAATAACGGCGCATAGACTGAATAATTTTACTACGGGTGATAAACGTATCCCGGCTTTCTGGATTCATGATTAAATCCAGGTAACGCTGACGATAGCGCTGCTCAATATCTTTTAGTCCGTGGAATTTTTCCGGCAGAGGACGAAGGGATTTGGTCAGCAACTGAAAGTCGTTTACTTTTACTGACAGTTCACCTACTTTTGTTTTAAACAGCACACCGGTCACGCCGACAATATCCCCAATGTCAGCCGTGTTAAACCATTCATATTTGTCTTCGCCTACTGCATCTTTCCGGACATAAATCTGTATCTGCCCAGTTAAATCTTGAATGTGAGCAAATCCAGCTTTTCCTTTTCCTCTTTTCGTCATAATCCGTCCGGCAATAGTAGCCTCAATATTTTGTTCTTCCAGTTCCTCTCTGGAATATTGATCATATGCTTCTTTTAAGTCTCCGGATTGATAAGTGCGTTCAAACTTATCACCGAAAGGCTCTACACCCTGTTCTCTTAGAGACTCTAACTTCTCAAGTCGGGTCCGCATCAAATCGTTCATTTCTTCAGTCATGATTGATCACTCCAGTTCTATAATATTGATAAAGTTCCGGATAAAGACGATCAAGAAACCTTTGCTTCCGCTTCGAGTTCCTGTACATACTGCTCCAGCACGTTCACCAGCTGTTCACGGGTTTCGCACTCATTTATTCGCTGTCTTACTTTAGCATTGCCCCGCATTCCTTTCAAGTACCAGGCAGCATGCTTTCTCATTTCCATGATAGCTACCTTTTCTCCCTTCAGGCGAATGAGACGATCCATATGCAGCTTACATACGTCGATTTTTTCCCGTGGTTCTGGCTCACCGATCAGCTCACCCGTTTCCAGATATTTAACCGTACGATAAATCATCCATGGGTTCCCCAGTGCTGCCCGTCCAATCATAATCGCATCGACACCTGTTTCTTCAAGACGCCGTTTGGCATCCTGAGGTGTTGTGATGTCTCCATTTCCGATCACCGGTATATTGACAGCTTCTTTAACCTGTTTAATGATATTCCAATCCGCTTTTCCCTCGTACATCTGCGCCCTTGTTCGTCCATGTATGGCAACAGCTTTAGCACCAGCCGCTTCGATTGCTTTCGCGTTTTCAACCGCATAAATATGATTTTCGTCCCATCCGCTTCTCATCTTCACTGTTACAGGTTTGTCCACGGACTTTACAACAGCTGACACCATCTCATGAATTTTATCCGGCTCCAAAAGCCATTTTGCACCGGCATCACATTTTGTGATTTTCGGAACAGGACATCCCATATTGATATCAATAATATCTGCATTTGTATTCTGGTCAACAAATTGTGCAGCTTCCACCAGTGTTTCTTTTTCCCCGCCAAAAATTTGCAGGCTCATCGGTTTTTCATCTTCATCTATATAGAGCATGTTTAATGTTTTTTCATTTTGATGAACAATGCCTTTATCACTGACCATCTCGGCACAGACCAATCCTGCTCCAAATTCTTTGACCGTCAGACGAAAAGGCGAATTGCATACACCTGCCATTGGAGCAAGTACGACTTGATTCGGGATGGTGATATCGCCTATTTTAAACATCTGCTCTCCCTCCTTAATCGTATTTATTTATCAGGGGATAATTCTTCGTAGCTTACCCCCAGTACATCACAAATTTTTTGCACCATTACTTCATCAGGTTTTCGGGCTCCACGTTCTACCTCCCCTAAGACGGATACTGAATAACCTAAAGCTTTAGCCAATTCCATCTGAGTATATCCTTTTAATTTGCGAAATGCTCGAATTCTTCTTCCCCATTTTTCGGCTCCCATTTTCTTACTCCTTTTCGTTCTTGATCTGGTAATTGGTTGATATATTGGCTGATGGAAGTTCCTTGAATGGTTAAATTATCAAGATCAGAAAAAGGGATTAACACAAAGGCCCTTTCCAGCATTCGGGGATGCGGAATGTTCAAGTGCTCTGTTTCAATATTCTCATTATTATATAACAAAATGTCAAGGTCAATGGTTCGTGGCCCCCACTTAACCCCCCTCTTTCTGCCAAGTGACTTCTCGACTTCCTGACATACATCCAGGAGCTGAAATGGAGTCAGGGATGTATGCCCTTTAATAACCATATTGAGAAAGGCAGGCTGATCAACATAACCTACCGGATCCGTTTCATAAATCAGGGACTGATCGATGAGTGTAAATCCCGGATGTTTTTCAAGCATCTCTATAGCCTGATCTAAGTAGTCTTTCCTGGGTTCAATATTGGATCCTAATGCAATATAGACGGTGTTCATGACAACCGCTCCCTGTAAATTTCAACAGCCACCCCGTCATAGGCACCAGGAATAGGCGGGTTCGGTTTCGTTACTTTTACATGAAGAGCGCTGATTTTTTTATATCTGCGGAGGAGTTCTGCGGATATTTCTTCAGCCACTGCTTCAATCAGGTTCTTTGCTTCTCCTTCCACAATCTTTTTTGTCGCCTGATAAATTTCACCGTAATCAATACTGTCTTGAATATCGTCACTTTTTCCTGCTGGTCTTAAATTAAGGACTAATGTCAGATCAACCAAAAACGTTTGCCCCAGTCTGTTCTCTTCTGGAAAAACTCCGTGATACCCATAAAACTTCATACCGCTGATGTGTATTTTATCCAATGGAAATCCCTCGTTTCCCTAACATCGCATCCATCATTTTTGCCATCCTGGCCATTTCCTTTACATCATGAACCCGTACAATGGAAGCACCCTTCTGGATCCCCAGGCAAACTGTAGCACCGGTGCCTTCCATGCGCTCTTCAACCGGCAAATCAAGTACATGACCAATAAATCTTTTTCTGGAGGTACCGAGCAAAATCGGATAACCCAGTACATTCAATTCTTCCAGTCTGCGCATAACATACAAATTATGCTCCATCGTTTTTCCGAAGCCGATACCGGGATCCAGGATGATCTGTTCATCCCTTACTCCTCGTTTTTTGGCAATGGAGATGCTCTCTTCTAAGTCCCTTTTCATATCTTCAAGCAGATCATCATATTCCGTATGGTCCCGATTATGCATTAAAATAATCGGAGCATCATATTGAGCAGCCACATCCGCAATTTCCGGATCTTTTTTGGCACCCCAGACGTCATTTATGATATGCGCGCCTGCCTCAATGGCTTGTCTCGCTGTTTCGGCCTTATACGTATCAATGGATATAGGAATATGAATCTCATCCTTAAGACGTTTTATCACTGGAACGACCCGGCTGATTTCCTCTTCCAGTGACACCGGCTCATGACCGGGACGAGTGGATTCCCCGCCAACATCAATGATATGTGCTCCGTCCTGTTCCATCCTTCTTGCGTGTTCAACTGCTTTATGAGCCTCGTCATACATTCCTCCATCTGAAAAGGAATCCGGTGTTACATTTAAAATGCCCATGATTAAAGTTCCGTCATGCAGACGAAAGCTGCGGTTTCCAGCATGCAAGTGGTACATCATGAAGATCAGCCCCTTTTCCGTCCATCATTCACTTTTTCTATTGTACACAATCTTGTAAAGGAATTCATGAATTCGTATCAAAAACAGCCTTTTATGAAAAAACTCGTCTGCTGACGAGTCTGCATGACCATATCTGTGAAATGGTTAAACAAGATCTCTTGCCTGCTGACACCCGGCGGATGGTTAAGGCTGACTGTACATCCACTCCACTCCTACCTCATCCCATAAAATATGTTTCGCCTGTTCCACATTGATTTGTTCGATGGCCAGCCTTCTTTTGATCACAGGCTTAAGTTCTTCAAAGGTAAAAGTGATTTCAGGCAACACGCGATGCAAGTATAAAATTACAGATCCGTCCTTTGTCTGAAAAGAATCACTGTATTCTCCCGGGCTTAGCTGTTTGGCTGTTTCATAGTAGGCGGATGGCAGGTAGACATTATCCTCTGCAAAATATCCTAAATAGCCGCCTTCATCCTTCGTATAGGAGTCAATGGAATATTCTCTGGCAAGCATACTGAAAGAAGCTCCCTCCTCAAGCTCTTGAAGGACCTGGTTAGCTTCTTCCATATCCTCCAGCAAAATATGGGACAGCTGATAGGTAGTTGAAAAATCAAAATAATCTTTGTGTTTCTCATAATATTGCTTGATTTGTTGTTCTTCGATAACGATATCTTTGGTTACCAATTCCTCTAAATAAAGCTGGTATAAAACATTTTCTTTAAATTTTTTGCGCTCAGCTTCTATTTGTTTTTCATCAAAAGTGTTCATTGTAGTTTCCAGGATGGAAACCTCCCGATTGACCCATTTTTCATTCAGTTTGATATCATAACGGTCCGCAAGCTGAAAAACCACATTCTGATCAATCATATTTTCAAGAACACGGCGACCAAACTGATCGGTCAATTCCTGAATCCATTCCGGTCTGGAGATCGATGAATTCCCCACGATTGCAACTTGATTCTGATCTAAATCTTCCGTCCCGTAATCATCGTTGGCCTGTGACTCCTGCTGCTCATCTGCATATTTCATAAAGCCCATGACGGTTGTAATATTAGTGATGATCAGAAGGATAACCATCCCCCATAACAATCTCCTTGACAAAACAGCCACCTCTTTATTCAGACTTTAGTTCCTCCAGTTCTTCTTGAGTGAAATGGTATTTGGTGTTGCAGAAGTGACATACTGCTTCGGCACCCTGATCTTCATCGATCATTTGCTGAATTTCATCGTTTCCTAAGGCGGCAATGGCATTAGCCAGACGCTCTTTGGAACAGCGGCATTTATATTGTACAGGCATGTTATTCAGCACCTTCACATGGCCGCCTTCCAGGAGAATTTCCAGTATTTCTTCCGGCGTTTTTCCGTCCCGGACCATGGAGGAGATAGGCGGGATGACTTTTAGTCTTTCTTCAATTTTCGTAATTGTTTCATCATCGGCTCCCGGCATCATCTGAATGATAAAACCGCCTGCTGCCTTGATGGACAAATCTGGATTTACAATCACCCCTGCCCCAACGGCAGATGGAATTTGTTCAGACCTTGCAAAATAGTAAGTGAAATCTTCACTGATCTCACCTGATACAATAGGCACCTGGCCAGTAAAATAATCCCTCAGCCCGAGGTCCTTGACCACACTGACAAATCCGCTGGTACCTACGGCTCTTTTTACATCGAGTTTGCCCTTTTCATTCAGATCAAAATCAACATGGGGGTTTTTAACATATCCCCTTACTTCTCCTCTGGCATTACTGTCTACGATGATGGCCCCCATTGGACCATTCCCTTCCACTTTTATGGTTAATTGGTCGTCACCCTTCAGCATTGCCCCCATCATCGCCCCTATGGTTATCGTTCGACCAAGAGCTGCGGATGCCGTTGCCCATGTATCCTGACGCTGACACGCTTCATGAACGGTTTCTGTAGATTGAATTGCAAATGCTCTGACATTTCCTTCAAAAGCTGTTGCACGAATTAAATAATCTCCCATGAGTTTCATCTCCTTTTTCTCTGCTGCAATGGCTATACTTATTTTTATAAAATGAATCCGATTAATGATTTCTTCAAAGCCTTAGTCTGTTCATTCACCTGTCATTCTAACAATTTACTATCGATATCATACCATACATATATGTTTGATTTCTAAACTGAGGAAAGGTAATTTTCTGCTGACACAAAAAAGGCTGGGGTATAAGAAAGGATCAAAAAAACCCTTGCTAATGAATTAGCAAGGGTATCCTATCGGCCGATTCAGCGACGATTATTCCTTTTTCTGGTGATCATCGTCCTGTTGCTTATGTTCTGTATCTTCCTCAGGCTTAGACTGAATATTGACCTTCACATCATTGGATGAATGCTCAGTTTTTTCCGGCTTTGCTTCTTCTTTATTTTCTATGTCGGAAGATTCTCCAACGGACCTTTCCGGCAATTCTCCTCTATCAAAAAGGGACTTGATTTGCTCAGCATCCAGTGTTTCTACTTCGAGCAATGTTTTTGCAATCAATTCTAATTTATCCCGATTTTCTGTCAGAATTCGCTTAGCCCGGTCATAACAGTCTTTCATGATGTTTTGAATTTCCTGGTCAATATCATAGGCAATCTGGTCACTGTAATTTTGTTCACTCTGGATATCCCGTCCAAGGAACACCTGACCATTCGGGCTGCCAAACTGTACTGGTCCCAATTTATCACTCATACCGTATTCAGTAACCATTTTACGTGCAATTCCCGTCGCACGCTGGAAATCGTTATGGGCACCAGTTGAAACTTCACCGAAAATAATCTCTTCAGCAACTCGCCCGCCCAACAAACCGGTAATCTTATCCAGCAACTCCGGTTTCGTCATAAAGTAACGGTCTTCTTTCGGCAGCATGACAGCATAGCCTCCTGCCTGACCCCGTGGTACAATGGTTACTTTATGAACCATGTCTGCCTCGTCTAACACCATGCCAATAACTGTATGCCCGCTTTCGTGGTAGGCAACAATTTTACGCTCTTTCTCAGATATGACTCGGCTCTTCTTCGCCGGTCCCGCAATCACACGGTCAATTGCTTCATCAACATCATCCATATCGATGGACTTTTTATTTGCTCTTGCCGCAACAAGAGCAGCCTCATTGAGCAGGTTTTCAAGATCAGCACCTGAGAAACCAGGCGTGCGCAGTGCAATGGTTTTAAGGTTCACTGAATCATTTAACGGCTTATTCTTCGCATGTACTTTAAGTACTTCTTCACGGCCTTTAACATCCGGGCGATTCACCGTAATTTGACGATCAAATCGTCCTGGACGGAGCAAGGCTGGATCCAGGATATCCGGACGGTTTGTCGCAGCGACTATAATAATCCCTTCATTTGCACTGAAACCATCCATTTCAACGAGCAGCTGGTTCAGGGTTTGTTCACGCTCATCATGTCCGCCGCCCAGACCAGCACCCCGCTGACGACCGACTGCGTCAATTTCGTCAATAAAAATGATACATGGTGCATTTTTCTTTGCATTTTCAAACAAATCACGTACTCGAGAAGCACCTACACCCACAAACATTTCCACAAAGTCAGAACCACTGATGGAGAAGAACGGAACTCCCGCCTCCCCAGCAACAGCACGGGCAAGCAATGTTTTACCTGTTCCTGGAGGTCCTACAAGGAGAACCCCTTTAGGAATACGTGCCCCAAGCTGTGAAAATTTGCGCGGATCTTTTAAGAATTCAACTACTTCAACCAGTTCTTGCTTTTCTTCATCTGCGCCCGCTACATCTTTAAATCTGACTTTATTTTTCTCTTCGTTATATAATCTGGCTTTGCTCTTGCCAAAATTCATGACCCGGTTTCCGCCGCCCTGCATTTGATTAAGCAGGAAGAAGAACAGAATGAAAATGATAATAAAAGGGATGATGGAAGTGAAGAATCTTACCCAGGTGCTGGGCTCTTCAGCCTTTAAAAATTCAAACTCAATCCCCTGCTCCTGAGCAGCCATTTTCAATTCATTAATTTCTTCTTCGGTAGCTGGAATCTGGACAACAAAGGAACGATTCTCTTCACCGGCAACGAGTTCACCCGTTACAGCATAAACTTGATTTGTATATTGGATGGTCATGCTTTCAATTTGACCATTATTAAACACTTCATAAAACTCATTATACGTAAAATTCTGTGTCTGCTGGTTTGTTCCGCGGAATAAACCAACTACTCCAATCACTACCAGAAATATAACTAAATAAAATATTGTGTTGCGAAATACCCGGTTCATTTCCTACCTCCTCCCAAAGCGACAAAACTATATAAAATGGTACCATAATGAATAATATAATCACAACTAATAACCATTATTATAAAATAATTTAAATTATTAATCCAAAACTCCTGCATTTTTTTAGTTTTCGGAATAAACTTCTGGTTTTAACACACCAATAAATGGTAAATTCCGATATTTTTCGTTATAGTCAAGCCCGTAGCCCACAACAAATTCATCAGGTACATCAAATCCAACGATATCCGCTTCAATATCTACTTTTCTTCCGGCAGGCTTATCCAATAATGTCACAATCTTAATGGATTTTGCACCGCGGTATTTGAACAGATCGACCAGGTAGCTCAGCGTTAATCCACTGTCAATAATATCTTCAATAATTAACAGGTCTCTTCCTTCTACTTTTGTATCTAAATCTTTAACAATTTTTACTTCCCCCGAAGATTTCGTCTGAGAACCGTAGCTGGACACATCCATAAAGTCCATTTCCAGATGGGTTTCAATTCGTTTGAGCAGATCCGCCATAAATGGCATAGCCCCTTTTAGTACCCCAATAGCCAGTGGAAACTTGCCCTGATACTCCTCCGTTAATTGTGCAGCGATCTCTTTAATCTTTTTCTGCAGCTCCTCCTCGGTGATTAAAACTTCCTTAATATCACTGTACATGGTGTCTTCGCTCCTCCTATTTTTCATCACTTTTTTCTACGATGATTTTAAGCCATTCCGAAGCTTCAGTATCTGTGACTTCCCCTTTTTTCAAACCGGCAAGCCAGAGGATTTTTCCCGTTTGATCCGTGACAACCGGCCAGGTATCCCTGATATATCTGGGAACCTTTTCATCAATAAATATATCTTTTATTTTTTTACTCCCATTTAACCCTCGAATATTCATCCGGTCTCCACTTTGTCTGGATCGGATTGTTAAAGGCAGGGAAACGGACTCCATGCTGCACACAAATTCTTTTTCTGAAAGTTCAGGAGGACGTTCCCTTTGTTTAATGGCCTTCGCTAAGATTTTCCATCCATTCGGCAGAACAGCTTCCTCCCCGGGGCTGATCGTAACTGGCGGGAGTGAGCCGTCTGGTTTCTTAAAGGAAAATAACAGCTCCTCATATGATTTGTGTACCAATAAATGGTTTGGAAAATAAAGCGTGCTGTTAGGGTTTTGGGAATCCATAACATCAAAAATCTGTTCCAGGTGAACAGATGTGATTTCATCTTCAGGCTTTCTGTAAAGATAGTTTAATATTAGATGAAAGGCTCTCCTTTGTAAAGGACGAGGGCAATCCTTAAAATGTTTAAGATTTACCTCTGCCTCCCGGGGGTCCATCCTAAATATTACGGTTTTCTCGACAATTTTTTGGGCTTCGTGAAAAAGATACGCCTCATCTTCCTGCAGCACTTCACTTACCTTTTGCAGATTCTCATGGATGGCAGGGTTGTGCTTTTTTAAAAAGGGTAATACGTTCAGCCGGAAAGCATTACGGGTATAAACGGGAGATAAGTTGGACGGGTCCAGGCGCGGTGTGAGTCCTTCTGTATCACAATAAGCCTGTATCTCCTTTTTTGTCAGACATAAAAAAGGCCGGATAATCCACCCCCCGGCGAATGGACGCTTCACCGGAATACCTCCTGGCTTCGTTCCTCTCATCAAACGCATAAACATGGTTTCAACCTGATCGTCACCGTGATGCCCCATGGCAAGGAGAGGGGATTTGGTCTTGCTTTTTTTCATGACCTGTTCAAAAAATTGATATCTTAATTCTCTGGCTGCTGCCTGTGTTCCCATCCGGGTCTTCTCTTTATACGCAGGCACGTTCAGAGAAGTTCCAATAAAATCGATATTCCATAGTTGGCATATTTGTTTTACAAATTTGAGATCCTGTTGCGATTCATCCTGTCTGAGCTGATGATCCACTGAGACTGCTGTTAAATCAAGCTGGTATTCGTGACGAATGGATGAAAAAAAATGCAGTAGTGCCAGTGAATCAGGTCCTCCTGAGACGGCTATGTATACTTTGCTGCCTTTTGTAAACAGGTTATGTTTTTTAGCAAATGGAAGAACCTTTTTCTGAATCAATCCAGACACTCCGATCCCAGACTATTCCTTTATCATATATATCCTATCACTTTCCATGAAATCACTGCAAAGAGTTCATCTAGGAAAATCGCAACTTTTTTTGAACAAATCTATAATGATTGGAGCATCATGAACACCATGCCAAACAGGAGAAGAACAACCCCAATCCCTATCGGCTCCAGGATACGATATTTTTCGCGGGGATGGATCCCTTTCTTTTGCTGTTTAGGGACATGCTTTCGCCGGCTGGTACTGGACACATTCCTGGATCTGGTGGTCATACTGTTCAGTAAATCGTGTTTCATTTCCTTACTTGAACTATATTTGCCAAACAAAGCCCGTTCGATACATGGAACATATTTTTGGAGCATGGGTGCGTGCCGTAATTTCGTCTTTAGTGTCCTGGCCGGATCAGCCCCTCTGTCAAAACGCTTCGGATATGAAACTTGAATCAGCACCATAGCAAGGGCAAAAAGGTCATAGCCAGGTTCAGCCTTTCGACTGCCTAGTCCCCAGTATCCACGATCATAAAATTCTGTAAACTCTTTAATAGCTCTTCCTATACGGGTAGTCCCGCCTACATCAATCCAGCGGAGCCGCGGAGGAGGAGCGGTCACCATTAAATTTTCTGGCTTTAAATCCCCAAATACCCATCCTGCCTGATGCAGCGCATCCAGATCATCCAGCAATTGCAGTGTCAAAATCCCCAGCCATTCCTGTCCTTTTTGACGGATAAACCGATTGAGCTCATACCCCTGCAAATTTTCCATTACATAAAAAGAGAAAGATACCCCTCTGGCTGTCACAAAATCATCCACATCCATTAAAGAAGGTCCAAGGCGGGCTCCCTGGACCTGATTCAATGCCTTTAGCACATTCACTTCGGTTGTAATGGACGCTTGCTGTCTGCTGATTTTTAAAGCAACGTGTTTATGCTGAAATAAGGCTAAATATACAGTGCCGCACGCCCCATGACCCAATTGTTTAACAATCTCGTATTGGTTATGATGCCATTTACCCTGTATGATGGTTCCAGGCCTAATATTAATGACCTGGTTCTTCATAGATGATTTCATCCGTCTTGCTCCGTTCTTTTAATGCCGGCGCGCTGGCAAACTGAAACATAGCTTCTTTTAAAGCAGGGCCTGTAGGGGTAATCCCTCCACTAGTCAGCTTTGGAAATACCGATGAAATATGTTCTATAGCCGGTGTCCATGATAGAATTTCACTTATATTTTTTCGATTTCCCGGAAAGCTAAAAATGGCAAACCGGTTTTTGCCGGTTCTGGCGTTCAAGCTTAAGGACAAATCCTCAAGGGCTTCTTTGACCGTAGGCAATTTATTAGTCATGCTGGCGCTGGTATCCACCAAAACCAGCACTTCAAGGTCACACGTTTCACCCAGATCTTCAACAACTTCCATCACTTCTCCTCTTTTTTCCGGCGGCAAATCATCCATGGATTGATCAGATCCCAGGATTTGCTGCAGCTCCTGATTGACCACTCCCTGCAAGGTCTGAGTCATCGCCTGTCTCGTAACCATTTGCACAGTCTGGGAAAGAGCTTTTGCATAAACAATTCTGCTTACTCCTCCTCCAGCTGATGCAATTTCCTCTACTTCTTGCAGCCCTTCTGGATCCTCAGAACCGTCATCTTCAAGAACACCGATTACATTGACGGTAATTCCCTGCTGCCGAATTAGAGCACTGACAGCAGATGGATCTTCTCCCTGATTCGAACATCCATCGGTAATCAGCAAGATTTGCTTTAACGTGCCTTTTTTCACTATTCTTCCCTCCTCCTTTTGCTATTACCATCCTCGACGAATCGGTTAAATTTTATACTTGTATCTTCATAGAATCATCAGGATGTAGCCAATCTTGCAGCAGAGAAGGAGGCAGGCACGTTCTACTTAGCTTCTTTATATATAGGAAAAGCCGCCCACCTGGGCACATTGTTTTCAATTTTTGCTACCAGCACCGTCATATCATCATCAATTTCCCCATCTTTTGAACGGAATACCTCTTCCAGAATCAGATCGGATACTGCCTGAGGATCATCGGTCTCAATTTCCCGTATTTTTCTTTTCAGCCATACATCGGTATTTTCCACATGTTTTGGGCCCTCAAACACACCATCGCTCATCATAATTAAAAGATCTCCCGGCTTTAACTGTTCACTGACTACATCCACATCAAATTCCTGAATGATGCCAATTGGAAGATTGCTAGCTTCAATTTTCAATACCTGGTTCCCCCGCTTCACAAAACTTGGCGTTGATCCGATCTTAAGAAATTTCGCCCCGGCGTTATGTAAATCAATCACGGCCAGATCAAGGGTTGAAAAAATTTCATCGGTTGTACGCAGTGATAAAATGGAATTAATGGATTTAATCGCTACTTTTTCATCAATGCCTGATTGCAAAATCTGCTGAAGAAGGCTGAGGGTATCCATGCTTTCGATATAGGCCCGTTCCCCATTTCCCATTCCATCACTGATGGCCAGGGCATAGCGCCCGGTACCCAGCTCCATCGTCAGATGACTGTCTCCTGATACAAGTCCCCCTCCTTTGGCCGCATGGGCAACGCCGGTAGTGATCGAATATTTTTTGGCCGATTTAAACACAAAGTAACCGTACCCGTTAGGGAAAGGCGAAACTTCTTCATGTTTTACTTCAATGGTTTCATTTAAAATCTCCGACAATACCGGTGCAATCAGCTTCGAAGCTTCCCCATGATAGTCATAAAAAGAAAGGGTCATTTCAATATCAACATTTCCTGCTTCCAGACTATATATCTCTAATTTTTCAATTTCAAAGCCCATGTCCTTTAGTGCATTCACAATTTCTTCTTCCTTCTTTTCCTGGATTTTCCGTTCTCTCATAATTTCCTTTGCAAACTCCTCCATGACATCTGATACTCCTTTTAATTGATCGGCCACAAACCTTCTGCTTTCCTTCACTTGTTTTTTCAAACGCTGATTGGCAAGATAAAAAGAAAATTCATGCTTCATCGTCTCAATGACTTTATTGGACTTGATACAATGGTTTTCAAAATTCCGAAGCAATTTTTGCCGCTGTCTCAGCGACCCATCTTCCAATCCATCCATCATTTCCTGCATATACTGGTATGTCTGATCAAAGTTCCGAACCCAGCAATTTTCTTTTTTAAAGCAGGATTGACATGTTTTTTCCGTGACATTGCTCAAGAAATAATCAATTTCTTTTTTATCGTCCTTTTCCCGTTCCTGGACATCCACTTTGGAAAAACTTTTGGAGAGCGCCTGGAACATATCTGAAAATTGCTCTACCCGGCTAGCTGTAACGTCCCGAACCTTTTGCATGTACTTTTCCTGTTCTTTTGAATGTTCACTGGTCCCCGGAATATAACGGGCCGCTCTTTTTATCCAGCTTTCCGGCGTAAGGAAAAAGAGCAGTACAGCAAGGCCTGTTTCCATTAATGTAGCCGTTAACCCGCTGCCTTCATTCCAGTAGATTCCAATCAGTAATGTCCCGACAAACAAACCGAGTCCGACGCCAATTTTCTTACCGTCCTTCAAAAGTCCTCCGAGCAGCCCGGAAAATGCCAACAGACTCATCTGATATAGACTCGCAACATTGGCAAGGCTTAGAATTAAGCCTGTTACCACACCGACCGTTGATCCAATAGCTGCTCCCGCAACAAAAGCAAACCAGAGAACAAAGTATCTCGATAGCACCTGTTCAACCGACGCATCATAAATGACCCAGCCAATCGTTCCGGTTAATACCGATGCAAGCAAAATCATCATGCAGACAATTTCCTCATTTTTTAAAGTTTGTTTATAGCGTTTTGGTGATAAAAGAGGCACGCTCTGCATAAAGATGTAAACGAGAACAACACTTAAACTGGCTTCCACAATGGAAAACATCCATTGATAAGTAGTCCATTGTCCCTGAATATAGTTCATTCCCATTCGGGAGATCAAGTAAGAGAAAAACACCAGCAAAGGAACCAATCGCTGCTGATGCTTCACTTTTTTCAGCAGTACAGCAAAGGTAAAAAATAGCATAATGGCTGAAGAAAGAAGAATCGCTTGATGGATGTGAACGGAAAGAGCTCCTGCCAGTACAGCTGCCGTTAATTTTAAAGTCAATTTTCTCCTGAGCATCCAGACAGATGCAATGAAGGCAACCGCAAAGGGCGAAACAGATGATAGGATGATGACTCGTCCTAATAAAAAGCCAATAAAAAATAACAGCCAGCCGCGTTCAATCAAAAGTTTCCTGGATTTTTCCCCTGCTTTACGCTTCCAATTTGTCCAGGCGTCACTCATGAATTTTTGAGACGACTTTGCATTGCTTTTTGAAATAGATCCGATCATATAACCAATCCTCCTTCTTTGTTTCTATATTGAATCACAAACCTTACATAATTTTTGTCAAAACAACAGGAGCACCATGAAAAAAAGTTCGACTTCATTCTGAAAAACGAAGGTGTTTTCAACAATTCCACAGCACACCTTTCGGTTACAGCAGGAAGAGATGTCGGAAATGTGGAAAAACACATAGAATCCCCTTGAAAAAATGTTGGATTCCTTTGCAAGCCACTTAAATTTCCCCACAATAGGACAAGGGATAAAGAATATGTCAAAAAAGGATTACCATTTGTTTGGAAATTAAGGCAGCCGCAGCTTTTCCCAAGGAGTTTTGTCAGGTTTATCCAGCTAGACGGGGAACAAAATGAATTTCACAAAAGAATTAAAAAACCTATTGACAGCACATATAGACCTGTTGTAGTATATTGCTTGTGACTTGAGATAAACTTTATCCTGGCGGTGTAGCTCAGCTGGCGAGAGCGTACGGTTCATACCCGTGAGGTCGGGGGTTCGATCCCCTCCACCGCCATTTTTTCAAAAAAATATGGCCCGTTGGTCAAGTGGTTAAGACACCGCCCTTTCACGGCGGTAACACGGGTTCGAATCCCGTACGGGTCATCATCCAGATCCTTGTCCTATCCGCACATTCATGTGCGGATATTTTTTTTAGACTCTATATTTTTAGGCACTATACTAAATGTAGTCGTTTTTCTAATCTAACAATGGTTTGTGGCAGGCCAAAAAAATAACAAAAAAATGCAACCATTCTCCTCTCTTTGTTAATCTGATGTTTTGACGAGATAAAAGGTAAGGGGAGAGAAAATGAGTGCAAAACATTTTTTCATAGAACGAGTAGGGATTAAAGACAAACATGTTTAAGAAGAAAGATTGTGGCATCAAAAGATGAACAAGGTTCTTAAATAAGGCTGTTTATGATTATTAAAATGGCAGGTTTACTAGCAGATGGAAAACACTACGCCTTCCGCGTCCGCTCGTAAGCCTCCCCGAACTCCTCTGACGTTTGTTCTCCAGGGGTCTCTTCTACCTCCCTTTTCCGGCAGAGTCTACATGTGTTATTTTACCTGCCGGTGGAATCGTATGCTGACGTAGCCACTTGGTGAACGGTCACAAGATCTTACAGCTCCCCAATATTTGGGTTCAGCATTTCCGATAAAACAAAAAAGAGAACCTGCCCTTATCGTTGCAGATTCTCCCTTTATTTATCTATAGATTTATACCTAAATCCTATCGCTCTCTGACAGTAAATCCCCGATAGACAGCAAGTTATCCTCTCTTCGCGCCTCGACCTCCACGTCTAGATTCTGTGTGCTTCCGCAATGAAGCTAATCGATCTTCGCTTTCTTTTAGAAAGCGGTTCATTTTAGCTTCGAAAGACTCATTTCTTCTCTTATTGCTGCGTTTCTTTTCTAAATTTTCCTTCGCCTTTTTAATGGACAGGCCGATTTTCCCATCTTTTTCAACATTAATGACTTTAACTTCGACCTGATCTCCTACTTTTAGATGCTCGTTAATATCTTTGACGTATTTGTCGGCTACCTCACTGATGTGTACGAGGCCTGTTGAACCTTCTGGTAATTCAACAAATGCTCCAAAGTTCGTAATGCCTGTCACTTTGCCCTGTAACTTGCTGCCTACTTCAACTGACATAAAAAAAATGCTCCTCCTTAGAAATTTTAAAAGTATTCATTACTATTTATTATATATAAGTAAGAAAAAAGGTGTCAATAAGATGGTTTGTCTTCAGGGATTTTAAATATAATTTCCCCTTTTTCAGAGAAAAAATAATCTTTACGGGCAATTTGCAGCAAATAATCCGTATCATTTAACAGCTGGATTTCTTCCTTCAGGTCACTTTCTTCATTTTTTAACTGTTCAAGCTTGGCCTGTAATTGCTGATATTCCTCTTGTTTTTGCTGATATACTTCGCGCTGGTTCAAATGGTATATGCCTAAAGAACCAAAGACAAACAGTACTACTACGGCAAACAAGGTTAATCGGCGATAGAGGAACTTTCGCTTTCTCTTTTTCTGTTCTATGTATTCGTTATATTGTTCCATATACCTGGATTGAATACGTGCTACCTGACGATTGTCTGATCCCATCACCGATCACCTCCTTATATTCATCAGCTTCTTCCACCACTGGTTAATGATACCTTTTATTTTACTATACTTTTGACTTTTTGAGACTAAGTATTTTCTCACATTTTCCGGAATCATGCGCCATATTAGCCTGACGAAAGCTTTAACAGGCTGCCTGACGATTTTCCATGGAAGCAGCAATATCCATACAACCACTCCAGAAAAGAAGGTTAATATGTTCAAAAGAAGCTTCAGTATCCTCAGGATGGGGGCGATTATAATCCACTTTACCAGACGGCGAATCAATCGTATAACAGCAACGGCTATCGCAATGGATTTTTCTAATATCATCAAATAGATATTTTTGAATAGAGCCTGGTATGCAGCAAAGCCGCAAAGAAGGGCCAGCCAGATATAAAATCTGATTTCCCCCTGATTTATACGATACAGAATGTAAAAAATAATCAGGCCCTGCAGCACCCAGAATAGTATTTCATTGGCATATAACATCAAAACGTTTCTTTTTTTGCGTTTATGGAACCGATAAAACGTGTCAACTGCCATCCCGATATAAAGGCCGCTGCCTATCATCGCCGCCATTGTAACAAACTGTATATTCAGGCTCATTTAAACAGTTTGTTGAAAAACCCTTTCGTTTTCTCTCCGTGATGATCGTCTAAATAAGCAACTTCAAAAATACGCCCCTTAATGGATACCAGCCCTTCTTCAACATCCAGATTCTTCATATGGAGGTTTTCCCCGCGAATCACAAGATATCCCATAGTCGTTTGGAGTAAAAATTCTTCATTATCAAAGCTGTCTACTTCTTTTACACCCGTTATATCTACAGCTCTCCGATTACTCATTTTAATCGAATGGTCTTTGTTCCGGTCCGATACAAAATGTTGATTCACATCATTCATCAGCTTGCCCCTCCTTTTCAGTAAAAATGTATGCTGAAGGGGACAAGGCTAGAACTGCCAACTAAGAAAAAAGTACGTTTTAATCCTGATTTTCTGCAGACTGCTGAATTTTTTCTTCTTTTAATACCGAATACATATTGGCGGCTTCTTCTTTTTTTACATGTTCTTTTAGGTCTTCAACTCTGACTGTCAATAATTTCTGGCCAAATCGAATGGTTAATTCATCTCCTGCCTGCACCTTCGAGGAAGCTTTTGCAACATTTCCATTCAGCTGAATTCTCCCCTGCTCAGCAACCTCTTTGGCCAGTGTCCTTCGTTTAATCAGTCGGGAATTCTTTAAAAATTTATCCAATCTCATAGCGTTATTCACTCTCTCCTCTATGTTCTTTCTTTAGATGTTTAGCTCTTTCCCAGAATTGATCGAGTTCATTCAGGGAAAAGTCTTCCCAATCCCGTCCGCTTCTTGAAATTTGTTCTTCAATATACTGGAACCGTTCCTCGAATTTTCGGTTTGTTCGCTGCAAAGCAATTTCCGGGTTGATTTTGTAATAGCGAGCTAAATTGATGGCGGCAAACAGGACATCTCCATACTCAAGTTCAGCTTCTTGTTGTTTGTTATTCGAAATGGCCTCTTGAAATTCCTTCAATTCTTCCCGGATTTTTTCCAGAATGGGCCGGGGATGATCCCAGTCAAACCCTACTTTTGCCGCTTTAGCCTGTAACTCATAGGCATACAGGGTGGCCGGCAGCGATTTCGCAATTCCTGCTAAGACGGATTCCTGGCTGTCGCCTTTTTCTTGCTTTTTAATCTCTTCCCAATTGTCTGCCACCTCTTCTGCTGTCTGAGCCGAAACATCGCCAAACACATGAGGATGGCGTCGAATCATCTTCTCCGTAATATAACGGATTACATCATCAACTGAAAAATATCCATCATCTTCACCAATTTGACTGTGGAGCATAATTTGAAGCAGTACATCGCCAAGCTCTTCCGCAATCTTATCGTCATCCTCATCATCAATCGCTTCCAATACTTCATAAGCTTCTTCTATTAGATAGGGTTTTAGAGATTCATGGGTTTGCTTTTGATCCCACGGGCATCCGTTTGGCCCCCTCAGCTCTGCAATGACCTCCCGCAAACGCTGAAACTGGTGATTTAAAAGCTGGTTTTCTGCAGGTGGTACATAAACCGATATGAGATTGCTCACTGGCATATCCCGGTCCAGTTGAAAAAGGGGAACTTGTTTTACCCATTCATCCCGACTCCCAGCAGCATGAACGATGCAGACCGGATAGTCATGGGGTAAATCTTCCATTAGTGCTAATTTTACTTCTGACGCAATCATTTCATCGTATACCTGGCAAAAGATCAGGTGGTTGCGGTATTGCAGATCTCCCCGTTTAAACCGGGTCGCATCCACAAATTGAAATCCTTCAATCGGATCAATTTTTAAGGCTGAGAAAAGATCATCCAGATAGCTTTTTCCTCCCTTAATATCCACTTCAAAGCCATAATGTTGCTTTTCCCGTTCTAATAACATTTGAACCGTCCGCTCCGCCAGCATTGGATGACCGGGAACCGCATACAGAACATCATGACTTTCTGCCTCTTTCTCGAGCCGATCCACAATAGCCTGATACACATCCTCAAACGTTTCATACTGTTCATAAAGGGAATCGAAGGACTCGAATGTCACATGTTCGGCTCTCAAACTTTCAATAACTGGATGATCCTCTGTCCGAACAAAAATTTTTTGCCCGGTTTTTTTGAACTGCTGATAAATCCCGATGGGGAGCTGCTCCAAATCCCCAGCGCCCAATCCTACAACTGTAACTCTGGTTCTCATTCTGATTTCACCCCTAATCGTTTAACCAACTTCTCCCGGTATGGTAATTCCCTTAATTCCCGTTCTGTAAAAACATTCAATTTGAGCAATGTACCTAAATATAGGATCGCCCCAATCATACAAGAAAAAACAACGATCCATAAATAATCCAGGCGGCTGTCCGGCTGAAGCCATTGGATTGCTCCATAGTTAAACATCTTTACGGTTATGAGCATCAGCAATAAGGCAAAGAGACTTTTTGCCCAGGGGACGATGTCCAATAAGGATAACGAAACATATTTTTTAAGAACATACAGAAAAATGAGTACAAGAACAGCCAGGCTCATTACGGAAGCCAATGCAGCCCCTGTAATCCCGTATACTGGAATCAACCAGATATTTAACAGCCATTTTACAACCATGGTCCCGCCAAAAAAGAAAATCTGCCGTTTAACAAAATCAAATTTTTGTAAGATAACCGATACACTCATCATAATGGACACAAAAAAGATCAGTGCTGAAAAAACCTGTAATGTCAGGGTACCCTGATCGTTTTTATACAAGAGTATATTCACAGCGGGAAAAATGGCCATTAAACCGGCGGCAGCTGGAAGAGAGAATAAAAATGTTAATTTTAGCGCACTTTTTATATCATGGGAGAATATCTCTTCTCTACTTCCTTGAAGAGCTGGAATCATCGCAAGTGAAAGGGATGAACCGAAGATGATTCCGAATTGAACCAGTGGCTGTCCCCGATCAAAAACACCTTTAGCCGCCCTGGCCTGATCCATCGTTAAACCATATTCCTGCAGGGCGGGAATCATCGTAAATACATCAACCACCTGCAGCAGAAGAAGGAGCATATAGTTCAAACTGAATACCAGGCCAGTAATCATTAAGGTTTTCCATACGAAACGAACTGAACTCCAGCGGGATATAGCCCACTTGCTCAAATGGCTTGAAGAAAAGACAAATTGGCTGTTCCATAATAAAAAAACCGATGCAGCCAGTCCGCCAATAACCGATGCAAAAGCAGCACCTGCCCCCATTTCATACAGACTGCGCCCTTGATGCCAGAACATAATGGCAACGAGCAAAATCCCGCTTACCCTAATCAGTTGTTCTGTCATTTGTGAAAAGGCTGTTGTATTCATGTTTCCTGATGCCTGCTGAATACCTCTAAATAAAGAGGTAAGGGGAAGCACCAGGTAAACATAGGAAGATAATTCGATTGGCCGGGCTAAGTCCGGATCGCCCATCCATACAGCCAGGTAATCAGCTCCTGAATTCAGCATGATAAACATGCCTGTCCCAAACATCAGCAAGTAAAAAAATGCTGCGGAATACACCCCTGTGGATCGGTTTTTGCCATGTTGATTTATATTCAAACTTGAGATCGCAGCCGGAAAACCGTATATGGATAATAGCCACGCTAACGAAAGAAAAGGGTAAATCTGCTGATAAACATATAACCCCTTATCTCCGGCAATATTTTGTAAAGGTATTCGGTATCCTGCGCTTAACACTTTGCTGAATAAGCCTGCGATGGTCAACCACATGGCTCCCTGTAAAAATCCTTTATGCTGTTTCATTTGCGTCGCCTTTCTTCCCCAAACTTATGGAACATTATACCACAATCCGAGGTACAAATTACCGGGATGATTCGTTGACATTGTACTGCTCAGCATGCTTTTCGAGCAGCAGGCTTCTTTCATTACAAACTTTTATGCATATAAAAAAAGCCTGTTCACCGGCTCTTAAATTTAGCTTATATAAACCCTGAATGTATACCGAGAGCAAAACAGGCTGCCTGAACAGGCAGCCTGAAATCGACAGATCTATTCCATTTGTCTTGCAAGGAAGCCAGAAGCTGTTTCAGCTGCTTTCTGTTCCACATCTCCAACAGCAGCATCCTTTGAAATCATAATGACACAGCCAACAGGATCTCCATTTGCTACAATAGGTGACATGACATAAGATGCAACCGTTTCTTCGTTTCCATCTACTATTTCCACTGAGCTTTCGTTTTTTTCCACTTTTATAGTCCGATCTTCCATAACCCGTTCAATGATAGCACCGACTTTTTTATTTAAGTATTCCTTTTTAGAAGTGCCTGCAACAGCTATAAACTCATCACGATCCGAAACCAGAACAACCTGTCCTATAGAATCAAATAGTGCCTCGGCATATTCCTGGGCAAAATCACCAAGCTCATTAATAGGAGAATATTTTTTTAAAATGACTTCGCCTTCACGATCCACGAAGATTTCCAGTGGATCTCCTTCTCTAATCCGCAATGTTCTTCGTATTTCCTTTGGAACAACTACTCTTCCCAGGTCATCGATCCGACGAACAATTCCTGTTGCCTTCATGTTTTTGAATTCCTCGCTTTCTTTGATGTTCTTTCTGATGGTGATTCACGTACCTATTTCTTTAATCACCAGTTTGTACAAATAGTATCTGACATAACGAAAAAACTATACACCTTAACAATAATTTTCATGCGAAAGAAAGGGCTGTCATCAAAGGTATTGCTGCCTGTCACTTCTCACACCCAGGAATGGTGATGATATACACACCAGCAGTCTTTTTTAGATGATTGTCAGTTCCCCGGGTGTTACCAGATAGTGTTCACTCCGTTTTTCCAGATATACATCCATCTGACATTTTCACATCACCAGCAAAAAATCAGCGGCTTTCCCATTCTCTGCTTATGTTCCTCTTTTTTCAATCATTCAAAAAGAACCTTTTCTACAATGTTCGAAAAGGTTCCTTGCTTTAAGACCGTTATTTTATTTCTTTTGTTCCTTTTACTTCCTGCAGGCGGGATAAAAATTCCTCCAGCAGGTCATACCTTTTTGGATATTGGCTGCGGTCCAGCTTAAAGACGATTTTCAGCTTCATATCTTCTGTCCCAAGTTGGATCATACGGTGGTATTCATTTGACAGTTCAAATAATTTTGCCCCGTCCACTGTCTGGCTTTCTTCTTCCGTCATGAGACATTCTATTTTCATTTTTTGTTCGGTGATGGATTCGATCCCTTCTCTTCTGGCAAACATTTTTATCCGTGAAACTTGAAACAGTTGCCCTACTTCACTCGGATAGTCGCCGAAACGGTCAATCAATTCTTCCTGCAGTTCATAGATGTCTTCCATCGTTCGTATGGCCTGAAACTGTTTATACATATCGATTTTCTGCCGTTCATCCTCAATATAAGAGGATGGAATATATGCATCGAGATCAAGGGTTAGCTCCGGCTCAAACGGTTTGGATTCTTCATAAGTTTTTCCTTCTTTTCTTGCATCAATGGCATCTTTCAGCATCTGGGAGTACATATCGAATCCAACTGAGTCAATAAATCCATGCTGTTCGGCTCCAAGGAGGTTTCCGGCTCCCCTGATGGATAAATCACGCATGGCAATTTTGAAGCCTGACCCCAGTTCGGTAAACTCTTTGATAGCCTGCAGTCTCTTCTCTGCCACTTCTGACAATACTTTATCCTTCTGATAGGTAAAATAAGCGTAAGCCACCCGGTTGGAGCGGCCAACCCGCCCCCGCAGCTGATAAAGCTGGCTCAAGCCCATTTTATCAGCATCATAAACAATCAGTGTGTTGACGTTCGGAATATCTACACCTGTCTCAATAATCGTCGTACTGACCAGCACATCATACTGTCCTTCCAGAAAATTAAACATGACATTTTCTAATTCAGTTTCATTCATCTGGCCATGGGCATACGTCACTCTGGCATCCTCCACAAGGGAGGCAATCTCTTCGGCCATCCGTTCAATATTCTCAACCCGATTGTAAAGAAAAAATACTTGTCCGCCCCGGGACAGTTCCCGTTCAATGGCTTCCCGGATAAACACAGGGTTATACTCAATCACATAGGTTTGAATCGGGAACCGGTTTTCCGGTGGTGTTTCGATTACAGAGAGATCCCTGACACCGAGCATCGACATGTGCAGTGTTCTTGGAATTGGGGTGGCTGTCAAGGTCAGGACATCAACATTGGTTTTCATCTGTTTAATTTTTTCTTTATGTTTTACACCAAAGCGCTGTTCTTCATCCACAATCAAAAGACCTAAATCTTTAAACGCCACATCGCCTGATAATAGCCGGTGGGTCCCAATCACGATATCAACTAACCCTTTTTTCATCTGATCAATGGTTTCCTTCTGCTGTTTTCGGGATCGGAAACGGCTCAATAACCCAATTTTTACCCCAAAGTCCTGAAACCGATCCTGAAACGTTTCAAAGTGCTGTTGAGCTAAGATCGTCGTAGGCACCAGCACAGCTACCTGTTTTTCATCCAGTACAGCCTTAAAAGCTGCCCTGATTGCCACTTCGGTTTTTCCATACCCTACATCCCCGCATAACAATCGATCCATCGGGCGCGGTTTTTCCATATCTTTTTTCACTTCTTCGATACAGCGGAGCTGATCCTCCGTTTCCTGATAGGCAAAGGCCGCTTCAAATTCCTGCTGGAGATCTGAATCCTTTGCGAAAGCAAAACCTTTTGATGCCTCCCGCTCGGCATAAAGCTTAATTAAATCATCAGCAATATCCTCTACAGAAGACTGTACCCGCTTTTTAACCTTTTTCCACTCACTGCCGCCCAGTTTATATAATTTCGGCTCTTTTCCTTCAGAACCTACATATTTTTGAACAAGATCGATCTGATCTATTGGAACGTAAAGCTTATCATTACCCGAGTATTTGATGAGCATGTAATCCTTATGGTTTCCATTTATTTCAAGGGTCTCAATTCCCAGATATTTTCCGATTCCATGGCTTGAGTGCACCACATAATCGCCGACTTTTAATTCCTGATAGTTTTTGATCCGCTCAGCATTGGAAATCTTCTGTTTCCGCTTCGGGCGGGTGGTTTTCTTTTTAAATAGCTCCTGTTCTGTTAGTACAGCTATTTTATATAGAGGCATTTCAAACCCGCCATGAATATTCCCTTCGATGATCACCGGCAGTGAAAAAGGCGGCTCCAATTCCTGATTGCCGGTTGCCGCTTCCATTCCATAATCATCCAGAACAGACTGAACCTTTTCCATTCTTTGTTTGTTCGGGGCAACAATAAATACAGAAAAGTTTCCTTTTTCCCAGCGTTTCATTTCATTTTTGAGCAGGTTCATCTGACCATGGAACTGCTGCATAGCACGGCAGGAAAGATTGACGATATTTTCAGGCTGGGTATTCGGAATATGACGGAGGAACACAGATAAATACAACTTCTGATGTTTCATTTTAGTTAATACGTCCTGCCAGTCTAATGACGTGCTGATGCCCCTGACCATTTGATGTCCTTCCAGGAGACTCTGAATCCACTCAGCCTCCTCCCGGTCCAGCTGGGCGGCCGTTTCCTGAATACGGCTCATTTCATCTAAAATGATTACCCCATTGTCCGGTAGAAAGTCTATTAAACTAGCAGGCTGATCATAAAACAGGGAAACATACTTGTGCATTTCCTGGAAACGTTCCCGGTTCCTTAGGCGTTCCATATCATGTTCAATGTTTTCAACCAGCTGTTCTTTTTCTGTCCCTTTTTTCATTTTTTGCAGGGTCGTTTGTAAAGCCTCTTCCAGCCTCTGTATGGCCCTGGAGTAATCCTCATCAGAAACCATTAATTCTTCAGCAGGTCCCACAGTAAATTGCTCAATCTTATCCAGTGAACGCTGGCTTTCCGGATCAAAGCGTCGGATGGAATCTACCTCATCATCAAACAATTCAATTCGCACAGGACTTTCTTCTGTTAAAGAATAAATATCAATAATTCCCCCGCGGACACTGAATTCTCCTGGTGTCATGACCATTTCTTCCCGTCTGTACCCCATATCAATAAGGGTTTTCAGCGTTTTATCAATATCAATGGTCGATCCAAGACTGATATGTATTTGATTTTTTTCCCAGTGAGAAACAGGGGGAAGTATCCGTTTTAGTGCTGCCACAGGAGCAATTAAGATGCCTTTTTTATGCTTGACCCATTGATTGAGGGAATCCAGGCGCTGGCTTTTTAACTCTGGACTTGCGATGGCTATCTCGGAAGCCATCAGCTCATTAACCGGATACAGGTAAACCTGATCGTCGCCGCTTAATTCCAGCAAATCTTCATAGAGCCTCTGCGCCTGGGTTAAATGATGGGTAACAACCAGCATTGGGCGATCCATAGTTTCATCCAAAAGGGATATAAACAAGCTGCGTGCCGTCCCTGTTAAGCCTGAAACAAGCTGCTCCTGCATTCCTGTTGAAAGACCGGAAATAATCGAATGAATATCATCCTGTTTTTTGAGATAATTCTTTAACCCTTGCAACCTCTTCTCCCCCTTAAGTTCCTCTCCCAATACAAAAATACGATGCCCGGAATCTGAGGATTATTCAGAGTGAATCGAATCACCAACTTCACGTTTCTATCCGTCATTGCTGATTACGATCGGACATCGCCGGTACTTGTATGGGATTCCCTTATTGAATAAATGTATCTAATTCATGATAAAAAGGGTTTCTGTCTAGTGCATCCTGACAAAACTCACAAATGGTCTTAATTTCGATATCTCCATTATCTGTATGTTTGATTAATTCTCTTCGTTCTTCAAAAGTCAGCTGATCCAGTCCCAGCTGCTCTTCTTCTAAATATGGCTGTTCCAGTCTGCCAACCAATCGGTGACAGTGATGACAGCGGTAAATAATAGCCATTATGGACCCTCCCCAGGACATAAAATCATATTCTAGTTTGCCCCGAGAAGGAACAGGTTATTCCACATGCTAATTAAAAATATTCATCACTTCCGGAAAAGATTTCGTCGTCCATTCTTCACAGGCATCAGCCGCTTTTACAATACTTTCTTCTATAAGCGGCTGTTCTTTAGCTGAAAATTCACCTAATACATAGTCAACTACCGATAGCGGCTGTTCAGGCTTGCCCACCCCAATTCGAATCCGTTTAAATGATTTGGTATCCAACTGATCAATGATGTTACGTATTCCATTATGTCCTCCATGCCCGCCTTTCTGACGGAGCCTTATTTTTCCGGGAGGCAAGTCCAGATCATCGTATATAACTAATAAATCATCTATATCAGCATCATAATATTCAAGCAAAGGCCGTACGGCTTCACCCGACAAATTCATATATGTCTGAGGTTTCACAAGCATCATCTTTTCCCCATTATATGTCTCGATTGTATAAAGGGCTCTGAATTTATCTTTATCCAACTTCCATTGGTGCCGCTTCAAAAGTTCATCAATTACCATGAAACCAATGTTATGCCTTGTCTTTTCATATTTTAACCCTGGGTTCCCAAGACCTACGATACATTTCATTTTTATGCCAGACTCCTTTTTATATACCTTATTACACGTCAACCATTTTACCAGAAAAAACGGCCAGGCAAAAAATTTCGAACTCTACTGTCGTAATTAATTTATCATAACGATCCAAACCGTGCTCGTGCTCTCATTTAACCTTATTAAATGCTTTGCTCAACGAATCGCAAAAATGAACTTGAAATTTTGGCAAAAAATAAGGGCGTCTTCTGGTTAACAACCAGTAGACAGCCCCTTGACAAATCCAGCTTTTATTTTATTCCTCTCCGCCATGTATCGCTTCAGGTTCTTGAGGATCTTCCCCCTCATCATCCGCTTTTTCCTGATTTTGCGGTGGCAGAACAGTTACGATCGTGCGATCATCATCATCCAGAATTTCATAACCGCTTTCCTGTTTTAAATCGCCGACGGTAACACTATCGCCAATTTCCAGTTTTGATACATCAATCCGAATTTCTTCCGGTATATCATCCGGTTTGGCCCGAACGTTTAATTCACGCAGTGTCTGCTGCAGTACTCCTCCGTTCTTTGCCCCTGTTGCTTCTCCATCAAGGTGAATAGCAACTTCCACATCTACGGTTGCTGACATGTCCACTAAATAAAAGTCTGCATGAATAAGTTCATCTTTTATTGGATCCGCCTGGTAATCATGAAGCATGACCTGCATCGTATTTCCACCATCAATTTCCAGTAAAAAAACTGCATTTTTCCCTTCCTGGCGAACCGTTTTAATTAACTCCATGCTGTCTACAGATACGGTTGCCGGTTCCTTTTTCTTTCCATATACAACTGCCGGTACCTGACCTTGTTCGCGCAATTCTTTCGTATTCGAGCGGGTCAAATCTTCTCGTTTTTTTGCCTTAATTTTTGCTGGCATTAAAAAATCACCCTCCATCCGAGTAATAAAACATCTACTATGAATACATTCCCTGAATGGAGAGTGATTAAACATGTTTTCTGAATTTTTTTAGATTAATCAAACAATACGCTGATGGATTTACGTTCATGCACCCGCATGATGGCTTCGCTGATCAGCTCACCGACAGATAGCTGAGTGATTTTATCAATCTGCTTTTCCTCAGGAAGCGGAATCGTATTAGTGACAACTAACTCCGTGATCTTTGAATTTTCAATGCGCTCAATGGCTGGACCTGAAAGTACAGGGTGTGTACAGCATGCATACACTTCTTTAGCACCATTTTCAATCAATGCATTGGCAGCAAGGGTGATCGTGCCGGCTGTGTCAATAATATCGTCAATAATAATCGCTGTTTTGCCCTCAATATTTCCAACAATATTCATCACTTCAGCCACATTTGGACGCGGACGGCGTTTGTCGATAATGGCAATCGGTGCTTTTAAGCGATCAGCCATTTTTCTTGCCCGTGTAACCCCGCCGTGGTCCGGTGACACCACTACGACATCATCAAAGTTTTTCTTCTCAAAGTACTCGGACAGAATTGGCACACCCACAAGATGATCGATTGGAATATCATAAAATCCTTGAATTTGTGGAGCATGCAAATCCAACATAATCACCCGTGTTGCTCCCGCTGTCTGCAATAAGTTTGCAACCAGTTTAGCTGTAATCGGCTCACGGGCTCTTGCTTTACGGTCCTGACGAGCATATCCGTAATAAGGCATCACAATGTTAATCGTTTTGGCAGAAGCCCGTTTCAGAGCATCAATCATGATTAACAGTTCCATCATGTGTTCATTAACAGGCTGGCTCGTCGACTGAACCACATACACATCACAGCCCCGAATACTCTCTTCAATATTGATCTGAATTTCTCCATCACTGAACCTCGATACAGTACATTTGCCTAATTCCACGCCAATATTGCTCGCAATTTCCTTCGCCAGCTCCGGGTTTGAGTTTAAACTAAACACTTTTAACGACGGGTCTTGATAATGATTAGACATGGTTAGAAAAACCTCCATTAATCTTTTTTCATCTTTTTTAGTTTGTCTGCATAACCTTCTTTATTTACCTGGCGGGAACGCGCAATCGATAGAGCTTTCTCTGGAACATCTTTTGTGATGGTAGACCCGGCAGCAACATAAGAACCTCGCTTAACAGTAACAGGAGCAACCAGGTTCGAATTACAGCCGATAAAAGCATCATCTTCTATAATGGTTTTATATTTGCGTTCTCCGTCGTAATTAACTGTGATGGTTCCACAGCCAATGTTAACTCCTTTTCCTATTTCCGCATCTCCGATGTAGCTGAGATGGGACGCTTTACTTCCTTCTTCAACGATCGATTTCTTCACTTCTACAAAGTTTCCAATTTTTACATCATCGTGAATATCTGAAAGAGGACGAATATGAGCAAAAGGACCAATATTGACTCTTGCGCCAATTTTGCTGTCATGGGCTACGCTTTGCTTGATCACTGTCTGTTCGCCAATCTCACAGTTTTTGATTTCACTGTTTGGGCCAATGACCGCTCCGGTCTTTATGGTTGTATCTCCTTCAATCATACTGCCAGGATAAATGGTCACATCCTGTTCAATTTCTACATCAGCACCAATATACGTATGTTCAGGATCAATAAGGGTAACTCCGTTTTTCATATGACGTTCATTGATTCGTTTTCTCATGATTTGTTCAGCGCGTGATAGGGCTACCCGATCATTTACGCCAATGGTTTCTTCAAAGTCATTGGTTCGATAGGCAGCAATTTTTTCACCCTGGCCTTTTAAAATTTCGATGACATCCGGTAAATAGTATTCCCCTTGAGCGTTATCATTTGATACATGCTTTAGAACCTGAAACAATGCCTGGTTATCAAAACAATAAGTTCCTGTATTGATTTCTGTTATTTTCCGCTCTTCTTCGGTAGCGTCTTTGTGCTCAACAATTTTTTCCACTACATTTTGTGTATTGCGTACAATTCTTCCGTAACCATCAGGGCTGGAGTTTTCCGCAGTTAATATGGTCACTTTGGCCTGTGTCTGTTCATGATGCTGTAAAAGCGCTTCCATGGTTTCTGAAGTAAGAAGCGGTGTATCTCCACAAACAACAACAGTCGTACCTTCTTTGTTTTCTAGTTCCTGGGCTGCCTGCATCACTGCATGACCTGTTCCAAGCTGTTCTTCCTGTATTACATAACTGGTGGAATCTCCTAATTGTTCTTTCACTCGATCTGCTCCAAAACCTACTACTGTCACAACGGCATCCAGCTGAAGGGGTTTCAGCTGATCTACCACATGCTGTACCATAGGCTTGCCGCAGACAGGATGCAGCACTTTATACAGAGAAGACTTCATTCTCGTCCCTTGCCCTGCAGCTAAAACAATCGCAAAACGCCTGGTCATTCGATACCCTCCATCCTTAATGTCCATTACGAATATATCTTAAATCCCCTTTGATTTCAATAAAGAACCTATAGAAACCGAATATTTCAAAAATTATTTCAAAAATAAAGAAAAGCGTAAGTGCCCCGTTTAGCTCCGAAAACTGCTGGAGGACCACCGAGGAGGCTGTCGCCGCCGCAGGGGGGCCGAAGCAGCTCGAGGAGCTGGGCACTGGAGCTGGACAAACAAAGAAAAGCGCAAGTGCCCTGTTTAGCTCCGAAGACTGCTGGAGGACCACCGAGGAGGCTGTCGCCGCCGCAGGGGGGCCGAAGCAGCTCGAGGAGTTGGGCACTGGAGCTGGACAAATAAAGAAAAGCGTAAGTGCCCCGTTTAGCTCCGAAGACTGCTGGAGGACACCGAGGAGGCTATCCCTCCCTTACTTAGTACACTTTTATAATGGGATGAAAGACGCCAAAAAAGGAAATAGACAGAAGTGATTAGAGGCGATCTAAAGAATGATTCGAATATGAAAATCATAAGAGTTCAGATATCGACATTCAGGGGGTGGATCCAAAAGAAGAAACTATATAAATACTTGAATCATTTTTCCAATTATATTTTCAGGCATAAAAAGAAGCCTAATCTTTGGTGATTAGACTTCTGTGCTGTTAAATATCCAGTTTAGGAAGCGCCGGCTTCTTCATAATTTTCTTCTTCCTCACCAGCACGGTGATATTCTTCCAGAACAGCGTCCTGGATTTTCGCCCGAGTATTAGAGTTTATTGGGTGAGCAATATCCCGGAACTCTCCGTCTGGCGTACGTTTACTTGGCATAGCTACAAATAAGCCGTTGTTTCCATCGATAACACGAATGTCGTGAACAACAAATTCCTGATCTAAGGTAATTGATGCAATAGCGCGCATTCTACCATCAGTGTTCACACGGCGCAACCTTACGTCAGTCACTTCCATTCCTGTTTCACCACCTTTTCCCTTAGAACTTATTAACTTTATTTCCACATATATATAAAAAATTCCTTCTAAATTTTTAAAAAATTTTGCCTGGCTTTCTTTTATCAATCACCTAAAAATGGAGTACCCACAACTCTTCAATGGCTCCCTTCTTTCAGACAGAAGAGGTGCATTCATCCGGCTTTTACGCTAAAAAGAAAAAAGTCAAGAAAATGCCCTCCCTCGCTTCCAGGAGTGTCGGACACTTTCTTGACTGAGGTATCTTTTATACATGAAGTTTAAGGTACCTTTCACTAATTAAAATAATTTCCCTTAACGACTTCAATTTTTCTCGACTTAATATCCACGTCTTGAATTTGAATCAGTGAGATATAATCATTCACAACTCTTTCTTCCTCTTCATCCTCCGCTTCCGCCAGAACCCCTATGCCATTGACATTGGCCTGGAATTCAGACAGCAGGCTTTTCATGCCATTCACTGTCCCGCCCGCCTTCATAAAATCATCGATTATACAAACGTTCGATCCTTCTGGTAAACTGCGTTTCGCCAATACCATCGTTTGAATTTTCCGGGATGACCCTGATACATAATTAATGCTGACGGTGGACCCCTCGGTTACTTTAGGGTCCCTTCGCACAATAATGACAGGAACATTTAATACATTCGCGGTCGCATAAGCTAATGGGATACCCTTTGTCGCAACCGTAACCACATAATCAATGTCCCGGTCCGCAAATGCCGATGCAAAAATTTTCCCGATATTGCGGACTGTTTCAGGATCTCCGAGCAGGTCGCTCATGTACAAATAACCACCCGGCAAAAGACGATCCGGGTCCTCCAGACGTTCACAGAGCTGATCAATAAATAATTCTGCATTTTCTTTTGATAACATTGGAATATATTTAACTCCGCCAGCTGCTCCCGCAACCGATACCAGTTTGCCGATTCCCTGTTTTTGAAACATTTGATCCGCAATATCTAAATCTTCACTGATGGATGATTTTGCAGCCCCAAACTGTTCCGCGAAAAATGGCAATGATATTAACTGGCGCGGATGCTCCAGTAAATAATTCGTTATAGCAACAAGCCGTTCACTTCGTTTCACAACGTCCACCCCAAATCCGAATAATACAACAAAAATATTACACTAATATACGGATTTATTCAACTGGTAAACGCTGTCCTAACATTCTGACTATATATACTTCATCACAAAAACCTTTTAGACTGTTGTAAATCCGTTCAGCTTTTGAATCCTTTTGTGTTAAACCGAATACGGTAGGACCGCTTCCGCTCATCAATACGTTATCTGCCCCCGCCTTGCGCATATGTTCTTTGATATGCTGAACCTCTGGGTGCAATTCAAACGTAACCGTCTCCAAAACATTCCCCATCTTGCCGGTCATCTGCTTGTAATCACGCTGTTCAATAGCTTTTTTCATACCTTCAATATCAGGATGATTCAAGTTTTCAAAGGACAGATTTTCATAAACCACCTTTGTGGAAACACCGATAGCCGGTTTCGCCAGAACGACCCAGCATGGAGGCGGAGGGGGCAACTCCTGAATTTTTTCCCCCCTGCCCCTGGCACAGGCCGTGCTTCCATAAACACAGAAGGGCACATCTGAACCAATTTCTGCTCCCATTTCAGCCAGTTGCTCATGATTTAACTGCAAATCCCACAATTTATTCAATCCCCGTAATACGGCAGCAGCGTCACTGCTTCCTCCTGCCAGACCGGCAGCTACAGGAATTTGTTTATCGATTGATATGCGGACCCCTTGTTTAATCCCAAATTTCTCTTTAATTTTTAATGCTGCTTTATAGGCCAGGTTTCGCTGATCATCAGGGACGAAACGATTGTCCGAAGAAATGATTATCTCATTGGTGTCAATAGGTTCAAGCTCGATTCTGTCTGCTAAGTCAATGGTTGTCATAATCATGTTGACTTCGTGATAGCCATCATCCCGTTTATGTAATACATCAAGTGCTAAATTGATTTTGGCTGGCGCTTTTTCATACAGCATGGTTTGTCACCCTTTTTCTTTTTTATCCTAGAAGATTGTAACATATTCTATAAAAAAAACGTATGATGTCCAGAAAATGAAATGAAAGGCAGACCCGTTTCCGGATCTGCCCCTACTATGACAGGTTATTGTCTTCCCTGGTTCTTTAACTGCTCTTCAGCAATTTGAATGGCTCTTTTCACCATGTTCCCTGCATCTCTGGCTTTAATTCCGCCCCAGCCCTCTTTTTGAACCGTGTCGTAAAAACCTAACTCTTTCGCGATTTCCTCTTTCAGCTCATCTGACATAACGCCGCCCCTACGTCTGCCCACAGGACAACAGCTCCTTTCAAATTGAGGTTTTACGACATCCTTAGTTTATGTCATTCCATGTGTTTTCACTAAGTTATATGTAAACAGGGCGATCAATTCGTGCCAGTTTCAGAAAATATTCTCGTTTCAGATTCCGAACTGCTGAATGGTTATTTTGTGCAGAAGCCACACTTAAGCCCTTAAACGTAAAAAAGCAGTAAACATACGTTTACTGCTCCCTTAAGCCATCTTGCCCATATCATCAGTAAAAGTTAATTCAACGGTTTCGGTTAACACATCAGCGTAACTGTAAGACACTCTCTCAAAAGAATTTTCTTCCTGATCAAGCTCTACAATAAAAACAGCCGGATAGGTTTCGGCAAGTATTCCGGTACGCTTAATGGTTTTACGCCGTCCACCATTGGCTTTCAGTGTCAACCGCTTCCCAATCTGACCATCCAAAGCCTGTTTGATTTCCGCTAACGTCTTAGGCACTTCACTCCACCTCACTAATAACATAGTATCACAAACAAACCCGCACAGTCAAGCAAAACTTAATATTATAACAGTCAAACATTCTGTATGTCAATGACGACTGCAAAAGTTATTCTTTTTTTATTTTTTCTAAATTACACAAAAAAAATGCATACTTTTACAAAGAAAAGGAAAATCTTATCTAAAATCCTCGGAAAACTGTCCATCTGGTGACTTTAAGGAGAGAGTGTTATTCGAAGTGAAGTTATACCACCCTTAACAAACTTACCCTTGCTCATAAAATTCATCATCACCTTCAGACGGGGGCTTTTCATCTTTATCCGGATAAGGCATGCCAGTTCGAAACATCCCCTTTGTTTCGACTCCTCCAAGACCTTTTTCTCCAGTAATGGTATTTTTCAGCACATCCCAGACAGCGACCTTTTCCATAAAAGAGGTATAGCCGATTTTTGCAACGATATAAACCGGATCAAGGGCATGAATATTTACCCGTAACGGAGAACTGGCATAATTGGCCCCGGCCCGGATTAAGGACTCAAAATGGGACTGACAGGCTCCTGCAAAGATCACTAATTGATCTAAATTTGGAATAAGCTTTCTCGCTTCCCTGACAGTCTCTAAAAAAAACCTGGAATTTCGGTATGCCCGAATATCATTTTTATCTCCTTTATCTTTTTTATAGGAGTCATGTCCGGTTACAACAAGAATATCTGGCTGAATCTTTTCCAGCAATTCCTTTATTTTTAAGGGCATTTCTTTTTCTCCAATGTGAAGGCCATGTACCTGCAGCCCCAGACGGCGGTACAATTGAATACATTTTTTTAGGTAAAGGGAATCACCATCAACGTGGAGAACCTTTGGGGGAATTTGAAAGAACTTAACCTGATCACCAGCAGTTGACGTAACCTCATGCTCCCGCTTCTTTCTCATCAGCTGATAGTCCTGACGAAATAATCGAAAGGAATAGTCTTCTTTTTCCCTTTCATTTCTCTTTCTTCTGGATAATTCCCGGTCATCGACTTTTTTTAAGTCTTCGGCAGGTGCATCAGCTTCAAGCCTGTAGTCTTCTCCGTATAATTGAACCAGGCCGTTCTGGATGGATTGAATCCGAAATAATAAATCATGATTGTAGGAAGTTCTTGTAACCACATCTCCCTTTTTCCACTGCATCCTTCTTCCTCCTCCATGACTGACTCCTATAATAGCCTATTGCATGGAGGAAAAAGATGTTCCTATCTGGCCTTTATTTGGTCATAAAAAAGGTTCGAAAGGCCTGCATATTCCTTAATGGTTAAGGTTTCGCCCCTTCGCCCGGGCTCAATACCCGCTTTTAGCAAAGTTTCTCGAATGGTGTCCTTGTTCATCTGAGGCTGAAAGTGCCTCGCTAAGTTGTTCATAATCGTTTTTCTTCTCTGAGCAAAACAAGCCTGAACCAGATCAAAAAAGAACGTTTCGTCTTTAACATGTACAGGTGGAGTGCTTCTCATTTTTAAATGAAGTACCGCTGAATCGACTTTTGGTTTAGGCATAAACACTGATTTCGGAACATTCATGACGACCTGGGGTTCCGTAAAATACTGGACAGCAACGGAAAGGGAGCCGTAATCTTTCGTCCCGGGCTTTGCGGACATTCGATCAGCTACCTCTTTTTGAATCATCACCGTTAAATCCTGTATGGGCAGTCGTTCCATCAGGAGTTTCATTAAAATCGGTGTTGTAATGTAATACGGAAGGTTTGCAACGACTTTAATGGGCTGATCCTTTTTAAAATAATCCGGTATCACTTCTTTAATATTTGCCTTTAAAATATCTTCATTACGAATGGTCACATTGGAATACTCACTTAATGTATCTTCCAGTACAGGAATGAGCCGCTGATCAATTTCAAATGCCAGCACCCGGTCAGCGGCCTTTGCCAGCTGCTCGGTCAGCGCTCCAATTCCCGGGCCGATTTCAATTACCCCGCACCGCTGATCAATGCCAGCATGCTTAATGATATTTTCCAGTATATTGACATCAATTAAAAAATTTTGCCCGAGGCTTTTTTTAAATGAAAAATCATACTTCTCCAGAATTTGTTTTGTCTTATTAGGTGTTGCTATGGCCTTTTCTTTACTCATGATTAATTTCCTCCTGGATAATTTCATCCATCGCAAGCTGAAAGTCTTTTTTTGAAATACGAAACATGTTTAACCGCTTTTCCAACTGCTTGGCATTGGAAAATCCAATATTTAATTTTATGCCGAGCTTCTCCCTTCTTCTTTTTGCATTCTCCCCGCCAATTAGTCCATAATCCAGCAGATCCTGTCTCGTAAATACGGATGCTGGCTCTTCCATGACTTCATAAACCTTTTCCAGAGCTCTCCGGATATCCTCCGGGCTGGCGTGTTCTACCCCCAACCCATTTTTCCCTTTCGCCTGTTCCCGGGGCAAAAACGCATGTTTACACCCCGGCACAGCTTCAGTAATAATATGGCGGATTCGCTGCCCTGGATAATCCGGGTCGGTAAATACAATGACCCCTCTTTTTTCCTGAGCATGCCGAATTTGCTCCAATATATGCTCATCAATGGCTGATCCATTTGTTTCAATCGTATCACATTGGACAGCACGTTTAATATTGACTGTATCATCTTTGCCTTCTACAACAATCACTTCTTTAATATACAAATAAGGTTCCTCCCTGTTGACATAAACACTTCAAGCATCTCCATATCTTCTGGTGAACGGTCTGAAAAATTTTAAGAAACGGTTCCCGCCGCAATATGGCCGAAACTACACCGTTGGGTTGACGGCATAAAGCTTTGTACCCCTTTATATGATACACCGAAAGTATACCTTAAGAAAAACGGCAGTATTATATTCTTTTAGCTTTTCCATACATGAATAAAGAGGCCGGGACTTAAAGAAATGGACGGTGGGAAAAGGCAAGCAATTGACTAAAGAACCATTTACGCAGTCAACATGCGAGACTCCTGGTCGACTAAAACCGGCCACGTCCTGTGCGTTGCGGGAACAGCGCGAGCCGAAAATCCCGCAGACAACGAAGAATGAACTGCCTGAGGAAGCCTTAGGCCGTGCCCGCGGAAAGCGAAGCATGTTGATAAGAAAAGCGGAAGCGCTCCGCTTAGCCCCGAAAACTGCTGGAGGGCCACCGAGGAGGCTGTCGCCGCCGCAGGGGGGCCGAAGCAGCTCGAGGGGCTGGGCGCTGCAGCTAGACAACCCTTCTCTCAATTGTAATAGGCTCAAATTTTATGTTTTTATATCTTTTCAGAGTAAAAATATCCGAACTCATTCAAATAGCTGAATATAGTTCGGATATTTATTATTTATTATAGTTATGTCCCCAGCTCTTTATAGTCATGGCTAAGTGGTTTTATTTTAACAACTTACCTCCGAAAGAAGTCTACCACCTCTTCGCGTTAGCGTAGGTGGTGGGAGTATGTCACTTTTTGTAAACCTTTACTCTGACCGTTTTGATGCCGTAACTGCTCGCCTGACTTTTCAACGGATAAAATAAATCAATTTTATTTCCCTGAATGGCTGAACCGATATCACCTGCAATGGCACAGCCATATCCTTCTACCCAGACCGTCGATCCCAATGGAATGACGTCCGGATCTACGGCAACAACTTTAAGGTTTGGATTGGCCCGCAGATCGATATTGGTTGCTGTCACACCTGAGCAGCCGTTACAGTAAGCTGTATAAGCGGTTGCTTTCATCGTTAATTCCTTAACCACTTCACCCTTTCCTTGACAAGAAACGGTTTTAACCGGTTTGGTTCCGACAACAACAATTTTATCCTGAACCGCTTGTTTCGTAACCTTTTTCACCAGTTCACGATTAACTTCCTTCCCATTTTTGTAGGTCACTTCGTAATGCTTTTCAACAATCCCTTTTTTTCCTTTTTGAAGCACCTTGATTTGACCCTTTGACATGCTATGATCATAGCGGGTAATGGTTGTAAAATCCAGTGGCTCCTCAACCACATCTTGTTTCTTTTCCACCCTTGTTATCGTTATCGTTAAACCATCCTTAAGGGGATGATTCAGAGAAGGTTCGATTTCGTCCAGATCATTCAGGATAATCCGCTGATCGCGAAGGAGATCCTCTACACGTTTAGATGTTGTCCAGATTTCTTGTTCCTCTCTGCCATCTCGAACGGTAACTTGCCTGGCTTTTTGAATCAAGATGCTCAAGTCATTTGTAACCAATGTTTCAACATCAGGCACCATCACATCATATTCGGATACTTCAATATTTTTCTCTTTTAAAAATTCGCCAACCGTTTCCGATGTCGTAAAGTATATCTCTTCCTGGTCATCCATCACGACGGTTACTTTTTTTGCCCGCTTGTATGTAAGATTCATTCCTGCTTGGATCGAAGCAGTTAAGCCACGGGAAAGATAATCATTTTCCTCAACAGATATATTTAACTCATTCATCAACTCTCCTACAGTATTTGCATGGGTTCGTACCTGTTTTGATTCCCCATTAATTTCAATCGTTACATCAGCCATTGTCGCTTCATACCACAAAATGCCGACAGATACAAAAAACACAGCGGTCGTTATCACAAACAGAAATACTCGGCCAAACCCTGACGGCAGAGATGGCTGCTTTCGCGACGGTTCAATCATAAACGTTCCCCCCAGGCGGAAGTTTCGAACATCCGCATTAAAAAAGTAAGGGAGCCGGACAATTTTTCATTTGCTCAGGCTCCCTTTACATTATCCAGATTTTTATCCGTTAGAAAATAGGTTTGTTGGAAATGTAATGCAACTGTAATATCCAGGTAATCTATTCGCCAATATTGAACAATTTTTTGGCATTGCTGGTAGTTTGCAACCCCACTTCTTCAAGGGAAATCTCTTTTAATTCCGCAATCTTTTCCGCCACTAATCTGACATAAGCTGGTTCATTCCGTTTCCCCCGATACGGATGAGGCGCTAAAAATGGGCAATCCGTTTCAATCAGCAGCCGGTCCAGTGGAATTTCTTTTGCTACTTCCTTCGGCTTTTTCGCGTTTTTAAAGGTCACCGGCCCCCCAAGAGAAATATAAAAATTCATATCAACCAGTTCCCTGGCCGTTTCTGGTGATCCGCTGAAACAGTGCATGATTCCGCCCACTTCTTCGGCATGTTCTTCTTTTAAAATCTCTACAATATCTCCGGTTGCTTCACGGTTATGAATAATAATGGGCAAATTCACCTTTTTAGCCAGATGAATCTGTTTACGGAATACATCCTTTTGAACGTCGGCCGGTGATTTATCCCAGTGGTAGTCAAGCCCAATTTCACCCAGGGCTACAACCTTTGGATGCTCCGTCAATTCTTCCAGCCAAATTAAATCTTCATCCGTCATATCAATGGCGT
Source organism: Bacillaceae bacterium (assembly GCA_017656265.1). GTDB lineage: Bacteria > Bacillota > Bacilli > Bacillales > Alkalibacillaceae > Melghiribacillus. The sequence continues at coordinate 11,605 of JACDOD010000016.1, read as the reverse complement.
CAACCGGGTGCCATCCAACTGAAGCATAAATATTCGGATGAGACTCAGCTATTTCCAGAGCAAGCGGAATCGTCTTTCGGTCAAATCCGACGACGACCATATATTCTACTCCAGCTTCTTCAGCCCGTATAATTACCTCTTCCCGATCTTCAGCAAACTGATCTGCATTTAAATGAACATGGGTATCAAAAAGCATCGTCCATTCTCCTTTCGAAAAAGCATACGCGCCCCACCTGGCTCCAAAGACTGCTAGAGGGCTTTCGAGGAGGCTGTTGCCGCCACAGAAAGACCAAAGCAGTTCAGGGACCGGGTGCGCGCCTGTTTAGCGGCAAATAAAACCAACAGTTTCTACAAGAAAAAGGGGTGCCTGAACAGACCCCCTTTATTTAGCATTTATTTCACCTTTGTACCATTCGGCAAGTTTTCATCGACCGTAGCAAGGGATAGATTTCCATTTTCATCTTCCCCGGCCAGAATCATTCCCTGGGACAATTCCCCCCGCAGTTTAGCCGGCTTTAAATTGGCTACACAAATCACTTTTTTTCCGACTAATTCTTCAGGATTATAATGTCTGGCAATTCCAGATACGACCTGACGTTTTTCACTGCCTAAATCTAGCTGTATTCTAAGCAGTTTATCGGCGTTTTCCATTTTTTCTGCCCGTATTACTTCTGCAACCCGAAGATCCACTTTCATAAAGTCATCAATGGAAATTTCGTTTTCTTTCTCTTTGGGTTTTTCTTTTTTTGGTTCAGGTCTGGACATCATATTTTTAATGGCTTCTACTTCTTTCTCTGCTTCCAGGCGAGGGAAAATCGGTTTTCCTTTTTGGACTTTTGTACTTTCTTTCACCACACCAAACTCATCCAGGCTGTCCCAGGTCTGCAGCTCTTCCTGTTCAATGCCAAGCTGGGCAAACATGTTCTGCGGTGTACTGGTTAGGAATGGCTTCAGCATAATGGCAATATGACGCAAACCTTCCACAAGGTGAGCCATGACATTGCCTAATCGGTCCTTCTTGCTGTCATCTTTCGCAAGAATCCATGGTTCGGTTTCATCAATATATTTATTGGTTCGGCTAATGAAAGTCCACAGCTGAGACAGAGCAACAGAAAACTCCATGTTTTCCATGGCCTGTTCCACTTTTTCCCGTGTTTCCCTGGCCATAGCTTCCAGGCTGGAATCATAGTCATTTTCATGGCCCTGATAAGCCGGTATTTCACCATCGAAATATTTTCCAATCATGGCCACCGTACGGTTAAGCAGGTTACCTAGATCATTTGCCAGATCATAGTTAATCCGCTCAACAAACCCTTCCGGTGTAAACACACCATCAGCACCAAACGGCACTTCCCGAAGGAGGTAATAGCGCAATGCGTCTAATCCGTACCGGTCAATTAAATCGACAGGGTCTACTACATTCCCCTTGGATTTGGACATCTTGCCGTCCTTCATTAAAAGCCACCCGTGGGCAAATACTTTTTTCGGCAAAGGAAGATCAAGTGCCATTAGCATAATTGGCCAGTAGATGGTGTGGAAACGGACAATCTCCTTTCCGACAAGGTGAACATCCGCAGGCCAGTATTTTTTATATTTTTCTTCATTTTCTGTACCGTAACCAAGAGCTGTAATGTAGTTCGTCAGGGCATCAATCCACACATAAATCACATGTTTCGGATCTCCGGGAACTTTAATTCCCCAGTCAAATGTCGTACGAGAAACCGCCAGATCCTCCAGTCCTGGCTTAATAAAGTTGTTGATCATTTCATTTTTTCGGCTTTCCGGCTGAATAAATTCAGGATTTTCATCATAATACTCAAGCAGCTGATCTACATATTTACTCATTTTAAAGAAATAGGACTCTTCTTTTACCTTTTCAACCGGACGGCCGCAATCCGGACAATTTCCGTCTACAAGCTGGCGGTCCGTAAAGAAAGATTCACACGGCGTACAGTACCAGCCTTCATATTCATCTAAATAAATATCCCCTTTTTCCACTAAATGGGCAAAAATTTTCTCTACAACCTTTTTGTGCCGCTCCTGTGTGGTCCGGATGAAGTCATCATTGGAAATATCAAGCTTTTTCCAGAGTTCCTGAATTCCACTGACAATTTCATCTACATATTGCTGTGGAGTAACACCTTTTTCCTTTGCTTTCCGCTGAATTTTTTGACCGTGTTCATCGGTTCCGGTCAAGTACATGACATCGTATCCGCGCAAACGTTTATAGCGGGCCATTGCGTCTCCAGCTACGGTTGTATAGGCATGGCCGATATGCAGGTTCCCGCTTGGATAATAAATCGGGGTAGTAATATAAAACGTTTTATTCTCTGGCATGTTGTGACCTCCTTTTACCTGTCCGGTTACAAAGGGGGTGTCCCGCCCGGCATACCAAACCGAACAAGATGCCTGACACAAGACAGCTGATTCTTAATCCCTGTGCCTGGCTTTCAGGTTTAGCGTACAAAGCAAAAATTGGGAACATCCCCACTTTTTTATGGCAACTAAATTTTAAAGACACCCATTTCATAATTTCCATATCTAACAAAAAACTATACCGAAAGCATTTCGAACATGTCAAGGAAACGGTACCCCTTTAACGCATAAAATTATTCGTTTGATAGAATCTTTTACTTAATTAAAGCAACAAAAACATAGAGTTTACAATCATTCGACAGAAATAAACATTTTTTTACAATAACGTTATAAACTTATTGACAACATTGGGAATCAATGGTATGATTATGTCGAATCATGGCGAATAAATTTTTGAGGGGAGAAATCGGGCTATGAAATCTACTGGCATTGTACGCAAAGTGGATGAGCTAGGTCGTGTTGTAATTCCAATTGAACTGCGCCGCACACTAGATATTAAAGAGAAAGACGCCCTTGAAATCTATGTAGATGATGATCGAATCGTACTCAAAAAATACAAGCCTAACATGACTTGTCATATTACAGGTGAAGTTTCCGACGACAATATGACGTTAGCTGATGGCAAGTTAGTTCTAAGCAAAGAGGGCGCGCAGCAGTTAATGGAAGAAATTCAAAAACGCATGAATAGCTAACTCCACGAAAATGAGGGTGACTCTACTATATAGAGATCACCCTTTTTGATTTTCAGCCTGGAAAATCAGCTGATGTCACTGTTCAGTTACGGTGATAAGCCTGATAGACCTCCCGTTTTGGAATTCCCCGGTCTTTTGCCGCTTGCTTGATCGCATCTTTGCTGGAATAGTTTTTCTGCATGTAATAGTCCACATGCTCTTTCAGCGTTAAAGGCTGCCACCACTGTTCCTCCTGAGGGAGTGTTTCATCGGTTCCTTCAACAACAACACAAAATTCACCTCTTATTTCAGCCTCACCGGATTGCAGCCACGTTAAAATATCCCCGGCCGTTCCTCTGACATATTCTTCATGGCGTTTGGTCAGTTCACGGGCCAGAGCCATATTGCGGCTACTCCCAAACACGTCTGTCATCACTTTAATGGTTTCCTTTATTCGGTGAGGCGATTCGTAAAAAATCATGGTGTGATCTCTGTATTGCAATTGGAGCAATTCTTCCTTCATTTCTTTCTTTTTTCTTGGCAAAAATCCATAAAAAAGAAAATGCTGGGTTGGCAGCCCTGAACCGACCAGTGCACAGAGCGCTGCATTGGCTCCCGGCAGCACAACGACATCTATTCCACTGCTTCCTGCCTCATTTACCAGCTCATATCCAGGGTCAGATATAAGAGGCATTCCCGCATCGCTAACTAATGCAATTTTTTTCCCTGCCTTCAGTTCAGTCAGCAGCTGCTCCCCCCGTCCTGTTTTGTTATGTTCATGAAAACTGACCAGTGGTGTTGCAATAGAAAAGTGATTGAGCAGTTTTTTCGTTTGCCTCGTATCTTCTGCAGCAATCAGATCTGCTGTTTTTAGTGTTTCCAGTGCCCGGAAGGTAATATCCTCCAGGTTGCCAATGGGAGTAGGAACAATATACAATTTTCCATTGTCATCCTGCTCAAAGCTTTTTTGTATGTTCATCACTCAGGAACCTCTTTCGTTTCAGTCTTTTCATTAGGTTTTCCATATAAAAGCTGATGAAGATCATCTGTGTACTCATTATGCTCATCATATACGTATAAAGGAGGCAGGATTTTTAAATCAGGCTTACCGTCTCTTGTCCCCTCGATTAATAGCATATTCGCCTCTTTGCCCATTTTCGGGTACACAAGGCGGATTCTTTTCGGTTCCAGACTGTATTTCCGGAACAGCGTGATGATATCAACGAGGCGGCCTGGTCTATGAACCATAGCGACTTTTCCTCCTGGTCTAACTAAACGACTGCAGGATTTCACTACATCTTCCAATGTACAATAAATTTCATGGCGGGCAATAGCCAGATACTGGTTCAGGTTTTGTTCATCTTTTTTGGGGGTTGGAAAATAAGGGGGATTACAGGTTACCACATCAAAGGTTCCATGCCCCAGTTTTTCCGGCATATCTTTCAAGTCCCCTTGAATCACTTCAATCTGGTCCTCAAGCTCATTCACTGCCACACTTCTCACAGCCATATCATAAATCCGCTCCTGCAGCTCTACACCGGTAATTTTCGCATGGGAACGCCTTGACAGCAGCAGGGGAATAACCCCATTTCCAGTACATAAATCCAGAATCCTGCCCTGTTTAATAGGCACATAGGCGAATCTGGCCAGAAGAACCGCATCTAGAGAAAAAGCAAAAACATTTGGGCTTTGAATAATTCTCATATCTTCTTCCGCCAGCAGATAATCCAGGCGCTCATCCCGTCGTAATTCAACCATATCCCCGATTCCTTTCTCTATAGTTTTTTTCTGGGAGCACTCATTCAGAACCTGTACAGTTATTGTTGAGTTTTATTTATCAAGCTCAATTCATCGAATGAGCTTCTTCAATAACATGATCGTTGATTAGTAAAAAAGAGCCCTTCCTTATTGAAAAAGAAAGGGCCTGTTAACCATTATGCTGTTTGTTTAAAAATAAGAGGCAAAACAAGCAATCCTCTTCATCCCGCGGACTGCCAAAATGAACATTGCATATGTGGAATCCTTCTTCATAAATTCTGGCTAGATTATCATATCCTTCACCGATTGCTTTTTCCTCTGCTTCTTTCTGCTGCTGATTTTCCTTTTCATTCGACTGAGAATGGTTCTGTTCGTCCAGGCGTTTTCTTAGATGATGGTTTTCAACCGATAAGTGATGATTTTCTTCAATTAAACGGGCCAGACTTTCTTTCAATGTTCCAAATTCATTATAAAGTTCCCCAACCTGTTTCTCCATTTGAGTGAATTTTTCCAACAGCTCTTTTTTATTCACGCTTTCTTCCACCCCATTATTCTGTGGCTTGGGCCGGTAAGACTCCCTCATCAATTAACTCGTCCAATGTATATTCTATCACACGTTCCCTTTCCATAATTTCGATTTGTACAATTCGTTCCAAAATATTTAATCCAACGACTTTTCCAGAGCCAAGAGGGGTTTCAATACTCTCCCCAAGATCCGGAAGCTGCTGTTTGGCTGTTTCATAATCATCATTTTCATATTTTAGACAGCACATTAAACGGCCGCACAAACCAGAAATTTTTGCCGGGTTTAAGGACAGATTTTGATCTTTGGCCATTTTTATGGAAACGGGTTCAAAGTCACCCAAAAACGTTGAACAGCATAACATACGCCCGCATGGACCAATACCTCCAAGCATTTTAGCTTCGTCCCGCACCCCGATCTGGCGGAGTTCAATACGGGTTTTAAAGATTGCGGCAAGGTCCTTAACCAGCTCACGGAAATCTACACGGCCATCAGCAGTGAAGTAAAAAATAACCTTATTACGGTCAAACGTATATTCAACATCAACAAGCTTCATTTCCAATCCGTGTTCGGCAATTTTCTTCTCACAAATGCCAAAAGCATCTTCAGCCTTTTCCTTATTTTCCGCAACGGTCAGTTTATCTTTTTCATCCGCAATTCGGATTACTTTTTTCAAAGGAAGGACGATATCCTCTTCATCAACCTGTTTATGGGCAATGACGACTTTGCCAAACTCAATGCCCCGTACCGTCTCCACAATGACATAATCGTCTGTGGTGATCTGATAGTCCCCTGGATCAAAATAATATATTTTACCGGCTTGTTTAAAACGGACTCCCACAACTTCAACCAATCTGCATCACCTCTGTAATTGAAGCACCAGTTGCTCCATGACAAGGGTTGAATGAACATTTGCCATGAGCTTTCGTTTTGCCTCCAGTATATTTTCTAACGCTTCTCTCGCTTTTTTTACCGATAGCATATAAGCGTAATTCTTATATTTTTCCTTTTCGTGCTCATAAACAATGGCTTGTTCACGTCCAATCTGGAACTGAATAAAATCGTTATACCAGATGAGCAGAAGATCGAGACCCAGTGCCAACTGCTCCCGATTCCCAAAATGTTCCATCCACAGTTTATGGATAAAAAGATAGGCTTCACTCTTTTCATCATGAAGCGTTTCAATTAATTTTATCACTATTTTTCTTGCCTTCGCAAACCACTCGTCTTCGCTTAAGGAAGCCGCTTCATCTATACTGTTCGTAAGTGTTGAGCAGAGTCTGGCTGTTGATTCGGGTATGCCTTTTTCCAGCAATTGCTTTTTGAGTTGCTCAGCCGGCAAAGATTTGAAAGCGATCATCTGACATCTGGACCGAATCGTATTTAAAATAGATTGGCTGTTTTCTGTCAGCAGAATTGCTATCGTTTTTCTGCTGGGCTCTTCCAAAAATTTCAGCAGCCGATTAGAAGCATTGACCGTCATCGTATCAGCCTGGTCAATGATATATACTTTCTGATTAGATTCGAGACCTGTATACGTGAATTCCTTTTGCAAATGCAGGATTTGATCCTTTTTAATTGATTGTCCCTCTGGCTTAATCCAATGAACATCCGGATGATTTCCCGAATCTATACGGGTACATTCCCTGCATTCATGACAGGGTTCCGCCCCTTTTCGATTCGGGCAAAAAAAGCTCTTAGCCAGAAGAAGGCTTGCATCTTTTTTACCTGTCCCCCCTGGTCCCTGAAACAAGTACGCATGGGCCAGGCGATCTTTTTTCAGACTGTTCGTCAGCATTTTTACAGCTACTGGCTGTAAGTTTTCCAGTTCCGTCCAGTGTTTCAATGTCGGTCACAACCTTTTACGCATATAAATGAATGAGTAAACCTTTTATTTCGCCTATTACGCTTAATAGATCAATGGATTTACGCTCCTGATCCAAAACAGCATCGGTCAATTCCACCAGTTTTTCATCCACGGTCTGTACAATGGTCAGCTTTCGGTTTTGTCCATTCATATTCCAGCTGTGAGACTTTTTCGTCTCCAGCCCATATTTGACAGCCTCCTGAACAAACTGCTTCACCAGCCGCTTATACCTTGACAGGTCCTTGATAGAACGAAAACGGGCTACTTTCTCTCCCTGCCGGGTAATTTCATTTATGAGCCGGTTGAGCTCTTCTTCTTTCATCTTGACGGCTGCTTCATTCACAAATGTATGAAAGGACTGACCATTGGTTTGCTTACTGCTGGTCTGCTGTTTAATGGTCTCCAGTTGTGATCTTATTTCCTGACTGATTTTCACGGCAAGCCTCTCCTCTGTCCATCCAAATTAATACTGATGAAATGATTCAACCGGGAGCACAAATACAGTTGCTCCGCCTACTTCTACTTTTACAGGCTTTGGAATATAAGAATCTGCGTTGCCACCCATTGGCGAAATCGGTGCTACCATTTGTTCCCGATGACTGCAATTATCCTTTATGATGTCAAGGGCTTTATCGACCTGATGATCTTCACAGCCAATAATAAGTGTTGTATTTCCTTCTTTCAAAAAACCGCCTGTTGAGGATAGTTTCGTAGATTTAAAATCCTCATTTGACAGGGCGTCCACTAAACGATTCGCATCTTTATCCTGTACAACAGCCAGGATCAGCTTCATAATGTTCCTCCTTTAAAAGACTAGTTAATATTATTATAACAGGAACCCCATGAATGTTTCACAATTTCAGGAAAGAAGATAAAGCCTGATAACACTCATCTACCACCAGATTAACAGGCCGATCGGCATTGATTTTTTTGATTCTTTCCGGAAATTGATCAGCCAGCATCTCATATGCTTCATACACCTTTTGATGAAAGGTCAGCGCTTCCAGATCCAATCGGTTCTGTTCCCGATCTTCATTGTTGGTAATTCGCTTTAATCCTTTCTCAGGCGGCAAGTCCAATAAAAACGTTAAGTCTGGCATACAGTCTTGAATAGCAAACTGGTTAATACGGAAAACCTCATCCATTCCAAGCCCTCTTGCATGCCCCTGATAAGCCAGACTGCTGTCAATAAAGCGGTCACACAGCACCAGCTTTCCTTCCCCTAATGCTGGCATCACTTTTTCTACAAGATGCTGTCTTCTGGCAGCTGCATATAATAATGCCTCGGTTCGGCCATCCATCTGGGTATGAGCCGGATTTAAAATAATACTGCGAATTTCTTCGGCTATTTCAATCCCGCCCGGTTCACGGGTCCGCAAAAGGCTCGTATATCCTTCTTCTTTTAACTTTTCCTGAAGTAATTGGATAACAGTTGTTTTTCCTGCACCTTCTACTCCCTCAAATGTAATAAATACGCCAGTCATGTTTATTCTCCTTTATCCTTCTTCTGCAAAAACATAAATTCCCTTTTCCAAATGATCTTTGGCATACTGAATGTATTGCTGTTTCTCAATAAGATCTGCAATGGCTGCAATGTGCTCTTTTTCAATCTGCTCTCCTTTTAACAAAAATGGAATCCCCGGCGGATACGGAGTAACCGATTCAGCAGCAATCCGCCCTGCTGCCTGATGCCAGGGTACCCATTCGAGAACCCTGTTTCTCATTTCATGAAAAGAAATGGAGAGTGCCTGAACAGGTTTGGTTACCACTGGTTTTCTTTTTATTTTATCATGTTTATCAAGGGACCTTGCCAGCTTTAATTGCTCTAAGGCCAATTTCAGCTTTCCAAGCTCCGTAAAAGGTTTTAATCCAAACACAAACAGAATGTGCTGATCGGCTGTCATCTCAGGGAAAATCCCTTGCTGCTCCAGGAAGCTGGCAGCCTCTTTTGACTGATATTCCGGTTTTACCCGTACAGTTAACTTTAATGGATCATCTATGCCCTTCTTCCCGGGAATTACATCCCAGTATGGAACAGACTGAAACAGAGTACGGACATCCTCTATGGACTCAATTATTTTATGGACATCATCACTCTTTAAATTAGCAAGATAATAGCGGGCCAAATCCAGAGAAGCCATTAACGGATAGGAAGGGCTGCTGGATTGAAACATATGTACATATTTTGCCACTTGTTCAACAGGAACAAATTTAGATCGCACATGAAGCCAGGCGGACATCGTCATTGCAGGAAGCATTTTGTGAGCAGATTGAACAACCATATCAGCCCCCAGCGCTAATGCAGTAGTTGGAAAAGGATCTCCTAACACAAAATGGGCTCCATGGGCTTCATCCACTAAGACAGGAATCCCATGGTCATGAGCGTGCTCAATCATGTTCTTGAGTGGGTACGTGTGCCCAAAATAATCCGGATATGTAAGAACTATACCCTTCACTTCAGGGTACTGCTGGATAGCATCTTCCAGCTGCCGAACGGTAATTTCACTGTAGCGGCCCGTTTGTTCATTAAACTCTGGTGTGAGAAAAACAGGCCTTGCACCGATTAACTCCAGAGCGTGCATAATCGACTTGTGGCAATTTCGCTGTACAATGACAAAGTCTCCAGGCTGACATATGGAATAAATCATCGCCAGGTTGCCTGCTGTACTTCCGCCAACTAAAAAAAATGTATGATCTGCCTGATAATAAGAAGCTGCTAAATCCTGTGCTTCTTTTATGGCTCCCTCTGGCTGGTGCAGGTCATCTAAGCCAGAAAGTTCGGTTAAATCTATGGATAACAACCCCTCATACAGATCTTTTGCCTGTTCAGGAAAAACGTTTCCATTTTTGTGTCCAGGAACATGAAAAGAAAGGGGCTTTTTTTCAGCATGTTTGCGCAAAGCATCAATCAAAGGAGTACGCGACTGATCCATCACCTGACAAAACTCCCTCTTTTGTAGTCTTATAATCTTTTTACATCTTAACCAAAAAAATAGGTTAATACAATTATCCTTTCATTCATCCCGGCATGTCTGGGTTCTTGTATCGGATGAAGGGGAATATGTTTATCAACACTGACTTTTACGAAAAATTACCCTAAATGTGTACGGAGGGGATTATCTCATGTGGATTGATAAACGCTTAGGAAGGTTGATCATGAGAGATCGTAGTTCCCTAATAAATAATTGGGAGTAAAGCAAAAACGGTCTGTTCATGGCTAACTTTCAACTTTTCTACTTTAGCTGAAAATTTACTATAGTTATTCAGAGGTATTTCAGTTGATGATCCTGATGATAGCTTGTCGCCGACTTGATTTCCTTAACGATAAAAAAACCGAACCATTTTTAGTTCGGCTAATCTTTTCTATGAATATTGTGTAGTTTGATTAATAATTTTTAACTTTTTAACGAAATAATTGTATTTTTCATCCTCAGGTTCTGTTTTTACTATCTCCTGTTCACAGTCTGAACAGATAAATGCATGATATACAATTATCCCTTCGTCTTTTTCCTCCTGGCATATCTGACACATTCGCTTAACTGCACTTGGTTTGGACATGTCCCCCACCTCCCTGTATCTAGCATCTCCGAATCTAAAAAATTTATACCTGTACCGGTCTAATATTTTTACTAATTTTTTTTAAAAAACTTGTTTTTTTAGCTGTCCAAAAATTGCTAAGTAATATATAAGTATTATAACCAGCCTGTACGGGTGAAGAAATTAGACAAAAAGAGGATGAGCCGTCCGAAAATATGATCCCCCAAACAGCAGTTTCACAACCTAAACTGCAGACGTTTTATTTAATTAGATTCATTGTCAAATGTGGTGGTGGGAAAAATCATTCCACCATCTCTTTTTTAACCTATTACGCATGTTGCTTTGTTTGTTTCACTACCCTGCAGATGAAAAACACTACGCTTTCCGCGGGCGGCCGTCGAGCCTCCTCAGTCGTCCCTCCTTGCGGGGTCTCGCCAGGTTCGCTGTTCCCGCTGGAGTCTCCGTGTTTTTCATCTGCTAGTGAAGCCTACTTAAACTGCCTTATGAAAGAACCTTGTTGATCTCTTGATGCCATAAAATCTTTCTTCTCAAACGCTCAAAGCTTTTAATTCCATATGAATTCCATTTCAGAACTTTTATGGAATGATACAAACAAACAGATAAATAGCAAATAAAAAAACAGGAAGTTAATCATAACTTCCTGTTTTTTTATTTGCCCGGCAGCGTCCTACTCTCGCAGGGGAAAGACCCCAACTACCATCGGCGCTGGAGAGCTTAACTTCTGTGTTCGGAATGGGAACAGGTGTGACCTCTCCGCCATCGCCACCAGACAATAAGTATATAGGTTTAGGGTTTGCACCCTGAAAACTAGATAAGAAGTGGAATCTGCATCATCCCTGAACGCTGTGTTGA
>JACDOD010000015.1 GCA_017656265.1 Bacillaceae bacterium | reverse complement strand
GACTCACGCTCGAAATATCAGGGCTCGCACTTCAGTTATCAGGACTCACGCCTGAGATATCAGGGTTCGCGTTTTAGTTATCATGACTCACGCCTGAGATATCAGAGCTCGCTTTTCAGTTATCATGACTCACGCCCGGAATATCAGAGCTCGCACTCCAGTTATCATGACTCACACCCGAGATATCAGGGCTCGCACCCCAGATATCAGGTTTCACGCCCAAAATCGATGTTCCACTCGAAACAAACCTGCCCAAGCGATATTTCATTCACAACACAAATAAACGTACCCAAACCGCGTTTCTTATCTTATATAGAAAGGAGCCTGACATCATGTATTGCCCCTGGTGCCATGAAGAAATAATCCCCGATGTGACGTGGACAAACTTGATCCGTATTCAGGATGACATAAAGGTCTGCCGAAAATGCAAGGATCAGTTTCCTTTCATTCAGAGCCCATGCTGTAAGACATGCTCCCGTCCCATGAAAAGAGAGGGAATCTGTGATGATTGCCGGCGCTGGGATTCATCTGAATGGAAAGGGCTACTGCAACAAAATATCTCCGTTTTTTCCTATACACCATTTATGAAAGACGTCATGACCCGCTGGAAATACCGGGGCGATTATGTTTTGATCTACATGTTTGAAAAAGAGCTGAAGAAAAAGTTCTCTGAGCATTTTTCGGACCTCGATGCGGTTCTAGTTCCTATTCCCCTAAGCGAGGAGCGGCTACAGGAACGGGGATTTAACCAGGCCGAAGCGGTTGCAAGCCTGCTTCCTTTTCCGATCAAACATGCGCTCACTCGCATCCGGAGCGAAAAACAGGCAAAAAAGACGAGAGCACAGCGTCTTCTGTCCTCCAATCCGTTCCAGCCCACTCAGAACATACACCAGCCGGTTATTCTGATTGATGACCTCTATACAACCGGCATGACGATGCGCTGGGCTGCACAAATACTGATGGCCTGTGGAACACCTCACGTTTTTTCTTTTACGTTAATCAGGAGCTAAGCTAAAGCTCCCCCCTTCAATATGTAAACACTTCCCTCACTTTGATTGAGTTCCTCCAGCGAGGTGTCACAGATTCATATTCGCAGGAGCCCTCCTACCAATCCTCTAAAACAGTTAAGAAAATTTCCCTTACACCCTTTGAGAGTTGTGATGTTAACCGATATAATAAATACAACCGTGATGAAAGAGGAGGAACCACTATGGGGGAACTAGCCAACTGCAAACGCTGCGGCCGCGTATTTGTAAAAACGGTCCGCGATATTTGCAACGAATGCTATAAAGAAGAGGAACAATTGTTTGAGAAAGTCTATAAATATATCCGCAAAAAAGAAAACCGAACGGCAACTATTCAGGAAGTATCTGAAGCTACAGATGTCGAAGAAAGTCTGATTATGAAATGGGTGAAGGAAAAACGGATTCATACTAAGGACTTTCCTAATCTGACTTATGAATGTGAACGGTGCGGCAAACCGATTCAGGACGGGAAGATTTGCGAAGACTGTGCCCTTGAATTAAAGAAACAACTGGAAAGAGAAGAAATGATCCGTAAATTAAAGGAACAGGAAAAGCCAAAGAACCAGACCTACTATTCTGTTGACCATAAAATCAAGCGGAAACGTTAAACCTTTTCTGTTTCGGTCCGATATAACCTATAGGTACTGACGGATCGTTTGTGAAGAGAGGTGTAAGCAATGAAAATAAATGGACCGAATCATATGAACATAAACCCCTATCAAAAACAGCTGAACAAACAGCGGCAGATCGGTAAAGGGAAAACTTCTGAAGATAAAGTGGAAATTTCCAGTGAAGCGAAAAAAATGCTGGAAACCAATCCGATTGTTGCAGAGCGGAAAAAGAAAGTGGACGGGATTAAGCAGCAGTTGCAGTCTGGAGAATACAACATTGACCCTGAGACTACTGCAAAGAAAATGCTGGAATTCTTCCGTAAATAATCTTACCTGCTTGCGTTCAGATCCAGCACGGCCCTCTGCCTGACAGACATAACAACTGAGAACCGTACATTTTAAAAGCAGCCTAAAAGGAGGACGACCCCTTGTCCGTACAGCCGATTATCGACGTGATGAATAAAATGTGTACCATGCACGAAAGCCTGTTAGCCCTATCCAGAACAAAGTCTGAGTTTTTAAAAGAAGGCGATGCAGAAGGTCTACAAAAACTGCTGCCAAAGGAAAATCAGCACGTTCGGGCGATTGAAAAGCTGGAACAGGAACGGATTAAATTGACCGATCAATGGTTCGCTCAACATGCAGAGGGAGAACCAGAAAAAACCCTTACCAATATTCTTAAACATTTACGTAATGATAAAGAAAAGGACGATTTAAAAGGGGTTTACGAAAAATTCGTCATTATACTGGCAGACCTTAAACAGCAGGAGCAGCTGAATCGGGAATTAACCCGGCAATCCCTGCAGTTTGTTGAGCTTTCTCTGGATATGCTCCAACCTTCAGCTAAAAGCTTAAACTATGGAAAAGAAAAAGGAAGCCGGCAAAACACACAAACCAGATCCATTTTTGACTCAAAAGCTTAATGGAATGGAGAGGAGACGCACCACATGACTTCATCTTTTTTTGGATTTGAAATTGCAAGGCGGGCCCTGTTTGCCCAGCAGTCCGCCATTCATACAACTTCCCATAATATCGCCAATGCCAGCACACCAGGCTATTCTCGCCAGCGGGTGAATTTCGAGCAGACCAGTCCTTACCCATCGGCAGGGCTGACCCGTCCGGAAATCCCTGGACAAATGGGAACGGGTGTCGAAGTTGGGTCCATACAGCGGATGAGGGATGAATTTCTGGATATCCAATACCGCAGTGAAAATAATAAGCTAGGATACTGGGAATCCCGGGCAAACGCGCTGGAACAGATGGAAGAAATCATGAACGAGCCAAGTGAGCATGGGTTGTCTAAAACACTTGACCGATTCTGGCAGTCTTTGCAAGATTTATCAGCAAACCCGGAAGATTCCGGAGCACGTTCGGTCGTACACCAGCGGGGCGTTGCGGTTGCTGAGACATTCAATTACTTATCTGCTTCACTAAAAGCGGTTCAAAATGATTTGAAAAATGAAATTGATGTGACGATAAAGGAAGTCAACTCACTATTAACCCAGATTGACGGAATTAATAAGCAAATCAGTGAAGTTGAACCCCATGGCTATGTAACCAATGATTTGTATGACGAAAGGGATCGGCTGATTGATCAGCTGTCTCAATTGGTAAACATTAAAGTGGATTATACCGATAGCGGAGGCAGCCCGAGTAATATAGCTATGGGGATTGCCGAGATTACGCTAGTGGATGACGAAGGCGTTGCGATTGAACAGCCTGCTGGAACGCCAGTGGTGCTGGTCAGCAGTGATATGACATTGGCTGATCGGGTAAATGAATTTTCGGTTGATACCAGCAACCCTATTTCAACCATTGATATAGGTACTTCGGTAAGCCTGAACGCCTATGGTTTTAATTCGCCAGGGAAATTGCTAGGCCTGGTGGAATCCCATGGATATATAGACAGTGGTGGAAACGAAACTGGAATTTATCCAGATATGCTGCAAAAATTAGATGAAATGGCATATTCCTTTGTGGAAGAATTTAATGCTGTACATAGATCCGGCTATGCTAAGGACGGTACGACTACGAACCAAAACTTCTTCAACGACCTGCCGACATTATTAGGGGGCAGTTCAACAGGGGCAGCGGAGCAAATTAAAGTTGTGGTTCAAAAAGATAATATTGCGGCCGCGAATCAAATGAATAATCCCGGCGATGGCGAAAACGCGATTGACCTGGCTGATATCATTAATCAGACGAAGATTGATTTTAATGGCAACCAGATGACACTACAAAGCTATTATGAATCCCAGATTGGTGAAATGGCTGTTAAAGCCCAGGAAGCTAATCGTATGATGAATAATGCTGAAACCCTGAAGCAGGCAGCGGATAAACGTCGTTTGTCTGTAAGTGCTGTGTCGTTAGATGAAGAAATGACCAATTTAATCCGCTTCCAGCACGCTTATAACGCGGCTGCACGGAACATTACGACGGTCGATGAAATGCTTGATCGCATCATTAATAACATGGGACTTGTGGGAAGGTAGGTGAACGCTGATGCGGATCACACAGAGTATGTTAGCGAATAATTTTCTAAGAAATTTAAGTAAAAGCTATGAGCGTTTAGGAGACTATCAGGACCAGCTGTCAACCGGAAAACGAATAACCCGTCCATCCCAGGATCCCGTAGTTGCCATGAAGGGGATGAACTACCGGACAGAATTAACTGAAATTCAGCAATATCAGCGAAACCTGTCAGAAGTAAGAAACTGGATGGAAAATTCGGATGCAGCTCTGGATAAAGCAACAAAAGCCTTGCACCGAATACGGGAACTTGCTGTGCAGGCTAGCAACGATTCTTATGAAGCCGGTCAGCGTGAAAACATATCTAAGGAAGTAGAACAATTAAAGGAACATTTAATCGATATCGCTAACACAAAAGTAAACAATAAATATATTTTTAATGGAACCGATACAAACAGTGCCCGGTTTGATACGAATGGAGACTTGATTGCTCCGCCTGGAAATAATGAAGATGTCAATATTGAAGTGTCAGACGGGGTGCAGATTAAAGCGAACATTACGCCAGACAATGTCTTTAATGAAGCACTGTTTGATGATTTGGATAATTTGATAAATGATTTGCAGGCTGGAGCAAGTGGTGATTCCATAAGTCAGCATTTAACGACTATGGATGACCATATTAATAATGTTGTAAACGAACGAGCAGACTTAGGTGCCCGCATGAACCGTGTAGATTTAATTGATGATCGCTTAAGTGCCAGAGAAGTTGTGGCGAGCAAGATTCTGTCTGATAATGAGGATGCAGATATAGAAGAAGTGATTATGAACTTAAAAACACAGGAAAGTATTCACCGGGCAGCACTTTCAACGGGTGCACGAATTATACAGCCTACGTTAATCGATTTCCTGAGATAAGCTATCTGTTGCGCAGATAGCTTTTTCTGTATGGAGGTGTGGAAGATGGAATTACCTCAAATTCGAATGCAATCCCAGTTTGCCAGAATAGCAATGGAATCAAAACAAGCCAACGTCAACATCCAGCAGCCTGAAGCCGACATGTCCATAGAGCAGCCAAAAGCTGACGTTCAAATCCGGCAAAAGCAGGGCAAGTTGACCATTGATCAGTCTCAGGCCTGGCGGGAGATGAATCTCTTAAATGTGTATGAATCGATTGAAGAATATGCCCAGTTAGGTAAAGAGGGGCTGCTTGAGGGACTTGCCCGTATGTCAAGACAGGGGGATGAACTGATGAAAATTGAACATGGTGGAAACCCGATCGCTGCTCAGGCTGAGGAAAATGGATTTGACCCGCCAAAAGAATTTAAGATTGGCTGGATTCCTTCCGTTTTTTCGGTGAAAATCAATTATGAGCCCGGAAAAGCCGATATTCACGTTAATCCGCAGAAACCTAAAATATCCATTACGCCTCGGAAGCCAGAGGTCCAATATGAGCCAGGTAATGTTAAAACTTATATGAAACAATATGCTGATCTGCAGATTGACTTTGAAAATTTGGAATGGAAAAACTTTAATTTTGAGTTGAAAATATAAGAAAGTGGTGTCAAGATGAAAATTCAAACCTTTTATTTCGGTGAAATCGAAATGGATGAAAAGTCAGTGGTTCAATTTCCAAATGGGATTCCCGGATTTCATGAAGAAAAAGAATTTGTTTTACTGGATATTCCAGATAATCCTGCCTTTCAAATTTTACAGTCCGTACATAACCAACAGCTGGCCTTTGTTGTGACGAATCCATATTTGTTCTATAAAGACTATGAATTTGAACTGGATGAAAGTACGATTGAACAGTTAAATATTGGGGAGCCAGAGGATGTGGCTGTTTATACCATTGTCACCTTGCATGATCCCTTTGAACAGTCCACCATCAACCTTCAGGCCCCAATTGTGATGAATACGAAAAATAATATGGCAAAACAAGTGGTGTTAAACAATACTTCCTATCAGACGAAACATCTGATTTCAAAAAAGAATAGTAGTCAGGGGGAACCGGCCCATGCTAGTACTGACAAGAAAAATCAATGAATCGATCCAAATCGGGGATGATGTTGAAGTGAAAGTCGTCAGCGTGGATGGGGATCAGGTAAAACTCGGGATCTCAGCCCCCAAACATGTCGATATCCATCGCCTTGAAATCTATCAGCAAATTCAGGAGGAAAACCGAGAAGCCAGCCAGATGACAAAAAATGTTATGGACTTATTAAAAAATGCAAAAAAAGACTAAAACATTGTTCCTGCCTGTCGATATAAAAAATGTAAAACTTAAGTACTAAAGGCGGCCGCTTTAGTCTTAAATCAGCCACAAGGACGTGGCAAAAACTATTCAAGGAGGAATTTAAACATGAGAATTAATCACAACATCTCTGCGCTGAATACGTATCGTCAGCTTACAACGAACACAACGTCTACCCAAAAATCTTTAGAAAAGTTATCTTCCGGTTTGCGTATTAATCGTGCAGGCGATGACGCAGCAGGTCTTGCGATTTCTGAAAAAATGCGTGCGCAGATTCGCGGACTCGACATGGCACAAAAAAATGCTCAAGATGGTATTTCTTTAATCCAAACAGCTGAAGGCGCTTTAAATGAAACTCATTCTATTCTTCAACGTATGCGTGAATTAGCTGTACAAGCAGCAAACGATACTAATACTGATACAGATCGTTTTGAACTACAAAAAGAAATTAACCAGTTAGCTGAAGAAGTAACTCGAATTGGGGATAACACAGAATTTAACACGAAGAATCTTCTTGATGGGTCATTTACTGGTACTTTCCATATAGGAGCGAATGAAGGACAATCTATTGAATTAGAAATTGGTGATATGACTGCCGATTCCTTGAATGTTCTTGCTGATGCTGCTAAGGTAGTAGCAGATGAAGGAACAACAAATATGTCAGGTCAAAGCGGTTTTGATGATCTTGTTGGTGGTTCTTACTCTGTAGAAGTTACTGGTAGCGGAAGTGTCACATTAAAAACTGCAGATGGTACGACAATAGGAAGTGGAACGTTAGCTGATTCAGGAACTAATGTTACAATTTCAGGGATTAGTTCAACATATACAACAACTGGTACAAGTGGCTCTGTGACAATAAACATCTCTGATACAGATACTACTTCAGGTATTGCTACTGATGCAGGTACCATTTCAGTCCATGTATTAGAAAAAGGACAGGGTATTAGCGTAATGGATCAGGATGATGCAGATAGTGCAGTTACGGCTATTCAATCAGCTTTAGATCGTGTTTCTGCGGAAAGATCTAAATTAGGTGCTTACCAAAACCGTTTAGAACATACAATAAACAACCTCGGCACTTCTCAAGAAAATTTAACTGCTGCTGAATCACGTATCAGAGACGTCGATATGGCAAATGAGATGATGGCATTTACTAAGAATAATATTCTTACTCAGGCTGCTCAGGCAATGTTGGCACAAGCTAACCAGCAACCTCAGGGAGTTCTTCAGTTACTTCGATAATTTAGTAATTGGAATCTGAGACCTTAGACTTAAACTCTAAGGTCTCTTTTTATGTGTGAAAAAAGTTCAAAACTATATATGCTAAAATAGAGTTAATCCACCATTTAAATAGACTATAAAAATCTATATTAATTCCGATAATATCAATAAATAGTTTAAATGGGGTTGTTACTATGCTTATCAAAATAAATGAAGAAAAGTACTATATAAGTGATAATGAAGAAGCAGGGATGTTTTTAAAAGAACAATTTGAAAAATACAGAAATAACGAAAATAAAATAATAGATCATGTGATTGCCGATAATGAAACCTTTTATGAAGGATATGAAAACTATATCATGGAAAATATTGAGCAAGTAAATGAGGTTACAATTGTTATTAAATCTATAAAAGGTCATGTTATAGAATTATTTAAATCATTAAATCAATATCTTGAAAATGCTACTTCAGAATTAAAAAAAATAACAGGGAATGAACAATATGATTTTACAAAAGAAAAATGGAAAAATATTCGAGATCTAATTGAAGCTTTACAGTGGATTTATCAGCTTGATGATTATACAAATTCTTTAATTGAGGAAAATATTCCTGAAAATTATACTCATATTAGTTCGGAAATAAAAAAATCTCTAGAATTTTTGCCAGAAATGTTACAGGCAATTGAAGTAAAAGACAAATTGTTGATATTTGATTTATTGTTTTATGAAGTCCTCCCATTTTTTGAAACTCTACAACATGAATGCATCAAAATGTTAAAAAAGGAGTCTAAAACCGATGTTAATTGAAAACATCAAATTTCTCAGAAAAAATTTTCCGCATATTCGTCATTATTATTTGCAAAACGAAGAAAAAATAGACTTTGATAAAGTTGAAATAATTGAATCTAAAAGAGGTAATCCTACAATTAAATATAATACTGGAGAAAAAGCTATATCTGTCCATAGCCTATACGATCCTGTTAGAGAAGGGAAAAACATCGTTTCTAGGTATAAAGAATTTAAAAAATATAGACATATTCTTTTCTATGGGGCTGGTCTTGGTTATCATATTGAAGAATTCTTAAATCAACATCCTACTTGTACATATTCTATCTATGAACCATCCCCGGAAATTTTTCATGCATTTTTATCCACAAGGAAATTAGATGATTTTCAAACAAATCGACTCCAAGAAATACACGTTGAATTTCAAAAAAATGAAGACAAAAGTTATCTTGAGGAATTTAATAAATATGATGATGTCCTCGTTGTCATTTTACCCGGTTATGAACAAATTTTTAAAGATAAAATAAGATGGTTCTTAGGGCAAGCAAAAAAAACTATCAGAATGAAAAAATCCAG
This sequence comes from Bacillaceae bacterium, assembly GCA_017656265.1. Lineage (GTDB taxonomy): Bacteria > Bacillota > Bacilli > Bacillales > Alkalibacillaceae > Melghiribacillus. The sequence continues at coordinate 55,323 of JACDOD010000015.1, read as the reverse complement.
TTTTTATACAAATTTATCTTTTCAAAAGAGATGGGTACTTAATAGTTTAATTAATTTTAGGTATGTCGCTGAGACACCTAATATTTTAAAAGATATTAATCATAAATATTTTAAAGACAAACCTGCTATTATTACTTCTGCAGGTCCTTCATTAGCGAAAGATATAGAACATATACGTTATATTAAAGAAAACGGACTTGCATATATATTTTCTGTCGGATCTGCTATTAACAGTTTATTAGAACATGATATTATACCAGATGCAGTACTAACTTATGACCCAGGCCCCACAAATTACAGGGTGTTTGAAAAAATGATTAATGCAGGAATAACAAATATTCCAATGATTTTTGGCAGCAGTGTTGGATTTGAGACTTTGGATAAATATAAAGGTCCTAAAATACATTTTATTACTACACAGGATACGATATCAGACTATTTTTTGTCAGAACAACTGAAAAAACCATCTGATTTTATAAATGATTCGGCGTCCATAGCGGTTATGACATTACAAATATTAATTAAATTAGGTTGTAATCCTATTATTTTAGCTGGTCAAAATTTAGGTTTTCTTAAGGGGAAACGATATTCAAAGGGTATTGAATATGATCATGTATCCAGTACTGTAACAGAAAAGGAAATGCAAGAATCACTTGAAGTCAAAAATGTGTATGGAAAAAATATAAAAACAAAACAAGGTTTTATTTCGATGAAAAATCAGCTGGAACAATATATTAAAATGAATCCTGAAGTTTCAGTCATAAATACAACCAAGGAGGGAGCAGATATACAAGGCGCTCCTTTTCAAGAGATTGAAAAAGTAATTATAGAAAAACTTAGAAATAAAGTGGTTGACCAAAATTGTTTAACAATAGAACAGAATCATTATTCATCATCTGGCCTTAACCATAAACTAGATCAGCTATATAAAGAGTTGGACATTTTTATGGAAATTCTAAAAAAACTTGAAAATGTATTAAAAAAAATTGCAAAAAGTTTAGAAAATGTTAAGTATGTGGAGTTGAACAAGTACTTTAATCAAATAGATGAATGCTTTAAGCTATTTGATCAAAACAAATTTTATAAATTAATTATAGCGCCATATAATCGTGTGTTTCTTCAATACTTAACAAAAGAGTCTCAAATTATTAAAAATGAGAAAAATCCAGTGAAGAAAGCTGATATGATATTGCCATTGTTTTCGAAATTTGTGAAAGAGAGTACTGTCAGTACATATGAAATAAAAGGTGTATTAGTTAAATTATATCCAAAGCAGACTTTTAAAAATAGTGATTAATTAATTGCCTAATATTAACTTGATGCTTCCCAGGGGTTAAGTGCTAGTTAGTGCTTAACTTCTTTTGTATGGACTTGTGGAATTTCACCTTTTGAAACTAGTATTTTATTAAAAAAATTTAAAGACATTTAACTTGCGAAGGATTTATCCGATATAACATGTAAAGACATTTGCGTAAAGGGGCGACCTGTATGGAAGTAAGGAGTGTTTTGTCAAAATCCCAGCTCCTGCACAGAGCGGAGAATATATCAGCAACTTCACCAAAATCCGGTGAGCAGTCATTCCGGAATGTAGCGGAGCAAGGGGAAAAACGTGATAAACAAGCCAGCGAGGAGCCAATCAGCAAGGAACAGGTTAAAGAAATTGTAAATGGATTAAATGAGTTTCTGGAACCGTCTAAAACTTCAATCCAGTACAAGCTGCACGAAGATTTGAAAGACTATTATGTAGCAATTGTTGACACACAAACAAAGGAAGTCATTAAAGAAATTCCACCGAAGAAATTATTGGATATGTACGCAGCAATGGCTGAATTTATGGGACTGATTGTAGACAAGAAAATTTAAAGGTGGTGATAGCACATGATCAGCAATAATATGCGAATCGGCGGCCTGGCATCTGGAATGGACATTGATACCATTGTAGAAGATCTGATGAAGGCTGAGCGGATACCTCTCACAAAGATGGAACAGGATAAGACTTGGCTGACCTGGCAAAGAGATGCTTATCGTGATGTGAATTCTCTTTTATTAGAGTTGGATCAGATGGCATTGGATATGAGGTTATCTAAAACGTATAATTCAAAGAATACAATTTCTTCAAATGAATCAGCTGTTACAGCAGTTTCCAGCTCTTCGGCATCGGTGGGAAATTATACAATAGATGTTCAAAGTCTAGCTACTGCCGCCATTAATGTAAGTGCAAATCAAATCTCTGGAACCACAAAAATTGACCCAAGTGACACTTTAGCTAACCAGGATACTAATTTTGCTAATAACCCTCTTACATATGGTGATTTAACGATTACCACTTATGATAAGGACGGTAATCCACAAACAGCAACGATTAATGTGTCATCGGACAAATCTTTAAATCAGGTTTTAAACGATATAACCGAAGCTGGTGTTGGCGTAAGGGCATTTTATGACGAGAATGCAGATAAAGTCGTGATTGAACGGACTGAAACCGGTGATTTTAATACTTCCGGTGCTGAAATCGAGTTTAGTGGAGCAGCTTCCACTTTTATGACACAAAACCTGCAGATTGATTCTGTTAATGAAACCGGCGGTACTAATGCTACTTTTGTATACAACAATGCTTTAACTATATCAACCACAGAAAATCAATATACTCTAAATGGTATCACTTTTAATTTCCATGACACCACTACTACTGCAGCTAAGATTTCTGTAAATAATGATGTTGATCACGCTGTTGAAAAAATTACTGAGTTCGTAGGAAAGTACAATGAAATCATTGGTGAACTAAATGATCGGTTAAATGAAAAACGCTATCGAGATTATAAACCGTTAACTGAAGAACAAAAAGAAGAAATGGAAGAAAGAGAAATAGAATTATGGGAAGAGAAGGCTAAAAGTGGTCTTTTACGAAGCGATAGCATTTTAAGCGGTGGACTATTTGAAATGCGACAAGCGTGGTATAGTGTTGTTGACACTGGTGATGACTATACCCATCTTTCTGAAATAGGAATCGAAACTTCATCCAATTATCTGGACGGAGGGAAATTAATTATTGACGAAGATGAGTTACGTAAAGCGCTAACAGAAGATCCAGAAGCTGTGCAAAAATTATTCAGCAATGATGTGAGCGGTGACAGCCGCGGGCTAATCAACCGCCTGGAAGACGCCATGGAAAAGACCATGAATCGTATTGAAGAAAGGGCTGGTAAGGGTGCCCAGACTCTGGAAACGTATACAATGGGGCGCCGCCTAAAAGATCTGGACGAACGTATTGATGCCTTCGAAGACCGCCTCATCGACATCGAAAACCGCTACTGGAATCAATTTACCGCCATGGAGAAGGCGATCCAGCGTATGAATCAGCAGTCCATGTATCTCATGCAGCAATTTGGTGGCGGAATGTAAAATCGAGAACGGTGAGCATTTGTCTCAGATTTGTAACCTTTAAAAGGAGTGTTTGAATCAATGGCCAACGCAACTTATCAAACTTACCAGAACCAAGCCATTAACACGGCATCACCAGGTGAGTTAACCTTAATGTTATACAATGGATGCCTTAAATTTATCCGTCTCGCAAAGAAAGGTATCGAAGAAAAGGATTTTGAGGCGAAGAACACGAATATCCAGAAGGCACAGCGGATCATTCAGGAGCTCATGGTAACGCTTGATCCTCAGTATGAAATTTCCGGACAGATGATGCCCCTTTATGATTATATTCATCGCCGCCTTATGGATGCGAACGTAAAAAATGATGCAGCTATTTTAGATGAAGCAGCCGGGCTTGTCACGGAATTTCGGGACACCTGGAAAGAGGCGTTAAAACTTGCCCGCCAGGAAAAGTATGGTGAAGGCGGGAAAGCGTAATGTCTGCCTTTCTGCAGCTGAAACACCTGATGGAAGAAACACTGGAAAAACTCGAGAAGCTTTCGGTTGAGAAAAATCGTGAATCCTTTATCGAAACCTTTGAACATTTTTTATACGAACGTGAAAAATTACTGAAGGACATCAAACCGCCCTTTACGGACGAAGAAAAAAGGATGGGCGAGGAACTTGTGGTTCTGGACAAAAAAATCCAGGCCCAAATCGAGCAATTTTTCCAGACTTTGAAACAGTCCATGCGTAATTTAAAAAAACAAAAGCACTCCAATAAAAAATACGCCAACCCATATCAAGACGTCTCCGCTATGGACGGAATGTTTTTTGATAAACGGAATTGATCCCACTCCCGCTGTCCCTTTTCTGGCAGCGGGATTTTTTATAGGAGGGCATTTGATTTGACACGTTTCCTGAAAAAGTATCAAAAAAAGCTCTTGAAGGGGAAAATCAGTTTGAGTACAATAGTTGTACAGTCAACGGAATTCCGGGCTGTGGAGTGGGTTAAACACCTGACAATTCGGGATGTGGCGTAGGTTGGTAGCGCGCTTGGCTGGGGGCCAAGAGGTCGTCGGTTCAAATCCGGCCATCCCGACCATCAAAAAAATATTCAGGCACCCCGATTTTAGTGGGGGGTTTTTTTGTTTTTATGCTCTGGGTAAAAAGTCCCAACGCCGGTCGATCGGTCTAATCTGGCAGCAGTCGGATCCTTGAGGAAACCCTGTCAAAAATTGTTCAAATATGAAAAATCCCGTTTATGCAGGAATAGGTACGGGTATGGTAGAATATAAGATACATAAGGATGAAAGGAGTGGTCTTCTTATGAATTACAACATAAGGGGAGAAAACATTGAAGTTACTGAAGCCATCCGCGATTATGTGGAGAAAAAGGTGGGGAAGCTGGAAAGGTACTTTGATACTACGCCAACTTCCGATGTACACGTGAATTTAAGGGTTTACAACGACGAACAGCGGATTGAAGTTACCATTCCTATGACCAATTTACTGCTTCGTGCCGAAGAGAGCCACACAGATTTGTATGCTGCGATTGACCTGGTAGTTGATAAGTTAGAAAGACAAATTCGTAAATATAAAACAAAAGTTAACCGCAAATTCCGCCAGAAAGGTGCACCAAAATATGCATTTGCGGAAATGGAAAAAGAAGCTAAAAAGCTAAGAGAAGACGACGATGACAACATTGAAATTGTCAAAACCAAACGCTTTAACCTGAAGCCGATGGATTCTGAAGAAGCTGTACTTCAAATGGATCTGCTGGGCCACAACTTCTTCGTCTTTACCAACAGCGAAACAGGGGATACCAATGTCGTCTATCGCCGCAAAGATGGTCGATATGGTTTAATTGAGCCGAATTCATAATAACAAATGAAGAGAATCCTGTCCAATCGGGCAGGGTTCTTTTATTTGTGCACTCTGTTCAAAAGAAAGTTGGAGTGGGTCTCAAGTAGAGATTCGACATTGGGAATGGAATTTATCAATTTAGATAAAAAGGGGGATATCATAGCAGGGAGGAAGCAGTGGAAGAGATTTTTGTAAGAAAATTAACCGGATCGACTGGGGACTGTAATGATTTTGTGGTTTCTCTGCTGTTCAAAAGTGATATTGTTCAGCTGTGGATCGGGGTCTTACAACTGTGAAGGAGATTCCTCCAACTGTGGAGCATAATCTTACAACTGAGAAGGAGAATCCTACAGCTGTGGAGCGTAATCTTACAACTGCGAGGATGAATTCTACAACTACGAAGCGTTATCTTGCAACTGAGAGGATTAATCCTACAACTGTGCAACGTTTTCTTACAACTGAGAGGGAGAATTCTACAACTGCATAACGGAATCTTACAACTGAGAGGGAGAATTCTACAACTGCATAACGGAATCTTACAAATGAGAAAGAGAATCCTCCAACTGCAGAACGCTATTTATCAACTGAAGGGTGCAGTTCTGCGATCCACACATCTTACAGCTGCTAACCGAAATGTTACAGGGGAATTTGATGCAGGATAAAAGAGAACATCGTGCTAGTCCAATCTTCGTAATTTTTGCTGCGTATTTTATACCGAAAAAATTTAAAATTTATTGATTTTTGTGTTTTCCCAAACTAAGAAACCAGGAAATTTCCTTTTTTCGTTATAAGTTTTACAAAAATCGCCTCCTCTTTCAAAAGGGTTTTTCCATTTTACGAATTCGCAATGTTTTTTTGTGCGTGATATAACATAATCAAACAAAACAAGGAGGCGTATCCCATATGTCTTGTCCCCACTGTAAAGATATAGAAGCTCGTATGAAACAGCATGAACAGTTTATTGTTCAATTGCTTGAAATTATTGCCGCTACCAATCAGAAGGTGATGGAAGTTGAAAAACGGCAGTCCCAGCTCGAAAGAACTCCTTTTTTCCGGTCCCGTCCATAGTCTGCATTTTACATGCACCTCCTTTCTCTACATACGCTTCCTGTTTTGTCTGGCTGGCTCAGCTCTGGGCCGGTCTTTTTTTATCAGGAGTAAATTTTTGTAACCGTGCTGGCCAATTTGAGATAGGGATTCAATAAATTAAATGGGCAGGCATCCCCCATTATTTGACAATAAAATCAAGTTTGGACATCGCTGGATAAGTTGTCAGGTGTCAGGAATTAGTGTTATGATTAAATTTGGATTATTCTATACAAATGAATGATTTTTGAGATAGAGGTGCTTACAATTATGCGGGGATTATTAAAAAAAGTTTTTGGCGACAGCAACACGAGAGAGCTGAAAAAGCTTGAAAAGGTTGCGGATGAGATTGAAGCGTTAGAACCTGAGATGGAAAAGCTGTCTGATGATCAGCTTCGGGGGAAAACGGAGGAATTTAAAAAACGTTATGAGCAGGGGGAGCCCCTTGATGATCTTTTAGTTGAAGCTTATGCGGTTGTCCGTGAGGGTGCGAAGCGGGTATTAAATATGCGTCCATACTACGTGCAGCTTCTTGGTGCCATTGCCCTTCATGACGGCAATATTGCTGAGATGAAAACGGGTGAAGGTAAAACCCTTGCTTCGACCATGCCTGCCTATCTGAATGCTTTGACAGGCAAGGGCGTTCACATTATTACGGTCAACGAATATCTGGCTGATCGTGATGCGAATGAAATGGGTCAGCTCTTTGAATTTCTCGGGCTGACGGTTGGTTTAAATTTGAACAGCCTGTCCAAGGAAGAGAAGCGGGAAGCATATGCTGCAGACATTACCTATGGAACCAATAATGAGTTTGGGTTTGACTATTTGCGGGATAACATGGTGCTTTATAAAGAACAGATGGTGCAGCGGCCGCTTCACTTCGCAATTATTGACGAGGTCGACTCCATTTTAATTGATGAGGCCCGTACTCCACTGATCATCTCAGGGTCAGCGAGAAAATCAGCTGATCTGTATGTACAGGCGGATATGTTTGTGCGTGGCTTGAAGCAGGAGGAAGACTACTCTTATGATGAGAAGACAAAAAATGTTCAGCTAACTGAGGAAGGAATTAATAGGGCTGAACAGTTTTTCAGTGTAGAGAATTTGTATGATTTGTCCAATGTGTCGTTAACCCACCATATCAATCAAGCACTGAAAGCCCATGTGGTTATGAAAAAAGATACAGATTATGTGGTGCAGGACGGCGAAGTGGTGATTGTTGACCAGTTTACCGGACGTCTGATGAAAGGCCGCCGCTACAGTGACGGGCTGCACCAGGCGATTGAGGCTAAAGAGGGTCTGCAGATTCAGAAGGAAAGCATGACTCTGGCGACCATTACGTTCCAGAACTATTTCCGTATGTATGAGAAGCTGGCTGGGATGACGGGTACAGCAAAAACGGAGGAAGAAGAATTCCGTAACATTTACAATATGAACGTCGTGGTGATTCCGACGAACAAGCCGGTTGTTCGGGATGATAAACCGGATGCTATTTATAAGTCGATGGAAGGGAAGTTCCGTGCGGTTATTCAGGATATTAAAGAACGCCACCTGAAGGGGCAGCCAGTCCTGGTTGGTACAGTAGCCGTCGAGACTTCTGAGTTGATTTCTAAACTCTTGAAAAAAGAAGGCATTAAACATAATGTATTGAATGCGAAAAACCACTTCCGTGAAGCCGAAATCATTGCGGAAGCCGGTCAAAAAGGTGCGGTGACCATTGCTACAAACATGGCCGGCCGTGGTACGGACATTAAACTTGGTGAAGGTGTTAAGGAACTTGGCGGTCTGGCGGTTATTGGTACAGAGCGTCATGAATCCCGGCGGATAGACAATCAGCTCCGGGGACGTTCTGGACGTCAGGGAGATCCGGGTGTATCCAGATTCTACTTGTCCCTTGAAGATGAACTGATGCGCCGGTTTGGTTCCGATAATATGCGGAGTATGATGGATAAGCTCGGGATGGATGACAGCCAGCCGATTGAAAGTAAAATGGTTTCCCGCGCAGTCGAATCTGCTCAGAAGCGGGTAGAGGGAAATAACTATGATGCCCGTAAGACATTGCTGGCTTATGATGATGTACTGCGTCAGCAGCGGGAGATTATTTACAAACAGCGTTTTGAAGTATTGGATTCTGATAATATGCGTGAGATTATTGAGGGAATGATTCAGTCTACCATTGAGCGTGTGGTGGAATCTCACACCCAGGAGGAGACTCAGGAAGATTGGGATTTAGATTCTCTTGCTGAATATGTTCAAGCGAATTTGCTTGAAAAAGAAGATCTGTCTGTTCATGAACTGAAGGGGAAAGAGCCGGAAGAGATTACCGAATTCATCATGGAAAAAGTAAAGAAAAAGTATGATGAAAAAGAGCACGAACTTTCTCCTGAGCAGATGCGGGAATTTGAAAAGGTAATTCTCTTGCGTACGGTAGATACGAAATGGATGGATCACATTGACCAGATGGATCAGCTCCGTCAGGGAATACACCTGCGTGCTTACGGACAAACCGATCCTCTTCGTGAATATCAGATGGAAGGCTTCGCCATGTTTGAACAGATGGTTGCTTCCATTGAGGAAGAGGTGTCCAGGTATGTGATGAAGGCTCAAATCCGTGAGAACCTCGAGCGACAGGAAGTGGCTAAAGGAGCAAAAGCGGTTGCCGGCGGCGGTGAAAATCAGGCGAAAAAACGAAAGCCGTTTGTGAAACAGCAAACTGTAGGGCGAAATGATCCGTGCCCATGCGGAAGCGGCAAAAAATACAAACGCTGCTGCGGCGCTTAAGAACAGTGCCAATAATAAAGGTGCCTTTCACTTCCCGGATTTTATCGGATTATGTCGAACACTTACCCAAACAGGGATGATTGAGGGTTTATACAGGCAGCGTGTTCTTGGCAGGTGCCGGTTTTCACCGGATTGATATTTATAAGCATAGACAGTTATATCAAGGGTTTGCGCTCCTTTTTTCGCTTACCCTTGATATTTTTCTTGCCAAATAGGTACCTGTCACTTGTCGAATGATCCTGATCTAAGAGCGTCTTGCAGATACTGCTTCAGATCGTCACTTGTTGAATCGGACGGATTCAACAAGTGACAGGCACCCACAGGGGATCCACGCATAGAGGCATCCATAGAGGCACCAGCACACAAAAGCCCCGCACAGAAGAAAAAAGAAGCTGTTTAGGTTATTTATTTTTTTGTTAACCTAATACCGTAATTTGTGATATAAAAAATAATGAATAATACAAAACGAACATATCTGAAGAGGTGGTTGTCATGGATTTAATTGAAATTAAACAAGAGATTGAAAAAATGGCTAAGCGATTAGCTGATTTTAGGGGGTCTCTTTGACTTAACTGAGAAAAAAGAACGGATTGGCGAGCTGGAAGAAAAAATGTCTGCTCCTGATTTCTGGGATGACCAGGACAGTGCACAGACCATCATCAACGAAAACAACGCATTGAAAGATCTTGTCCAATCCTTTGAACAAAATGAAGAGGCGCTTGAAAATATTGAGGCTACTTTTGAACTGATCAAAGAGGAAGAAGATCCAGAATTACGCGCAGAGCTGGAAGAAGAAGTAAAGGAACTCACGAAAGCGCTCAATGATTTTGAACTGCAAATCATGCTTAGTGAGCCTTATGATAAAAATAATGCCATTCTTGAGCTGCATCCCGGGGCCGGGGGAACAGAATCCCAGGACTGGGCCAGCATGCTTCTTCGCATGTACACCCGCTGGGCCGAAAGAAAAGGCTTTAAGGTGGAAACCCTGGATTATTTGCCAGGGGATGAAGCGGGCGTAAAAAGCGTAACCCTTCTAATAAAAGGGCATAATGCTTACGGCTATTTAAAGGCTGAAAAAGGCGTTCATCGACTCGTGCGGATTTCCCCGTTTGATTCGTCTGGTCGCCGGCACACATCCTTTGTTTCCTGTGAAGTCATGCCGGAATTTAACAACGAAGTAGAAATCGAAGTAAAAACAGAAGATATTAAAATTGATACGTACCGATCCAGCGGTGCGGGAGGTCAGCACGTCAACACAACAGACTCAGCAGTAAGGATCACCCACCTGCCAACGAACACCGTTGTAACCTGTCAATCGGAGCGTTCCCAGATCAAAAACCGGGAAAAAGCGATGAAAATGCTGAAGGCGAAGTTGTATCAGCTGGAAATTGAACGCCAGCAGCAGGAACTAAATGAAATTCGAGGCGAGCAAAAGGAGATTGGATGGGGAAGCCAGATCCGCTCCTATGTATTCCATCCATATTCCATGGTAAAAGATCACCGTACGAACGTTGAGATTGGAAACGTTCAGTCAGTGATGGACGGTGAGATTGATCCGTTCATTGATGCTTATTTGCGCTCGAAGTTACAATAAACCCTTGATTATTCAATTGCTGTAAAAAACACATGGCGGCTGAGATTCAGCCAGTCATGTGTTTTTTGTATTTCAGAATGAAAGGGGGCTTCTCTTTTGTGAAAATTTTTTTACAAATAAAAGGGGGGGTCTGAAGGTGAAATTTGATGCCATGCTGCGCGTGTGCCACCAGAAGGAATTCCTGCTTTTCTAGCATACCCTTCAACGTACTAATGCGTTATCGGAGTCTCATTTACACATGTCAGCTTGTGTGATATATTCCATTACGGTTGTAAAAGAACTCCCTTAAACCATGCGTCTGGAAAAGGCTTAAATGAAAGGGGATATATCGGGAAAATCCTTTTTCGTGACGGGTTGTAACCTTGAAAATGTCATGATTCCTGCTTCATTTTGAAAAATGATTTAGAAGATGCCAGACTGAGTTTTTATCTGGGAGTTTTGGGGAAGATATTCATACAAAGAGGTGCACATACATCATGATGAAAAAGTACAAACGCGAACCAATGCCGAAACCAATGCGCTTAACCCTCGACTATTTTTATGTCATTTTAGGATCTTTTTTCATTGCATTTGCATTCAATTTATTTTTACTGCCGAATAATATAGCATCTGGCGGTATCGCAGGGATCAGTACCATCACCAAAGAAGTATTTGGCTGGGAACCTGCTTTTGTACAGGCCGGTTTAAATATTCCCTTGTTTTTAGCGGGAATTGTCATATTAGGAGCTAATTTTGGGCTAAAATCATTTATCGGCACCCTAGCTTTACCTTTTTTCGTATACCTAACAAAAGACTTTGAGCCAGCTACCCTCAATCCCCTGCTTGCGTCGATTTTTGGAGGAATCGGCGTAGGAACAGGGCTTGGAATTGTGTTTAAGGGACGGGCTTCCACAGGCGGGATTGACGTAGCAGCCCAGATCCTGCATAAATTCACCAGCCTGTCGCTGGGTCTCAGTATAGCCATTATTGACGGGACAATTGTCACGACTTCTGCTTTTGTTTTTAGTATTGAACAGGCATTATATGCACTTATCGGTTTATTTGTTACAAGCAAAACCATCGATCTGGTTCAGGTTGGATTTAATACATCGAAAAATGTCATGATCATCACAAATCATGTGGATGAAGTTCAGAAGGCTATTTTAAAGGATGTTGATCGGGGAGTGACAGTCCTCAATGGTGTAGGCGGATATACAAAGGAATCCCGTAACGTTATTATGTGTGTGGTAGAAAAAAGCGAATTCACCAAATTGACACAAATTGTGAAAAATATTGATCCAAAAGCATTTGTCGTGGCTATGACAGCGGCAGAAGTATTTGGAGAGGGTTTTAATTCGACGTAAATAGGATATAATAACCTTGAATAGTGTATGTTAGGCACTATATAAATTTTTTTTAGGGGGGCCAAAGAATGAAGAAAAAATTAATGGCTTTACTCTTTGGAACAGCTCTAGTACTTGGTGCTTGCGGCGGCGGTGATGATAATGCCGATAATGGCGGCAACGGGGACACCGCTGACAATGGGGCAGACACAGAGCAGCCAACCGATAACGGAGGCGGCACTGTAGATACCGCAGCTGCTGAAGGCATTTACAAAAACAACTGCTCTATGTGCCACGGCGCCGATCTTGCAGGTGGAGCTGGACCAAACTTGCAGCAAATCGGATCAAAGTATTCTAAAGATGAAATCGTGAACATTATTAAAAATGGAAAAGGAAACATGCAGGCCATTAACATTAGCGATGAAGATGCAAACACTGTCGCTGAATGGCTGGCAAGCAAGCAGTAATTTTTTAAAAGTGACATAAGGAAAAATCCCGGGTTATTGCATGAGCAAACGGCCCGGGATTTTTGTTTTGGAAATGGTGGGTTTTCATCGGAATCCTTTTATTTTTTTGGAGGCGGGGCGGGGATACGGTAGAATGCACTTTTGTAGATGAGAATCTGGATGTAAACACACATATGGACGGGGAGGCTCTTCCAGAGAGTATGTAACAGAGTAACAAACCGAATTTAGACGGAAAAATTAATTAGAATCCAGCCCTTCATAGGGGTCTGAACGCCAAAACAGCGGGAAGGATCAAAGGAAATGGTCTTCATAGGAGCTATGAACGCCAAAACAGGAGGAAGGAGTGGAGGAAATGGTCTTCATGGGGGCTATGAACGCCAAAACAAGAGGAAGGAGCGGAGGAAATGGTCTTCATGGGGGCTATGAACGCCAAAACAGGAGGAAGGAGCGGAGGAAATGGTCTTCATAGGAGCTATGAACGCCAAAACAGCGGGAAAGAACGGAGAAAATGGTCTTCATGGGGGCTATGAACGCCAAAACAGTGGGAAGGAACGAAGGAAATGGTCTTCATAGGAGGTATGAAGGACATTAACAGAAAAAACGTACATGTAAAGTTCATCATAACCTGTATGACGGACAATGCACATCACTATATGTGAAAGAATGTTTTTTGCTGTGAGGAGCTTTTCATAGTAAGGTTATAAAATGACGGATTTCTCACCCCTCTAACAATTGTCATTTCGCTTAATAGCTATTCTCCCTACAGACACCTTATTCGACAGGTACCCGGCACCTGTCGAATGGGCTAATTCTTCCTAAATCATTTTAGACCGCATCATCACTGGGATCTATGTCGACAAAATTCGGGAAGTGACAGGCACTAATTGAAACGTCAGCACCGGAATCTGCGCCGGCATAATTCGACAAGTGACAGGCACCAGAAGCCCACAGAACCCCAGGCACCAGAAAGCCCCGAGTGACAGGACCCCCCACAGAACCCCAGGCACCATAAAATCCCACAACAGTCCAACACAGCATATCCCCGAAACAGAATAGCCATTAGAACAAACAGGCACCTGAAAATGCGGGAGTCAAGCGGGTGCCAAATAGGCCTTGGGGCTTATTCTATGAAATAAATTTGTAATATTTTTGTGTCTAAATATTTGGGTTTTAGATGTTATAATGAAATAGAATTCTAATTTACAGATTTTTTAAGAAAATCTGGGGTTTTCTGCAGAAATAGGGCACATTATGTGCTATGATATGAATTATCAATTAATGACATTTTGTCGTTTTTTTGACAGCAAGAAAGACTACATACTAGAGACATAGGTGGGTATAGCTTTATGATCGAAATGAAGGGAGTCTATAAGACGTATCCGAATGGAGTTACGGCTTTAAATGGTGTCAATGTCACCATCAATAAAGGTGAATTTGTATATGTGGTCGGTCCAAGCGGTGCCGGCAAGTCAACGTTTATAAAAATGATGTATCGACAAGAAAAGCCTTCCAGAGGTTCTGTCACCATAAATGGTGTTAATTTAACCACCCTCAAAGAACGAAAAGTTCCATATCTTCGCCGGGATATTGGCGTGGTATTTCAGGATTTTAAGCTTCTTCCAAAACTGACAGTCTATGAAAATATTGCCTTTGCCCTTGAAGTGATTGAAGATTCTCCGAAAAAAATTCGTCGAAAAGTAATGGATGTACTAGATTTAGTCAAGCTGAAAAACAAAGCGCGTTTTCTGCCGGATGAACTGTCTGGCGGGGAGCAGCAGCGGATTTCTATTGCCCGGGCAATAGTCAACCGCCCAAGTCTGGTAATTGCGGACGAGCCGACAGGAAACCTGGACCCGGACACTTCCTGGGATATCATGCGTATTTTTGAAGAAATCAACTCAAGGGGAACCACCGTTGTCATGGCTACACACAGCAAGGAAATCGTAAACACACTAAAAAAACGTGTCATCGCCATCGAAAATGGCCGAATTGTACGTGATGAGCTTCGAGGTGAATACGGCTATGAAAATTAGGACACTCGGCCGCCATTTCCGTGAAGGCGGAAAAAATATTCTTCGTAATGGATGGATGACCCTTGCTTCAGTAGGTGCTGTGACGACAACGCTAATTCTTGTAGGACTGTTCCTGATGTTAATGCTGAACCTGAATCAAATTGCTGAAAATGTTGAAAGGGATGTCGAAATCAAAGTTTTAATTGATTTAACGGCAGAAGAGCAGCAAATCAATGAACTGGAACAGCAATTACGTAATATTCCGGAAGTTTCGATCGTCCAATTTTCTTCTAAAGAGGATGAATTGAACCAGCTGATCGAAAGCATGGGAGAGGATGGACAGGCATTTGAATTATTTGAACAGGATAATCCTCTCAATGATGCTTTTATTGTCAAAACAGAAGATCCCATTGATACATTTCAGGTAGCTGAACAAATTCAGACATTTGACTATGTCAGTGAAGTTGCCTATGCCGAAGATGTTATTCGAAAACTATTTACCTTTAATGAGTATGCCCGTTATGTAGGACTGGGATTCATTATTGCCCTGATTTTAACGGCGGTGTTTCTGGTCTCCAACACGATCAAAATTACCATTATGGCCCGCAGCAAAGAAATAGGCATTATGAAACTGGTAGGTGCCACCAACAGTTTTATCCGCTGGCCATTCTTTATAGAAGGGCTGCTTATGGGGATTTTAGGTTCGATTCTTCCGATTGGATTAGTGATGGGAGGTTACTATTACCTCTATCAAAATTTAACAGACCGCATTCAATTTCCATTCGTAGAATTATTGCCTTATCATCCATTTGCCTATCAGCTCTCCCTGATCTTGCTTGCCATTGGAGCATTTATCGGCGTGTGGGGAAGCGTGATGAGCATACGAAAATTTTTAAAAGTATAATACTCCAGCCTGTATCGATATTTCACTAGGGGAAGGAGCTGCTGACGTGAGGAAGAAACTGCTGCCAGTGACAGTTATAGTATTGCTGATGGTTACTAGTTTATCCCTGCCCGACCAGCATAAAATTTTTGCGAATACCATGGAGGAAATTCAAAAGGAATTAGAGAAAGTAAAAGATAGACAAAAAGAAGTCAACCAGAAGCAGGCACAATTGGAGAATGAAGTTTCCCAGACCGAAGAACAAATTGCAGAGAACAGAGCGAGACAAAATCAAATTAATGCCCAAATCAAAGACATCGATATGAAACTGGCGGATACAAACGCTAAAATCCGAACCAAAGAAGAGGAAATTACAAACACCGAAAAGGAAATTAAACAATTAAATCAAGAAATTGAGGAATTAAAAAAGCGAATTGCCAAACGGGAGGAACTGCTCAAGGACCGATTGAGGACCCTTCAGCGGAACGGGGGCTCCATCAGTTATTTAGAGGTTGTATTAGGCGCTAAAAGTTTTGGGGATTTTCTGGACCGGTCAACAGCGGTCACCAAAATCATGAACCAGGATAAGCGCATTATGGACAAGCATACCGCTGAAAAAAATATGCTTGAACAGGTTGAAGCAGAACTCGAGGATAAGAAAGTGGAACTGGTTGCCCAGAAAGAGGACCTTGAAAACCTGTTCCAGCAGCTGGAAGCTCAGCGTAATGAAAAGCAGCGCTTAATGGCAGAGCTCCAGAAAGAGGAGCAGGAGTTAAAAGAATACGTATTATCTCTTGAAGAACAGGAAGAAATTTTACGTCAGACCGAAGCTACACTGAAAAAAATGGTTGAGGATTTAAAGAATCAGCTTGAACAGCTGAGAGAAGGCAATGGCCAATTTATGAGGCCAGCTCAGGGACCGGTAACTTCCCGTTTTGGCCCGCGCTGGGGTGATTATCATTATGGAATTGACATCGGCCGCAGGGGAAGAGATGTACCGATCGTGGCAGCCTACAGTGGATATGTGATTAAGTCGTATTACTCTTCATCCTACGGTAACGTCGTTTTCCTGGCACATACCATTGACGGGCAGCTTTATACAACCGTATATGCCCATATGGAAAATCGGGAAGTGAAGGATGGAGATTTTGTGAAAAAGGGGCAGCGCCTTGGATATATGGGGAATACCGGACACTCCACCGGCCCGCACCTGCATTTCGAAATACATAAAGGTTCCTGGACTTATGACAAAAGAAATGCAGTCAATCCTGAAAAATTTATTAAATTCTAGTATGGGAACATGTTTATGCTGATTTTTTCATATAGTATGTTTGAAGGCATCGCACAACCCGGTGTGATGCCTTTTTGTGCCAGCCGTTGAGATCTGACAGGATATTAAGAAATCAATTAGAGGTGAAAGGGATGTATATGAAAGGCAGAAATTTTGCCATTTTATTTTTAACCGCTATGTTATTTGGGGCTGGAATAGCTTATACAGGCATCCAAATTATAGAACATAATGTAGATCCAGTTGAAGTTACAGAGCCGGATCAACAGAATCAGCAGAATGATCAAGTAGCTCAAAATGGCAATTCCAATTCAGGTGTAAAGCATGAGGATCAGCAGCCGACTGAACAGGATAAACTTGATTTATTTGAAGATTACCGTCAGTTTGGTTCTTTATCAAAAGTGATGCAGGCGTATAGCATTATCAAAAATAATTATGTGGAAGAGGTAGACGAAAAAGAGCTCATTGAAGGGGCCATTCAGGGAATGCTTGAAACCCTGGAAGATCCGTATAGTGTATATATGGACAAGGAAACGGTTGAACAGTTCAATGATGCCATTGAGTCGTCCTTTGAAGGAATTGGTGCAGAAGTCAGCATGGTGGACGGCCGTGTCACCATTGTTGCTCCAATAAAAGATTCACCGGCAGAAAAAGCTGGTTTGAAACCGAATGACCAGATTCTTGAAGTTGATGGAGAAAACATTGAGGGAATGGATCTCTATGATGCAGTCCTTAAGATTCGCGGCGAAAAAGGTACTCCTGTTATTTTAACTATCAAGCGCCCGGGAGTGGAAGAACTGCTGGAAATTGAAGTAATCCGTGACACGATCCCGTTAGAGACCGTTTACACAAGAACAGAAGAAATCAACGGCAAAACAGCGGGAATTATTGAAATTACATCTTTTTCAGAGAGAACAGCCGCTGATTTTGCGAAAGCGCTGAAAGAATTAGAGGAAGAACAGCAGATGGACGGATTAATAATTGATGTTCGCGGAAACCCTGGAGGCCTGTTTACATCAGTAGAAAATATTTTAAGTCACTTCATTACTGAAGATCATCCATATGTACAGATTGAAAAGAAAAATGGGGAAAAAATTCCGTATTATTCGTCACTAAAAGGGGAAAAAGATTACCCGATCGTTGTTTTGATTGATGAAGGAAGTGCATCGGCTTCTGAAATTTTAGCCGCTGCGATGAATGAGGCAGCAGGCTATCCGCTGGTTGGAGTGAAAACCTTTGGAAAAGGGACGGTTCAGCAGGCCATCCCGATGGGCGACGGAAGCAATATTAAACTTACGATTTACAAATGGCTCACGCCAGAGGGCAACTGGATTCATGAAAAGGGGATTGAACCGACCATCAAGGTGGAGCAGCCGGACTATTTCTATGCCAACCCAATTCAGCTGGATGAAGACCTTACCCGGGATATGACCGGAGAACAAATCGCTAATGTTCAGCAGATGCTGAAAGGGCTTGGCTATGACCCGGGACGAACAGATGGATATTTTGGATCAAAAACAGAAAAGGCAGTGAAAGCCTTTCAACAGGATCATCAGATAGCAGCTACTGGCATTGTGGACCATAAGACTGCCGCAGCTCTCGAACAGCAGGTCATCGAAGCTGTCCGCAGTGAAGACAATGACCGCCAGCTGAAAAAAGCGTTAGAAGTCCTATTCCAGTAAAGAATGGTATGCCGTATCATAAAAGCATGAAAACCGCGGATGTTTCCGCGGTTTATCAAGTGATGGGGGAATTTTTAAGATAAGCTGGCATTGATCCTTTTCACATTGACGTTGTGATCTGAAGAATTTGTTTGTCATTGGAAGAAGAGCCTCTCAATGGTTCATCATTCCGCCGGTTCATTAGCAGGAGTTTTTCTTTTGTTTATCGAACATATACATTTAAAGCAATGATTGAATGGATTGTATATATCGGAGGGGACATCATGGTGGAGATCTGGCTTATGGAAATTGGAAAAGGGGTTTTGTGGCTCTTTGGGCAGCCCCTGTTGTATGGTGCAATAATCATAACAATGATTACTTCCATCTTACGAATCAAACAGGAACGGAAAACATTTGGCATTCGGATTTTTCCCATAGGATCAGAGTGGAAAGGAACCTGGGGTATTACGCTCGCTGCCGGCATTGTGCTTTCTGCAGGCCTTATAGCCTCTGGAGGTGTGCTTCCCTATTCCTTTTTTGTATGGCTTGGGATACTGACGATTCTTTTTTCCATAACGGGCCGTCTTTTTCTATCCCCTGCATATATTTTCGGAGCAGCGGTCCTCCTGCTCTGGATCTCAGAGACATTTGATCTGCTTCCTGAGGAAGTGATCTGGCTGGACAGGTTCAATCAGATCAGTCTTCCTTTATTGCTCATGCTGCTTGCCATCCTGCTTATAGCGGAAGCGGTTTTAGCAAAAACGGTTAGAAGAAATGATACGTTTCCGCGATTAGTGAAGGGGAAAAGGGGGAAATTTATCGGTCAGCATCTGGTCAGGAAAATAAGTGTGGTTCCGGCGTTTGTTCCGGTTCCCGGGGGGAATGTTGATCTGGTCTGGGAATGGTGGCCTCTTTTTCCGCTGGGAAATGAGGGGATTGGCCTGATGCTGGTACCGTTTCTGATTGGCTTTGAACAGGTATTTCAGGGAAGTTTTGCTGATGAAGGAGCGAAAAAACATGGTACCTGGCTGATCGTTTTGGCCATCGTCATTGCAGGGCTGGCTTATGGAAGTCTTTCTTTCACCTACCTGATTCCTGCTGCTGCCGTCCTGGCGATTGCCGGAAAATTGCTGATCCATCTATGGATTCGGTTTGTGGATCTGGAAAAAGTTCCGCTGTTTAGTCCTGAGCCAGAGGCATTGCCTGTATTAGGGGTGATTCCAGGGTCTCCTGCTGATGAAATGGATTTAATGGCAGGCGAAAAGATTAAAAAGGTTCACCAGATCCCGGTAGCCAATGAACAGGAGTTTTATCAGGCACTGCAAAAAAACCGGACGTATATTAAGCTGGAGGTGCTGAATCTGGAAGGAGAGCCCCGTTTTGTCCAGCGGGCGATGTATGAAGGGGAACACCATGAACTGGGGCTGATTTTTGTAAAGGAGAAGCCGAAGTTTAAATTGTATTCGGTCCAGGATGATAAACCTGATGAAACAAATCTGGATCATGTCAGTGAAAAATAATAAAAATTCCTCACCTTTGCCCTGACCATAACGGGCAAAGGTGGGGATTTTTTATGGTGATCCCCTCGACAAATACCGACAAGTGACAGGCACCTGTCGAATGACCAATGGTGTCTTAGGAAATGTGAACGCATAAAGGAAGGGTATGCTGAATCTTTATCTTTACCACGCAATCACATCATGTTCATACAGATACGCGTGGGGAAGATCCATAAATAGAAACTGGCTTCGATTCAGGGGATAAGAAAAGGTGCGAATGAGTTCCCCTGTTTCAATATCACTGTACACATCAGATAAAATTCCCTTACGCTCATCATTCATCCGAATAATATTTTCGATGAAGTAAGGCCGCCAGCTCCAGTTTTTTCCTTTATAATCAGGGTGGAGAGCCCAATGGCCATCATGTTTCTGAAAACCATTTCCGGTCTGCTGAAAACCATCCTCGTCACAGATATAGATGCGAAAGCAAAACTCACTGACTTTCTGGGCTATGTCAAGCATCCAGTAATCGAGATCCTGATTTTTTTTGGTTTCCTTGAGGACTTTTTGGATATATTCATTCAACCGGCTGGACAGCTCATACTGGGCTTCAATTTTCCTTCGTTCCATTAATATAAACTGATGAATATCCTGGCGAAAACGGTCTTTAAAATAATCTCCCGGAAGAAATGTTCGGTCAGGTTTTGCCAGGAAGAATCCCTGGAAGTAACGACCATGATTTCTCCATGCGTAGTGCATTTGATGATTAGTTTCAATTCCTTCAAATACCAGGTCAGCTCCGATTTTTCGGGCTAACAGGGACAGCGAATAAAGGACGCCGTGATAGGCAAGAGTCTGCTGTTTCTTTTTCAGTGAATGAATGTCCACTTTTAATAGGTTTGGCTCCAGTATGCCTATCCGATCGAGATTGCTTGAACCTTTTCCCACATCATCAAGCGCCACTTTTATCCCATGGGTCTGCAGGTAGCGAAATAAATGTGCGAGCCTTGAAATATCTCCCCTATATTCATGCTCCTTTATTTCAACCACAATTTGATTGTGTTTCAAACCTTGATTTTCATAGGATGAGAGGATCTCAATCAGTTTATCGCCGGAGTCTTCCATCATGGTGTTCGGATTGACATTTATGAATAAGGTTGTTTCCTCTTCGTAATTCATGAATTCCTCAAGCGCTATTTTGACAAGATGTTCATTCACTTCACGTTTATATTCATCAGGGACATGGGGATCATGGAAAAAGGGCCCAAGGCTTTGAATTCCCTCATCCGTTTCGATTCGTCCTAGCACCTCGTAACCAAAAATATTGTGGCCATCCGCACTGATAATAGGCTGATAGTAGGGAAAGGCTTTTTGTAAATTCATCAGGACATCGAGAGCATCCATTTTCAACACCTCATCACAATCAAACATACTTTTTTGTTTATATATGCGTAATGATTCATAATTATACAATCAAACCAGTTATATTATAACACAGGTTCATTTTTTCTGAATGGGTATTTGAAGCTCACTTTTAATAGAAGGATGCAATACACATCTCCCACATCATATGCGATCCATTCATCCAACCAAAACGGATCATCCATATACCGAACTTCAGCACCAATATTCATCCTCATTGCCCAAAATTCCCAGAAATGAACCATTCACAGTTTTTGCAAAAAGAATGAGAAAGAAATATCCTTATAATAGAGGATTTTTAAAAAAATAATCGAATGTTTGTTCGTATATATGTTAAAATAGGGATAGCTAAATTTTGGAATGGAGGTTCAATCGTGGAAAACCGTTTTGAACTTGTGTCGCAATACGAGCCCCAGGGAGATCAGCCAAAGGCCATTCACGAACTTGTGGAAGGACTCAATCAGGGCAAAAAGCATCAGACTTTGCTTGGTGCAACAGGTACGGGGAAAACCTTTACTATTTCCAACGTGATTAAAGAGGTCAATCGACCGACCCTTGTGATTGCCCATAATAAAACATTAGCCGGGCAGCTATATAGTGAATTCAAAGAGTTTTTTCCTAATAATGCGGTGGAATATTTCGTCAGTTACTACGACTACTATCAGCCGGAGGCCTATGTGCCCCAGACAGATACGTATATTGAAAAAGATGCCAGCATTAATGATGAAATTGATAAATTAAGGCACTCGGCTACATCGTCTTTATTCGAACGCCGGGACGTCATTATTGTTGCCAGTGTGTCCTGCATATACGGTTTAGGTTCTCCGGAGGAATATCGCGACCTCGTGGTTTCACTGCGTCTCGGCATGGAAAAGGATCGGGATCAACTCCTCAGGGATCTCGTGGATATACAGTACACCCGCAATGATATCGATTTCCAGCGAGGAACATTCAGGGTTAGAGGGGATTCAGTGGAAATTATTCCGGCATCCAGGGAGGAACACTGTATTCGTGTTGAATTTTTTGGTGATGAAATTGACCGGATTCGGGAAGTGGACGCTCTGACCGGTGAAATTATCGGTGACCGGGAGCATGTAGCCATCTTTCCGGCGTCCCACTTCGTTACCCGTGAAGAAAAATTAAAGCGTGCCATTGTTAGCATTGAAAAGGAATTGGAGGAACGCCTGGCAGAGCTACGGTCCCAGGACAAACTACTGGAAGCCCAGCGTCTGGAACAACGGACCAAATATGACCTGGAAATGATGCGTGAGATGGGGTTCTGTTCCGGTATTGAGAACTATTCCCGCCATCTGACCTTCCGGGAACCAGGCTCAACCCCATACACCCTGCTTGATTATTTTCCGGATGATTTCCTGATTGTCGTCGATGAATCCCACGTGACCCTGCCTCAGATCCGGGGGATGTACAACGGGGACAGGGCGAGAAAACAAACTCTGGTCGACCATGGTTTCAGGCTTCCTTCTGCTCTGGACAACCGGCCGCTGAAATTTGAGGAATTTGAAAAGCATATCAATCAGATTATCTATGTTTCAGCAACTCCTGGTCCATATGAGCTGGAGCATACGCCAAAAAT
Organism: Bacillaceae bacterium; assembly: GCA_017656265.1. Taxonomy (GTDB): domain Bacteria; phylum Bacillota; class Bacilli; order Bacillales; family Alkalibacillaceae; genus Melghiribacillus. Next base: position 32,485 of record JACDOD010000015.1, on the reverse strand, counting down.
GACCGAGCAAATTATCCGGCCAACCGGATTACTGGATCCAAAAATTGATGTACGCCCAATTGAAGGGCAGATTGATGATTTAATCAGCGAAATCCAGAAGCGAAAAGATCGAAATGAGCGGGTTCTGGTGACGACGTTAACCATTAAAATGGCTGAGGATTTGACGGATTACCTGAAAGATGTCGGGCTGAAAGTTGCCTACCTCCATTCAGAAATTAAAACACTTGAGCGGATTGAAATTATCAGAGATTTGCGCCTCGGGAAATATGATGTCCTCGTGGGAATTAACCTGCTCCGGGAAGGACTGGATATTCCGGAGGTGTCCCTGGTTGCGATTCTTGATGCAGATAAAGAAGGATTTTTGCGTTCCGAACGTTCGCTGATTCAGACCATTGGCCGGGCAGCACGAAATCAGAAAGGAGAAGTGATTATGTATGCGGATAAAATTACGGATTCCATGCGGGTGGCTATTGATGAGACGAACCGGCGCCGATCCAGGCAGATTGCTTTTAATGAAGAACACGGCATTGAACCAACAACCATTAAGAAGGAAATTCGTGACGTCATTCGGGCGACAATGGTGGCTGAAGATGAAGAAACATATGAAGAAAACAAGAATCTCAAGTCATTAAGCAAATCGGATAAAGAAAAAATGATTGAGGATCTCGAAAAAGAAATGAAGCAGGCAGCCAAAGAGCTGAATTTTGAAAAGGCCGCTGAACTAAGGGATATCATTTTGGAACTAAAAGCGGAAGGATGATGAAAACATGGCGATGAAAACCATTAATATCAAGGGAGCTCGTGCCCATAATCTGAAAAATATTGATCTTGAGATTCCGAAAAATAAATTTGTAGTTTTAACTGGACTCTCCGGTTCCGGTAAATCCTCCCTGGCCTTTGACACCATTTATGCGGAAGGACAGCGCCGCTATGTGGAATCCCTGTCCGCCTATGCCCGTCAATTCTTGGGACAGATGGATAAGCCGGATGTGGATGCAATTGAAGGCCTTTCTCCGGCTATCTCCATTGACCAGAAGACGACCAGCAGGAATCCTCGTTCGACGGTAGGTACGGTAACGGAAATTTATGACTACCTGCGCCTGCTTTATGCGAGAGTTGGCCGTCCAACCTGTCCCAAACACGGGATTGAAATTTCTTCTCAGACGGTTCAGCAGATGGTAGATCGTATTCTGGAATATCCGGAGCGGACGAAACTGCAGATATTGGCTCCGGTCGTGTCCGGGCGTAAAGGCGAGCATGCAAAAGTTCTAGAGCAGCTGAAAAAAGAAGGATACGTGCGCCTCCGGGTAGATGGGGACATGCGCGAAGTTTCGGAAGAGATCAATCTTGAGAAAAACAAGAAGCATTCCATTGAAGTGGTCATTGACCGGATCATCGTGAAAGATGGCATTGCCTCACGACTAACCGATTCCCTTGAAACTGCTCTGAAGCTTGGAGAGGGTAAAGTCATTGTGGATGTGATCGGGGAGGAGGAGCTGTTGTTCAGTGAAAACCATGCCTGCCCAATCTGCGGATTTTCCATTGATGAACTGGAACCCAGGATGTTTTCCTTTAACAGTCCCTTTGGAGCGTGTGAACGATGTGATGGACTTGGAACCCAGCTGGAAGTAGACCTTGATCTGATCATTCCGGACTGGAACCGGACCTTGAGGGAGCATGCGATCGCACCCTGGGAGCCGAACAGTTCTCAATATTATCCACAGCTGCTGGAAAGCGTCTGTCTTCATTACGGAATTGATATGGATATCCCGATAAAAGAGCTTTCTAAACAGCAGCTGGACAAAATTTTGTACGGAAGCGGCAAGGAAAAAATTTTGTTCCGTTACGAAAATGACCGGGGACAGGTGAGGGAGAACGATATCTTTTTTGAAGGAGTTATTTCCAATGTGGCCCGCCGTTACCGGGAAACCACATCCGATTATATTCGGGAACAGATGGAAAAGTATATGGCCCAGAAGCCGTGCCCGTCCTGTCATGGCTATCGTCTGAAGGAAGGTACTCTGGCTGTCAAGATCAACGGCAAACACATTGGGGAAGTGACACAATTTTCCGTGACAGAGGCACTGGAATTTTTCAGTTCCCTGACTTTGACTGAGAAAGAAGAAAAAATTGCCCGATTAATTTTAAAGGAAATTCGGGATCGGCTGACTTTCCTGGTGAATGTCGGACTGGATTATTTGACTCTGTCCCGTTCGGCTGGGACATTATCCGGTGGAGAGGCCCAGCGGATTCGCCTGGCTACCCAGATTGGTGCGGCTTTGACCGGTGTGCTTTATGTGCTGGATGAGCCGTCCATCGGATTGCATCAGCGGGACAATGACCGTTTAATCGAGACGTTAAAGCAGATGCGTGATCTGGATAATACCCTGATTGTGGTGGAACATGACGAAGATACCATGCTTGCAGCAGACTGGCTCATCGATATTGGTCCGGGGGCTGGTGCCCATGGTGGGGAAATCGTCTCCAGCGGACCGCCGGAGAAAGTAATGAATGATCCTAAATCTCTAACTGGCCAGTATTTATCCGGCCGAAAGTTCATTCAACTGCCAAAGGAACGCCGAGAGCCGGATGGCCGTTATCTGGAAATCAAAGGGGCACAGGAGAACAACTTGAAAAAAGTAGATGCGAAAATTCCGCTGGGATTGTTCACCGTTGTCACCGGGGTTTCTGGATCAGGAAAAAGTACCCTGGTCAATGAAATTTTATATAAATCGCTGGCTCAAAAACTGCACAGAGGCAAAGCGAAACCAGGCAAGCATAAAGAAATTCTCGGCATCGAACATCTGGAAAAGGTGATCGATATTGATCAGTCGCCAATCGGAAGAACGCCTCGTTCCAACCCGGCAACCTATACCGGTGTGTTTGATGACATCCGGGATGTATTTGCCCGTACCAATGAAGCAAAGATGCGGGGCTATAAGAAAGGGCGCTTCAGTTTTAACGTCAAAGGCGGGCGCTGTGAAGCCTGCCGGGGTGATGGAATTATTAAGATTGAAATGCACTTTTTGCCCGATGTCTATGTGCCGTGCGAAGTTTGCCATGGCAAACGATACAACCGGGAAACATTAGAAATAAAATATAAAGGAAAAAACATCGCCGATATTCTAGATATGACCATTGAGGAAGCGCTTGAATTTTTTGAAAACATTCCGAAGATTAAACGGAAACTGCAAACCATTTATGATGTAGGATTAGGATACATTAAGCTGGGACAGCCGGCTACCACTCTGTCCGGTGGGGAAGCCCAGAGGGTGAAACTGGCCAGTGAACTCCATCGCCGCTCTAATGGCCGTTCCCTATACATTCTCGATGAACCAACAACAGGGCTGCACGTGGATGACATTTCCCGCTTATTGAACGTCCTCCAGCGTCTGGTGGAGAACGGGGATACCGTACTGATCATCGAACACAATCTTGATGTGATTAAAACCGCTGACCATATTATCGATCTTGGACCTGAAGGCGGTGACGGGGGCGGTCAGATCATAGCCACTGGAACGCCGGAGGAAGTTGCTGAACAAAATAGCTCCTACACCGGCCGTTATCTCAAACCAATTCTTGAACGGGACCGGAAAAGGATGGAGCAGAAAGTGGAAGAAAAACTATCGTCATAAGTTTTTTTGATAAAAAAAGATCCCTGAATAACCGTCCTGTTATTCAGGGGTTTTTACTCTTGAAAAATAGTACGGTCAAAACTGAATGATATGGTTGCAGTGACGAATGTATATTCGTTGACGTTCCCCGGTGATTTCGATAAGGTAAAAAAAGACATAGGTACGCGAGAGGGGTAAAATCGATGAAACCAATTAAGATGGAAGAAGTACAACAGAAACTGGAATCCTTCGTCAACAAAGATGTGTACGTACATTTAGAAACCACTAACGGAGCTTATGCCCGTCATTTCGATAAAAAAGCTTACAATGTAGGTGCTTATATCCGAAATGCAAAAGTCCAATTTTCCCGGGCTAAAATCGTTGGAGAAGGCGAATTTCACCGGGTAGGGTTAAAAATGGATATCGGCTGGATTTACGCTGAAGGTTTAACCCACTGGAACGTAGATGATGAAGGACGCCTGATTATGGCAGGACATGATGATGTCGGCCGACTCATGGTAGCCATTCAGATTGGTGAAAAACCATTTGGTCAGTAAACTTTGGTGTATTACTATGATGAACCAAACACCATACAATCAGCATTTGTTTTACAAGAATGATTGATTTGATTTTTCAACAAAACCCAATCGTCAGTGACAGGGAAGGAGATTCATATGGAATTTAACAAGCATAAACATGTTGTCATCATTTATCCCCATCCGGATGATGAATCCTTTGGCGCTTCCGGAACAATTACCTACTTTCGGGAAGCGGGTGTTCCCGTAACCTATTTGTGTGGAACATTGGGTGAAATGGGACGAAATATGGGAAGTCCGCTTTTTGCCAACCGGGAAACCCTTCCGGAAATCCGAAAGCAGGAACTATTAGAAGTCGCTAAAGTTCTGGACATCGAAGTAAAAATGCTCGGATATCGTGACAAAACACTGGAATTTGAAGACAAAGACAAGGTGGCGGAACACTTAAAATCCCTGCTGGAAGAAATCGCGCCATCTCTGGTCATTACCCATTATCCGGGTTATGCTGTTCATCCGGATCACAACGCTCTCGGAGCAGCTGCAGTGGAAGCCGTTAAACGGATGGACTCTGACAAGCGACCGGAACTATGGGCCCAGGCTATTTCCAATGACCGGATTGAAGTTCTCGGCAAACCGGATATCGTCATCGATGCTGATCCAATTTTTGACAAAAAAGTTCAGGCCATTAAAACTCACCGTTCCCAGGCTGAAGCTATGATTAAACGGATGGAGCAGGCCTCCGAATCATCCGGAGAAAACGAATTCCGTAAGCGTATGCGATACGAAGGTTTTTACATTTGGTCCTTCGATGATTAACTTGAAGGTCAGTTTTGGAATATAACAAAAGAGACTTAAACTTTATACTAGCTGATCTTTCGAAGGTAAACTATCCGAACGCATTCATAAAAATTGAATACCGTTCGGATATTTTTTTGCCATTTAAACATTTTTCTCTCAGCCTCATTTTGATTATGAAGCCATATCTCAATCGGAGTGATGTGAAACCCGATCCTTTCCCCAATCGTATATCAATAAGATAAAAGTTTGACCAGTTTCGTAAAAGGATAAAATAAACATAGGAAGGGAGACGGTTGAATGAATGAGGAAAAAAAGCGAATTTTGAAAATGGTCGAGGAAGGACTGATTTCTGCCGATGAAGCCGCTGATTTGCTGGATTCACTGGAGAGGAATGAGCAGAGAAAAGAGAAAGGGGCTTCAAAGGAACTTTCAACAGATATAGACTGGGAGAATCAGCATCAATTCCATCAGAGTCGGCAGACATCGGATGTGAAGTCCTTTAAGAAGAAGTTTGTAAATTTTGTAGAAGATACGATCAAAAAAGTGAAGAATGCAGATCTTGATTTTAATTTTGGCAGCCATTATAAGGTTTCCCATATTTATCAGTATTCAGATGTTGCCATGAATGAAATCGATATCGATATTGAAAATGGAAGTCTATCTGTGCAGGTATGGGATGAAAAGGATGTTCGAATTGAATGTGAAGCGAAGGTATATCAGGCTGAAAGTGAAAGGGAAGCCAAAGACAGGCTGTTGAAGGATTTATACATTGACACAGACCAAGAACTGTCTATCCGGTCCCAGACGAAGAAGATGAAGCTGGATCTAGTGGTGTATGTTCCAGAGCAAGCTTATGAACGTGTGTCGGCCCGGCTGTTTAATGGAGCGGTAAAACTGAATGAGCTATCGGCAGAAAAATTAAAGGTAAGGACATCGAATGGAAAAATTCATTTATATCAGATGACTGGTGAAGACTGGGAAGTAAAATCCGCTAATGGTGCAATACATCTTGAAAAAGTTACATGCCGTGAGTGTGAAGCAGAAACCATGAATGGGGCCATTCATTTAGATGGGGACTTTGAAAAAGTGGAATCCCAGACGATTAATGGCACCATACGCTGCTACTGGGAAGGGGAGAGAAGCCATACCGGATTTTTCAAAACGGTTGCCGGCTCCATCCTGTTATACCTGCCGGACAATCAGGCTATTGATGGAGAACTGAAAACCAATATGGGTAGTCTTAAATGTGAGCTTCCCGTTGCTAAGATGATCAAAAATGATCAGGATATGTTGAAAAAGAGCATGCGCTTTCAAACTAAACCGGAAGCTGAAACGTTTCTGCACATTGAAGCAGAGACAAGAACGGGAAGCATCAAAGTTCATCCATTAACGGAAAACCAGACTTTATAGGGAGAAAGGACGTCCTGAACATGTTTAAAAATTGGCTGATATCTATTGTGCTCAATGCCATCGCAATCATTGCGGTGGCACAGCTGTTTGACAGTTTCATCATAGAAGGCTTTGGTACAGCTCTGCTGGCAAGCTTTATTCTGTCTGTCCTGAATATCATTGTCAAACCATTTCTGATTATTCTTACACTGCCCATCACCATTTTTACACTGGGCTTCTTTTTGTTTGTCATCAATGCGATTACCCTGATGATTACCCAGGGCTTAATCGGAGATGCTTTTATCATAGAAGGCTTTGGTACAGCACTCATCGCAGCCATCATTATTTCCATTCTCAATCTTTTGCTGCAAAAAATGCTGAAGGATGCTTTTCAGGATTGACAGCTAAGTTCCCGCTAACAAGTTTGGACTTCATGTCTGTCTGGATGAAACTATTTCCGATTGGACAGCGATAAAAAGAGATCTGCTTTCGGGCAGCTAAAAAAACACCAGTCATTCCCCTCATCCATCGTTTTTCTTGGCAGCTGCGATTTCTTATCTGCAGATAAATGAAGTTCTATTACAATGTCTGTAAAACATGCTAAAATAGGTTACAGTGATTCCACTGGGGGAGGAAACAAATACGATGGGCAAAGTCCGAACAAAGGATATATTGGATCGCTTTGATCTCGAACTGGTGGCCGGAGAAGCCGGTGTACACCGTGAAATTATAACAAGTGATATCTCCAGGCCAGGTATGGAAATTGCCGGGTATTTTAAACATTATCCCGCTGAACGACTGCAGCTGTTGGGACGTACGGAGCTGTCCTTTTTCTACGAACTGCCCCAGCGTGTGAAAAAGGAGCGGGTGGAACAGCTTTGTACCGATGTGACGCCGGGGATCGTGATTACCCGGGGGATGGAAGTTCCCCAGGAGCTTCTGGATGCGGCCAATGATGCCGGGGTTCCCATTATGCGGTCACCGTATAAAACGACTCGGGTCATCAGCCGGCTGACTAACTTTTTGGAGTCGAAATTTGCCCCATTTACAGCAGTTCATGGGGTACTGGTGGATATCTATGGAGTCGGAGTGCTGATCACCGGCCAGAGCGGGGTAGGAAAGAGTGAGGCTGCCCTTGAACTGGTGAAGCGGGGTCATCGTCTCGTGGCCGATGACAGTGTGGAAATTCGCCAGGAGGATTATGATACACTGATTGGGAATCCGCCGCCTTTAATTGAACACTTATTAGAAATCCGCGGACTGGGCATCATTAATGTGATGACCTTGTTTGGTGCAGGAGCAGTACGGAATTTTAAACGGATTTCCCTTGTTATTCATCTGGAATTATGGAATGAAAAAAAGCAGTATGACCGGCTGGGATTAGATGAAGAAACGATGAAAATTATGGATGTGGAATTGCCGAAAGCAACCATTCCTGTTCGTCCAGGCCGGAACCTGGCCGTCATTATTGAAGTGGCTGCGATGAATTTCCGGCTAAAACGGATGGGGATCAATACAGCCGAAGAATTTTCTGATCGCTTATCCAAAATGGTAGAAATCGATCAGGATGACTGGGAACGAACATAAAAGGAGGATGAACCATTGACCTGTAATACATTGCCTTATGACCGAGTATTTCTGGAACTAGGACCTTTCACCATATACTGGTACGGAGTCATCATTGCTGCCGGTGCATTTCTCGGGCTTCTTCTGGCCATGAGAGAATCTGAGCGTCTGGGGCTCGATAAAGATTTGTTTGTGGATTTATTAGTATTCGCCATCCCAGCCGCGATTATCGGTGCGCGGACTTATTATGTGATTTTTGAATGGGAACGTTATCAAGGCGGTCCATGGTGGGATGTTTTTGCTATCTGGGAAGGCGGAATCGCTATCCATGGTGCCTTAATAGGATCCGTCATCACAGCTGTAATCTATGCAAGAGTGAAAAAGGTATCCTTCTGGCAGCTGGCAGATATTGCGGCTCCTAGCTTGATTTTAGGCCAGGCGATTGGCCGCTGGGGAAACTTCATGAATCAGGAAGCATACGGCGGTCCAGTTTCACCTGAAGCTTATGAGAATGTTTTGCAGTATGTGCCTGATTTTATAATGAATCAAATGTGTGTGGATGGGGTGCTTCATCATCCAACCTTTTTATATGAATCCGTCTGGAACATCCTTGGTCTGATTTTCTTATTGTTCTTGAGAAAAGTGAATCCTCGCCGCGGCGAGATGTTCTTTAGCTATTTAATCTGGTATTCTTTTGGACGCTTTTTCATCGAAGGCATGCGGACCGATAGCTTGTATCTCGGGGATATCCGTGTCGCTCAGTTGATATCCATCACAATTATTTTAGCCAGTATTGCCCTGATGATTTACCGACGCAAAGCCGGTTATGCCAATAAAAACTATGATGGAACTAAAGCATCTGCAAGCAGGAGGTAGACAGCATTGACAGGAGTATGGAAACGTGGTCTTCACAGCGGACTCTCCCTGACCTGGACCCTTGGGAAAATTATTTTTCCGGTGACGGTCATCATCACCATTTTGCAATATACACCGGTATTGCCGATGGTTATTGACTGGCTGGCCCCATTTATGGGCTGGTTTGGTCTGTCAGGGGAAGCAGCCGTTCCTCTGGTATTAGGGAATTTTTTAAATCTGTATGCTGCTATTGGAGCAATTTTGTCCTTTGAATTTACGGTAAAAGAAGTATTTATTCTTGCGGTAATGCTGTCTTTTTCCCATAATTTATTCATTGAATCTACCGTCGCTTCCAGAGTAGGCGTGAGCTGGTGGTTTATTTCCAGTTTGCGTCTTGGCCTTGCCGCCATTTCAGGTATCTTGATTAACCTGTTCTGGAAAGGCGGGTCTGAACTAGCCAGATACGGTGTGATTTCTTCAGAAGGACCAGCCCCGGAAGGATGGGGAGAAATCATTTACTCTGCCTTTGAAACAGCTTTAATCGGCGTGATTCAAATTGCAGTGATTGTGATTCCGCTAATGATTGTGATGCAATGGATGAAGGAGAGGAACTGGCTGGATCAATTTTCTCGGTGGTTTGCTCCGGTTACGAGATTTTTAGGGGTGGAAAAAAATGCATCCATGACCCTTGTAGCTGGATTGACCATTGGCCTTGCCTATGGCGCAGGATTGATGATTCAGGCTGTTAAAGAGGACGGGGTGTCCCGAAAAGACATGTATCTCGTGCTTATCTTTCTCGTCTCTTGCCATGCGGTGGTGGAAGATACCTTGATTTTTGTGCCTCTGGGCATTCCAGTATGGCCTCTTCTTCTGATCCGATTGATCACAGCCGTCATTTTAACCGCTTCTGTCGCTTTTGTCTGGAATAGGCTAGAAACTTCAAACAGAAAGGAAACCACACATGAACGTACGTACGATTCTATTTGATTTAGACGGAACACTCATCGATACAAACGAATTGATCATTGCCTCATTTTTGCATACCCTGGAACAATACTTTCCGGGGAAATATACACGGGAAGATGTGTTGGACTTTATCGGCCCTCCCCTTCCCGAAAGCTTCCGCACCGTTCACCCGGAAAAAGTGGATGAGCTGGTGGAGGTATACCGGGAGCATAACCTGAAGCATCACGATCAGTACGTAACGGTTTATGATGGCGTGCTCGAAACGATTGATACATTAAGAAAAAAAGGATTTCAGCTCGGCATCGTGACTACAAAAATGCGCCATTCAGTGGATAAAGGGCTGGCTCTGACAAAATTAAAACCTTATTTTGATGTGATCGTATCCCTGGATGATGTCCAGAACCCTAAACCCCATCCCGAACCGGTCATGAAGGCCATGAAAGCGCTGGATGCCAGAGCATCAGAAACCATCATGGTGGGGGACAACTATCATGATATAGAAGCCGGGAAAAATGCCGGGACCAAAACAGCTGGAGTCGCCTGGACCATTAAAGGACGGGAGAAACTGGAGCAGTATAAACCGGACTATATGCTTGATCACATGACCGACTTGCTAAAGATTGTAGGAGTGTGATTCCATGCGAAAAACGAAGCGGTACCGGGTGCGGGGCGCCAATTCCCTCTGGCACGTGTACAAAACCGTGCCCTTCTGGAAGGTTGTGAAAAACTTCATCGTCATCCAGGCGGCCCGCTATACCCCTTTTTTGTCCCTGAAAAACTGGATGTACCGAACCTTTTTGCGGATGAAAGTAGGCGAGCAGACTTCCTTCGCCCTGATGGTCATGCTCGATGTGATGTTTCCGGAAAAAATCTCCGTCGGACGGAATACAGTCATCGGCTATAATACCACCATCCTGGCCCATGAATATCTGGTCAAAGAATATCGCCTCGGGGAAGTCAAAATCGGGAGTGAAGTGATGATTGGAGCCAATACGACGATACTTCCCGGCGTCACCATAGGAGACGGGGCCATCGTCTCAGCTGGCACACTGGTACATAAAGATGTCCCCCCTGGATGCTTCGTCGGGGGCAATCCAATGCGGATCATTTATACAAAAGAAGAGATGGACAAGCGGATGCAAGAAGACCCTTTCCTGAAGGATTAGGGTCTTTTTTAACTTACCTTTGAAAGAAGCTCCCGCCTCATAGCGTTAGCGTAGGTGGTGGGAGTATGTCACTATTTTTTGTTTTTGCCTCTCTCATATGAAGGTCAAAAGAATCAGAGTACCTTCAGTCAAATCAAAAACTTTAAAAAGGTATTCTTCTCTTTTCTATAGCTTAAATCTTCCCATTCTAGTTCATGAAAACTACCATAACTGGAATAATTTATGGTAAAAATGGTTGATTAAATAGCAAATAATGCTATAATGGGTACGTATATGGAATATTTTGTCTGATTTTGTTCGTTTTTGTGTCGAAAACAAAATAGGAGTTTTATCGTACGAAAAGGGCAAACCCATTGAAAGATGGGGACGCAAAGCCACAGGTCTAAAGCAGTAAATCACTGCCATGACGGCTGGGCTGCCGAAAGATGAAGGGATTCGTATCCCCTTTTTATCACGTGGGCAAATGTGTCTTTTTCGTGATAAAAAGGGGGTTTTTTGTTGGGATGAAAAACCATGGCTTCTTTTCGGCAACCCCGGATATCACACGGCAGCAAAAATCAATTGAAAAGAAGGAGGAAAAAACATGGGAAAGCGAACATGGAAAGGAATTGTGAAAAAAACAGGAATAATCTCTCTTATTCTGTTTTTAATGTTCAGCAGTATGTTCTCTTATCCATTGCAGGCATTTGCTTCAAAGGGAAATCAGCCGGTAATGGCCCCCCAATCTATTCTTGACTTTTTGCCTGAGTTTAATCAGCAAAATCCTCAGGTTCCTTTGCCAGACCAGCAAAATCAGCCAAATTTGCCCAATATGAATGCAGAGGAAATGGCACCGGGACAGCCACAGACAGGTTCAAGTGTCAGCAGTGACCATAGTCCCTCTTCCCCTATTCCAAATTTAGATACATATGTACCTGTCACGACAGGTTATTTAACACTGGAAAATGAAGATCTAAATATTCCAGGAATAGGGTATGACTTCCTGTTAAAGCGGAACTATTCCAGTGACAATCAGGAAATAGGAGCATTTGGAGTGGGATGGGATTATAATTTCCATTCGAACCTGCAAATGTATGCTGAATTTGCACTGGGTGAATTTCGTGCAGATGGTACCGTTGTGAGCTATGATTTTGTAAAAGATGATCCGGATGCCTTCATCACCAGCTATGATGGCGACCCGATGACCAACTATGAGCTCCATAAAGGACATTATGAACCAGCAGAAAATGGCGATCAGATTAAACGGAACAGTCAGTTTGATTATGAAGTAACAACACCAAAAGGCACCACGATTCGTTATTATGGATATTTTGCTCCGTGGCGTGAAGATCAAGATCCGAAAGTCGGAAAAATGATTGAGCGCAAAGACCGCTATGGTAATACGACCACCTATCATTACAATGAACAGGGTGAACTGGAAAAAATTATTGATACGGCCGAACGCGAAATTAATTTTCAATGGACCAATGGTGTGATTACTCAGGTGAAAGACCCTCTTGGCCAAATTACCCGTTACAGCTATGACAGCCAAAAAAGATTAAAGTCTGTCACAACTCCAGATGGAAGAAGTATTCATTATGATTATGACAGCAGCAATCGTCTGAACAAAATCTCCAATGACGAAGGTGTGACCGTTTATTTTGATTATGATCATAATCATCGCGTAAAGCAGATCAAAAACACTCATAAAGAAATCGTTTATTCATATGACTATGACGTCGATGGAGAAGACGAGGTTACCAAAGTCATTAAAACCAATGCCAAAAATGAATCCTGGGAGTACCAGCTGCAAGACGGAAAAATCATGAACCAGACCAACCCACTGGATGAAACCGTCTCTTACACTTACTATGAGGATGGTACTGTAAAAACAAAGAGTACGCCAGCAGGTATGTACCGTTATGAATATGAAGATGGAAAAAAATCCAGGGAAGAACGGCCTGATGGATTAGTCATTCGTTATTTCTATCATGACAAATGGGAACTTCCTGAAGAAATCCGTTATTCAGACGGGAGATACCGTATTTTCCATTATGATGATCAGGGTAACATTGACTACAAAGAGGAAAATGGTGTAAAGGCTACTTTCAAGTATTACCCTAATGGCCAGCTACATAAAGTGCTGGATGGAGATCAACAAGAACTTATCTTTCAGTACGACAACTACGGAAATATTGACACCGTCACGAATGCCCTTGGTGAAGTAACGGATTATGAGTTTGATCAGCTTGGGCGCATGACATCTGTGAAAAAACCAGGGCAGGCCAGAATCCATATGACTTACGATAAAGCTGGGAATCTTCGCACTAAGACCATCGGCGAACATACGTATGAATATATCTATGATGATGCCGGGCGGCTAGAATATGTAGAAGATCCAAAGGGCAATAGAAGCCAGTATATATACGACAGCTTGGGCCAGTTATATCAATACATCGACCCTGAAGGCCGGGTATTTGAATATGACTATGACAAAGCTGGAAGACTGGAAGGATTAATCAATCCGCTGGGGCAGAGAACCGATATTGAGAAAGATCCCCTTGGCAGAACCGTCAAAAAAACCAATATTCATGGGGAAACAACGTACCAGCATGGCCCTTACGGTGTGGAATATGTTTCAGGGCCAGAAGGGACGTTTGACTATCAGTATAATTCCCTGGGCCAGTTAGAATTTGTCAAGGATAACATTGGCCGTACTACGCAATATGATTATGATGATCATGGACGTTTATTTCAAGTGACCGATCCATATGGCCGTACGGTTAAATACGAGTATAACTCCTTTGGCCAGCTGGAGAAGGAAATATTAGCAGATGGCAGAAGCATCACATATCAATACAATCATCTTGGATTATTAGATCAGAAACTGTACCATGATGGAACGGTAGAAGACTATGATTATGACCCATTAAAGCGTCTAGAGAAAATAGAAAATCGGGATGGCTCCGTTCAGTCTTATCATTACGTAAATGAAAATCAGCTCGATTTCATAGAATACCCTCTTAATCAAAAATTGACATATATTTATGACGATTTTGGAAGAGTTCATAAAACTATCGATCCAAATGGTGGAGAATATGTATATGAGTACGATGAAAATGGCTGGGTAAAAAGCATAACGAACCCGCTGAATGAAACGGTAACATATGGATATGATGCGGTTGGGCGAGTAACAACGGTTACAGATCCTGAAGGAAATATCCAAACGTTTGACTATGATGATCTGGATCGTCTGACTAAATATACAGACCCGCTGGAACGCGTACATGAATGGATTTATAATGACGAAACCAATCAGACCACATACATTCGTCCGGACGGCGAAGAAGTCCTATACACGTATAATGAGCGGAATCAAATTACCAGCATCCAGGATGCCTCAGGTGAAATAACCGAGTATCATTATGATGATGCTGGTCGACTGGAAGAGGTAATCGATCCTCTCGGGAACAAAACCTCTTACCGCTATAATGCATTGAATCAGGTGATAGAAAAAATTCGTCCAGACAGAAAAAGCATTATCTATGAATATGATGAATTTGGCCGTTTGGAAAAAGAGATAAACCCTCTCGGTCAGACAGTAGAATATACGTATGATGAAAATGGTAATATTAAAACCGTTACGGATCACAATGGAACAACCCATCTAACCTATGATGAAGCGGGACGCCTGACATCCATGAAAAACCCGCTGGATGCTGTTGTGGAATGGAAATACGATGATTTAGGCCGGATGGTAAAAATGATTGATCCTCTCAAGCGTGAGTGGGCCTATGAATATCATCCATTAGGCGGCGTAGAAAAAATCATTGGCCCGGATGATGAGGTATGGGAAACCCAGTATGATGCCCTGGGACGGGTTGAAGCAGAAATCGATCCAAATGGTCATAAAACATCCTATCTCTATGATGCTGCCGGCAATATCATTGAAATGACTGACCCATCTGGAAACACGACTACTTTCGACTATAATGCTGCCGGGGAATTAACATCTATGATTAATCCCCTTGGCTATGAAACAACCTATCATTACGATGATCTCGGCTTATTGGAGAAAGTAGTCAATCCGCTGGGGGATGAAACCAAATTTGAGTACGATGAAACTGGTAATCTCGTAAAACACATAACAGCAGAAAATCAGGTGACAGAGTATGAATATGATGCACTAGGCCGGGTTACCAAAATCATCGATCCCCTCGATTATGAAACCAGCTATCAGTATGATGAGCTGGGGCGCCTGATCAAAGAAATCGATCCTCTGGAGAAGGAAACGACTTATACCTATGATGATATTGGGCGTCTATTAACGGAAACTAATCGTTTGAATCAAACCACGGTATATGAGTATCTGGATGAAGTCAACCAGGTGAAGGTGACCGATCCTGAAGGCGCTAAAACAGTATATCACTTTGATGCTTTGGATCAGTTAATAAAAGAAGTGAATCCAAAAGGTTATGAAACTACTTATGAATATGACGCACTGGGCCAATTATTGAAAATAACGGATCCATTAGGCCATACCGAACGTTACCAATACGATGCAACTGGAAATGTGACTCAGTATACGGACAAACGCGGAAAGGTGTATACGTATGATTACGATCCGGCAGGAAACTTAATTAAAGAAATCAATCCCTTGAAAGAAATTACTGAGTACCGCTATGATCAGAATGATCGGATAAAGGAAATCATTTATCCTTCGGGAGGAAAAGAAGTCTTTCAATATGATGAGGTTGGAAACCTCATTTCTTATCAAGACCCTGAAGGCGGCAAGTGGTCCTATGAATATGATGCTCTGGGAAGAAATTTATCCATTGAGGATCCCATTAATCGTAAAACCCGTTATCGTTACGATGCGGTCGGCAATCTTACGAAAGTCATGGATCCATCAGGAGCAATCACCACTTACCAATATGATAAGCGAGATCAGCTTGTCAAAATGGTTGAACCAGGGGGAAGCGAGTGGGAATATGAATACAATCCCCATGGCTATTTAACCAAAGTGATTGATCCACTTGAGCATGCTTATACCTATGAGTATGATGCAGAAGGGAACTTGCTGAGTGAAACCGATCCTTTAAACCATACTACGAGCTATGAGTATGATGACCTGGGACGTCCGGTCAAAGTGACGGATCCTGCAGGGTATTCAACTAACTATAAATATGACAGCTTAGGAAACCTCATTGAAGAGACAAATGCTCTAGGAGATACTACAGTCTATCAATACGATCCTTTAAATCGTTTAACCGAAATCAAAACACCAAAAGGCTCTATCTATGAATATGATTATGATGCAGCCGGCAATGTAAAAACATTTAAGAATCCGTTAGGCTATGAAACTGATTATCAATATGATGCACTTGACCGGCTTGTACAGGTGAAAGATGCTTTAGGGGGTACGACTAAATATACGTACAATGTTCAAGGGAACATCCAGGAAATCGTAGATGCTAAAGGGAACCGGACAGCTTTTGATTATGACTTAAATGGAAATTTAACAAAAGAAATCAATGCTGCTGGTTACGAAACCCATTATGATTACGATCCTGCAGGACAACTGGATCAAATCAGACAACCGAATGGATCTGTGATTGACTATAATTATAATTTGAAAGGTTTAATTTCTTCTTTACAGACCAGTGATGTCAAGTATTCTTTTGGCTATGATGTGAATGGACGATTGACATCCATGAATGGACCATTTACATCAGAGCGGTTTGACTATGATCCGGTGGGACGTTTAACCAAACAGGTTAATCTGGAATTAGACCGGTGGGTAGAATATGATTATGATGCAGCCGGCAACCTGACAAAGTGGACCAATAGTGAAGAACGTACCACGACATTCCAGTATGATGAACGGAACTTAATGACGGCACTCATTGATCCTGATGAAAATGTAACCACATTCGAGTATGACGCCCTTGGACGTGAAACGAAACGTAACCTTGCCAATGGCAATTTGATTACAAGAGACTTTGACCCGGATGGACACCTGGAAAAAATAGCGAATATTGGCTCTGATGGAACGGTTCTATCCTCTTTTGCCTATGAATACGATGCAGCTGGTAACCGTATTAAACAAGTTGAAGAAGACGGAGCACTGTCAACCTATGAGTATGACCCATTGAACCGTCTGACAGAAGTGACTTATCCAAAAGACAAAATAGTAGAATTAAAACAGGAGCCCGACACACCAGAAGACGGAAGAAATGAAAGTGAACTGAATAAAAATTCTACAGAAATCAGTGATGGAGAAGATCAGGAAGGGGAGGGAATCAGTGATGAAACAGCTGTAACCCTTTCTCTCGATGACTACATTCTCCCCGTATACGCAGCAAATGAAAAAGCCAGTAAAGGGAATAACAAAAAACAAAACCAATCAAATAATGGTTCCAAAAATGATTCAGCAAACCAATCTAAACCATCTAACGACAAAGCTGACAAAGGATCGACACCATCTAAAGGTAATAATGACAACAAACAAAATAAAGGCAATAAAGATTCTAAACAAAATAAAGGAAAGAACAGCAATAACGGAAAAGGAAAAAATAACGATAAAGGCAAAGGAAATAACGGAAACGGCAAAGGGAATGGCAAAGGAAAAAATAACGGGAAAGGCAAAGGAAAAGGCAAAGAAAAACAAGATGAACCAAGAATGTGCCCGCCTGGATTTATGAACAAAAATGGCGGTCAGACTCAGGAGTATGTAGTGGATCCGGAAGAAGATGAATTCCAGCCAGTGGACGATCAGCCGGATTACCTGGTTGATCCATTTAACCGGGTCAGCTACACCTATGATGCGGTCGGAAACCGCACGAGCATGACTACCGATCAGGGGACCATCCAGTATCAGTACAATGCCCTGAATCAACTGCTTCGTGCCGGGGACTTGACCTTTGACTATGACCGAAACGGAAATCTGGTTACCCGTACGACAGAAGAAGGAACGACTTATCTGGGCTATAACGGCCTGAATCAGCTGACCAATGTCACCTTTGAAGATGGAAGTTACGTCAGCTACGCCTACGACGGAATGGGCCGCAAAGTCTACCGGGAAGAAATGTCCTGGAAAGAGTATGATGGCATTAAGAAAGGGCATGAAAAAGAGCAGCCAGGAAATGACAAGGACAAAAACAGCGGAAATAACGGTAAAGCCATCGGAAAAAACAAAGAAGACAACAAAGGCCAGCAAAAGAAACAGGAAAACCAGGCGAAAAACGAGAATAAAGGAAATGGAAACGGAAAAGGCAAGGGCCAGGGAAAAGGCCAGAGCCCATTTGAGGGCTGTATCCCATCCTCCCCTGGCAACAGCGGAAAGGGATCCAGCACCAGTACCGCAGATAAAGGCGATCAGAAACCAGGCAACGGCTATGGTCCCTTCCACAACCCGGGCAAAGGCAACAAGTACGGCCTGTATAAGAAATACGGAGATGGCGAAAACGGGGAAGATGGCGCCCTGAAAAGCCAGATGGACGTGTCCAAGACCACATATCTGTACGAGGGACTCAGCACCAATCTCCTGAAGGAGTACAGTGACGCCGGAAGCCCGTATGCGGAATACTATCTCGGTCCGAACAATCAGGTCGTCTCTAGGAAAATGTTCGGTCTCCATGGCCTTGCGAACCCGGCCTATGATCCGAACCTGAAGACGACCGGAGGCATGCTGTATTATCAGTATGACGGCCTGCATACTGTAAGTGCCGTGACCGACCGTCATGGAGACATCATCGAAAACTACCGCTATGATGTGTTCGGCGGTATCCAGACGGGGATCACCGCTCCCTACAATCACAACGGCTATACCGGCCAGCGGTACGATGCGAAGTCCAGCTTCATCGACATGAACGCCCGCTGGTATGACCCGAGTGTGGGCCGATTCCTGACACCAGATACGTACCGTGGGGAACTAACCAACCCGCTTACCCAGAACCGTTACGCCTATGTGCTGAACAACCCGGTGAACATGTGGGACCCGACCGGACATGTGCCGGAGTGGGTTGGGGATGATATGCATTATGAGGTCAGCAATTTTGTGGACCACGATAACTATGTTTTAAAGTTGTGGTTGTTGGATGAAAGTGCTACTCATCATGACACTGTTCCAGGAACGGAAGTTTTATTAGAAAGAGAAGAAATTAAGAGTAAAAATATCATAAATTATTATTATAAAGAGCAAGTCAGAAGTGTCTGGTATTACGACTATTTTAAAAATATCCATACAGACGGAATCAGTAAGATCGTAGAACAAAGTAGAAAGAGGTACTCTGTTAGATATTGGGATCATTATACCGTCGTGAAGAGTGCTGCAGATGAGTTTGATTCGAATCAAGAGAAAATTATCGCCACTTATGGAAAAGGCCCCGATGGCGATCTTATTCGATTTAATATTCTTGAAGAGAATCATGAAACAACGGATATATTAATTGAGGATAACGAGGTAAAAACTGATCAAATTGATGACCTCATTTCATCCACAGAAGTACTTCGTAATGGAATCAACGAATTTTTAAGGCCAGAGGTTCATTATCATGCAAGTACAAGTACTCCGAAAAATAATATTAGTGCTACTGATACTAGGATATTACAGCAAGTAAGCAACGAATTAAACTTTCAAAGCCAATGGTTAAACAAGTTAAAAGAAGAATTGCCGAAACAAGAGAATTCAGTAGTTGATAATATACAGACCGGATTAGACATCGCCGGACTTTATCCCGGTTTAGGTGAATTTGCTGATGGAGCAAATGCCCTTATATATTTAATTCGAGGAGATTTTGTTAATGCAGGGTTATCTGCTTCAGCAATGATTCCTATTATTGGTTCTGTGGGTACAGCTGGAAAGTATGCAAACAAGGCTGAAAATGCAGAAGATATAATTACAGAGGTGCCAAAATTAGAAAAGCCTACTTCTGGTGATAATGTAGGAGCTAATTTACGTCCTGAGGATATAAAACCAGCTAATCCAGAAAAAGTTATTAATGCTTTATCAAACTTTCAAAGTAGGAAAATGACTTTTGGGAATCAGCAGTTTTTACTTGACAAAAAGGGTATGAAACATATTTTAGAGAGGCACCACCCTAAATATTGGAATGGTACTGTGAAAAAACGCCAAACATTTCTTGATGAAAATATATCTGTAGACGATGTGGCAGACATTGTACACAGTGTCATGCAACAGAACAGATCCATTTTAATAAAGCGTGGAACAACAAGTTCATATCAAATTTTAGGAACAGTAGATGGAGTTGAATATGTAGTTGGTTTAAAGAAGGGGAGAGTAGGACAACTATATCCTAAGTAGGTGAAAATTATGATAAATATTAAAACATATATCAAAATACCAGGTATTCGAATTGAAAATTTAAATGATATTAATGAAAATTCAAGCAAGTATTTTATTGACCTTGACAATGAAATAGAAATGAATAAATATTTTCAAAATCTAGACTTAGATTATATTGATGGTGCCATAACTATTGAATATTATAACCACATAATAATGGATTTTAGACTTTGGGATATAGTAGACCAGTTATGGAGTTATTTTATTAATTTAGTAGAAGAGGTAATACAAAATGGATACGGTGTAACTTATTTCCCTGATCAGCCAGTAAAGGTTGAAATGAAACTGATATCAAAAGATTTAGTATTATTTAGTATTGATGAGGGCAGAGTTATAAGTGAAATGTTACCTATGAAGAAGTTTATTAAAACATTGTTAAGTAGTGCTGAAAATTTCTTTGTCAAATTGACCAAATATGTAAAAAATCTAAACTTTGATTATGAATTAAATAAAATAAAGTCTATTCAAAATCAAATTAGTTAATTAATCTTAATGATTAACAAAAATAGTAATAGTAAAAAATTTCCTCTATTTAAGGAAGTGGTGATCTATATATTTGAAATTTTTTCTATCCCAGAGTGATATTTATTATATTTTTACAAATCTCTAAATGTTGAGATAGAAAACAAATATTTGCAAATGATATTGTGGATTTCTTTAGTTTTTAGTTAAGCGTAAGCTTGAATCTATACTACCTTGACGGGGATCACCGCTCCATATAATCACAACGGCTATACCGGCCAGCGGTACGATGCGAAGTCCAGCTTCATCGACATGAACGCCCGCTGGTATGACCCGAGTGTGGGCCGATTCCTGACACCGGATACGTACCGGGGCGAACTGACGAATCCATTAACCCAGAACCGTTACGCCTATGTCCTCAACAACCCGGTGAACATGTGGGACCCGACCGGGCATGTGCCGGTCGAAGTGGACCGCTATGATGATGCAGCTCGGGAAAACTTCCAGATTCGAGAAGTCCTGGGCACGAGTTCGGCCTTTGGATTCGGTTCCATTCCGAGTCAAGTGTATAGCCAAAGCAATTTTGATGACTTCCCGGACAACATTTCCGAAACCGAAACGCTGATCACGTTCAGTGAATACCACTTCGTCCGCTATCAGGATGAAATTGTCGAGGATTCCGTTGAGTATGTCGGGAAATACATCGAGGATGACCAGTATTTCTACTATCAGTTTGAAGGCCAGTGGAACGAATCGTGGACGTATGACGAAACCAAATACCGGCAGAAGGTCCATGAGGGCGACCTGTTGGGTAGCCCGATATCGATCGGTGGAAGCACAGACGACTTTGAACGCCAGTCCATCCTGTACTGGGAGGTTAAAGTGTCGGCGTCGCTGGCTGCGGGAGACCATCAGGAAATCATCATCGAGAACTATGGTACGGCACCAGAAGTGGTTGATCCGGAAGCCATCAGTAATTATGATGAGGCCAAAGGACCGGGGTCGATTATAAGCGGTACAGCCTCGTCTGAAAGCGGGCATATTATTCATTCTGCATTAGATGAGCATACTTCTGGAACCCGGGTTTACGAGGTTGACTATACGAAAACCGTCCAAACACCATTTGGCACAGGATTAACCACTAGCGAAGTTCAAAAGTTATACCAGCAATTAGAGAGAACCGGAAACCCATATCAAGTATTAAATGATGTTCCGGACCACCTGCGTGATGGAGTGAGCTATCAGTTAAAATATTTGCTATATAATAGTGAGGAATATAATGTTTGGGAAGATGCACCAGAACAGTCAGCTAAAGGGTTACTATTTGCTGCTACATCTGTTGTTTCGGTAGAAGCAATAGCAATCAAAGGTGTTACGTCAACAGCGAATATCGTTTCCAAAACATCACCCAAACTATGGAATTTTACTAAAAATCAACTCAAAAAAGCCCAATCTTTGTTTAAGAGAAAGAAACCAGAAAATCCGAAAACACCTTCAGGAAACAATAAAACCGGAACAGTTAATAAAGCGGATAAGGTAGATAATGAGGGTAAGGGAAATATTGTTGATACAAATAAATTAAACCATATCTTTGGAAAGCAGCAACATAACCTTGATGACTTCTTAAGGCAGCATGGAGATGACCAAGTTAAAGCATACAATGCAATTTTAAACTCAACACAGAAGCATGTAGATTCTAAGAAAATAAATGGTGTATTCGAAGAAGTGGTTAATGTTAATGGAACTAAGATAACAGTAAGAGGGAATGTAGTGAACGGAGAAGTGAAAATTGGAACTGCATTTATTCCTTAAGAGGTGTGATTTATGGTAGATAAAGTTGATTTCCATGAGTTTGAGGTGGAAGTAATGAGAAAAATATTGTCAGGTAATGATGAAGTATTAGATACACTCCAAAAACAATACAATTTATCTAGAATAAAAGATAGGGAGTTCTCAGGTACAGGTTTTTTTACTACTTTTCATTTACCAAATAATGCTCCAAGACTAAAGATATCTAAATCATTTCAAATTGGAGACGTAATCGGACAAATAAATGGGGTTGAATATGGTGTTGGTTTTGTTCTATTTATTAAAGATGGTTTTCTTGATATTTTAGAAGGCTATACGTATGGGGAAGAAGTATGGCCTTCTAAAATACTTGAATATAGTCTCTCATATATATCAGGAGATTACAGAGACATGGAGAAACTTCAATTGAAATGGAAATAAGTTAAACTTATTATAGGACCTTGACTGGCTCCCAAGCCTTTCAAGGTTTCTTTTTTAAATGAATAGAAACAATACAGGAAAAGGGAGAGAAAAACCCAATTTTAATTATATAATTTTGGATCTAAAGAGCGTGCTGCTAAGTGGAACGATTCTCCTCATGATTTTGCCAATTGGATTACTTTGGGTGGTGCTGATGCAGTCAAAGGGGCTATTGCACCGGACGATCCATTGTCTCCTGAACACTGGTTGAACAGCTTTGGTGTCGCTGTTACGGTTACAGGAGCAGGAAGGGCATTAACCTCACAGGGAAGCTGTTTGTCTGGTAGTATAAGAGTAAAATAAATCAGATAGTAAAAATACGTTTATTAATTATGATCAGTATGCTGGAGTAAAACAAGCTTCTGAATATCTTAAATCTCAAGGAGTTCCCCGTCAATATAGAAAGCAGGTGTTAGAATCATTTGATGTTCGAACTATAAGTGTTGAAGTAGCGGGTGAAAACACTTATGGAATAAGATTTTACGATGATATTAAAGGAAGGTTTTTGTTTGAAACTTTTACTGGACAAATTAATCGTAAAAATTTAGCATTACCTCCTGAGTGGAATCAAATGACAAAGATTCAACAATGGAAAGTTAACCCTGGTTCTGTAATTATAAAAGGTAATGTTGCACCACAATTTGATATGGGCAATAATTATATTGGGGGAGCAAAACAATGGTATATAACAAATCTGGAAGACCTGATAAAACCGTAGAAGAATTTTTAAAACAAGCAGAAAAAATAAAAAGTAAGATCAAGAGAGAAATAAATTTAACTGATAATGAGTCGGATGTTTATGTTATGCAATTAAATAAAATTTTAATTGAAGTGGAAAAAATGAGTATTAACCTTTGTCCCAACAATTATTTACCGGCTTTTCCACGTGTTATCGTTGACTAATGGAATTACAATAGTAAGCTTGGTGAATTACTTTTAGATTTTTTTGAGAGATATAAAAAACTAAATTGTTAATTAGCTATCGCCTAATCAACCTACAAAAAAATTGATAGTTTAAATTGTGTAATTTTTATGGTGATCTCTATCTTAATTAGGGATCATTATTTTTACTGGTAAAGTATTTAACTTAATATCTAGATAACGTGTGACCTTTATAAGCTTCCACCATTTTTATCTTTCAAACTCTTATGTATTTAATAACCCGGTCAACATGTGGGCCCCGACCGGGCATGTGCCGGTGGAAGTGGACCGTTATGATTCTGCCTTTCGGGAAAACTTTGAGATTCAAGAGGTACTCCGAACCAGTACAGCGGATGCAATACCTTTTGTCTCCACAACAAAAGGTATTCAACAGCTCATAACCGGGCAAGACCTGATGACCGGCGAACAGTTGAGTGTCGGCGACCGGATTGCGGAAGGATTTGGGCTCGCAGCATCCATCATTCCAATCCCAGGTTCAAAGATTGCCGGGAAATATGTTGGAAAAGGAGCTGTATTCGCTGGGAAAGGCATCTGGAAAGGTGCCAGGTCACTGGGGAGCATTGCATCAAAAGCAGGATCAAAACTGAAATCGGGCTTCCAGTCCGCTAAAGAAAAGGTTACAACAGGGCTCAAAAATACTGGGGAAAAGATCAGTTCCGGCTTTAGACAGACCAAGGATAAAATCACCAGTGGTGTCAGCAAGGCTAAAGAAAAAGTCAAGAGTGCAGGATCGAAACTCTGGGGCGGCATCAAAGGCCTGTTTGGGAAGAAGAAAAAGAAGCCAGATAAAAATAATAATAATGCTATTCAGGGAAATAGAGTAGGTGGACCTGGGTATTTACAAACGTTTGCCTCTAAGGGTATAGTAAATCTTCCATCAACTATAAACTATACAAATAAACAATTACAAAAGAAGTTTAAACATGCCGGAGATTTTGGAGTTAGTGGCAATTTTAATAAAAACAATGCAACTAAGTTTAGAAATGCATTAGATAATCATATACAGAATGCTGAACATGTTTATAGTTCAAAAATAGGTGGTGTTGGGGAGGTGTATGTGTATATAAGAGATAAAAATTTGGCAGTATTTGTGGATAAAGGAGATAATTTTGTTAGTGGGTGGAGATTAACCCAAGAACAACTTGATTTCCATACAAAGCATTACGGTACTAAAATAAAGTGATTTATGGGGGTGAATTTGTTGGGGGGATATCTTTCAATAGGACTTGTATATGAGGGCTCCAAAATAATCTCCAAAGAACTTAATAGTCTTGTAAACTTTTTTAAAAAAAAGAATATCATTATAAATGAGGTTCAATATAGCCAAGACGAAGATGGAGAAAAATGGATTAAGAGAAAGGTTGGTCATAAAAATATAAATTATAATTCAATAACTGACAATCACTATTTAAGTCTTAAAATGATTGGAGATGTGTTTAAGGTTGGTACACAATATTTTGTTATTCGAGTTAACAAAGAGAATGGGTTTTTTGGATTTCTTATTGATATAGAATGGAACCAACTTATTGATAAGAATAAAGATGAAATCTCAGAAAGAATAGTTAACTCATTGATCCAATTATTAAAATTTACAGAGTATGATTATGCATTTTGCGGTCACGAAGCTGAAATAGAATATTCTCCTGATCAGGTAATGAAGAAAAATTACGAATTTCCGATAACTCTTCTAAACTTGAAAACTAAATTAAAACTTATTTATGGAGAGTTCAATATCGATGGTATTTCGTTTCAAGAAAAATCATACAAAATAATTCCAATTGAGTAACTATTATTCTAGGCAGTGATCAAAATGATGGCTGCCTGTTTTATTGATATAGTAAACGAATGTCGAATGAAACTACTCCTACCAAAATAACAAAGGTGTCGAAAGATAAACTCTGGCTACTTGGTTTGAACAGAGAGTTGATGTGTTGGGGGAGAAAAAACTGGGGGAGGGAAAATCAAAGTCATATGCTTAACTTTGTATTATGATAAGATTAGTGCGGAATTATCAATGGTATGATGTTTTTTAATAAAATAATACTAACTCCTTTAAGAATGCTAATGTGGCTGATGGGGGCAATATCTTGATGAAACTTTAGATCGATTTACAAAAACCATTAAAGAAAGGCGATGGTATTAGGTATTTTGATGGTAAAGGTAAATCTTATCAGATGAATTATAGTGGTTATGAAAATGCGAGCGATACAGTACATAGGGGACCATATTTTAAAACTGCTGTATGACCCGAGTGTCGACCGATTCCTGACACCAGATACGTACCGGGGCGAACTGACGAATCCATTAACTCAGAACCGTTACGCCTATGTCCTCAACAACCCGGTGAACATGTGGGACCCGACTGGACATGTGCCGGAGTGGGTTGGGGATGACACGTACTTTAATATTATATATTTTGACTCAGGGGAATCTAGACTTGAAGGTTACTTCTTTAAAAGACAGTATTTTGATCCAAGCGGATCATCCGAATTAATTAAACGGGTAGAAAATAAACGGTCAATCGAACTCTTTTATAAACAAGAAGGAGATCAGGTTTATGTCTATGACTATTTATATAGAGATTATTATATAGATGGATCATCCAAGTTATTTGGCCCCTTCACCAAGAAGTTCAGAAAATCCGGGACAAAATATTGGCAGACAACCATTAGCGCACAGGAACTGAATGAAGAGAAGCAACAGGAGATTTTAGAACAATATGGAACGGGACCGGATACAGGACCAACCTTACCTGAATATAGTTATGATCAATCGACCAATAGCCAAACCAGAGCCATGGACATAGACATAACAACGACCAGCTTTTTTGTAGCGGATCAGATGGTTTCATCAGGTCACCCATCCAATAAACCGGTATCTCCATTTATTAATGGACCAACATGTGGAACTTTTTCTGTGTATGATATGAAAGGGCCAGCCATCAATCCTAAATCTTGTTATGAGTTTACATTTTCTGAGTTAAAACGGGATCTGAGCAGAACAGGAAGGGATTTAGGAACATTTAGCAATTATTACGCGAAAGGGATTGTGAAAGGGACCGTAGAACTTGTTAAAATCCCGTATACTATCTATCAAAACTACGATCAATTAAAAGAATTAACATATGAGGATATAGCTGTTGGTTTGCAGGAATATGCAAAGGAATTTGTTCCAAAAGAAAATGAATCGTATGAAGAATTTAACAAACGACTGGCCGAAAATCTAGGAGAATTAACCGGACCGGGATTTGCGATTAAAAAAATAATCGATAAAGCCCCCGCCATTAAGAAGGACTATATAACTGATCCACCTAAAGTGGAGAATCCAAAAGAGTTATTAAAGGTTGATTTACAGTTTTTCGGTAAGGGTAGTAGTAAAACTGTAGATGATTTAATTAAAAATGCAACACCTGGGAGAGCGACTAAGGGAAGAACTTCTCAATATGACTTATCTGGAGGGTTTGATAAAGCAGTAAAAGACTTTGAGTCATTGCAACCAAATATCACAAAAAATACTCCAGATTTAAAAGTTGGTAAATTACCAGATGGAAGAACAGTAATAGTAAGAAAGAAAAGTAGTGATGGTCGCCCAACAATTGAAATTCAAGACGGAAAAAAGAAAATTAAATTTCGCTATTAATTGTAATAGGAGGAAGAGTATTGGAACATTGGGAAAGATGGATACCGATAAAAGGATTACCCTCAAAATTATACAATGATACTTTTATTGATAATAAAGAAGGTATAATATTAGAGTTCAGCGATGAATATGATAAAAAGAAAATTGTAGTTAAGTTTGAAGAGGGTGTATTATCCTATAGAAACACAGATGAAGGCTCATTATTGAAAAAACTAAATTATTTAGACCAACAATACGGTACAGATTTTTATAGTGAGTGGACTTTATTTAAAGTCAAAAACTCTGAATATATAAAATGGTTTCTTGAAGAGAGTTCAGGTATTTATGAGCCCAATCAATTAGAACATTATGTGTTTTTAACACCAAATGATGTAATCGAAATACTAACAACATACACTCCAAGTATCATAATAAAGTAACATATAAAATTAATATATTTGATTGCCCCCTCTTTAATAAATCTAGGGGGCTTTTATGTGGGGAGGGAGTGCCGAATAACTCCCTCTTTAATAGTTGTATTGCGGTAACCCTTATAAGCCCTATATAGTACTTTGTCGAATTAATTAGACGTACAACAACTGTAAATAGTATGCCCCTTTTAATGTAATACACCTTCTGAAAATAATTACAAAATCATCAGTTACCACCATTTTTATTCTGAAATAAGATACCTTCGCTTTCTCCCTGCCTTTTAAATTTTTTCGCAACTTTGACGTACATGGAACGATTATTATAGCAAGAGGACTACTCCACCTCAATTAACTCCTGAATGTCGATGTCTAACACTTTGCATACCGTTTCTAGTGTCGAAAGATACACCCTGTCCACGTTGTCTGAACAAAGATGGCTGATTGTATTTGGTCGCAGCCCTGTCATTCGTGCCAATTCACGTTGTGAAAGGTCACGTTCTTTAAGGATTTGCTTTAGTTTGATTGATATTGGCATGATAGTTCCCTTCCTCTTTTCATTGTTACTTTTACGATACACAATAAATTTGTATCGGTAAAGGGGTTGATTGTATCGCCAAAGCCGCATACAATGGATTTATATTATAAATAGCGGCTAAGCGTTACGTTAATCTGATTTTGCGTAACGGAGGGGGAAATATCATGAAAGTTATCTTGATATATTCGAGTATCTACACAAGGTCAAGCAAGGGATGGATATAGCCTTGCTTACCAAGAAGATGAAATCAAGGCATACTGTCAGGCTCAAGGATACACGCTTTTACGCTTGTTTAAGGATGAGGGTATCAGTGGGGCTAAAGTGGATGAAGAAGCGTTAGAAGTGGACAGATTAGGCTTTCAGGAGATGTTGGAGTATCTCTCCCACCATGAGGTGGATTATGTTGTCACACTGAATACAAGCCGTTTATGGCGGTCAGACATTGTGAAAGTATTAGTTCATCGTGAACTGAAAAGGTATGGAGTAGACATTCGGAGTATTGAACAACCGCAATACAGTATCTATAAGAAAGACCCTAGCGACTTTTTAATCAATGGTTTAATGGAGTTATTAGACCAATATCAACGATTAGAAATCTCTTTAAAGCTAGGGAGAGGACGAAACAAGAAAGCCCAACAGGGCGGCTATGCAGGAGGTAATGTCGCATTAGGCTACAAAGTGGAGAAAGGTAAGAAAAGCCTTGTCATAGATGATAGACAAGAAAAAACCGTAAAAAGAGTGTTTGACCTAAAGGAACAGTATCCTTCATGGTCGTTAACACAACATGCGGAACAACTAAATGAAGAAGGACATCGAACGAAACATGGAAAGTTGTTTACGAAAGTCCAAGTTAAAAGGATTTTAGATAGAAAAGCGTTTTATAGTGGGTTATAACACTATGGAGATATAACAGCAAATGGCAAACATCAAGCCATTTTATAACGGTTAACAGATAGAGAATGGGTAGGCTTTCGTACCCTTGCGAGTCTCTAAGAGACTAACGCTCGACCTAAGGTTGCCGACATTCTCTGTCTTGCTTTAATCGTTAAAATCTAAAATAGGGGTGAGGTTTTCTGATGAGAAGAGATAAGTATATTTATATAGGACTAGATTTACACAAGTTTCAACATACAGCCGTAGTATTGGATTGTTGGTTTGAAAAGTTAGGTGAGATGACGTTTCAAATTAAACATCTATTTTTCCAAGTTTACTAGAGTATGTGAATAGGTACTTAACAAAATATTTGACCCCTGTATTTGGATTAGAAGATGTGGGCGGTTATGGACGAGATTTAGCTTTGTATCTGATTGAACAAGGCTATATCGTCAAATTCGTTAATTCCTCTTTATCCAATGCCGAACGGAACAGCTATGCCATAGCTGTATTTTGCAATAGAAAAGTACATAAAATTGCAAAGAAAAATACACAACTTTGCCAGCCCATATTTACTCTATTGTGATTTAGATAATGCGTGTGTCACACGGTAACTGTCACCCGTAAAGCTTAATACATGAGCATGATGAATGACACGATCCACCAATGCTGCCGTTAATCTAGGATCGACGAATATCTTGTTCCATTGGCTAAACTCCAGATTGGATGTAATAATGAGGCTCTTTTGCTCATACCAGTCTGAAATCAGTTGAAACAGTAACTCAGCCCCCTCCTTGCTAAATGGGATATATCCCATTTCGTCTAGTATGATTACATCCACCTTCTTAAAACGGCTTCTAAAAGCTTGTAGCTTTCCTTCTTTCCATACCTTCTCTAATTGATCGATTAAATCACAAACTCTATAGAAACGCACCTCATAGCCTTTTCGGCAGGCTTCTTTTCCTAAGCCAGTTGCTAAGTGAGTCTTGCCGGTTCCGGGAGAACCAGATAAAATCACATTTTCACGGCGTGAGATAAAGTTCAGTTCACATAAGTCCTTCGGATCGGTGTGGGGGAAAATGAATCTTCTCTCCCCATTGGAATGAGTCTAGATCATTTTTAGAAAGAAAGCGTGCCTTTTTAATTAAACGTTCGGCTTTCGCCTTCTCTCGAAGCTCAATCTCCTTCTGAAATAAGGCCTCAAGGTATTGAGTAGTATTTTCAAAAGGAATGGTTTCATAGATTTCAGCTACATTGGCGAGACGTAACGACTTACACATTTTCTTTAAATTTGTCTCACTCAAGAGAATCCTCCCCCTTTGTTATGTGATTTAGTTGATCATATATCTCCCAGTTCACATCATAGGGGTGATCCTCTACCTGCTGGAACTCCCGTTCCTGAATCAGTTCATAAAACCTTTCATTGATCTCTTCCATATCGTAGCTGGCCAATAAACTAATCAACCACTTGATTCGATCTTTCCGCAGTTGGTAGTTTTCGATACTGATATATTGATAAACATGGCCAGGTAAATAAGGAGCGTATCTTGAATAGGTCACACATCTCGGCTTCCTAGCCCAGTCTGTTAAAATAGACTTCCAGGGAATATTGCGTTTACTGTGCATATATGGACGTTCGTCCTCGTAAAGGATTTCTCCGTTAGGAGAAACAACCTTGAATCGATTCCAATACAGTACTAAATGCAGTTGTCCGTAGTTATATCCTCTTGGAATGTACATTTTTGTTTTATCTAAAGTGATTTCTCCGTACTTATTGGCTTTTACGATTTTCTCCTTGAATACCGGATAATCTTCCTCAGGCAAAGCTAGTAGATGCTTTTCCTCCTCCTGAAGCAATTCTTGAATAGGTACCTGTTTCTGATAATGCTTTCGTTCACGATCCTTTGTTAGTTTTGCTGACAAAATTTCTGTTAAATGCTCGTAGCTTTTCACCACAGGTGCTGGTGTTACAAAGTTGTACCGGATATACCCGACTTTATTTTCCACATTGCCCTTTTCATGACCACTTCTTGGATTGCACGGTTGAACTTCAAATCCATAGAAGTTCGCAAATTGCAGAAATTCTTGTGTAAATTGAGCCTCTCCAGATTGACTCCTGGCTTGGATAACAGCTGCCGTTAAGTTGTCAATTCGTAGCTTTCTAGGCACTCCCCCCAACTGATGAAATAATGTCTTTAATCCGTATAAGAAACATTCCTGATTTTCACCTGGCAGTGCCACACAAAAGGCAGCATTGCTATATGGTAACGTCATGACTAAGCAGTGAGAATCGATATACTTTCCGTCTTTTACAGCTTCCGTTTTTCCAAAATCGACCTGTGCTTCCCCAGGTGGGTGCTGCAATCGTTCATAACTTTTACTGCTTGTCTCTTCGTCAGCTATCTTCCCCTCTTTCCATTCTTCAATAAAGTAACATACGGTCCGATAGGACCCTGGGAATCCCATCGCTTTTAAATCCTCATAGATCTTCTTTTTGGTTCGCCTTTGTTTTCGGCGGAGTTTTTGATCTTCCATTAACCAATCGGACACGATTTCTCCCCACTTTTCTTGATACATCATTCCTTTCTTCATTGTTTTTTTCTCTCGAGGAATCTCATCTTTATCAGCGTACTTTTTTGCAGTACGCTAATTAATGCCAAAGGTATTTGCAATTTTATTAATCGAAAATGATTTATGATTCCGAAAAAATTTGATAGAATTAATTTCAGACATTGTCAGCATCCCTTTCTACCTCCACTGAATTGTTATTCGACACCAAATACAGTAGAGGATATTTTAGGGGGCTGGCAAGTCTTTTTTTTATACCCAAATGATCATTGCAGGGTTATGTATTTTTTTCTTGCAAAACTATGTACTTTTATTTTGCATTAAACAGCATTAGTCAAAGGTGCAAAAGATTTCAGTTCTTTGATTTTAAAATTACAGAAAAAATCAAAACCAAAGAGTGGTAAGGGTACGGGTAAATAAACTGTTTGGGATAACATTAAAGCAACCCAATCATTAAACCCTGGTACAAATATTCCAAAATCTTTCGAATTATCTGCTGGAGGTAGTAAGTTCTGGGTGCATCCAAATGCAACAAAACATATGGTTGAATAT
>JACDOD010000014.1 GCA_017656265.1 Bacillaceae bacterium | reverse complement strand
AGCGTTCAGGGATGATGCAGATTCCACTTCTTATCTAGTTTTCAGGGTGCAAAAATTTATAAAAACCCCTTGAAATTTTCTAAAAAACAATTATAATATTTCATGTCACAAAAATGACAGTTAATGTCTGGTGGCGATAGCGGAGAGGTCACACCTGTTCCCATTCCGAACACAGAAGTTAAGCTCTCCAGCGCCGATGGTAGTTGGGGTCTTTCCCCTGCGAGAGTAGGACGCTGCCGGGCACTACTGAATTACCACTTCGGATTAAGTGGCACTTTGAATTCAAAAATATTCCACCGTAGCTCAGTGGTAGAGCACGACCGAATAAGCGCCTTAGCGTATACATCAGCGCACCACGCGAGAGTCTTCTTGAATCAGCTCACTGAGCGTGGGGTGATCGGCTGTTAAATGCTCTGTTTTCCATTGTTGCTCACTTATGATTCTTCCACCGTAGCTCAGTGGTAGAGCAATCGGCTGTTAACCGATTGGTCGCAGGTTCGAATCCTGCCGGTGGAGCCATTGGAGAGCTGTCCGAGTGGTCGAAGGAGCACGATTGGAAATCGTGTAGGCCGCCAAAGCGGTCTCGAGGGTTCGAATCCCTCGCTCTCCGCCATAAAAACATGGCCCGTTGGTCAAGTGGTTAAGACACCGCCCTTTCACGGCGGTAACACGGGTTCGAATCCCGTACGGGTCATTTAATCTGGAGGATTAGCTCAGCTGGGAGAGCACTTGCCTTACAAGCAAGGGGTCGGTGGTTCGAGCCCGCCATCCTCCACCATTCCAACTTTCATAATCGCATAAACCACTATTTAACGGTTATGCATTACCGCGGGGTGGAGCAGTCTGGTAGCTCGTCGGGCTCATAACCCGAAGGTCGCAGGTTCAAATCCTGCCCCCGCAACCAAAACGGTCCGGTAGTTCAGTTGGTTAGAATGCCTGCCTGTCACGCAGGAGGTCGCGGGTTCGAGTCCCGTCCGGACCGCCACTAAAATGAAATTTGATACATAAGGCTCGGTAGCTCAGTCGGTAGAGCACGTCCGAGTGAACATCTTAGAAAAATCATCAGCGCACCACGCGAGTGACGTCTTGAATTAGCTTTCTGAGCGTGGGGTGAAGGACTGAAAACAGTCGCCAAACATTCTTCAGTAAGTGAATTACATATGGCTCGGTAGCTCAGTCGGTAGAGCAAAGGACTGAAAATCCTTGTGTCGGCGGTTCGATTCCGTCCCGAGCCACCATCTTAGTTCATAGAATAGATGGAGGGGTAGCGAAGTGGCTAAACGCGGCGGACTGTAAATCCGCTCCCTCTGGGTTCGCAGGTTCGAATCCTGCCCCCTCCACCATTTACTTTTATAGTAGTAGGGGCATAGTTCAATGGTAGAACAGCGGTCTCCAAAACCGCAAATGTGGGTTCGATTCCTACTGCCCCTGCCATTTTTATATGGCGGTTGTGGCGAAGTGGTTAACGCACCGGATTGTGGCTCCGGCATTCGTGGGTTCGATTCCCACCAATCGCCCTTCATTCGTTGGGGTATAGCCAAGCGGTAAGGCAACGGGTTTTGGTCCCGTGATGCGTAGGTTCGAATCCTACTACCCCAGCCATAGATGCGGAAGTAGTTCAGTGGTAGAACACCACCTTGCCAAGGTGGGGGTCGCGGGTTCGAATCCCGTCTTCCGCTCCAGACGGCGGCATAGCCAAGTGGTAAGGCAGAGGTCTGCAAAACCTTTATCCCCGGTTCGAATCCGGGTGCCGCCTTTATTTTTTTTTGCCGGTGTGGCGGAATTGGCAGACGCGCACGACTCAAAATCGTGTTCCCTCGTGGAGTGTGGGTTCGACTCCCACCACCGGTATCTAAAATAGAATAAGGTATGTTACGTTCTCTGCAAAAACAGAGAACTTTTTTATTTTTTGGGAAATTATAACACTCAGTGAATGTTGATTCCTGTGTGCCTATCCAGTTTCTAGCTTCCCCAGCAGGCGAACTGGTTCGGACACCTGATAGGCAGAAAACCTCCTCGGTGGTCCACCGGTAGTTTACGGGGTTAAACGGCGCGCTTTCTCCTTTCTTACTAAACCATTTAGATGGATATGACCCTGCTAATTAAATGTATGTAAGGATTAAGGATTCAATTGATAAAATGCTCTGTTCCATATTGATGGACGGGGCATTTTTTTATTTATCCATCAAAATCCATCTGCAGACGGAGCTGAAATCAAACCTTGGCATTTCGATTGTTTTTCTATACTGGGATATCATGTAAGTAAAGGATTACATGAAAAGACGAAGGGGTGCTGGCTTTGGATGAAAAGAAGGAGTCATTATTCAGAAATAAGTCTTATCTATATTTAATCGCTGGTCAATTAATATCTAATTTTGGAACATGGTTAAATATACTGGGCGTGACGACGCTGGTTGCTATTCAATGGAATGCTTCGCCGGTAGAGGTATCACTTGTTCCTCTATCGTTAATGCTTCCGATGATATTATTCGGAACCATTGCCGGGGTTTTTGTAGACCGCATCGATCGTAAAAAGGTAATGATTCTTTCGGATCTGTTCAGCGGGGTTGCTGTTCTTGGTCTGGTACTTGCAGAAGCTAGCTGGCATGTATATTTGATTTTATTCATACAGGGAACTCTTTCGGCTATGTTTACGCCGGCAAAAAACGGAAAATTAAAGGAAATTGTCCCGGAGGAGCATATGCAGCAGGCCATGGCTGTCAGCTCCATGATCAACAGTACTTCAAAAATAGCAGGACCTATTATAAGTGGTGTTTTAGTAGCAGCCTTTGGTGTGAAAATTGTTTTTTATATAGATGCTTTAACATATTTTATATCCGCTCTGCTGTTATTTGGGGTACCGGCTACGGTCCATCTCACCAAAGAGACCTCTGATGAGAAAGAAAGCTTTATGTCACAGTTTTTGGGGGGCTTTAAGTTTTTAAGAACGAAGTCATCTCTGTTAATTGGGATGTTCTCAGCTACTGTTGTGTTTTTTGTCCTTCAATTAGCTGATACACAATTTGGGGTGCTGGTTCGTCAGCTGCCTGAAATGGAGGTAGAAGTTCTGGGATTCATCATGGCAGGGGCCGGAGCAGGAATCCTTGTCAGCTCCACCATTCTCAGTAAAGTGAAAATCCAAAAGTTTGAGCACACGATTGGTTTAGGAACTGCGATTGTCGGGCTTGAATTTGTAATAATCGTGTTTATCATCAAATACCTGCCTATTCACCTGATCTTAATTACGGGTCCGTTAATCATTTTTATTGGAGCCGGGGCCTTTGCTTTCGTTATGATTCCATTTCAGACTGCTGCACAGAAAGAAACTCCAGTAGAATACAGTGGAAGAGTTTTCGGTACAATTAATAGTACGTTTACACTGGCTACCCTGTTAGGAACTCTTTCAGGAGGGATATTAGTAGCATTAACCAATGTAAACTTTGTGTTTGTCTGCAGCGGAACAGGATTGATGCTGATAGGGGCGGTTCTATTCGGGTACTATCAGGCTAAAAATAAAAAACATAAAATGATCAAGGCTGCAGATGAAGGACTTTAAAATACATTAAATGGATATTTGACATACAGGCACCTCTCCCCCTGGTTTACATAGGATATCATAATGACCAGGTAAACATGGGAGGGGATTTTTTTATGAGCTTATACAATAGCTATCGTCCGTATATGCAAAGCCATTTGGTACGGACAGAAAATAGCCAGACTTTGATCAATCTTCTGCAAAAAGCGATTAATGGACAGTATAGTGCGATTATTTGTTATAAAAAATTAATCGAAATGGCACCAACAGAGGAGGAAAAATATCAAATAAGAGAAATCAGAAATGATGAAAAGAGACATTTGAAAGAATTCAGTGATATTTTTGAAAATATGACCGGACAAAAACCCGAGATGAAAGTTATTGAAGAATGTCCGGATACTTATTATGAAGGACTGAAAGCTGCTTTTAAAGATGAACAGGTAACAGCTGACTTTTATCTGGATATTGCCGAAAAAGCGAGGGACAACGATGTAAAGGAAACCTTTCTACGTGCGTCTGCAGACGAACAAAATCATGCGGTGTGGTTTTTGTATTATTTAATGACCAATAAGAAGTCAAATAAAGTAAAAACCATGTGGAATCATGTGATGCGGCAGAATGCTCAAAATTACGGTGCGATTGGAGCGTTAAATGCCCCATCATTGACATTTCCTCAGATGTTAACGTATGCGATCCAGGATGAATATCTCGCTCATTCAACGTATGAAGCAGTCAATCAAAAGTTTGGGAACTTACGGCCTTTTTCACAGATACAACAATCAGAATTAAGGCATATTGATGCTCTCGTAAGTTTGTTTAATAGGTATCAGATTCCGGTGCCGCCTGACGATTCTAAAGCATATGTAACTGTCCCTGAAACGTTCAGGGAAGCTTTAGAAGAAGGAGTACAGACCGAAATCAATAACATTGCCATGTATGATCGGTATTTGACATATAATCTTCCTCAGAATGCAAGAAACGTGTTTACCAATTTACGAAATGCGTCCACACGGCATCTTGCTGCTTTTCAGTGGGTGCTGGGAAGAGTTTAATCAAATTATACCCTTTATTGAAGGAGATCCCTATGCCAGGAAAGAAGTAAGAAGGAAATGGCAATCAAATGGGGAGAGGAGGGAATGATTTGGGGAAAGTGCTCATTTTAATTTCTACCGAAGAAAAACAAAAAGCATTAACGGGGATCATGTATGCTGCGAATGCGATAAAAAATGGGTGGCTGGATGATGTGAAAGTATATTTTATGGGGCCAATTGAAAAGGTCCTGGCTGAAGATGAAGAGTTCCAAAAGATGATTTCCCAGATTTTTGAGTATATAACTCCAGTGGCCTGTAAGCGTGTGTCTGACAACCATGGTGTTACCGAGCATTTAGAAAAGTTAGGCTATAAAATGGAGTATATCGGGAAGATGATTTCAGACGATATAAAAAAAGGATATACGCCAATGGTATTTTAATGGTAGAACCCAATTTGTTCAGCAGGTATTTCACTGCTGAATTTTTTTTGTGAATAGATTATAAAGAAAGTTATGATAAAGTTATATTGTCAGCAAGGCATAAGAAAAATGAACAGCAAAAAATGATCACCAGTAATGATTAAAAAAAGGAGGAAAAATGGTGCAGGGAATACAATCCATTCAAAACATTTTTTGTGTAGGAAGAAATTATGCGAAACATGCAAAAGAACTGGGAAATGACGTTCCTTCCAGGCCGATGATTTTTTCAAAGCCGACACATGCTCTGCATGGACCTGAAGGGGAGCTGCGGCTCCCGCCTGACATAGGTGAAGTTCATTATGAAGTGGAACTTGTGATCCGGGCAGGACAGGCCTATGATCCTTCAAAGTCATTAGAAGAGATGATTGATGGGGTTACGCTCGGAATAGATCTTACCGCCAGAACGATTCAATCGGAATTAAAGAAAAAAGGCCATCCATGGCTGCTGGCTAAAGGTTTTAAAGGTTCAGCCATCATGGGCACTTTCCTTCCATTTAAAGGAGCTGAACATT
Organism: Bacillaceae bacterium; assembly: GCA_017656265.1. GTDB lineage: Bacteria > Bacillota > Bacilli > Bacillales > Alkalibacillaceae > Melghiribacillus. The sequence goes on along the minus strand of JACDOD010000014.1, from coordinate 73,693 downwards.
TCAACAGCATTCAATTTGAATTAGTGAAGAACGGAAAAGTTGTTCAGCACGGTACGCCAAAACATATGATTTTTTCATTAGACACATTAGTTCGGTATATTGGGGAACATTTTGGGCTGGACCGGGGTGATGTCATCTATACTGGCACACCAGAAGGGGTTGGTCCTCTTACAAGTGGGGATGTGCTGGAAATGAAAATGACAGATCCAAAAAATGACCAGGTATTTACCCTGGGTCCTTTGAACATTGTATCATCTTAACTTCACACTCATTCTCTGGACTGATAGACTTTAAATCCATGGTCCCGTGTAAATTAATAAAATGACAGTATAATGGGAAATGGCCTATAAATAGAAAGCGATTAGGAGAATGAATTATGACAAAATTTAGAGACTACCATCGAAACGTAAAAATACGAATTGTACAGATCTTTTTATCCGATACAGTGGCAGGGGCCATTTTCCCATTTTTAGCGATTTATTTTTCAGATCATTTTGGAGCTACCTTAACAGGAATTCTGCTCATTATCAATGTTATTCTTGCTATGTTTGTGGGACTGTATGGAGGGTATTATGCTGATCTCATTGGCAGGAAGCGGCTGATGGTGATCGCCGGCATCATGCGCATGGGTGCCTTTTTTGTAATTGCAGCGGTTAACTCACCATGGTTTACTTCGCCAGAAATTACTTACATCATGACAGTACTGATCTGGTCTTCCTTCGGCCTGGATGGACCGGCGGCAGAGGCGATGTTAATTGATATAACAAAGCCAAAAGAGCGTAAAGGGGTATTTTCTCTTATATATTGGAGCTTCAACCTGGCTTTTGCGGTAGGGGGCATCGTAGGAGCACTTATGTTTACGAATCATTTATTCCTGCTGCTTTTGGGACTTTCTGTGAGTATGCTGATTTCGAATATTCTAGTAATCTTCTTTATCGAAGAAACTCTTGAGAATCCGGCAACTGAAAGACAGACGAAAGTGATCAGAAAAATGATGAAGAGCTACCGTGAAGTGGCTGGTGATCGAGTATTTATGATGTTTGTCCTGGCAGGATTATTTATTCAATCCCTTGAACTGCATCTGGAAAATTATATAGCCGTCCGCTTGCATAATGAAATGCCAGAGCAAAGTGTATTTGGCTTTTCAGTATCAGGTGTAGAAATGGTAGGGTTTCTGAAATCAGAAAATACGATTTTGGTTGTTCTGTTAACCGTTTTTATTACTGGGATGGTTTCAAAAATGAAGGACGGACAGACGATGTTAATTTCAATTCTTATTTATTCGGTGGGCTATGCAGTCGTCAGTTATTTTAATAACATCTGGATCCTCTTTATTTTCATGGCGGTTGCAACAATTGGTGAATTAATGAGAGTGCCTGTTCAGCAGGAGTATCTGGCCAGCATTCCACCAGATGATAAGAGAAGCTCTTACTTAGCTGTGAATGGTCTTCTTTTCTATGGAGCAAGTATTATCAGTTCATTGTTTGTATCCCTGGGTGCTGTTTTGAGTACGGAAATAATGGGAATTCTTATTTTTGGAAGCGGCCTTATGGGGCTTGTCATTATGAAAGGGATCCTTCCGCAGTTGGAAGAACGGAAAATCAAAATGGCCAGTTAAAAAGTGGCAGGATAAAACTGAAAAAGGTACCGAAATATCCGAACTATATTCAACAGTCTGAATAAGTTCGGATATTTTTATATACTCCGTCAACATACACTCAGTCAACAGGCATCGCTTTCCGCGGGCACGGCCTAAAGCTTCCTCGACAACTTATTCTTCGTTGTCTGCGGGATTTGGCTCGTGCTGTTCCCGCGTTTTCGATCTAAGCGGGGTTTTGCTTTTTAGTTGAAATTGTAGAGAATTTTTCATACAATTAACTAAACCGACTAGTCGGTTTAATAAAAGGAGGATGATAAAATGGAACAAACGATGAAAATGTTTGAAGACCTTACACAGGCTGCAGGTGTACCTGGAGATGAGAGGGAACCGAGAGAGGTAATGAAGAAATATATTGAGCCATATGCAGATGAGGTTTACACTGATCAGCTCGGAAGTTTAATCGCTTTAAAGAAAGGAGCCGAAAATGGCCCTAAAATTATGCTTGCGGGTCACCTGGATGAGGTAGGGTTTATGGTAACCCGAATTTCCAAAGAGGGTTTCCTTTATTTTCAGCCCCTTGGCGGATGGTGGAATCAGGTTATGCTGGCTCAGCGTGTAACCGTTTCCACAAAGAAGGGGAAAATTACAGGAGTCATTGGGTCTAAGCCGCCCCATGTTTTATCACCAGAGGAACGGAAAAAAACAGTTCAAATCAACCAGATGTTTATTGATATTGGCGTCAGCAGCAAAGAAGAGGCAATGGAACTTGGGGTTAGACCTGGAGATTCTGTGGTGCCAGTTTGTCCCCTTACAAAGATGGGTAATCCAAACCTGTTAATGGCAAAGGCCTGGGATAATCGAATTGGCTGTGCCATTGTCATTGAAGTGCTGAAACGTCTTCAAAACAAAAATCACGTCGGAAATGTCTACGGAGTAGGTACGGTTCAGGAAGAAGTCGGGTTACGGGGCTCCCAGACATCAACGCAAATGATCAGACCTGATATTATGATTGCGCTAGATACTGGAATCGCAGGTGATACCCCTGGGATCAGCGATCAAGAAGCTACGGCGGAAATTGGTAAAGGCCCTCAGCTTTTGGTGTATGATGCATCCATGATTCCACATAAAGGCTTAAGAGATTACGTGATTAATCTAGCCGAAGAATCAGATATACCATTTCAGTATGACGTTATGCCTCAGGGAGGTACAGATGCAGGGAGATCTCATATTGTAGGTGAGGGGATTCCTAGCCTAGCTTTAACCATTCCAACCAGATACATTCATACCAGTTCTTCGATTATTCATATTGATGATTTTGAACACACGGTTCGTTTGATGACTTCATTTATTGAAAAATTAAATCATGAGGAATTGCAAAAAATTGTTTCCAAAAACTAATCTATTGCTCGGATGTTTTCATTATTTGATAAAATGATAGTAAGAGCACACAGTGATATTTTAACAGTAATTCAATCAAGTCTTTTGATCATGTATCAGAAGTATTCATTGTCTGGTCAAACAAGTGGGGGAGAAGATATGCCAAAAGTGTCAGAGGAATATAAAGAAAAAAAACGGAATCAGATTCTTGATAGTGCAATGGATTGTTTTGCGGAAAAAGGTTACAAGAACACGACTATGGATGATATTGTCAAACAGTCAGGCATGAGTAAAGGGGCTTTATACAATTACTTTAAAAGTAAAGAGGATATATATCTCAGTTTGCTGGAGCGGAATACAGATAGAACCTTTGAATATTTTCAAAAGGGCTTCACCGAAGCAGAGACGGCCACTGAAAAACTCAGAAGACTGCTTAGCCTATATTATCAAATGGACCATACCGATCAAGACTGGCTTGGAAGACAGAGGGTGTATCTGGAATTCTGGATTGATGCTTCCATGAATGATGAGTTGAGACAGTCCATGATGATACATTCAGAAAAATTCATACATTTTTTGAAGGAAATTGTGGAGGAAGGAAAAGAAAAAGGGGAGTTCCGGAAAGATATCGACAGTCAGATGATATCAGAAGCATTCTGGGCGATGAATGATGGTGTCCGCCTACACCTTTTAGTATCGAAGGATCAATACCCTTTCCAGAAGATGCACAAGTTAATTGATCAATTGTTTCTTGATCTGATAAAGGTTACCTGAATATATAAATGAGATAAATGATCGGGTCTCATTGATCATCTCCCTGAAAGCCAAAAGTATTAACAGCAGCAGAAAGGACTGGAACACTTGAAAACAAAGTTATTTTTGATCGAAGGACTTCCCGGTTTCGGCAAGACCACTACTGCCGGACTGATTGAGGAAATATTGAAGGAAGAAGAGGTTCCAACTGCTTTATTTTTAGAAGGAAACCTTGATCATCCGGCTGATTATGATATGGTGGCTTATTTTAAACAAAAAGAAGACTGGGAACGGATGATCATGAAATATCCTCAATATGAAAGGGCAATGAAGGAACATGTGTTTAAAAAGAATAAGGGATATTTTCTTGCTGCGGGGAAGATGATCCAAAAAAATCGGGATGACTATTCAAATGATTTTTTGCAGGAAATATACAAGCATGACATTTATGAACTTCCATTAGATCTGAATCAAAAACTTGTTGCAGAGCGATGGAGCACTTTTGCCAGCAGGGCCATCCGACAAAACCAAACATACATATTTGAATGTTGTTTTATTCAGAATCCCGTCACAGCAGGAATGATCAAACATGATGCTCCCGTTGACAGGGTGACAGATTATGTACTGACGCTTGAAAAAGAGGTAAAAGATTTAAATCCAGTCTTAATATATGTTGAGCAAGATGATCTGGAAAGTTCCTTTACTAAGGTTCTGGAAGAAAGACCAAAAAAATGGTCTCACTTTTTTATCCAGTATTATACTGGTCAGGGATACGGACTTAAACATGGATATGAAGGTGTGGAAGGAACTATTGAAGTATTAAAGGCACGAAAGGCTCTGGAAGATAGACTCTATGAACAGCTGACGATTGAAAAAGTAAAAGTTAATAATTCAAATTATGATCGGGACAGCCATAAAACTTATTTAAAAGAAACGATCCAACATTACATGTAATCAAGGAAAAAATTTTTACAAAAAAAGGACTGGCATGTGCGTGTAAAGGCCATAAAATATCCGAACTTTATTCAATCTTCTCATGAATAGGTTCGGATATTTTTATATACTCTGTCAACATGATGCATCGCTTTCCGCGGGCACGGCCTAGGGCTTCCTAAGGCAGCTCATTCTCTGTCTTTAGGGATGTTCGGCTCGTACTGTTTCCCGACGCACAGGACGTGCTAGTGTCGACGATTGCCACAGGACGTGGCCGGTTTTAGTCGACCAGGAGTCTTGCATATGGACTGCGTTAATTTTCCCTTTAGTCAATTTGTACGTCTTTTCCATCGTCCATTCCCTTATGCCCCAGCTTCATGTTTTCACAGCAAATATGTATAAAATCAGCAGCTGAGCACGGTGATGAATATTTTTACAAAAATAAATGATTTATTTTTATACATACTATTGAATAATGATACATAAATGTGTATAATAATTCAACAGAAGCTGATTGACGGAAAAAGGATGTGATGACATGCTTCCATCTGCTAAACAAGTGGAGAATAAGGGATTAGTCAAAAAGGATTTATTAACGATTGATGGCTTAAGCAAGGATGAAATTTTATTTCTTGTTCATGATGCCATCCGGATGAAGAAACGGAAACAATACGGTCATGAGCTGGAGGGCAAAACGCTGGGGATGATTTTTGAAAAGTCATCTACCCGTACCAGGGTATCCTTTGAAGCAGCAATGATTCAATTAGGCGGTCACGCCATGTTTCTAAGTTCCAGGGATTTGCAGCTTGGACGGGGTGAAAGTATAGAAGATACAGCAAAAGTGTTGTCAAGATATGTAGATGGTGTGATGATCCGGACCTTTGAGCATGAAAAAATTGAGACATTTGCGAATCATGCGTCAATTCCCGTAATCAACGGATTAACGGATACCCACCATCCGACCCAGGCACTGGCCGATTTAATGACCATTTATGAATATAAGAAAACATTTTCTGGATTAAAGCTTGCTTACATTGGAGATGGCAATAACATGGCCCATTCCTTAATGGAAGCCTGTGTGAAAGTCGGAATCCATATATCTCTGGCCTGTCCGGAAGAATATATGCCGGATACAGAAATTACAGCACAGGTCCAAAGTCAGGCAAAGATCAACGGAGTCGAAGTTCAGCTGACATCAGATCCAGTCGAAGCGGTCGAGAATGCAGATATTATTGTTACCGATGTCTGGGCCAGTATGGGGGATGAAGAGGAAGCAGAAGAGCGGATAAAGTTTTTTCAGCCTTATCAGGTTAATGAACGTTTATGCAAATATGCAAAATCGGATTATCTATTTATGCACTGTCTCCCGGCCCACCGGGGAGAAGAAGTGACAACTGATATCATTGATGGTTCCCATTCGGTTGTATTTGATGAGGCGGAAAATCGTCTTCATATTCATAAAGCGATTTTAAAAGGACTGCTTTAAATTTTTATAGTCGGCGTTACGTTACACGTCAAATGGTCAATGGGCGTACTTAAATTTTGAGAACAGGAGTGTTAAATGATGAAAAAGAAATGTGTATTGGCATATTCAGGCGGTTTAGATACATCGGTCTCCATTAAGTGGATTCAGGAAAAATACGGATATGATGTCATTGCGCTTGGACTGGATATAGGGGAAGGAAAAGATATGGAATCGGTGCGTCAGAAAGCTTTGAAGGTCGGAGCCATAAAAGCGATTATGCTGGATGCAAAAGAGGAACTGGCGGAAGAATATTTATTGCCGGCACTAAAAGGCAATGCTTTATATGAAGGGAAATATCCATTATCTTCAGCCCTTTCCCGCCCTTTAATTGCTAAAAAATTAGTAGAAGTGGCTGAAAAAGAAGGAGCCGTTGCGGTTGCCCATGGCTGTACCGGAAAAGGAAACGATCAGGTCCGTTTTGAAGTTTCCATCCAGGCACTGAATCCTGAATTAGAAATTATTGCACCGGTACGTGAATGGAAAATGACCCGTGATGAGGAAATTGCTTATGCCGAAAAACACGGCATTGATATTCCGGTTAACCTGGATAATCCATTTTCCATTGACGCCAATATCTGGGGGCGTGCCTGTGAAGCAGGCGTACTGGAAAATCCATGGCTTGAAGCACCAGAAGAAGCTTATCAGTGGACTGCACCGCTTGAACTCACCCCGGATGAGCCGGAATATATCACCATTACCTTTGATAAAGGCAAGCCGATTGGATTAAACGGAGAAAGCCTGAAATTCGTTGACATTATTGAAAAATTAAATGTGATTGGCGGAAAACACGGAATTGGACGTATTGACCATGTGGAAAACCGTCTGGTTGGAATCAAATCCCGTGAAGTCTATGAAAATCCGGCAGCTTTAATGCTGATTCAGGCCCATAAGGAACTGGAATTTTTAACACAGCCCCGTGAAATGGCTAAATTCAAACCAGTTGTGGAACAGCAGATGTCCAACATGATTTATGAAGGACTCTGGTATTCACCGCTGATGAACGCCCTTCAATCCTTTGTGGAAGAAACTCAGCAGATGGTTTCCGGTGTCGTGAAGATGAAATGTTTCAAAGGCCATGCCATGGTCGTAGGCAAACAATCCTCCAACAGCCTGTATGATGAGGATCTGGCCACCTATACGAAGGGAGACGCATTTGATCACGATTCAGCAGTAGGATTTATTAAACTGTGGGGACTTCCGACAAAAGTGTATTCCCAGATTCATAACAAAAAGCCAGTCATGACAAAGTAAGGGGGATCTTTTGATGGCAAAGCTCTGGGGAGGCCGTTTTACAAAGAATACGAACAAATTAGTTGAACAAATGAATGCCTCCATTACATTTGACCAAAAATTATTAGATGAAGATGTGCAGGGAAGCATCGCGCACGTGAAAATGCTTGCTAGATGCGGAATCGTGTCAGAAGAGGAAGCAGAAAAAATTAAAGATGGCCTGGAAAAGGTTCACCAGAAGCTTAAAAATGGGGAAGTATCCTATTCAATTACCCATGAAGATATACACATGAATATTGAAAGTCTTTTACACGATGAGATTGGTCCGGTGGCAGGTAAACTCCATACAGCAAGAAGCAGAAATGACCAGGTGGCAACGGATATGCATCTGTATTTGAAAAAACAGGTGCAGCATGTTATGGACCTTTTAAAAAATGTTCAGGCAGCCATCGTGAAGCAGGCCAGTGAGCATGTGGAAACGATCCTGCCGGGCTATACCCACCTTCAGCGAGCCCAGCCTGTCTCCTTTGCCCACCATTTGCTCGCTTATTTCTGGATGTTCCAGCGGGATCTTGAACGAATGGCCGACAGCCTGAAGAGGATTAATATCTTACCGCTGGGAGCGGGTGCCATTGCCGGAACGACCTTCCCAATTGACCGGGAGATGGTGGCAGAGGAGCTGGGCTTTGATTCCATATATCCAAACAGCATGGATGCCGTAAGTGACAGGGATTTTATTGTGGAGTTTTTAAGTCATGCATCGATTTTAATGATGCATATATCCAGACTGAGCGAAGAGCTCATTATCTGGTCCAGTCAGGAATTTCAGTTTGTGGAACTGGATGATGCCTTCTGTACCGGTTCCAGCATGATGCCACAGAAAAAAAATCCGGATATTCCTGAATTGCTCAGGGGGAAAACGGGGAGGGTCTACGGCCATCTGATGGGTCTTTTGACGACCTTAAAAGGCCTGCCCTTAACGTATAATAAAGATATGCAGGAAGATAAAGAGGGGATGTTTGATACCGTAGAGACGCTGACCATGGCTTTAGAAGTGCTGGCGCCGATGCTTTTGACCATGGAAGTGAAGAAGGAAAATATGTATCAGGCCGTTCGGAATGATTATTCCAATGCCACGGATCTTGCGGATTATCTGGTCCGCAAAGGTACACCTTTCCGAGAAGCCCATGAAATCACCGGGAAAGCGGTGCTTTATGCCATACAGCAGCAAAAGAGTCTGCTGGATCTGTCCCTTGAAGAATACCATCAATTTAGCAATCTGGTGGAGGATGACATTTATGCAGTGATTGAACCGGAACAGGTGGTAGCTGCACGAAACAGCATGGGGGGAACGTCTCAGGAGCAGGTGAGGAAACAGCTGGAAATAGCAGAAAAACTATTGAATGAACATTGATGTTTGAGGAGGGTGCTCTTACTAACGGGCACTCTCTATTATTTGTGGATTAGATAGAAATTATAGCTGAAATCAGATCGGATCTGAAAATGACATACGGACTGTATCGGCATAACATGTTTTGTGAGCGTACACCTGACACTTGACCTTTTTTATAAACCTGATATATTGAGATAAATTATTTTTTTCTGGAGGGATTACAGTGCTCACCGACTATCACGTACATATGCATGAAACAGGGGATTTTTCCACTGATTATTTAAGGCAGTATATTGAAAAAGCAAAGGAAAAGGGAATTGAGGAACTTGGTATTTCCGAACACGCCTATTTCTTTCATGAAACTAAGAAGATTATTTCCAACCCATGGATTGATAACCGACGGAGACTTGATTTCAACGATTATTGGCGTTTGTTTGAGGATGCAGAAAAAGAGAATTTGAAGGTCAAGATGGGAATAGAAATGGACTATACTCCGGGGAAAGAAGAAGAAATGGAGAAGTTTATCAAGTCCTATCCATTTGATTACGTCATCGGGTCAGTTCACTGGATCGGCGACTGGGGTATTGATCTTCAAATTTTCCGGGACGAATATGAAAAACGGGATATTTATGCAGCCTATGAGCAGTATTTTGACCAGGTTGTAACCCTGGCTGAATCACAGCTGTTTGACTTTGTTGGACACATTGACTTAATAAAAATTTTCAAATATAAGCCAGATGATCAGATTTTTGTGGAAGAGCAGTATGACCGGGCAGTGGAAGCCCTGGCGAAGTCGGGAACCAGCATTGAAATCAGTACTGCAGGCCTGAGAAAGCCGGTAGGAGAGATCTATCCGGATCCAGTGCTCCTGCAAAAATGTTATGATAAAGGAGTAGGAATTGTTTTGTGTTCCGATGCCCATGCCCCGAAACATGTGGGATACGCCTATGACCAGTCATTGAAGCTGGCCAGGTCAGTGGGTTATAATGAAATTCAGACATTTACGCAAAGAAAAAAAGAAACATTTCCCCTCGGGTAAAGGGGGAAAGGAGGCTCAGAGTTCATCTGAGCCTATTTGTTTATATGGTTCCATATTGGAGGTAGATAGAACAAAGTTGAGTTTGGGCAAGAGGAGATAATTCAGGGTGAGGAATAGTTAATTTCATGTGAAGAACAGATAACCCTGCGCGAAGAATAGATAACTTGCTACTAGGATTGATAACTGCGTCCCGGATACAGATAAGTACTGTATGAGCTAAATTAGCATAACTTGACTGCCGTGATCATGCAGATTAGGTGAGATTTAATTATAAAAAGGGCCGCCTCACTGTCCTGAGGCAGCCCTTTCATTATAGCTCAATAGCTGTTACGTGTTTGATATCTGTCACCTTTTTTAAATCTTCCATACATTGATCATCTGCAGGTTTGTCGATGGTCAGGATCATAATCGCATCTCCTCCAACATTGGAGCGGCCAACTTGCATAGTTGCGATATTGACATCATGCTGTCCGAGCAGGCTTCCAACACGTCCGATAGCTCCGGGCTGGTCCTTATGCTCGATTAGCAGGAGATGACCTACTGGTACAACGTCAACGCTATAGTTATCTATTTTTACAATTCTTGTTCCAAGACCATTGAGTAAGGTGCCGGCCACTGTATTAACAGTCGTCTTTGTCCGTACTTCCATCGTAATGAGATTGGTAAAACCCTTCGTCTGTGATGTTTTACTTTCATTTATGGTAATTCCTTTCCGGTTAGCAAGGAATGTTGCATTTACATCATTGACATTCTCCCCGAGATAAGGTTTGAGCATTCCTTTTACAGCATTCCGGACCAGCGGGGAAACGTCTAATTCCGTCAGGCTGCCGGAAAAGATAAGGGTAACTTCTTCAATAGGTTCTTTGGTAATCCGGGCGACAAATTTCCCTAGCTTTTCTGATAAGTTAAAATATGGTTCAATTTTTTCCATCACTTCTCCAGATACAGATGGCATATTGACAGGGTTTTGCGGAAGTCCGCCATTTAAGATATTGATGACATCGTGACTGACATCCACTGCAACGTTTTCCTGTGCTTCGACAGTGCTGGCGCCGAGGTGAGGAGTAGCGATCACTTCCGGGAGATCAAGCAATTTGAAATTTTTCACCGGCTCTTCTTCAAAAACATCCAGAGCTGCCCCCTTCACCTTTTTGCTTTTAATGGCACGGTACAGGGCATCTTCATCGATCAGTCCGCCCCGGGCGCAGTTCAGGATTTGTACGCCATCTTTCATCTTTTTAAAAGCGCCGGCGTTCAGAATATGTCTTGTTTGTTTTAAGAGCGGTGTGTGAATAGTGATAAAGTCTGACTTGCTCAGTACATCATCTAGTGTTCCGTACTGGACCCCTAATCGTTTTGCTTTTTCTTCCGTCAGATACGGATCATAAGCAATGACTTTTAATCGCTGTCCTTTTGCACGATAAGCGACCTCTGTTCCGATTCGCCCTAAACCGATAATACCGAGGGTTTTGTCTTTCAGTTCAACACCGACAAACGCTTTCCGGTTCCATTCGTGATTTTTAACCGATGTATGTGCCTGCGGAATTTTACGGGCCAGTGCCATCAGCATGGCCATGGTATGCTCAGCAGCAGAGTTAGTATTACCGTCTGGTGAATTGACAACGACAATCCCGTGTTCTGTCGCCGCATCTAAATCGATATTGTCCACACCAACTCCAGCTCTGCCGATGACTTTCAGGCGAGAAGCTTTTTCAATGATGTCTTTCGTCACCTTTGTCTGGCTCCGAACAAGCAGTGCATCATATTCAGGGATACGCTCCATCAATTCTTCCTTAGATAATGATGTAAGCATATGAACCTCGATGTTGTCAGCTTCAATTAATGGGTGAATACCTTCTTCGCTTAATGGATCACTGATTAATACTTGGAACGTCATGGTCATTTCTCCCCCCAGTTTGTATATACTTCCTGTGCTGCAGCAACTCCTGTGCCAAATTCAACATGAACACCAATCTTTCTAAGTCCGACTTCCATTAAACTGATGGTCTGAAGGACGTCAGCCGGAGAGCTGTAGCCCATATGGCCGACGCGGAAGATTTTCCCTTTTAAATTCTGCTGCCCGCCTGCCAGGGATAAAGCAAATTCTTCCCGGATGACTTTACGGAAATCTTCTGCATTGAATCCGTTCGGCCGAACTGCCGTAACGGTAGGAGAAGCATCCCGATCATCAGTAAGGAGTGGCAAGTTTAGTGCTGTTAAAGCTTCACGGTTCATCTTCATCATTAATTGATGCCTGTTAAAGACCTCATCCAAACCCTCCTGTTCAAATAATTCCAGCACCTGTTTCAGTCCAAACAATAGAGAGAGTGCCGGAGTAAAAGGAGTAGAGTTACCCTCTATTTTGTCTTTGTATTTCTTTAAATCGAAATAGAAACGTTTTTGAGGATTGGATTCAATGACCTTCCAGGCTTGCTGACTTACAGCGATTAGAGCAAGACCTGCAGGAAGCATCAAAGCTTTTTGGGATCCGGTAACAAAAATATCGACTCCCCATTCATCCATTTTGGCTCTGACACCGCCAATGGCAGAAACCCCATCCACAACAAACAGAGCATCAGATGAAGATTTGACGGCTTTTCCAATTTCGCCAATTGGATTTAATACCCCAGTTGATGTTTCACAGAATGTAGCAAAAACAACCCGAATATCAGGGTGGTCTTTCAAATATTGTTCAACCTGCTCAGGATCAGCGGCTTTTCCCCACTCCACATCCATTCGATGAGTCTGTAACTCATAGGCATCACATATTTTCGCGAAGCGGTCTCCAAAGGCGCCAGTTACAATTACAAGCACTTCATCTCCGGGATGAGCAGCGTTGACGACAGCTGTCTCAAGTCCGGAAGTGCCACTTCCTGTTATAACCAATACATCTTCACTGGTGCCAAAAAGAGGTCCCAGTCCAGGACGGATAGTCTCAATTAGGTCGCTGGCTTCCTGACTGCGGTGGCCGATCATCGGTTGGCTCATCGCCCGGGAAACTGAAGGTGGAATTGGTGTTGGTCCAGGAATTCTCAATAATTTCTGATCTGGTAACATTGAACATCATCCTCCGTTTGATCATTTTCATTAATTGAGTCATTAAAAGTGTGGTACCTTTCAGGTGAGAAACATACATCGGAACATCTCAATGAACACTGGAGCAGCCCTGGTACCCTGGTATGCCAATTTTTTAAAGAAATTAAAAAAACTTTTCGACCCTGTTTATCTAACAAGGGGCGAAAAGTTTTATACTTACGCGGTGCCACCCTTTTTCACTGCTTTCTTCAAAAAGCAGCAGAAAATGAATACGTTCCGCGAATTGAATGAAAGCAGTCTCATTGGCCAAATGCTTAACGGGCATTACGCGGACAAGCCTACTGAGATACGTTCAGCCTGCCAACTCCGAAGGGCTATCCATTATGCCAAAACACTGGTTTCCACCATCCACCAGCTCTCTGAAGTTTTAAACATAACAGACCTATCTTCTTCACCGTTTTTATGTGATAAAGGATTGAATTTTTTATAATCATAACAAAATTTCAAAGATTGTCAATAGAATTTCGGGATAATATTTGCTGGAAAAATAAGATAACCAGTGGGGAGGAGATCGTCCATGAGAAAGTATGCGATTTTTGAGGAATGAAAAATCATACTGCTAAATGAATAAAAAATATTGTCGGAATTTTTGTGTAACTTTTAATTGAAACATCTGGAGGTGAAGCGTATAATTTGAAATGAAATATGAAATATCATTTCAATAATTGAAACAGGGGAGGGGAGGAGTTGAGTTTTACTTCAGAGCGAGTAAAGTCACTGCCACCGTATATTTTTTCCCGCTTTCAGCAAAAGAAAAAAGAACTGGAAGGAAAGGGAGTCGATGTAATTGATCTTGGTATCGGCGCACCAGATTTGCCTGCACCTGACTTTATCGTTGAAACCCTTTATAGTGAAGCAAAAAAACCGGAAAACCATCGATATTCTTCTTACAATGGATGCATAGAGTTCAGGAAGGCAGTTGCATCGTTTTACAAAAAATTTTATGACGTTGATCTTGATCCGGATACAGAAGTATTAGCACTGATCGGATCAAAAGAAGGAATTGCTCATCTCATAACTGCTGTAACGAACCCCGGTGATACAGTATTACTTCCTGACCCGGGATATCCTGTCTATCAGTCAGCTGTTCATCTTGCTGAAGCTGTACCAGCCTATCTGCCACTGGATCCTCATCATGGTTATGCACCAGCCTTTGAAAAAGTTCCGCCCGAAACTCTGGAGAATTCCCGTCTTATGCTGTTAAATTATCCCGGTAATCCTACTGCTGCAACCGCAAAACCCGACACTTTTTTGAAAGCGGTTACAAAAGCGGAGGAACATAGCATAGCTGTTGCCCACGATTCAGCATACAATCTGGTGACCTTTGACGAATATCAGGCACCAAGCATGTTGCAGGTTCCTGGAGCAAAAGAGGTTGCCATTGAATTTGGTTCCCTGTCAAAGAGCTTCAATATGACAGGATGGAGAATTGGTTATGCCGTTGGTAATAAAGAAATGATTAAAGCTCTGTCCATTGTCAAAAGCAATACCGACACAAGTCAGTTTCTGCCTATACAAAAAGCGGCTGCCAGAGCACTGAATAGCGATTTCTCGGATGTCCGTCGTCATAATTCTATCTATAAGGACCGTATGGAGAAAATGATTCAGGCCCTGAAAGAAATTGGAATTGAGGCAGACAAACCGAAAGCGACCTTTTTTATCTGGGCACCTGTTCCAGAAGGATATACTTCCCTTGAGTTTGTGGACAAAGTGCTGGATGAAGCAGGTGTCATTGTCACACCAGGGACAGCGTTTGGCCCATCAGGTGAAGGATATTTCCGCATTTCTCTTTCTGTTCCGACTGAACGTCTGGAAGAAGCAGTGGAAAGAATCAAACAATTAAATACAGGGGGGGACAGGTGATGACAGAGAGGGTAGAACCCAGGAGATCGTCCCGGCTGTCACTGACTGGTGCCCGGGCCATTGTGGAATGTCTGAAAAGGGAACAGGTTGAAAAAGTTTTTTGTGTACCTGGGGAAAGCTATTTACCGGTAATGGATGCCATTTATGATGAAGCCTCCATTGACCTCATTGCCAATCGGCATGAAGGGGGAGCGGCCTTTATGGCTGAAGGATATGCTAAAGCTTCTGGAAAGCCAGGTGTGGTTATGGCGACCAGGGGGGTTGGAGCATCAAATTTAGCCATCGGTGTTCATACGGCCTATCAGGACTCTACACCGATGATTGTTTTGCTTGGACAGGTACACAGCAAATTCCGGGGACGTGAAGGATTTCAGGAAGTAGATCTTGATCAGTTCTTCAGCCATATGGCTAAATGGACGGTCGAAATACGTGATGCAGAGAGAATTCCGGAACTTCTGCAGCGAGCTTTTCGGACAGCACAGACAGGAAGGCCGGGTCCGGTTGTCGTTTCTTTACCGGAAGATGTGCTGACAGAAGAAAAAATGATGACTTTTGGTCCGCCTGTAAAAAAGACAAGACCGCGTCCTTCCTCCCTGGAAATTGAAGAAGCAGCTGAACTGTTGAAAACCGCTGAACGGCCGCTGGTGATTGCTGGAGGAGGGGTAAAGTGGGCGGAGGCTGAAGAATCACTGATGAAATTTGCGGAAGCATTTGACCTCCCTGTGATGATCAGCTTCCGCAGGCACGATGTATTCCCAAATAATCACCGTCTGTATGCAGGTCATCTTGGGCTTGGAACGAATCCGAACTTGATACAGACAGTCAGGGAAGCGGATCTCATCATCGCACTTGGAACAAGGCTATCAGAGGTAACAACACAGGACTATACTCTAATTTCTCCAGAACAAAAATTGATTCACGCAGATATAGAGCCTGCTGTGATTGGAAAGATCTATCCGCCAGATCTTGGGATAGCTGCTGATGCAGCTGAAACTTTGAAGGCTCTGATGAATATGAATATTCAGCCGGTATGGAAAGACTGGGCCAGAAGCAGAAGAAATGCGTACGAACAAGTTTCCCTGGCACCCGTACAATCCAATGATCCAATTAATCGTCATGTCATAGATCTTTTGCAAAAACACTTGTCCAGCGATGCCATCCTTACCAATGATGCGGGGAATTTTGCCGGCTGGCTTCATTCGTTCTATCAGTTTACTAAAGAAAATACTTATATCGGGCCTACTTCTGGAGCGATGGGATATGGCATGCCTGCCGCGATTGGCGCTAAACTGGCCAATCCTGAAAAAACCGTGGTTTCGTTATCTGGTGATGGGGGCTTTTTCATGACTGTGCAGGAGCTGGAAACCGCTGTTCGCTACAACATCCCTGTCATCAGCATTGTATTTAACAATCAGATGTACGGAACAATCCGCATGCATCAGGAAATTCATTTTCCGGAAAAAGTGATTGGCACTGATCTGGGAAAGGTTGAGTTCTCTGATCTGGCTAAAAGTGTGGGAGCTGATGGATATTCCATTAATCATCCGGAAGAATTTGAATATGTTTTAGTAAAAGCCTTAAAAGAAAAGAGACCATGCGTCATTGAAGTAAAAACAGATCCAGAACAAATCTCGGTCAATTCTACCATTAAGGATTTAAGAAGCCGCAAGCGGTAAGTTCATTTTAGTTTTTTAAAAATAATACGGAGGGGGAAACGGAATGGAAAATACGTTAATCAAAGAAAAAAAGCTGATGAATTATATTGATGGAATGTGGCTGGAGGCGTCTGCTGAGCGGTATGCTCCTGTCATCAACCCGGCAGATGGCGATAAGCTGGTGGATGTTCCACTGTCATCTTCAGAAGATGTTGAAAAAGCAGTTCAGGCAGCAAAGAAAGCACAGAAGGAATGGGCCCTGGTTCCGGCACCCCAGCGGGCAGAAATTCTTTATCGAGTAGGAAATATCATGAAGGAGCGCAAAGAAGAGCTTTCCCGGATTTTGACCATGGAAAATGGTAAAGTTCTGGAAGAAGCGAGAGGAGAAGTCCAGGAAGGCATTGATATGGCCTTTTATATGGCTGGAGAAGGAAGGCGTCTGTTTGGTCAGACCACTCCGTCTGAGCTGAAGGATAAGTTTGCCATGAGTGTGCGGGCACCGGTTGGAGTAGTTGGAATAATCACCCCATGGAATTTCCCGATTGCCATTGCTACCTGGAAGTCGTTCCCGGCAATTGTAGCAGGTAATGCAGTTATCTGGAAGCCAGCTACAGAGACTCCAATGATGGCTTATGAATTAGCCAAAATTTTTGAGGAAGCAGGTCTTCCGAATGGCGTTTTAAACGTAGTGTTCGGTTCTGGTTCAGAAGTAGGAGCGGCTATGGTAGAACATGACGGAATCCGGGTTATTTCCTTTACCGGTTCTAATGATGTAGGACGCACTATCGCAAGCAAATGCGGTGAAAAACTGAAAAAGGTTTCCCTGGAAATGGGCGGTAAAAATGCTGTCATTGTCATGGATGATGCAGATCTGGATTTAGCCATTCAGGGAATTGTGTGGAGCGCATTCGGAACAAGCGGCCAGCGCTGTACAGCCTGCAGCCGGGTTATTGTTCATGAAAACATTAAAGAACGGGTAGAGGAACGTCTATTGGCAGAAATGGAGAAGCTGACCATTGGAAATGGGCTGGATGAAAGCATTAAGGTAGGTCCGATCATTAATGAAAGCGGACTTCGAAAAATCGAAAAATATATTCAGATCGGCAAAGAAGAAGGGGCAAAATTACTCGCCGGAGGATATGTTCTGGATGGGCAAGAGTATGGCAATGGCTATTATTTCGCTCCGACGTTATTTACCGATGCGAAGTCGAATATGCGCATTGCACAGGAGGAAATTTTTGGACCAGTTGTTTCCCTGATTTCAGTAAAAAGTTTTGAAGAAGCCATTGAAGTCAATAACGGCGTAACATATGGACTTTCCAGTTCCATCTTTACCAGTGATGTCAACAAAGTGTTTAAGGCCCAGCGGGATCTGGATACAGGAATTGTTTATGTGAATGCAGGAACCATCGGTGCTGAGATTCATCTGCCATTTGGCGGTACAAAAGGAACAGGAAACGGTCATCGCGACTCCGGGCAGGCTGCGCTTGATGTGTTTACCGAATGGAAATCCGTTTACGTCGATTACAGCGGAAAACTGCAGCGTGCTCAGATTGATGTGGAATAATCGATCATTTTTTTCACAGCAACTATCATGACAACACAAGTAAGGGGGAGTATGGAAATGAAAGTAGCCGTACTAGGTTCAGGATTAATGGGAAAAGAAGCGGCACGGGATCTGGTTAACAGTAAAGGGGTAGAGAAGGTAGGACTTGCAGATATTAATTTAAAAAGGGCCCAGCAGGTCTGTGATCTGCTGAATTCTGATAAGTTGGAAGCCTTCCGTGTAGATGCAGGTGATGAACAGGAACTGGCAAACTTTATTCGCCAGTATGATGTTGTCATTAACGCTCTCTTTTATACGTTTAATGAAACCGTTGCCCGAACAGCTTTACAGGCTGGTGTTCATTCGGTGGACTTAGGAGGACACATTGGGCATATTACCGATCAGGTATTGAAATTAAGAGATGATGCCCGGGCAGCTGGGGTCACCATTATTCCGGATTTAGGGGTGGCGCCAGGGATGATTAACATTCTTTCGGGGTATGGTGCGAGCAAACTGGATGAACTGGAATCGATTAAATTGTATGTAGGCGGGATTCCAGTAAATCCAGAGCCGCCCCTGGAATACAACCATGTGTTTTCCATGGAAGGAGTGTTTGATCACTACACCGATCCAGCTTTAATTATTCGGGACGGAAAAAAACAGGAAGTTCCGGCTTTGTCTGAAATTGAACAGGTCCATTTTGAAAAATTCGGCCCGCTGGAGGCTTTTCATACGTCTGGTGGAACATCGACATTGCCACTGTCTTTTCCGGATGTCAAAACCCTTGAGTATAAAACCATCCGCTACCGGGGGCATGCTGAAAAGTTTAAGCTGTTGGTAGATTTAAATTTGACGAGAAATGATTATGAAGTGGAAGTAAAAGGGCAAAAGGTAAAGCCCCGGGATGTACTGTTAAAGGTTCTGGAACCAATTGTTGATTTGAAGGATAAAGACGATGCCGTATTGCTCCGGGCGTTAATTGGCGGAAAACAGAATGGGGAACAGAAAATCTATCAATACGAAATGACGACGTATAAGGACCGCAAACATAATGTCACAGCGATGGCGAGAGCAACAGCGAATTCCATTTCGGTTGTTGCCCAGATGATTGGAAATGGAACCATATCCAAAAGGGGCGTTTATCCTCCTGAACAGATTGTGCCGGGGAAAGCGTACATTCAGGAAATGGCGAAAAGGGGAGTGGACATTAAGGAATCTGTTCATACAACCGAACCCACTATGAGAGTTTAAATGAACATGGACCCTCTGCTGCCCGGCAGAGGGCCTTTTAGTAGAAAGATGATAAAAGCATTTCATCATAAAGCATGCGTGTTGTTTGCTATAATGAAGTGAAAAGCGGTGAAAAAGGAGTAGACACGATGAACCAGAGTGTCATCAAGGCGTTAAAATTACTGGATTTTTTTACAGAAGATACCCGGGAGCTTTCGTTAAAGGAAATAACGAGGAAAGCCAACCTTCCCAAACCGACTGTCTATCGCCTGTTAAGTTCTCTGGAACAGAGCGGGTTTCTAATGAAGGTGAATGAAAATGAACAGGACACAAAATACAGGCTGGGACTGAAACTGCTGGAACTGGGGAATCTTGTATCGGAGCAGTTGGAGATCCGGTCAATCGCCAAACCATATATGGAGGCACTTGCGAACGATATAAACGAAGCTGTCCATCTGGTAATCCTGCATGACTATCAGGCCATTTATATTGAAAAGGTAGACAGCAACCGGGCACTAAGGTTATATACGAATGTAGGAAAGAGCTCTCCATTATACATTGGTTCTGGCCCTAAACTTTTGCTGGCTTTTTTAAATGATCAAAAGCAAAATGAAATAGTGTCTCATGAACCACTGTATCCATTAATGGACGACCGGCCCATTAATAAACAGAAACTATTGCAGGAGTTAAAGGAAATCAGGGAAAAAGGGTATTCCATCAGTATTGGCGAACAGGATATTGATACCACCGGTGTATCCTATCCAGTGTATGATTATCAGAAGAAGGTTGCGGCAGCATTAACGGTCAGCGGGCTGTCGAGCCATTTTGAAGGGGAAAATCTTGAATATATTAAACAAAAAACAAAAAAAGCGGCACAGGATATTTCAGCAGCCCTGGGATATCTGCCCCTGTAAAAAGACATAGAAGGAGCTGAGGAAATAATGAATACGTATTTTATTGCCGGTCACGCCAGGCTTCCTTCCGGGATGGCTGCTCAAAATATGTATGAAATTCTAACGATCACCGCAGAGATCGATAAAAAATATGGGGTAATTGTAGAAGCAAACTGTACGCTCGCTACGGAACACGGCAGAAATTTTATCAACGAGCTTTTAAAAGGGTATAGTTTGCAGGATGGGGTGGAGGAACCGATTCAAACAATTCAAGCACACTACTTAGGGAAGGCAGGAAACGCCCTGGCATCAGCGATGAAAGATTTGTATAAACAGTACCAGATGCATCAGAAAAAGGAATAGAGCAAAGGACTTCTTCTGTTTTCTGGTACTGGAACATCTGCAGCCTATCTGATTCATTGCTTCATTTAATAGGAGACTAAAACGTGATGAATGTTCAGAAGATGAAAAAGTTGGCTGGGACAAAAAAGTAAAGAACGGCAGAAATGACAAACCATTTTGCAGTTTCGTCCCAGCCTCTATTTGAGGATGAATAGTAGAATAATAAAATCATATGATGGTTAAATTCGTATCAAATTTTCATCTCATTCTTTGATTTTTATGGATACATATTTCATTTCGACAAATTCATGGATGCCGTGGTGACCGCCTTCTTTGCCGATTCCGGACTGCTTCACGCCGCCGAAAGGTGCTTCGGCTGTGGCAGGAAGGACATCGTTAACTCCCACAATGCCATACTCAAGTTTTTCCATTACCCGATAGGCCCGGTTTAGATTTTCGGTAAAGATATAAGAAGCGAGTCCATAGTCGGTGTCATTTGCCCGTTCAATTGCTTCGTCTTCAGTCTGGAAGGTTTGGACTGGAATAACAGGCCCAAAGGTTTCTTCATACATGACACGCATGTCATTGTTGACATTGGCTAAGACGGTTGGTTTAAAAAAGTATCCCTGCAGTCCGCACTCTCCTTTGCTGCCGCCATAGAGGACCTTTGCTCCCTTCGAAACGGCATCCTGCAGGTGGGATTCTACCTTTTCAAGAGCCTGTTTATTGATTAATGGTCCTATATCAGTTCCTTCATCCTTCCCGTACCCAATTTTTAAGGATTTGACCCGCTCCAGGAGTTTTTCGGAAAAATCCTGATGCACAGATTCCTGGACGAAAAGACGGTTGGCACAAATGCAAGTCTGACCGGAGTTTCTGAATTTGCTGGCAAGAGCCAGGTCAGCAGCTAAATCCAGATCGGCATCCTCAAATACAACAATTGGTGCATGCCCGCCCAGTTCCAGTGACAACTTTTTCACGTGCTGAGCACTTTCTCTCATTAAGTATTTTCCGACTTCGGTAGATCCGGTAAAGGTGATCAGCCGGACGTTCTTGTCTGAGAGTAGGGTTTCCCCAATTGCTTTTGCATCTCCTGTGACGAGATTTAATACGCCTTTAGGAAGACCTGCCTTTTCAAAAATTTTTACGATTTCAATGGCGGATAGGGGTGTTTCCGGTGCCGGCTTTAACACAACGGTACACCCTGCTGCCAGTGCTGGGGCCACTTTTCTGGTAATCATGGAAGAAGGGAAATTCCATGGAGTGATGGCTGCAACAACCCCGACAGGCTGGGGAATGACCAGGAGCCGCTTCCCTCTTTTCGAAGAAGGAATCCACTCCCCATACAGGCGATTGGCTTCCTCGGCATACCATAAAAGAAAGCTGGCAGCTGATTGGATTTCTCCTTTTGCTTCCTTCAAAGGCTTTCCCTGTTCGGTAGTTAACATATCAGCCAGACGATCTGCATCTTCTGCCATCAACTGATAGGCTCTGTACAAAATCTGAGAGCGTTCCCTTGCTGTCATCGAAGACCATTCAGAAAAAGCGGATGAAGCGGATTGGATGGCCTTTTGTGTTTCTTTCTTTTCCCCGAAAGATACATCAGTAATTTTTTCCAGCGTAGCAGGGTTAAAGACGGACTGGGTCTTTCCTGATAGAGCCTCCTGCCATTCTCCATCAATATACAGGCTGGATATTTTTTCTGGAAATGAAGCCATTGCATCTCCTCCTTAAACCTTGATTTCTTCACTGACTGAGGATGTCCAATCGATTGAGGACGGCGTTAAAGGAATCTTTTAATATTGAGAACATTTTTTCAATTTCATGTTTCTGGATAATTAATGGTGGGGCAAAAACAATGGTGTCTGCATCCTCAAATACTACATTTCGCAATATCAGTCCCCGATTCCTTGCTTCTTTTACAATTAATGGTGAAATTTTTTCTGAAAACCGTTCATTGGTATCAGGATTTTTCATAATTTCCAGCCCGGCGATCAGGCCAAGTGACCGGACTTCTCCCACATAAGAAATATCCTTTTGAAGCTGTTGAAGCTGTTTTTTCAATACTTCTCCAACTGTCTGTGCATGTTCCACGAGGTGCTCTTCTTCAATAATTTGTATATTGCGAAGGCCTACAGCACATGATACGGGATGCCCACTATAGGTGAAACCATGGAGAAGTGTCCCTTCAGCCAATTCTATTAGATCATCGTGTATGGTTTTGCGTATAACGACACCGCCAAGAGGCATATAGCCGCTTGTTACTCCTTTAGCAAACAGCAGCATATCCGGTACTACATCCCAGTGTTCACAGGCAAACATTTTCCCTGTTCGGCCAAAACCGGTAATAACTTCATCGGCAATCATAAGGATCTGATGCTGATCACAAATTTGTCTGACTTTCTTGAGGTAATCCGGTGGGGGGATATGTACCCCGCCGGCGCCCTGAATAGGTTCTGCAATAAAGGCGGCAATGTTTTCTGCACCTTCATTTTGAATGGTCTGTTCTAAATCTTCAGCAGAAAAGGGATCCACATGCAAAAATTCAGGGGACGGGGCAGGACTCATGGTGTGGAAGGCACTGATGCCAGTTGCGCTTGTAGATCCTACTGCCAGACCATGATAGGCTTTCTTTCGGGATAGAATTTTTGTTTTTTTAGGGAATCCTTTTAACTTCCAGTAATATTGGGCAAGTTTGTATGCGGTATCGTTGGCTTCTGAACCGCCGGATGTAAAAAATACAGCCTGCAGATCTCCCGGGGCCAGGTCGGCTATTTTCTTCGCGAGGCGAATAGCTGGTTCATTGCTGAAGGTAGAAAAGCATGATGCGAAAGCGAGTTTTTCCATCTGTTCCTGCGCAGCTTCTGCCAGTTCCTTTCTTCCATAGCCCGCATGAACATTCCATAAGGAAGACATCCCTTCTATGTATGTTTTTCCATTGATGTCCGTTACATAGATTCCTTTGCCTTCTTTAAAGATCGCTGCAGGACCTTCTTTCTGCTGTTCCTTTATTGAGGATGTCGGGTGAAGAAAGTGCTTTTGATCCAGTTCAATTAATTCATTCGTCAATTGTAACTGGTTCATTCCGTTTCCCCTCCTTTATATTTTGAGAATGGTGTTGAGGTTTTTTAATAAGAAAATAGCATCCTGCTGCCCACCAGATGATCGTTATCAGCCATTCATACGGCCAGATAAGGGCTGAAGGCATGCCAGGCATATACAGGGTTATAAAGCCAAATGACAGAATAGCTGCCACCCAGCCAACCCATGACGCGTTTCCTGCCTTAAAAGGTCTTGGAGCATCAGGCATTTGTCTCCTAAGCTGGATAAACGACAGGGTGACTAGAAAGTAGGCGAGTACAATGGCCAGCCCCCCAGCATCAACAAACCAGACTAGTGCCGGTCTGCCAAGGAGTGGAGCGAGCGTCGATAATGTTCCGATAAACAAAATTGCATTTCCCGGTGTTTTATATGTTGGATGAATGTTTCCAAACCACTCGGGGAGAATTCCTTCTTTTGCCATCGTGTACATCATGCGGCTGGCTCCCAAAATGAAAGCGTTCCAACTGGTAAGAATGCCGGCTACCCCTCCAATAATTAACATTTTGGCAAAAAGGGCAGATCCAAATAAAGCTTCCATAGCATCAGCTGTTGCAAGGCTGGCACCAGCAAGCTGGCTCCCGTTTAGTCCTAACGACACGCTGACAATGATCAGGACATACCATACTACAGCAAAACTGACAGATAAAATAAGAATTTTGCCAATTGCTTTTTTTGGGATATTCATTTCTTCAGCTACCTGGGGAATGACATCAAATCCAACGAACAGAAATGGGGTCATAATGATGACAACTAACAGGCCGCCTCCGGTCGTGAAGAGTGGTGTCATATTTTCATACAGACCATTTGCAAAGGCTCCTGTTGCAAGCAATAGTCCAACCAGTACTAAGGTAAGGGTCAGGACGAGCTGGAGGAATGCCGTTTGCTTCACACCGATCCAGTTAATAAACGTAATCAGGATCGAACCGGCCATCCCGATGATGACCCATGTGAAGTAGACATCCCATCCGCTGATTGTCCATAAATAACCTTTTTGAAAGTCGGGGAAAATATAGTCTATTACGGTAGGTAGTGCTACAGCTTCGAATGCAACGACAGAAATATAGCCAAGTAAAAGAGCCCAGGATACGATAAAAGCTAGTCTTTTTCCAAGTGCGTATTCTACAAAGTAGTACGCCCCTCCTGTTTTCGGAAATGCGGTTGTTAACTCTGCATACGTTAGCCCCACAAACAGGACAAGTATTCCTCCGATGAGGAAGGCAATGATTGACCCGGCGGATCCTGCCTGGGTAATCCATTCACCGGATAACACCACCCATCCCCAGCCAATCATTGCCCCAAAAGCTAAAACCAGGATATCCAGCCTTGTCAAGACTCGATTAAATCGTTTTTTTTCTTCCACAGAGACCCTCCTTAAACCAATTTTTAATGATCTTCAAAAGGCCATGAAGGAAGCATCTTGTTCAGCTGTTTGTCTTTCCGGTAACCAAGTACATATTCTGCCTGCATAATGGTATGGATTTCTCTTGTGCCTTCATATATTACAGGTGCTTTCGAGTTGCGCAAGTATCGTTCTACAGGATATTCACTGGAATAGCCGTAGGCACCATGAATTTGTACCGCATCATCAGCGGCTTTGTTGGCGAAGTCACAGGCCTGCCATTTGGCAAGGGATGTCTCTCTTGTATTTCTTTTTCCTTGATTTTTTAATTCTCCTGCCCGATAGACAAGCAAGCGGCTCATCTGAAGACCAGCTTCCATGTTGGCAATCATTTGCTGAACGAGCTGATGTTTTCCAATCGGCTTTCCAAAGGTCTCCCGTTCGTGACAGTACTTCACACTGGCTTCAAGACAGGCTTCGATTAGCCCGCATGCACCTGCTGCAACAGTAAATCTTCCATTATCCAGTGCGGACATAGCAATTTTGAATCCTTCACCTTCCTGGCCCAGAAGATTTTCTTTTGGAACTTTCACATGATCAAAAAATAGTTCACCGGTATTGCCGGCACGAATACCCAGTTTTCCTTTAATGGCCCTTGAAGAAAAGCCCGGCATTGTTCTTTCTACAATAAAAGCAGAGATTCCATGATGTTTTTTGCTTTTGTCGGTATAGGCAAACACAATAAAGTTATCCGCTGTATCACAGAGAGAGATCCAGGTCTTCTGGCCGTTTAATACATAATAATCACCCTGTTTTTCAGCGGTTGTCTGAATTGATGCTACATCAGAGCCAGCCCCAGGTTCGGTCAGGCCAAAGGCACCGATTTTTTCTCCTTTTGCCTGAGGAACAAGATATTTTTGTTTCTGCTCTTCATTCCCCCACTGAAGAAGGGTTAAGCTGTTTAGACCGGTATGCACGGATACAGCTGTACGAAAAGCAGTATCCCCCCGTTCAAGCTCTTCACACACGATGGCAAGGGAGTTATAGTCCATTCCGCTGCCGCCGTATTTTTCCGGAATACATACCCCCATCAGACCCAGTTCGGCAAGCTTGGTCATAATTTCGGGCTCAAAACTTCCTTCCTGATCCCATTTAGAAATGTGGGGCATGATTTCCTTATCTACAAAGTTTCGCACCGTCTGTTTAAGCATCTTTTGTTCTTCTGTTAATTCAAAATTCATGTTGATCTTCCTCCCTATATGAATTTATTGTTTTTAAGTTCTTTTAATTCGTCTTTTTTGTATCCTAATGAGGACAAAACTTCTTCAGTATGTTCACCAGCGTCTGGGGGATGGTGGGCATATTTTACAGGAGTCCGGGACAATTTTAGCGGACTGCCGACAAGTTTGATAGTTCCTGCTGTAGGATGACTGCCCGTCATAAACATTTCCCGTTCCTTTAGTTGTGGGTCCTGCTCTAAATCCTTAAGATTTTGAATCGGACCGCATGGAATAGAGTGCTGATCGCACTGATTTTTCCAGTATTCCGTCGGCTGTTTTAGGAATTCCTCCTGTAATAAGGATGACAGCTCATTACGGTTTTCGACCCGGTCAGGATTTGTGTGAAATCTCGGATCATCGGCAAGCGCGGGCCTTTGAATCATGTGGCAGAGCATTCTGAATTGACGATCGTTTCCTACGGCAATGACCATTTCTCCGTCCTTTGTCTGGAAAGTCTGATAAGGAACAATATTCGCATGATGATTTCCGAGTCGTTTCGGAATTTTTCCGGACATTAAATAATTGCTCGCGATGTTTACCAGGGAACTAACTGCTGAATCATATAAAGAAATGTCAAGTTTTTGGCCCATCCCTGATCGCTCCCGTTCGAGAAGGGCAGCCTGTATTCCGATGCAGGCATACAAACCTGTTAAAATATCTGTGATGGCTACCCCTACTTTCTGAGGGCCGGATTGCTCATCGCCGGTAATGCTCATTATTCCGCTCATCGCCTGAATGATGAAGTCATAACCAGGCAAGTGTTTATAAGGACCAGTTTCACCAAACCCTGTGATGGAGCAGTATATAATTTTTGGATTCATTTCTTTTAACACGTCATAATCCAGGCCAAAACGCTCCATGGAGCCCGATTTAAAGTTGTGAATAATCACGTCACTCTTCTTAACGAGTTTTTTGATAATTTCTTTTCCCTGTTCGGATTTCAGATTGACAGTAAAACTTTTTTTATTTCGGTTGGCGCACAGGTAGTAAGCACTGACTCCTTTCTGGAATGGGGGCCCCCATTTCCTTGTGTCATCACTTCCGCCGGGTGCCTCAACTTTAATAACTTCTGCCCCGAGATCCCCCAGAATCATCGTACAGTAGGGGCCGGCTAATACTCTGGACAAATCCAGTATGCGAATACCATCTAATGCACCTGACAGTTAAATCACTCCTTTCTAATAAGAAAAGCGTAAGCGCCCTGTTTAGCCCCGAAAACTGCTGGAGCCCACCGAGGAGGCTGCCAGAGCCGCAGGGCGCTGCAGCAGGCAGATAACTCTGCTGTCCTGGTTTGCGTCCATTAAAAAAAGCCAGTCTTATCTCACATAACAAGTGAAGATAAAACTGGCTTCTATCTGCTGATTTCAATCCCGGCAAAGGATTGCTGACAGATTGAACAGTCTGTTTTCAGGTATAAAGTTTGCCTGAGAAAATGGTCAGGGGGATGAGCCGCTTTAATCCAGCAGGCTTAGCCCTGATTTAAATTTATGATATCGTATTCTGAAAAATTTGTAAATAACCAATTTACTTATAATTCTTTTCGTTTGGTTTCAGCTTCCTCTAGTAAAAAATCAAATGATTTCTGATCTCGATATTGGTTGATAACATCATCCAGGGCTTTTTGATAAGCTTCTTTAAAAGCGTTTTCCGAATCGGTTTGAATATCCGGTATGACCCCTTTTCCTTCCCAGTTGGTTTTCGTAATAGGATTTTTAGCAAAAGCATAGGGAATAAACGCTATAAAATGATCAGCTACTGAGTACGTTTGACCGGGATTAGCCCCTCCGGCGGTTACTTCTCCGATAACGGTAGCCCTCTTAAGGTGTTTTAAATTATATGCAAATTCTTCGCCGGCTGAGAAGGTTTTGCTGCTTGTTAAAATATAGATTGGTTTTTCTGTATAGCGCTTCCCGGGTACATAGGAAAGGGTCCAATATTGCTCGGTTTTGTCTTCTAAACGATCATAGATCGTATTTAATAAAAATGGTGGCTTATCGAAAAAGTAACTCGTTAAAAAAGCGACCATTTCCGGCATTCCCCCATGGTTTTTCCGGACATCAACAATCAGAGCATCGGTATTGGCAACGAAGTTCATACTACTGGCAGCGATTTCGGCAGCATCTTTTGGGTCGCTGAATAGTCGCAAGTCAATATAGCCAATGTTGCCAGACAATCGTTTTACTTCATGGAATCCATAATTTTGTTTCTGTACTTTCAGCATAAAGTTTTTCTCAATTTCTGTTTGATCTTGAGGGTTGGACTGGTTGGGGAAATAACGGATAAATAAGTGCTTGTCCCTGCATATATCCTGCAAGTCATTTGTCAGCTGACGACAAAAAGTTTCGGGATCATGGATCGTTTCATAGGTGGAATTCGCTTGTTTTTCTTTCAGCATACGGACCATTTCAGCAGCCGTTTCGGGAAAGACATATTTCGTTTGAAGAAGTTTCATCAGCTGATGGAGAATTTCCGTGTGGCTAAATGATGTTTTCATTGGTTTACCTCCCATTTCTATATACCCTTAGTATAGATGAGAAGAAACGAGGAGAGTAGAGGTTGCAGACCGAAATTTCCTCCGCCCGAAGCTGTAAAGGTAATTCTGTTTACATTTGTGATACAGAAAAAAAGAGAGAGGAAGGAATCAAAACAGTAATTTGCCGTGGAAAAAACTAAAGGACTAAAGAAATATGTAACGCAATCAACATATGAAAACTCCTGACTAAAACCGGCCACGTCCTGTATTCAAGGTTGACACCAGCACGTCCTGTGCGTCGCGGGAACTGCACAAGCTGAAAATCCCTAAAGACAGAAGGATGGGGTGTTAAGTAAGCCATAGGCCGTGACTGCAGAAAGGGAAGCATTTGGACGAAGTAAAAAAACATCCGAACCTATTCATGTGACGATTGGATATAGTTCGGATGTTTTATTACCTTATGCAGTTTTATCCTAGCCCCTTTCAAGGGTTAAGACTGCTCAGAAGAAAGGCGATATTTTCGAATTTGTTTCATCAAAATCCCGTGTTTTGGACTAAAGATAAAAGCAAGGATGAAGTACAGCCCTGTTGCACATGCCATGGATCCAGCGATGGAAACATTGAATAAAACGGCAAATGCAAAACCGGTTACAGCTGACAAGATTCCAATTAATCCGCTGAGAATGAGCAAAATCAGAAACCGGTCTGTGAGAAGGTAGGCGGTCGCTCCTGGAACGATAAGCATGGCAACCACCAGAATTGCCCCCACACTATCAAACGATGCTACCGTAGACAGGGAAATCATACCCATGAGCAAATAATGGATAAACATAACCGGAATGCCAAGCAATGCTGCGAATTGCGGATCGAAAGTGGTCAGCTTAATTTCTTTATAAAACAGGGTGATAAACAATACGTTGATCAAAAAGACAAACCCGAGCATCCATACAGCTTTAGGACCAAGGTTCATTCCCTGAACAGTCAGTGTATCCCATGGAATAAAGGCGATTTCCCCCATGAGAGCATGCTCAACATCCAGGTGTACCGAATCACCAACAAAGGAGATTAAAACAACACCGAGAGCAAATAACGAAGTAAACACGACTCCTATGGCTGCATCTGACTGAACGCCGCTGGAATCCAGCATCTGTACAAAGAAAGCGGTTAACACTCCAACTATAGCTGCCCCAATTAACATCGGCAGGCCATTTAAGGATTGGGTAACAAAAAAAGCTCCTACGATGCCTAATAAAACGGTATGACTGATGGCATCTGCCAGCATGGACATCTTCCGCAATACCAGAAGTGCCCCTGTAACTCCACACGTTAATCCAACCAGGCTTCCTGTCAGTAAGATCCAGGCATCATAACTCATGGGTACTCACCACCTTTGGGATAAACCCCTTCTTACTTCCAAAGAGGAGGGAAAATAGAAATATTATAGACGCACATAACACGATAATGGGTCCGGTAGGCAATCCTTCACCAATTGTGCTGATTACCGTTCCAGCTACACCTGATACAGCACCGAAAACTCCGGACAAAATCGTCATGCGGCCAAGCTTATCTGTCCAGTATCGGGCTGAAAGGGGAGGGGTAATGAGAAGGGCAGCAATCAGAACTACCCCAACCATTTGAATGCCAATCACAACAATTCCTACCACCAGTCCTAAGAGCACCAGGTTTAAAAATCGTACGGGAAGTCCCAGACCCATAGCATAAAGGGGATCAAAGATTGTAATTTTAAACTCTTTGAAAAATAAAGCTGACAGTATAATTAAGATAGCTGACCCAATGGTAATCATCCGGACGTCACTGGCCACAAGAGATGCTGCCTGGCCGAAAATAAAATCATCCAGGCCGCTGCGGTTCCCGGAAGTGTTTTTTGAAATGTAGGTCAGAAAAACAATTCCGAGAGCGAAGAAGACGGATAATACTGAGCCAATGGCTGCATCTGTTTTTATTCGGGAGTGTTTGATAATCAGCTGAATGGAATAGGTGGCCAGCAATGCTGTAATGGTTGCTCCAATTAAAAACAGCGGTATAGATTTGTATTCAAAAATGATATACATGAGCCCGACTCCCGGTAATGTGGCATGTGCCATCGCATCACTTATTAGACTCTGTTTTTTCAATAACACAAAGCTTCCGATAACCCCGCTTGCAAATCCCAGCATAATAGAACCGATTAAGACCCACTGGGTATTGGCATTGGACAGCAGATCAAACATGTCAGACACGCTCCTGAAGGACAACGGAATTTTCGCCTAAAAATTTTAAGGATCCCCCATAGGTCTGCTTTAAATTTTCCATGGTAAATACTTTCTGGGTCGGTCCGCATCCAACAGGGGACTTATTTAATAATAGGACATGGTCAAAATAGTCCTCAACGGTTTGCAGGTCGTGGTGAACAACCAGTACAGTTTTTCCTTCCTCCTTCCATTCCTGCATGAGCTGGATGATCGCTTTTTCCGTTGCAGCGTCCACCCCTACAAAAGGTTCATCCATGAAATAAATCTGGGCATCCTGGGCCAGAGCCCGGGCCAAAAACACCCTTTGCTGCTGCCCCCCTGAAAGCTGGCTGATTTGCCGGTCCTGATATTCTTCCATGCCAACCTTCCGTAATGCTTCCTTCGCTATCTGAATTTCTTTTTTTCCAGGCCGTTTGATTAAGCCGATGTGTCCATATCTTCCCATCAGGACCACATCTAATGCGCTGGTGGGAAAATCCCAGTCCACTTCGCTTCGCTGGGGAACATAGCCGATTAAACGTCGCTGGCGATGATAAGGTTTTCCATAAACCTGGATATCTCCTGAAATGCGGGGAATCAATTGTAAAATGGCTTTAATTAACGTGGACTTACCGGCCCCATTCGGTCCGATAATTCCTGTTAAAGAACCTTTTGGAATTTCAAAGCCCACCTTTTGTAATACGGGCGTCTTATCATAGGTGACCGTTAAATTTTGAACAGATAACGCATTCATCACGTAAACCTCCTTATTTTAAAGCCTCCACAATGGTGTCAATATTGTGTTTGAACATTCCGATATAGGTGCCTTCTTCCGTTCCTTCAGGCCCCATTGCATCGGAATACAGCTCTCCTCCAATGGACACTTCATGACCCTTTTTCTTTGCTCCTTCTACAACAGCATTAATCGACCGTTCCGAAATGCTGCTTTCAATGAAAACAGCCTTAATATTCCGTTCCACAAGGGTGTCAATTAAACGCTGAACATCTTTTAAGCCAAATTCAGCCTCTGTACTCAATCCTTGCAGTCCCATGACTTCAAATCCAAAAGAATTCCCAAAATAACTGAAGGCATCATGAGCAGTTACAAGTACACGGCTTTTTTCTGGTATTTCAGAAACTCTCTGTTTTGCATATGCATTCAATTCATCCAGCTTTTGAAGATACGTTGCTGTGTTTTGGGTATAGTCTTCTTCATGTTCGGGGTCAATGGCAATTAATTCATCACGAACAGCTTTTACGGCATATTTCCATAGTTCAATATCAAACCAGACATGCGGGTCATAAATCTCTGGATTTGCTGGATCGGCAAGAAGTTTGGATTCAGGAATGGCCTCTGCTACTGGAATGGTCGGTTTTTGTTCTCGCATCTGTTCAAAAATTTCAATCATGTTTCCTTCCAGGTGATGCCCGTTGTAAAAGATAATATCGGCTTCACTCATATCCTGGATATCACTGTGTACCGCTCTGTATAAATGGGGATCAGTTCCTGGACCCATCAAACTCTTGACAGTGACATGTTTTCCTCCAACATTTTTCACAATATCTCCTATTTGAGCTATGGTGGCCACAGCTTCAATTGTTGAACTGGAATTGTTATTCTGACCTTGCTGATCGGATGAAGCTTCCTTTGCTCCGCATCCAGCTAAAATGAGAGCCAGGGATACGCCCAAATACATAAAGGTCTTTTTCATCTGTATTCTCCTTTCTGGAAGTTAAAAAAGTTTACTTAAGCCAACTTTTTGTTAAAAAAATATGGATATTTAAAAATGTATGCAATTATGCAACGGATGTGAATCAATATAAAAAAATTAGATGAAGTTATAAAAGTTTGCCTAATGCAAAATATATAGCTCCGAACAAAAAAAGTCAAGTGATTTTTTTAATCAGGTCAAAAATAGAAAAACGCCTGAGCAAATGCTCAGGCGTTTCTTTAATGTTCAGGTTCAAATGTCTTACAGTCTGTTTCCTTTTGTTCAGATGCATTGGTTCCATTGTGACTGATAATATAGATAGCATCGGCTGTGCATTTGTTACCATGATCCCAGTGAACACAATTTTTCACTTCACAAAGGACATCTTGAGCCAATGGTCATCCCCCCTATAGGATAAGGATGCCGCATGAAAGGGATTTTTATGCAAAATTAAAAAAGTGTAAATTTTGTATTGAACAGTTATTCATTCGTTGTTATAATAAAAAATGTTTTTAGGGACATGCGGGTGTAGTTTAGTGGTAAAACCTCAGCCTTCCAAGCTGATGTCGTGGGTTCGATTCCCATCACCCGCTTTATCTAACGCAGTGTTTCGTTGACTTTATTCACGAAGCGTTGCGTTTTTTATTTTTCTGCCATACACAACAGCCTGGTATCGTCTTCAATGTCTTTTGGGACTAAACAGGCGCTTGCGTATATCTGAAAAATGAATAAGGATTGAACATTAAAAAATATTATTCACACCATGAAGATTTTTGCTATAATGAAGAATAGTGGACGTTACATATGCGAAAAGTATGCATAAAAGGAGGAACGGCACATGAAACTATTTCTTATTTTAATGGTATGTGTGGCATTCTTAACAGCTATTTTCACAGCAGGATATGATTCCAAGCCAGGTGAACCTAAAAAAGGTTAAAATCAGATTTTAGAGCAGGATTATTCCTGACGATATATGTTCGAGACTCATGCACACTAAATGAGAACGCCAGCATGGATGACCATGCTGGCGTTTTTTTAAAAGTTTTACAGTTCATGAGCTGAAGGAATGATTGTCCATCTTTAGCCTACTCCCGGAAAACCTTGCTGCCGCAGGACTTCATAAATGATAATTGCTGCCGTGTTGGACAGGTTCAGGGACCGAACTTTATCGGTCATGTGTATGCGGAGGCATTTGTCTTCATTTCCTTTGATCAGCTCCCGCGGAATTCCATTCGTTTCTCTTCCAAATATGAAAAACCATTCCTGTTCCGGGTCACTAAAATCATAATCGGTATAATACTTTTCCCCAAAGTTTTCAATATAATAAAACTGCCCTTCCGGATAGGTCTGATACAGTTCCTTGATGGAGTCATAATATCGGATATCTACATCATGCCAGTAATCAAGTCCTGCTCGCCGTAACATTTTGTCATCCGTTGAAAACCCGAGGGGCCGGATGAGGTGAAGGGTTGTTCTAGTAGCCAGGCAGGTTCTGGCGATATTGCCGGTATTGGCCGGGATTTCTGGCTGATATAATACTACGTGAAGGCCCATCATGTTCACCTCTTTAGTTGAGTATAACCTCAAACATTATACCATCTTATTTCCCAATTTTGAAAAATTTATATTGACATTTTGGCGTCCAGGCATATGAGTCTTCATAACTCCAGTAACGATGACGGCTGTTTGTGGTATGGGCATTAACGAGCGGTTCACCTTGAGCATCCTTTGCCGTCACGATCGTATTATGATTCCATTTTCCATCCCCTTCAAAATCATAGCAGATGACATCGCCGAGAGACAGTTTGTTCGCACTTGTAACCTCTTTTGCCGTTAATCCCTGATCAGAACTGCTTAAATACCATCTTAATGCATGAGCTACTGACCAGCTGTAGCTCCAGTTGTTGTTTTTGCACCACCATCCCCTTGATCGGTCAGGGTAACCCCGCATCGGGGCATTTCCAGCGTATAAACACTGAGAGACGAAATTTGTGCAGTCAACCTCAAATTTAGGGAAAGCAGGATTATAGTCATTCCACCATCGTTCGGCATATTGCACGGCTTTTCTTCGGTTATATTCAAAGCTTCGGGTATGGGAATTATTTAACTGGGCTGTAGTTTCAGGTGAGAATAAAGATTGTGATTCTGCTGGTGCAGGAGGGAGGAGCAAGCTGTGTTCAATCCGATCGCTGCCATGAAGTATAGCTTTAAAGGGTAAAATTTCTTCCTCTATATAATAATGGGATCCCTGTCTGATGAAATATGATAAATGGATCATGTATTCAACATGTCGGCGTGAACGGGACAGATTCAGCAGCCGATAAACTTT
This sequence comes from Bacillaceae bacterium, assembly GCA_017656265.1. GTDB lineage: Bacteria > Bacillota > Bacilli > Bacillales > Alkalibacillaceae > Melghiribacillus. The sequence goes on along the minus strand of JACDOD010000014.1, from coordinate 38,752 downwards.
GCCATAACCGCTGATTTCCAGTATTTGAGCATGACGCTGGTTCATTAACTCAAGTTTTCTGTTCCACCAGTCCATTTCCCTGGACGAATCAAAGAAAATGGCCTTCCAGGTTTTCATGAATAACTCTCTCATAGCCCAATCCCCTTTTAATGGAGGTATGCGCCCGGCTCCTCGATCTGCTTTGACTCCCTGCCTCTCAGGAGGCTTCTTCGGTGGTTCTTCAGCAGTTTTCGGGGCTAAGCGGGCACGTTCACTTTTCTATATATTTATGTGCAAAGGGTGGAGGGCATGAAGGAATAGATTTTATTCGATGGTTATATTTTCGTGCTTAAGTAGGAACCTCTTTTTGTCTAAACCGCCGTTATATCCCACAAGTGCACCATTACTTCCGATTACCCGGTGACACGGAACAGCTATGGCTATAGGGTTTCGATTGATCGCACCTCCAACAGCACGAACCGCTTTAGGAGATTTGATCGTCTTAGCAATATCTTTATAGGAACGGGTTTCACCATATGGAATTTGCAGCAGCGCTTTCCACACCTGTTTCTGAAAAGTGGTGCCCTGAAAGTCCATGGGAAACGTGAAATGGGTTCGGATACCGGAAAAGTATTCTTCCAATTCGATTTTGACAGGTGCCAGCATTTCAGGGTGTTCATCCAACTCACATGCCAGAAAATACTTTTTAGCCCATTGCTCAAGGATGGAATGGACGTCTTTTTTTGAGCCAAAATTGATCTGGCAAACCCCTTTGTTGCTGGATACAATCGTTAACGGACCAATGGGGCTCTCCATTTCATCTACATATAATAAAGATTGTGTAGCCATAACAATCCCCTTCTTTTATTTAAATTTCCCCAATTATACAGGACAACCTGGCAGTTTAAAAGATCATTTCTGTGACATGCCAGGTTTCATATACATTCAGGATATGTTCAACATTTTAAATAAGTTTTACAGACTTGAAAAGGGTATTCATGAATTTACGAAAAGAACTGAAGCCCTTTCTCCATCTCGTGCAGAACATCCGGATCTGATTCTTTTTTCATAGCCAGCACGATGGATTCCTTTGCTTTTTCCCCGCCAATTTTGCCCAGTGCCCATGCAGCTGTCCCTCGAATCACCGGTCTTGGATCTTCGTTCATTAAATCGATCAGATCATCTACCGCCGTTTTATCCTTATAATGGGCAAGTGCAAGGATGGCATTCCGCTGAATAGGCTTTTTTCCCCGCCAGGAACCGGACATGGCACCAAATCGCTGTTTAAACTCCCTGTTAGAGATTTTGAGTAAAGGCTTTAATAAAGGTTTAGCATTTTCGGGGTCAGGTTCCATCTCCGGATGAAAATGAAAGTCTTTTCCTTTATTTTTCGGACATACCTGCTGGCAGGTATCACACCCGTATAAACGATTTCCAATTTTATTTCTGAATTCGTCTGGCAGAAAACCCTTTGTCTGGGTTAAAAAGGCGATACAGCGCTGAGCGTTTAATTGTCCACCCTGAACAAGGGCTCCAGTTGGACAGGCATCCACACATATATTGCAATCTCCGCAGCTGTCTTCTACTGGCTGATCGGGCGGAAAGGGGATATTGGTGATCATTTCGCCTAAATAAACATATGAACCAAATTCAGGTGTAATGATGGAGCAATTTTTTCCAGAAAATCCGATGCCGGCCCGTTCTGCAACAGCCCGGTCAGCCAATTCACCTGTATCAACCATTGATTTGATTTTGACATCAGGATAGCGCTGTTTTAAAAAGTCAGCCAGTTTCTCCAGGTGTTCACGTAAAATGTAGTGATAATCGTTACCCCAGGATGCCCGGCAGAATATACCGCGGCGCTCTTTTTTGGTGCCGCGGGGAGCATCTTTCATTTTGGAGGGATAGGCCAGAGCAATAGAGATGATGGATTTTGCTTCAGGCAGGAGTACCTGCGGATTGGTCCGTTCCTCAAGGGAGCCTTTCTCAAAGCCGGACTGATAGCCATGGGACTGCTGGCTGCGCAAGCGTTCTTTCAAAGTTTTAAACACATCCGCTGAAGCAAAACCGATCTTATCAATTCCGATTTCTCTGCTGTACTCAATGACTTCCTGCTTCAAGTCCTGAAAAGACATGATGATCCCTCCTTCAGATGCTCATATTGATCTTGAATGACTAATTTGAACAACCTATTTCATATCTTCATTATATAATGCTGGAAATGGTTAGGACAGTTCTTTGACCCTGGCAATTCTTATGCGATTTAAAGCGGCGGTAATTTCAAATCTCCGCGGTCTGGCAAGATCCCCTGGGTGTTCATCAGGTCTTGGTGTGAAAGAAGCCAGTCCGCTTGTATCCAACTGCTCTTCAATTCGATCCAGCAGTTCCGGCAATGACAGGCCTTTTTCAAGCCAGTTTTTATGTTCCATATGATGGAGGATTTCCGCAATCATTCTCGTCTGGGAAACATCCACCAGTTGCTCTACCTGGGTAAGATCGATTTCGTGTTTGCCCATTAAAATTTTTGACAGCCCTTTCGCCTGTACCTTTGATTTTTTTCCCTTTCGGCTGTTCAGACTCTGCGGCAGAAATCTTCGTTCTGGCAGGCGGCCAAAATGATCTCCGCCTTCTTTTTCCCGCTTAAATGGATATTTTTCTGCAATCTCTTTCGCCCGGTTTGTCACGTTATAGGGAATATACTGATCCATCATGATGACTTCATCGGCAGCATCAAAATAATCTCCCGAACCGCCCATGACGAGAATGGTGGAAACATCAAAGTCGTCTTTCATCTGGCGCACTTTATCAATAAATGGTGTAATTGGTTCTTTCTCTTTTACGACAAGCTCCTGCATCCGTTCATCCCGAATCATAAAGTTGGTCGCGCTTGTATCTTCATCGATTAACAGGGTTCGGGCACCTGCTTCCAGTGCTTCCATGACATTGGCTGCCTGCGACGTGCTTCCGCTGGCATTTTCAGTAGAAAATTGAACTGTATCTTCTCCGTGAGGCAGATGGTTAATAAAAGGAGAAATATTAACGGTACTTACTTTTCTACCATCTTCTGCCCGGACTTTCACGGCTGTTGGGTCGGTTAGTACAAATTCCCGGCCGTCTCCTCTGATATGGTGGTATACGCCCCTTTCAATAGCATTTAAAAGGGTGCTTTTTCCGTGATAGCCGCCCCCGACAATGAGCACAATTCCTTTTTTTAAAGCCATTCCGGTAAGGGGCTTATTTTGATGGGGAATCTCTATGGACACCCGGTTTTCCTCAGGGCTTTTAAAAGGGACAGCACCTTTTAAAGGTCTATTGCTGATCCCGCTTTCCCTTGGCAATATAGATCCATCAGCAATAAAGGCTATCCAGCCATTTTCTCTCATCTTCATCCGTATGGACTGATGTTGATCAGCCAACTGAACAGCTTTTTCAATTTCTTCATCCTGTACGGTGAAAATGGACTGGTCGATAATGTCAGGGATTGCAGTGAAAAATAATTTTTCTGCTTCCCTTCCATTAATTCTACGGCCATTAGCAGGCAGCCCGATGGAAAGGCAGATTATTGTTTCTTTCTGATAAATGGATACAGCTGTGCGATCCAGGATTTCCTGTCCGGGCTCATCAATGGAGATCATTCCACTCTTCCCTGAGCCCCTTATCTGGATGTTTTGCCTGCGGATGGCTTTAGCCACATGGCGTGCGATCAGGTCTTCAGCATATATTTTTCGGTGGCGGTTATTTCTCCAGTGTGATTGGATCGGTCTTTTTTTAAAGGGGATATGAACACGAATTTTTGATGGGGAGGCAAATGGGTCTCCCTGTACATAGTCAATGCTGAATTTGAAATGGTCATATTGATACGTACCCTGAATAGACTTATAAGCCTTATAACTCTTTCCGTCAATTTGCTTTAACATAGAACGCAGCTTTTGCAAAGTTGATCACCTCACATACAGGTCGTTTCCTTTGACAAGAATACTATCTTCATCATTTGTTTGCAAACGAACATAATTCTCTTCATCAAAAGGCTGTCTGCTTCATACAGTTTATAATAACCACCCATTTCAAAATCTACAGGGAGGTCGACGAATGGACATCATTAAGAAAATTGAAAGCCAGCGAGAAGATGAAGAAAGATTAAGATGGGAAGGTACATTTGCTCAATACCTGGAATTGCTAAAGGAAAAACCATATCTGGCCCAATCCGCCCACTCCCGTATTTATCAAATGATAAAAGAGACCGGTGTAGAGGAGAAAGATGGTCATAACGAATATAAGTTTTTCAGTGAAGAAATATTTGGTCTGGAGGAGGCACTTGAACGTCTCGTTGAAGAATATTTCCATCCAGCAGCTGAACGACTTGATGTGCGAAAAAGAATTCTGCTGTTAATGGGACCGGTCAGTGGAGGAAAATCAACCATTGTCACCTTATTAAAAAGAGGACTGGAACGCTTTTCTTATACCGATAAGGGAGCAGTCTTCGCCATCAAAGACTGCCCGATGATGGAAGACCCCCTGCATTTGATTCCGCATCATTTACGGGATGATTTCTACAAGGAATATGGCATCCGAATAGAAGGAAATTTGTCACCTCTGAATATGATGCGCCTTGAACAAGAATACGGCGGGCGGATCGAGGATGTCATGGTGGAAAGGGTATTTATTTCGGAAAACCGCAGAAGAGGGATCGGAACATTCAGTCCATCAGATCCTAAATCACAGGACATCGCTGATTTAACTGGTTCCATTGACTTTTCAACCATTGCAGAGTACGGTTCCGAGTCAGATCCACGGGCCTACCGCTTTGATGGGGAGTTAAATGTAGCCAACCGTGGGATTATGGAGTTTCAGGAAATATTAAAATGTGATGAAAAGTTCTTGTGGAACCTGCTTTCCTTAACACAGGAAGGAAACTTCAAAGCAGGTAGGTTTGCCTTGATCAGTGCGGACGAACTGATTATTGCCCATACCAACGAGGCAGAATACCGCTCTTTCATTGCAGACAAGAAAAATGAAGCCCTGCATTCAAGAATGATTGTTATGCCGATACCGTATAATTTAAAAGTCAGCCAGGAAGAAAGAATATATGAAAAAATGATCAAGGAAAGCAATATGCATGACGTGCACATTGCCCCTCACACGTTAAGGATTACAGCCATGTTTACCATTTTGACGAGACTCAAAGAATCTAAACGAAAAGATATAGATCTGCTGAAGAAAATGCGCCTGTATGATGGAGACAGTGTAGAAGGCTTTAGTGATATAGATGTAGAGGAATTGAAGAAGGAACATTCTGACGAAGGTATGGATGGCATCGACCCCCGGTTTGTTATGAACCGTATTTCTTCAGCTATCATTCGGAAGGAAGCTAGATCTATTAATGCACTTGATGTGTTGCGTTCTTTAAAAGAAGGCCTGGATCATCATCCTTCCATCAGCAAGGAAGATAAGGAAAAATATTTAACTTTCATTAATGTAGCCAGGAAGGAATATGATGCAATTGCGAAAAAAGAAGTACAGAAAGCTTTTGTCTACTCTTATGAAGAATCAGCCAAAACATTAATGGACAATTATTTAGATAACGTGGAAGCATACTGCAATAACACCAAGCTCAGAGATCCGCTGACAGGAGAGGAAATGAGCCCTGATGAAAAGCTCATGAGATCCATTGAAGAGCAGATTGGCATCTCTGAAAATGCAAAAAAGGCATTTCGAGAAGAAGTACTGATCCGTATTTCTGCTTATGCCAGAAAAGGAAAAAGATTTGATTATCAGTCCCATGAACGTCTGCGGGAGGCCATTCAAAAGAAACTGTTTGCGGATCTGAAAGATGTGGTGAAAATTACAACCACAACGAAAACCCCTGATGAACAGCAGCTGAAGAAAATCAATGAGGTTATTGCAACCCTGATTGATGAATATGGATATGATTCTACTTCGGCTAATGAATTGCTCCGCTATGTAGGAAGTCTTCTCAACCGGTAAAAATATGTTTGAAGTCTGTTATTTGGGATAACTTAACTAATGAGTTATCCCTTTTTTATTTGGATTCAATTACTTTTTGAAAATTCAGAAATGCATTGATAAATAAGGGATATTAGAGAAAAAATATGATTTTTTTTGGCTGAACCAGCTTTTGAAAAGATTTATCAATAAAAGTGTAAGAAAAAGTTCATATATGGCTTTTCTGGTTTACAGTTTTAATATATACTAGTTGAAGGTATGAAAGAGGTATTTATTTTTCTCCTTGATTTTGTCGAATCATCAGGGGATATGATTTGAGACTTATGTGGTAGAAAACTATAATAAAAAATGGATTTTTCACAAACTATTGGAGGTAGTAAAAGTGTCTAACAGAGGGTCTAATGAAAGCATATGGGAAAACTTCCATGGCCCGAACATGGGTTACATCGAAGAGCAGTATGAGAAATTCTTAGAAGACCCTGAAACGGTTGATCCGTCTATACGGGAAATATTTGAAGAATACGGAGCACCTCACTGGGTCAAAAAAGAAGGGGGAGTCCAGGAGCAAAGAGGAGCTTCAGATGTCGATATCCAAAAGGTAACAGCAGCGATGAAATTGGTGGAAGCGATCCGCCGTCATGGCCATCTGGAAGCGAATATATATCCGGTAGGAAAACGGAAAAATCGCTATACACCACTTGCGGACATCAAGACTTACGGCTTGACCGAAGCTGATTTAAAATCCATTCCAGCACACTGGCTATGGAAAGACGCTCCGGTTAATGTCCGAAATGGTCTGGATGTGGTGGAGACATTAAAAGAACGATACTCCGGTACCATTTCCTTCGAGTTTTATCATGTTCATGATGACAGTGAACGGGAATGGCTGCAAAACAAAGTGGAAACCGGAGCTTTAAATGTTTCGTTAAATGAAGAGGAAAAGAAAGAGCTGTTAAAACGTCTGGCGGAGGTAGAAGGATTTGAGAATTTCCTTAATAAAACCTTTGTAGGACAGAAGCGCTTTTCTATTGAAGGTTTAGATATGATGGTTCCGATGTTAGATCGAATTGTTCAGGAAGCGTATCAGGATACGACCGAACATATCATGATGGGAATGGCACACCGCGGTCGCTTGAATGTGCTCGCACATGTTTTGGGAAAACCTTATGATTTGATTTTCTCTGAATTCCATCATTCTCCTAATAAAGAGCTTGTTCCATCTGAAGGTTCCATGGGTATTAATTACGGATGGACAGGAGACGTGAAATATCACTTTGGTGCCAGACGAGAAGTGAAAGATGATGCTAAAGAAATGCGGATTACATTAGCTCATAACCCTTCTCATCTGGAATTTGTCAATCCGGTTGTTGAAGGTTATACACGTGCTGCGCAGGATGACCGTTCTCAGCCTGGATATTCCGTTCAGGATGTAGATAAAGCTCTCAGCGTATTAATTCATGGGGATGCTGCCTTTATTGGAGAAGGTGTTGTTGCAGAAACCCTGAATTTATCTGGTTTGAAAGGGTACCAGACGGGAGGTACTATCCATATTATTGCCAACAACCTGATCGGATTCACGACCAATCAGGATGAAGGCCGTTCTACAACATATGCCAGTGACCTGGCTAAAGGATTTGAAATTCCGGTTATACATGTAAATGCTGATGATCCTGTTGCATGTCTGACAGCTGTATCTTTTGCTTATGAGTACAGGAAGAAATTCCACAAGGATATCTTGATTGATCTGGTTGGTTATCGCCGTTATGGTCATAACGAGATGGATGAGCCAAGGGCGACACAGCCAGCCCTGTATAAGGATATCGACCAGCATCAGACTGTACTTCACATTTATGCTGACCGTCTGATGGAAGAGGGTGTCATCCAAAAAGATGATTTAGAGCGTTTGAAGCAGGAAATAGATGACAAACTCAAAAACATTTTTGACAGCATGAAAGAAAATGAAACAGATGAACCTGATGTAGAAGACATCCCAGAAGCAATCGCAAACGGATTAGACCAGATTGAAACTGCTGTACCTCTAGAAAGTCTACAATCACTAAATGAAGGTTTACTGAACCGTCCAGAAGGGTTTAATGCATTTAAAAAGCTGGAACGGATTTTGAAAAGAAGAGAGAATGCACTGGAAGAAGGAAACAAAGTAGACTGGGCTCTAGGTGAAGCTCTGGCATTCGCTTCTATTCTTCAAGACGGAACACCAATCCGTATTACCGGACAGGATAGTGAACGGGGTACGTTTGCTCACCGAAACCTTGTTCTGCGTGATACGGAAACAGAAGACACTTACTGTCCAATGCATGGTTTAGATGAAGCTAAAGCTTCTTTTGATATCTACAACAGCCCGCTATCTGAATCTGGTGTACTTGGATTTGAATATGGCTACAGTGTCCAGGCACCAGAAACGCTAGTGCTCTGGGAAGCACAGTTTGGCGACTTTGCCAATGCGGGACAGGTATTAATTGATCAATTTATTTCTTCAGGCCGGGCGAAATGGGATCAGAAGTCCAGTATGGTTTTGCTTCTCCCACATGGGTATGAAGGCCAGGGACCTGAGCATTCCAGCGGCCGTGTAGAACGATTCTTGCAGCTGTCTGCGGAGAACAACTGGACAGTGGCGAATGTAACGTCAGCGTCCCAGTATTTCCACCTGCTCCGTCGTCAAGCTGCCATTGGCGGAAAAGATAATGCACGTCCATTGGTGTTGATGACACCGAAGAGTCTGCTTCGTAATCCAAGAGTAGCCTCTTCTCCTGAGGAATTTACACAGGGCAAGTTTAAGCCAGTTCTTGAGCAGCCAGGCCTTGGAACCGATACAGAAAAAGTGAAAACCATTGTAATGGGTAGCGGAAAAATCATGATTGATCTGGAAGAAGCCATCGAAGAACAAGGAATGGATCAGTTTGACTGGCTTCATATTCTTAGAATTGAACAAATTTATCCATTCCCTGAAAAACAGGTGAAAGAAATTCTTTCCCGTTATCCAAACGCAACTGAAATTGTATGGATTCAAGAAGAACCAAAGAACATGGGAAGCTGGGATTTTGTGAAGGAAACGATTCAGAATTTGCTGACTGAGGGTCAAACCTTAAGCTATACAGGCCGACCGCATCGTTCATCGCCGGCAGTTGGTGAACCAAATGTCCATAAAACAGAGCAAAAACGTATAATTAAAGAGGCGCTTAAGTTGTCCAAAGGAGGAGATTCTCGTGAAAGAAATTAAAGTTCCTGAATTAGCCGAATCTATTACAGAAGGTACCATTGCGGAATGGCTCGTAAAAGTAGGAGATAAAGTTGAAAAAGGCGATCCTATTGTTGAGCTGGAAACGGATAAAGTAAATGTAGAAGTAAATTCAGATTATGCCGGTGTCATTGCAGAACTGCTTGCTGAAGAGGGCGACGATGTTGAAGTGGGCCAGGCAATTGCAAAAGTAGACGAATCCGGAACAGCAGTTGCTCCGGAAGCAGCAGAAGAAAAGGCAGAAAAACCAAAAGATGATAAACCAGCTGAAGCAAAGCCGGAGCCGGCTAAAGAAGCGGCACAGGAAGAAACAAAAACTCAGGGACCAGTCGCTTCACCTGCTGCACGCAAACGGGCGCGTGAACTGGGAATTGATCTAAACGAAGTAACGGCTAAGGATCCATTAGGCAGAATCCGTCCTGAGGATGTGGATGCAGCTGCTCAAGCTAAGACACAAAAGCCTCAGAAAAAACAAGAAAAATCAGCTGCTAAACAAGCGGATAAGACAGAATTCGATAAGCCGGTGGAACGTGTACGCATGTCCCGCCGCCGTCAAACGATTGCTAAGCGTTTAGTGGAAGCACAGCATAATGCGGCTATGCTGACTACCTTCAACGAAGTGGATATGTCAGCAATTATGAAATTACGCAGCGAACGCAAAGATGAGTTTGCTGAAAAGCACGGAATAAAATTAGGATTTATGTCTTTCTTCACGAAAGCTGTTATCGGTGCATTAAAAGAATTCCCGCTTCTTAATGCAGAAATCCAGGGAGATGAAATCGTTATTAAGAAGTTCTACGATATTGGTATCGCAGTATCTACTGAAGAAGGACTTGTTGTACCGGTTGTACGCGATGCAGATCGTCTGAGCTTTGCAGGCATTGAAAGAGAAATTGCTGCCCTTGCTAAAAAAGCACGCAGCAATGAGCTCTCATTAAACGAACTGCAGGGCGGTACGTTTACCATTACAAATGGCGGAATCTTTGGTTCACTGGTATCTACACCAATTCTGAACTCACCACAAGTGGGTATTTTAGGAATGCATAAGATTCAAAAACGTCCAGTTGTGATGCCGGATGATACAATTGAAGTCCGTCCGATGATGTATCTGGCGCTATCCTATGATCACCGTATCATCGACGGACGTGAAGCGGTACAATTCCTTGCAAAAATTAAAGAGTTAATCGAAGATCCTTACGACCTGTTATTGGAAGGATAAAATTAAAGTGAAAAAGCTCAACGGTTACCCCGTTGAGCTTTTTTTATGCTTTTTCCACCTTTCAGCAGCTTCCATCTCTGGCATCCTCAAATAAGAAATTTGTAGGATTTTGAACTAATTCATCAATTTTACTCCAAAAGTACTGTAATATAAGAAATTTTCTCCAAAAAATTTCGCATTCCCAACCCCTTGATTTACTTACATTATAAACCAGTTAACCCTAAATATTTCTAAAAAAGGCATTGACTATATAAAAATAATGTTATATAATTTTTCACAAATATGCGAAAAGACAGAATATTTTTCATTCTGGTTGATAACGGGGGCATTTTAACTATGAATAAAGACTTAGATAAGAAGGTACCGTTATTAGAAGTTAGAGACTTAGAAACCGCTTTTAAGATTGATGGACAATATCACAATGCTGTAGATAAAGTGTCTTTTACAGTAGATCGAGGGAAAATTGTTGGTGTAGTAGGAGAGTCAGGATGCGGAAAGAGTGTCATGTCCTTATCCATTATGAAGCTTCTCCCTAAAGGAGCAGGGGAAATTCTGGGGGGAGAGGTTATTTTTGATGGAAAAAACATTGAGCATCTTTCTGAAAAGGAAATGAATAAAATACGCGGGAAAGATATTTCAATGATTTTCCAGGAACCTATGACATCCCTGAATCCTGTTTTTACAATCGGCTATCAGATTGAAGAAGTGTTACATAACCATTTTAATATTTCAAAACAGGATGCACGAAATCAGTCTATTAAACTGCTTAAAAGTGTTGGAATTTCCCGTGCCGAGCAAGTTGTGAACGAATACCCTCATCAATTGTCGGGTGGTATGAGACAGAGGGTGATGATTGCCATGGCTATTGCCTGCCAGCCGAAACTGCTGATTGCCGATGAGCCTACTACTGCTCTTGATGTTACAGTGCAGGCCCAGATCCTTGATCTGTTAAAGGATGTTCAGTCCGTAAATGATATGGCGATTATTTTAATTACCCATGATTTAGGTGTTGTTGCAGAAATTTGTGATGAAGTCATCGTGATGTATGCAGGGGAAATTGTCGAACGTTCAGATGTCAGAAGTTTATTTAAAAATCCAAAGCATCCATACACGCAGCAATTAATGAATTCCATTCCAAAGCTAGATGCAGAAGAGGAAAAACTGGGTTCAATTAAAGGAATTGTTCCGTCTTTAAAAGAGATGCCTCGAGTCGGCTGTAAGTTTGCCAACCGCTGTCCAAAAGCAATGCCGGAGTGTACGGAAATCACACCGGTTCTGGCAGAAGATGAAAAAGGGCATGAAGTTTCATGTTTACTGTTTGAAGCAAGTAAAACCGAAGAAGGGACGAAGATCACATGAACATCACAATCAACCATGAAAAGATCAGCGAAAGAAAAACCGATTCGGGGGAAAACCTGCTTGAAATAAAGAATTTAAAAACCTACTACCCGATTAAGGGTGGTTTTTTTCGAAGAACGTTGGGTCATGTCAAAGCGGTTGACAATGTGTCCTTTGAAATTAAAAAAGGCGAAACCTTTGGGCTGGTTGGTGAATCAGGATGTGGTAAATCTACCACAGGGCGAACGATTTTACGCCTGCTGGATCCTACAGATGGACAAATCGTCTTTGACGGCAATGATATAACGAATTTGACCGGAGCAAAATTACGGGAAGCCAGAAAAGATTTTCAGATGGTATTTCAGGACCCATATGCTTCGTTAAACCCTATGCAGATGGTCGGGGATATCATCAGTGAGCCAATCAAAAATTATTATCCCCGAAAAAAATCAAAAGAAATTAAAACAGAGGTTATGGATTTACTCGAACGGGTCGGTCTTCCGTCAGATGCTTATTACAAATATGCCCATGAGTTTTCCGGCGGACAGCGTCAGAGGATTGGAATTGCCAGAGCACTGGCGCTCAAACCGAAGTTAATAGTGGCTGATGAGCCTGTTTCTGCATTGGATGTATCCGTACAGTCACAGGTTTTAAATTTGTTAAAAGAACTCCAGGATGACTTTGATTTAACCTACCTTTTTATCGCTCACGATTTAAGTGTTGTAAAGCATATGAGTGACCGGATAGGGGTTATGTATCTTGGCAATTTGGTAGAAGTGGCAGACAAACATTCTATTTATGATGAACCGCTTCACCCATATACACAGGCTCTGATTTCTGCTATTCCAGAGCCGGATCCAGATAAGAAAAAAGAAAGAATTGTTTTGCAAGGTGATGTTCCGAGCCCTTCTAATCCACCTTCTGGATGCCCGTTTCACACCAGGTGTCCGCTGGCAAAAGAAGAGTGCTCTGAAATTAAACCACAATTGAAGGAGGTGAAGCAAAACCATCGAGTAGCCTGTATTCTATATGATTAAGATGATCATTGTTTTAAATTCAATTTACAGGGGGTAGAACAAATTGAAAAACAAAAAATCATTGTACTGGCTTTTAGCCATGCTGCTTGGTTTGTCTTTAGTAGTTGCTGCCTGCGGCGGCGATGAAGCATCCGATACGGATGAAACGGATAACACAACAGACAACACAGAGCAGAATGATTCAACCGATACTAATGACACAAGTAATGACTCAGATGAAAACCAATCAGACAGCAATGAGCCTAAAAAGGGCGGAACTATGGTATTTGGTGTTGACTCTGAGCCTGAAGGATTATTCAACTGGGCATTCTATGGAATTGTAACAGATGCCGACATCATTTCCTTATTTGATGAAGGATTAATTGAATACGACGAAAACCTAAAACCACAGCCAAACCTGGCTACCTGGGAAACAGAAGATAACAAAACATTTACGTTTAAATTTAAAGAGGGTGTTAAATGGCATAATGGTGATGAACTGACTGTACATGACTGGGTATTTGCCCTTGAGACCATTGCTCACCCGGACTATGATGGACCACGCTATGCAAATGTACAAACCATTGAAGGTGCAGAAGCATACCGGAACGGTGAAGCTGACAGCATTTCAGGAGTTGAAGTGATTGATGACTATACTATCAAGATCACATTTGATAAAGCACGGGTAAATAACCTGACTAATCTGTGGACATATCCGATGAACCGTACTGCGTTTGAAGGTATTCCAGTTGCAGAAATGTCCGGTTCTGATCCGGTACGCAGAAATCCTGTTGGTTTAGGACCATACAAAGTTGAAAATATTATTCCAGGTGAATCCGTTGAGCTGGTCCCATTTGAGGACTACTGGAACGGTGAACCGAAGTTAGACAAAATTATTGTAAAAGTAGTCGATCGAAGCTCTGTACTTGGAGCCCTTGAAAATGGTGAGATTGACTTTATTACTGTGCACCCGTCTATGGGACCACAGGTAGAAAAAATGAATAATGCAGATCTAGTTACTTATCCTGGTCTAGCATACTACTATGTAGGATTCAAACTTGGTAAATTTGATAACGAATCTCTAGAAATTGTGGAGAAATATGATAAATATGCCAACAAAAACCTTCGAAAAGCTATGTACTATGCTATTGACCGCGAAACATGGATTGATGCCTTCTTCAGCGGTTATGGCAAGCCAGTTAACCGACCTGTTCCATCAGCACACTGGATTGCTGCTGATGACAGTGAGCTGAATACTTATCCGTACGATCCAGAAAAAGCAAAGCAATTGCTGGATGAAGCTGGCTATGTAGATGTGAATGGTGACGGCTGGAGAGAAGATCCAAATGGCGATGAATTTGTTGTCAAATTCTCTCACTATGACGTAGGAGATCCGCAGTATGAGGCACGTGCGAAGGCATTGACTCAATACTGGAATGACATTGGCCTGAAAACGGAACTGGATATGGTTGAAGTCAATCTTTACTATGAAATGATTGAAAAGGATAATCCAGAAATTGAAGTGTTCTACGGAGGATGGGGTACTGGAGCTGACCCTGATCCATCAGCACTATGGAAATCTGATGCACTCTGGAACTATACGCGCTATGATAACCCAGAAAGCGATCAGCTTCTGGATGATGCTTTAGATATCGATATTGTTGGTACCTCAGATGAAAAACGTAAAGATCTTTATGTAGAATGGCAAAAGATTGTAAACGAAGACCTTCCAATGCTGTACATTACAGAACTTGAAGAAACAGTTGCTGTCAGCAAACGTATGGGCGGCATGGAATTCGCTGTATCCGGCTGGAACAATCCAGTTGAATGGTACATTGCAGAATAAACACCCTTTTTGTTTCAACCAGAACTATAGATAAGGGGAATGACGATGTTAAAATATACACTCCGCAGAATCTTAGGCATGATTCCAATGCTCTTCCTTATCTCCGTAGTGGTGTTCACCCTGGCATTAGCCATGCCAGGGGACCCCTTTTCGGGGGAAATTGATCCGAACAATACTGATCCAGAATATATAGAGGAAATGCGGGAAAAGCTTGGGTTAAACGATCCTATACATGTCCAGTATGGACGCTGGATAACCAATTTTGTCCAGGGTGATTTTGGCAAATCGACACGCTATAAAATGCCCGTATCTGATTTAATAGCAGAACGGATGCCAAATACGATTTTCCTGGGTGTTACATCCCTTGCCATCACTTATATTCTTGCATTTGCCATGGGAATGTATGCAGGAAGACGCCCCTACACTCCGGGTGATCATTTTATAGGTGGTTTTAACTATTTTGGACTGGCAATACCATCTTATATTGCAGGTGTATTTGCCATTTATCTTTTCTCTTTCCAATTGGGTTGGATTCCTTTTCAGGGATCGGTGGATATAACACTTGAAAAGGGGACTCTTGATTACTGGATCAGCAAAATACATCATGTGATCACGCCGGCAATCGTACTTGGATTGTTAAGTACGGCCAGTTATACTCAATTTCTGCGTAACGACATTATTGAGAACAGCCGGAAAGACTTTGTACGAACAGCCCGTGCTAAAGGAACGCCAGAACGAAAAATTTACAATGTTCACATCCTTAGGAACTCAGTTATTCCACTGATTACGTTCCTTGGATTTGATATTGTTACGCTGGTCAATGGAGCAATTATCACCGAAGCTATTTTTACTTACCCGGGAATTGGACAACTGTTCTTAAGCTCTGTTACAAACCAGGATTATCCAGTGCTCATGACATTAACCATGATGTTTTCATTTTTAGTATTACTCGGTAACTTAATCGCAGATATTTTATATGGGGTTGTTGACCCTCGAATACGACTAGATTAGGAGGAGTGGCTGTGGAAGTACTAACTGAAAAAAACACAAAGCAGACACCATCAAAGCCACCGAAAAGCATGTCCCCATGGGCCATTGCCCGAAGAAAATTTGTTCGTAATAAGCTGGCTATGGTCAGTTCATTTTTCTTGCTAACTGTAATGATTATGTCATTTTTGGCACCTTATATCACGACAATCGATATTACCCGCGTTAACATTGGACAAATGTCTCTTCCTCCTTCCGGTGAACACTGGCTGGGAACCGATAAGAGTGGACGAGATGTTTTTGTCAGGCTCCTTTATGGCGGAAGAGTTTCATTGACAGTAGGTATTGCAGCTACTGCACTGATTGTTGTTTTTGGAACGGTTATAGGCTCTATTGCCGGCTATTTTGGTGGTGTAGTAGATAGCGTTCTGATGCGATTTACAGACTTTATTCTGAACTTTCCATTTCTAGTATTTGTTATTGTATTAAATGCGATTTTGTTTGGAAAGTTATCAGGTGTTTGGGTACTGATCGTTGTAATCAGTGTTTTAGGATGGGGTGGCGTCGCCCGTCTGGTACGAAGCAAAATCCTGTCTGAGAAGGAAAATGAGTATATTCTTGCAGCTATTTCCATTGGGTGCAAGCCTTCAAAGGTAATCATCAAACACTTGCTGCCAAATGTATTGTCTACGATTATTGTGCAGGCTACCATTTTATTTGCGACCATGATTGTAGCGGAATCGGGATTAAGTTATTTAGGATTTGGTGTACCGACTGAAGTGCCAAGCTGGGGAAATATGCTGTCAACCTCAAGGGATCCTGATGTCATGCAGAATATGCCATGGACATGGATTCCGCCGGCAGTTGTTCTTACATTAACGATTTTGTCCATTAACTTTATTGGGGAAGGGATTAAAGATGCCCTCAATCCAAAATCTTATCGTTAATTTATTCAAAAATTAAGATCGATACCTGGCGCTATGACTGCCATGTATCGATCTTGTTATATACCCTAAACTATGAGGGTGAAAAAGCAAGGAAATATCCGAACTGGATTCGTCCGCCATATGAATGAGTTCGGATATTTATTATTTGAACATGCATTCTTTCTGCGGGTTCGGACCTAGCTCTCCTAAGCATCTCATTTATCTGTCTCTTGGATTTTGTTTTTCTGCTGTTCCCGCAGTCGGGCATATTGACTATATAATTTTTAATCAATTTGTACATCTACTTAACTGTTCAATTTTTTAGATCCTAGCCTCATGCTGATTTTTTCAGGAAATCCATAAGTACGTTGAATCGGATACTTCCCAGCTACCATTGTTCTTTTGAACTTCAATGGCTAATCCTATTGCTCCTAGTCCGGACCGGTATTTTTCACCTTCGACTTTATAATGACCTTTACTAAGTTTTTCTACTTTTTTAATAGATAAAAGAAAACCTTCTTCAAGCATCAGTTTTTCTTTATTAAAATACCCTTCATCCTGCAGCTGTTCCAGGTCTTTTTCCATAATTTCTGCCTCATACTCCGCTTCAAAGTAGTCCATAATTCTTTCTTTTTCTGCCTGTGACAATTCCAGCTCCGTAAAGTCAAAACTAATGAAGTTCATAGGATAATTTAAGCCTGAATCCTGCTGAATAAGCTCTTCGAATGCTGAAATATACATCCCAGAAAGATCAGACTCAGGGGAACCTCCATGATCGGTTCCGCATCCCCCAAGCAGAATACCTAACACAGTGATGAACATAAACAGTTTTTTCATCTTTTTTGCACCTCTCTTTCTGAAAGGTTAGTCGTATCTATCATTTGTTTCGTTTCATTTTTTGCCAAAATTTTAGAGAAAAACACTCAAATCGAATCCTATACCTGCATACACTAGAGTAATAACCGTAAAAAGGAGGGAAAAGCATTGGGTAATCATAAGATGTTTGTCATTTCGGAAGAAGACTGGTCCCTCCACAAGAAAGGACATGAAGATCAGAAACGTCACAAAGAGAAAGTGAAAGAAGCCATTAAAAAGAAATTGCCAGAATTGATATCAGAAGAGAGCATTATCATGTCTAATGGTAAAGATGTGATTAAGATTCCTGTTCGTTCCCTTAATGAATATAAGATCCGTTACAACTATGATAAAAATAAACATGTGGGCCAGGGAGATGGAGACAGTCAAATAGGAGATGTGGTGGCAAAAGACGGAGATCAGCAGCAAAAGGGACAGGGAGGAGAAAACCAGGCAGGAGATCAGCCGGGTCAGGACTACTATGAAACAGAAGTCTCCTTTGCCGAGCTCGAAGAAGAGTTTTTCCAGCATTTAGAGCTCCCAAATTTAGAAAGCAAAGAGAAGGATCAAATTGTCCATGTGGAGCCGGAGTTTAAAGACTTAAGAAAGACAGGGTTAACCGGGAACATTGATAAAAGGCGCACCCTTATAGAAGCATTAAGAAGAAACGCCAAAGATGGTAAAACATCTTTTCAGCCCATCTATCCCGATGACTTGCGCTTTAAAACCTGGGAAGACGTCAAAAAGCCCGACTCAAAAGCCGTAGTGCTGGCCATGATGGATACGTCAGGAAGCATGGGACTCTGGGAAAAGTATATGGCTCGAAGCTTCTTCTTTTGGACCACCAGATTCCTCAGACAAAAATATGAAACGGTGGATATTGAATTTATTTCACATCATACGGAAGCAAAAGTGGTTACAGAAGAAGAATTTTTCTCAAAGGGTGAAAGTGGAGGAACCATTTGCTCATCTGCCTACCGGAAAGCTTTAGAACTGATTGACCAAAAATATTCCCCTTCCAGCTACAATATTTATCCCATTCACTTTTCTGATGGCGACAACCTCACATCCGATAATAAAAATTGTGTGCAGCTTGTGAATGAATTAATGGACGTTTCAAATATGTTTGGATATGGTGAGGTGAACCAGTACAACCGCCACTCTACCCTGATGTCCGTCTACTACAAAATCGACGATCCGAAGTTCAGGCATTATGTCCTCAGGCGGAAAGGTGATGTATTTTATGCCCTTAAAAAAATCTTTAAAAAGCAATCCGAAGAATTATATGCGTAAAAAGCCCTCGATGTGAGGGCTTTTTTGTGTCCATATACATCATATCGGGAGCGGGGGTCAACTTTCTGATATATGAATGCAGAAATACAATCTAAAACTTTTGGTGATTGGGTTAAATGAAGTGTCTTAAAATGCTATCACGAATCCAACAACAAAAGGTTTTGTTGACAGTAATCGAGCGTTAAATTATAAAAAACCTTGGAAAGGACGTTGATACTTTTTTCAAGGCTATCCCATGGATAAAAACAATAAGACACTTTCAAAAAGCAGGCGATTGGGTGAGTGATTTTACCAAAAAATTCTTTTTGATAGCTTATATTACCTAACCAGATAGCTAAAAAGTGTGAAAGATTAACCCTTATTAGTGATAACAATTGTCCTAACATTGTAGTAATGTAATTAGTAATAGCAAAAATTGCAAAAATATATCGAAAATTGTAGCAGATAGGGGGCAATAATATGGAATTAATAACATCATTTAAACTTACTAGTGAAGACATAGAAGACTTAGTGTATGCAATTAATGTAACCTTAAGCAGTGAAGGTAGTAAAAATTCTACAAGAATATCCAGATTAAAAGCCCTTCACAATATTCTTCTTAATAATTCCAATCATTTCCAGAGAGACAAGGAGTTAAAAAAAAAATTTA
Source organism: Bacillaceae bacterium (assembly GCA_017656265.1). Lineage (GTDB taxonomy): Bacteria > Bacillota > Bacilli > Bacillales > Alkalibacillaceae > Melghiribacillus. Next base: position 19,424 of record JACDOD010000014.1, on the reverse strand, counting down.
ACTGAGCGTGAATACCAGATTTTTTCGCTAATATTGAAAGGTTATTCAGTGGGAGAAATAGCAAAAAGTATTCACATCTCAGAAAATACTGTAAAGACACATATGAAAAAAATCTATCATAAATTAAATGTCAATAATAAAATTGATCTGATTTTACAATACGGAAATTTCCATATAGATAAAAGTCTTTTTGATGAAAAAGAAAAATTATAATGACGAAGCTTTCCGATAATGGCAAACCTATTGAAAAGTAGGGACGCAAAACCACGGGCCTAAGGTTTTCACTAAGGCAGCCGAGTTACCGAAGAAGTGGGACAAAAAGCAGTCTCATTTTCGAATGAGGGTGTTTTTTATTATTTAAAAGGCGGTGAATACAGTGTCAATTGAAACGTTGTTAAGAAAGGATGATTTCTTTCATTATTACCAACCTATTTATAATATCCAAGAATGGACTTTAGTTGGCTATGAGGTGTTGTTCAGATCTGATAGGTTCAATAGCCCTGAACAGACATTTGAATTAGCAAAAAAAGAAAAAAAGCTATTTGAATTAGATACAAAATCGATTTGCAAAGCCGCCAAAACCTATAGTTTATCAAGTTTTTCAAAATGTGAAGGAACATTATTCTTGAATATTTTTCCTTCAACACTTTTACACACTCAGTTTCCGTCATTTATAAAAAATGTAGTTAATCAAGTTGAATCAACGTGTCGTTTAGTGCTTGAAATTAATGAATCGGGGAAAGTTTCAAACTTTGATCGCTTCTCTAAAATAATATCGATGTTAAAGTCGATTGGGATTTCAATTGCCATAGATGATTTGGGAAAAGGGAACCTGGAGATTAAATCTATTCTTGAATATGAACCTGATTTTATTAAAATTGATCGATATTTAATTGATGGAATAGCAGAGAACTTGAAGAAGCAATCTATGTTAAAGTTGTTAAAAAAATACTGCGGAGAATTTGGAATAGAATTAATAGCTGAAGGAATCGAGCAACCAAAAGAACTAGCAATAGTTAAATCGCTCGGAATAGAATACGGACAAGGATATGCACTTGGAAAGCCATCTCCATTATTAAATAAGATTATGAGGTGATGGTAAAGTGTTTTATCTAACATTGGTTGAACTTATTATTGTGCTGGTGCTTTTATTCTGTTTATTAAAATATAAAAAAGAAGCTTGTCTTCACAAGAAGAACTTTATGTTTATAAGAACTAATTTTGAAAAGTTTAAATCGGAATTAAATAGTCAGAAGAATTTTCAGGTAATTGTAGAGAATGCAGAATGTGAGGTCAGAATTATTGATTGCGAAGATGATTTGTTTAAAAAGCTATGTAATAAAAAGTTCAGAGGTCGTATAGAATTTCTAAGCATAAAAGGTCTAACATTGAATAGTGATTATAATTTGCCCATTAAACCTAATTTCTTATTAAAAGTATATTTTATTCTCGGGGAACAAGAATTTTCGATTAAAGCTAAAATTTTAAAAAAATATGAGCATTTTAATCAAACATCTTTAAGCTATGATTTGGAATTCATTCAATTGTCTTTAAAAGAAGAAAAACAGCTTGTACAGCTGTTAAATAAAATTGATCTCGAAAGAAGAAAAGGAAAAGCAAACGATAGATATTATGTTTAAATAAATGAACGGTAACATATTGAACAATTGTACCAGTACAACCGCCACTCTACCCTGATGTCCGTCTACTTCAAAATCGACGATCTGAAGTTCAGGCATTATGTCCTCAGGCGGAAAGGTGATGTATTTTATGCCCTTAAAAAAATCTTTAAAAAGCAATCCGAAGAATTATATGCGTAAAAAGCCCTCGATGTGAGGGCTTTTTATTTTGTGCGCCAAAACGTTTCACCAGGAAGATGGTCATCAACCAGCCGGTAGTGGCGTAGTATTCTATAGAACCAATAGGCTAATGTTCAGGGATTGATTGGTCCCCACCAGTCAAACACTAAAAATTTTGTTTTGCATCAATCAGAGCCGGGGAAATGGTTTACAAATCATTCTTTGAATCGTATGAAAAGGGAGGTATTCATCATGAAATGTCTGATTAAGGTGATGACCATTTTGTTACTTTTAGTTGGGGTCACCCTGGGACAAGGGACTATGGAAGATTATACGGATTCCGCATCATCGGAGCAAGAAACCGCCGGTGTGTCGACGCAAAATGATCCTGGTGATACTGGAATCGGGTAATTCACGATAAAAAATAAGTGAATAATCACGTGCTATTCCCGCCGCAATTCATTTCAGGTAAATTCGATGATCAAATAGCTCAGGTTTCCATAGTCATAATGGCGGTGAAGAATGTTTGTTATGGCATGCTCACCCGCTGCTCCATAAGCCAGGATAATGGGGACAAAGTGTTCGGGACGAGGAATGGCTTTGTCCGCATAGGGGGCGAGCTGCAGAGTCTGAAATAACTTGTTCTTATGATTTTGTTCTAATTGTTTTAGGAGCCAGTCGTCGAATTCGATTGCCCATTGATCCGGGGATTGCTTGTCCCAGCGAAGCAGTCCCAGATTATGAACGGTAGCACCGCTTCCAATGAGGAGATAGTTTTTGTTCTTCAGCTGCGATAATGCCTGACCAATATGATACTGTTCCTCAAATGACAAAAAGGGGTTGACGGACAATTGGATGACGGGAATATCAGCTTCTGGATACATATGCTTCAGAATAGTCCAGGTACCATGATCCAGCCCTGTTACCGGATCACGATTTACCGGGATATGGAGATTTTCTAAGACTTTAATGATCTGATTAGCTACTTGAGTGGACCCTCTGGCTGGATAAGTCATCCGATACAATTCTTCGGAAAATCCTCCAAAATCATAGATGGTTTCATACACTTCATCAGTATAAGTGACATGAAGATTCGTTCTCTCATAATGGGCACTAAAAATGAGGATGGCTTCTGGCTGATGTTCCCTTCCATAATTTTGCAATACCCTGGTAAATGAATTCTGTTCCAGTGCAATCATAGGGGATCCATGACTAATAAATATTGATTTCATACGATCACCACACATATTTTTCTATAATGTAAACGAAATATAGTTCTAAGTCAAAATTTTTGATTTCGAGATAAAATGAACGACCATCCCTCTTGCTCCACAGAGAAATCTTTTAAGGGAAAACAAAAATTTTTTTGTGTATTTTTTTACATTTGAGACAAACTATTCAATGATTTAGAAAGGAGCGAGATGGATGAAAAAATTACTCATGGCTTTAGGAACGCTAATGCTTATCTTTACACTGGCAGCCCAATCCAGTGTTTCCGCCCAGACAACTGCTACCTACACGGTTCAGCCAGGTGACAGCTTATGGAAAATTTCACTCAGGTACCAGATTGGCCTGTCGGAAATAATTAATGCCAACCCACAATTTAAAAATCCGAATTTGATCTATCCAGGCGACAAAGTATATGTCCCGTTAAAAACAGAAGTAAAGTCGATTGAAAGACAGGTGGTTGATCTGACAAATCAGGAGCGGACTAAGCGGGGGTTAAAACCGCTTCAGCTGGACTGGCAGCTGGCAAGAGTGGCCCGCTATAAGTCCGCTGACATGCGGGATCGGGGCTACTTCTCACACCAGTCTCCGACCTATGGCTCGCCGTTTACTATGATGAAAAACTTTAATATCTCCTATCGGCGGGCAGCTGAAAATATTGCAGCGGGACAGAGAACACCTCAGCAGGTGGTGCAGGCCTGGATGAACAGTTCCGGACACCGACAAAACATTTTAGATCCAAACATGACTCATATAGGTGTAGGTTATGCAAAAGGTGGAAGCTATGGGCATTACTGGACACAGATGTTCATTCAAAAATAATATAATAGGTGAGAAGAGGCTGGGACAAAAAAGAAATGAGCGGTGGAAAAGCCGAACAATTTTACTGAAAATTACGTAGTCAAAATGCGAAGACTCCTGGTCGACTAAAACCGGCCACGTCCTGTGGCCAACGTCGACACTAGCACGTCCTGTGCGTCGCGGGAACAGCACGAGCCGAAAATCCCGCAGACAGCGAATAGATGAGCTGTCGAGGAAGTTGAGGCCGTGCCCGCGGAAAGCGAAGCATTTTGACGAAGTAAAAGAATATCCGAACTAATTCATGTGATGTTTGAATATAGTTCGGATATTTCATTTACTTATGAAGTTTTGTCCCAGCCACTTTTTCTTTTTAAGATATGAATCACCAATCCGGGATCCCTGCATACAATGGTTCGTATGATTTTTTGAGAGAGGATGAAGGACCGTGTGCGGGATTACCGGATGGGTAAATTGGAAGAAAAATATGGGGGATGAAGCAAAAACCCTTAAACGGATGACGGATTCTCTTTCCAAAAGGGGACCCGATGACAGCAACTTATGGATACACTCTGCTGCAGCATTCGGTCATACTAGACTCGCTGTTGTAGATCCAGCAGGGGGGAAGCAGCCGATGACTAAAAGCACAAGGGGTAAAACATACACCATAACTTATAATGGGGAACTATATAATACGAATGATCTTAGGAAGGAACTGCTGAGCCGTGGACACATGTTTACAACGCAATCGGACACGGAAGTTCTGCTTACTGCTTATATGGAGTGGAAGGAAAACTGCCTTGAACATTTAAATGGCATCTATGCCTTTGGTATCTGGGATCATCATGGGGAAAAATTATTTATGGCAAGAGATCGCCTTGGAGTCAAACCATTGTTTTATGTCCATAAAGACGGGCTTTTGCTATTTGGTTCAGAAATTAAATCTCTGCTTGAGCATCCGGGAGTAAAAGGGGACGTGGGTCGAGAGGGCCTTTCTGAAGTATTTGGTTTAGGGCCTGCCCGCACCCCGGGTAGCGGAGTGTTTCAGGATATTAGTGAATTGCGGCCGGCTCATGCTCTCACCTATTCCAGGGATGGTCTAAAAATATGGCGGTATTGGAATGTAAAAAGTGCGTATCATCAAGATTCACTGGATGAAACAATAGCGCATTTGCGTGATCTTTTTATCGATACGGTAGAAAAGCAGCTTGTTGCCGATGTACCCGTATCAACTTTCCTGTCAGGTGGGCTGGATTCCAGTGCGATTACAGGCGTTGCAGCCAGACACTTTCAAAAGCAGGATCAGGCACTTCATACGTTCTCCATCGATTACAAAGGAAATGATCAGTATTTTAAAAGAAGTGAGTATTTGCCATCCCAGGATCAGCCATATATAGAAAAAATGACCAATGCTTTTTCAACGATTCATCATTATGAAGCCATCAGTGAAGAGGAACTGGCGGAAAATTTGAAGGAAGCGGTCGTATTAAGGGATCTTCCTGGCATGGCCGATATCGACTCATCGCTTTTATGGTTTTGCAGAAAAATTAAAAACCATACGACGGTCAGTCTGTCAGGGGAATGCGCGGACGAAATTTTCGGCGGCTATCCATGGTTTCACCGGCCAGACGAAAAAAGCGAAGCAGGTTTTCCCTGGATGAGATCACTGCAATCCCGGATTGATCTTTTAAATCCTGAATGGCAGAAAAAGTTGGAGCTTGTGGATTATGTGCGAAGGCGGTATCAGGAAACCATTGATGAAACCCCTCTTCTGGAAGGAGAATCTGAAGAGGACCGGCGACGCAGGGAGTTATTTTATCTCAATATGCAGTGGTTCATGGTCCAGCTGTTAGAGCGAAAAGACCGGATGAGTATGGGAGCAAGCCTTGAAGTAAGGGTGCCTTTTGCGGATCACCGGCTGGTTGAGTATGTCTGGAATATTCCCTGGGAAATGAAAATGCTGGAGGGAAGAGAGAAGGGGATTTTGCGCAAAGCCCTCGAGCCGCTGCTGCCGGAGGAAATTGTGTACAGGAAGAAAAGTCCTTATCCGAAAACCTATCAGCCAGATTATACAAATAAGGTGATTCAATGGATGGAAAACATTCTGGAAGATCGGGATTCCCCGTTGTTTCAATTTGTTCAAAGAAAACAGGTGGAGAATCTTATTCGCACGGAAGGGAATGCCTTTAAAGAACCATGGTTTGGTCAGCTGATGACCGGCCCCCAGCTGATCGCTCATCTGTGTCAAATTGATTACTGGTTAAGGGAGTACGACGTCACGGTAAAGGATTAATGTTTCAGCCAAAAACATTTGAATGGATGGTGATGGGGGGATAAAATGGAAGTAAAAGACATGCAGAAAAGGAGTTGTTACGGGTGCCGCAGAAGTACGGTTTATGGATTAACGGCCAGTGGAAAGACACTGCTGAAACCCTGGAGGTTTTGAATAAATATCATCAGGAAATGTTTGCGGAAGTGGCGAAAGCAACTAAAGAAGAAGTGGATGAAGCAGTTGCCAGTGCTGAATATGCTTTCCATCACCATTCACTGTCCCCTTATGAGCGTTATGAAATTTTGAATAAGGTGAGCGAGTTATTAAAAGAACGAAAAGAAGAATTTGCACAGGTGATAACGGCGGAAGCAGGGAAGCCGATAAAACAGGCCAGAGGGGAAATTAACCGGGCTGTAGAAACCCTGAAACTGTCGGCTGAGGAAGCCAAACGGATTCACGGAGAAGGGGTACCGGTGGAAGCTTCACCTGGTGCTGAAAACCGGATGGCCTTTACCATTCGGGTTCCGGTTGGGGTAGTAGCGGCCATCAGTCCCTTTAATTTTCCTGTGAATCTCGTTTGTCATAAAATCGGACCAGCCCTGGCTGCCGGCAATGCAGTGGTTTTAAAGCCAGCGAGTACAACCCCTGTATCGTCCTTGAAATTGGCGGAACTGTTCCATGAAGCCGGCTTGCCTGCCGGACTGTTAAACGTAGTGACCGGTTCCGGTTCAACAGTAGGCCAGTACCTGATGGAGGATGAACGAATTCAGCTGTACACCTTCACAGGAAGTGCCGAAGTCGGATTGAAATTAAAGCAGCAGACTGGATTGAATAAACTCATCCTGGAATTGGGCAATAATTCACCGGTAGTTGTAGATGAAGAAGCAGACTTGAAACAGGCAGCCCAGGCTACTGCTGTCCAGAGTTTTGCTTTTGCAGGTCAAGTCTGTATCTCCGTTCAGCGCCTGTACGTTCATGAAAATATCTTTCATGAGTTTACGGAGCATTTTATTGAAGCGGCCAAAGCCCTGCATGTAGGTGATCCATACGATGACCGCACGGATGTGGGACCGATGATCAGTGAAAAAGAGGCTATGAGAGCAGAGTCATGGATAGAAGAGGCTAAGGAAAAAGGAGCAAAGGTATTGTACGGAGGGAAACGTCAGGGATCTCTTTTTGAACCGACTGTATTAACGGATGTTCAAAAAGACATGCAGGTTGTATGCCAGGAGATTTTTGCACCGGTTGTGACGATTATTCCTTATCACGATCTGGATGAGTGCATACAGGAAATCAATGAGTCCGATTATGGTCTTCAGGGAGGCATTTTTACGAAAAATATTGATAAGGCCTTTTATGCTGCCAGGAAAATCGATGTGGGAGGCATAATGATCAATGATGGTTCCCAGTTCAGGGTTGACCTCATGCCTTATGGCGGAATTAAAAACAGCGGCTGGGGAAAAGAAGGACCAAAATACAGCATCGAAGAGATGACCCATGAAAAATTAATCGTATTAAATTTATAGAAGAAGAGGCTGGGGCAAAACGGCATAAAGTAATGAAATATCCGAACTACATTCAATCGTTACATGAATGAGTTCGGATATTTTTGCTCTGAAAGATAAAAAAGTATTAGATTTGAGCCTATTACAATTGAGAGAAGGATTGTCTAGCTGCAGCGCCCAGCCCCTCGAGCGGCTTCGGTCCCCCTGCGGCGGCGACAGCCTCCTCGGTGGCCCTCCAGCCGTTTTCGGGGCTAAGCGGGGCGCTTCCGCTTTTCTTTTCAACATGCTTCGCTTTCCTTGAGCACGGCCTCAACTTCCTCGACAACTCATTCTTCGTTGTCTCCGGGATTTTCGGCTCATGCTGTTCCCGCGACGCCTAGGACGTGCTAGTGTCGACGTTGGCCACAGGACGTGGCCGGTTTTAGTCGACCAGGAGTCTCGCATGTTGACTCCGTAAATTTCTTTGCAAAATTGTTCGTCATTTCCACCGTTCTTGACTTTTTTGTCCCGGCCTCTTTTATGATTTTAGAGACATCCTTTCCTTTTTCTTTTGAATATAAAGGAGACGGAACATTAATGTGACAGCTCCGGCAGCCAGTCCGGCAATCAGGCCGATCCAGTACCCAAATGGCCCGATGTCTGTATACCGGGCCATAAGATACCCGCTTGGAAGCCCGATGAGCCAGTAAGAGATGAAAGCCATCAGCAGGGTCACTTTGACATCTTTGTACCCCCTTAGTGCACCCTGTATAGGAGCACCGAAGGCATCGGAGAGCTGGAAGAATATTGCAAACCATAAAAACTGTTTGGTCAGCTCAATCACAGCTTGATGATTGCTGTAAAGAGAAGCAATCGCATCATCAAAGGCATAAATTCCTGCTCCCCCAATCAGAGCAAAGACAACAGCAATCGTAATCCCAATGATACTGTACTGCCGTGCATCCCGAAATCGTTTTCCCCCTGCCTCGAATCCAACCGCAATGGTCAGGGCCATGGATATGCTCAAAGGCATCATATATAAAAAACTGGCAAAATTAATCGCTGCCTGATGTGCGGCAATGGTCACGGTGTTATAGACGCTCATTAATAGCGTGACAGCAGCAAAAATACTGGTTTCAAAAAATATGGCAAATCCAATGGGGACCCCAATTTTTAGTTGTTCCCACCAGGCTGTAAAAGAAGGATGCTTCCAATCTCCAAAAATATGAAACTTTGCAAATGGATGATGCTTATAAATAATATAGACCGACAGCATCATCGTAAATAAATAGGTAATGGAGGAAGCTACACCAGCTCCGATTCCTCCTAAAGCAGGGACGCCAAATTTACCAAAAATAAAAATGTAGTTGAGAACTACATTCACAGGTAAGGCAATTAAAATGATAATCATACTTACCCGTGTCTGCCCGAGGGCATCTATGAAAGACCTCAATGTATTATAGATAAATAAAGGGATAATTCCAAAACCCAGTGCAACTAAATAATATTTAGCAACATGTTTCACATTCGGCTCTAAATCCATCATGGATAAAATGGGATCAAGCAACGACCATCCTGCCAGCATTATCATAGTAGCCAGGCCAATGGACAGATAGATTCCCTGACGGATGGCTTCTGGTACATCTTCTTTTTGATCTGCGCCAGTTAAATGTGCCACTATCGGAGATAAAGCCAACAGAATGCCATTGATTCCAGTGAAGACTGGAACCCAGATGCTTGATCCAATGGCGACTCCAGCGAGTTCATCGGCACCAGCGCGTCCGGACATAACCGTATCAAAGAAGTTCATGGCATACATGCCAATCTGGGTAATCAAAATTGGAAATACTATCACAGCAAACAGTTTCATTTTTTCGGTTAGATTTTTGGTAGGATACATCCGGCACTTCCCTTTCTTAACATTTTCTTTTACGATAGAGGGGAGAACTTCATACATTAATTCATGACAAAGTATATTATATCGAATTTCATTCATAGAAGATAGAAGGGACGACATAACGTGGTACATCATAAAAAGACGATTGTATTTACAGGAGGCGGAACTGCGGGTCATGTCGTGGTGAATCTGGCTCTGATTCCTGAATTTTTACATGAAGGGTGGAACGTGCACTACATTGGTTCATATCAGGGAATTGAGCGGCAACTGATTGAACCGATGAAAGGTGTCACCTATCACGGGATATCGACTGGCAAACTGCGCCGTTACTTCGATAAAGAAAATTTTAAAGACCCATTTCGGGTGATGAAAGGAACAATGCAATCCTATCTGCTCCTGAAGAAAATTAACCCCCGGGTTGTTTTTTCAAAAGGTGGATTTGTAGCAGTGCCAGTTGTAACTGCTGCAAGGTTGTGCCACATCCCGGCTTTAATCCACGAATCTGATTATACACCTGGTCTGGCCAATAAATTAGCAGTGCCTTTTGCTAAAAAAGTACTGGTGACATTTCCCGAAACGAAAAAATACTTGCCGGAGAAAAAGACCGAGTGGATTGGCGCGGTGATTCGAGATGAGTTATTTCAGGGTGACCGGGAAGCAGGATATCGCTTCTGTGGCTTTACCCATAATAAACCTGTTCTGCTCATCATGGGCGGAAGTTCCGGTTCTAAGAAAATTAATGATGCAGTCCGGAATAATCTGGATCAATTGCTGGAAACCTTTCAGATCATTCACATATGCGGAAAAGGTAAGATAGACAAATCCATTGAAAAATTCGGTTATGTTCAATTTGAATATGTACGCGATGAATTAAAAGATATCCTTGCGATTACTGATCTTGTCATTTCAAGGGCAGGAGCCAATTCCATTTATGAGTTTTTAGCATTGAAAAAACCGATGCTACTGATCCCGCTCTCACGGGAAGCCAGCAGAGGAGATCAGATACTGAATGCCAGATCTTTTGAAAAGCAGGGTTTTGCCCGGGTTGTTGAGGAAGAAGAACTGACGGACGAACGTTTTGTTTTAGAGGTGCACAAACTCTGGGAAGATAAAGAGGACATGATGAAAAATATGAAACGCAACGATCAGAGTGAAAAAACAAAGGACAAAGTATTTCAAATGATCAAAGGGGAAGCCAGGAAATAATATTCATATTGTTGCCATTATCAGGAAACGATTGGATAGAGTGTGACTTCACACACGAAATATCAGGGCTCACGCGTGGGAAATCAGGGTTCACGCGTGGGAAATCAGGGCTCACGCGTGGGAAATCAGGGTTCACGCGTGGGAAATCAGGGCTCACACGCGAGAAATCAGGGTTCACGCGCGCAATATCAGGGTTCACGCGTGAGAAATCAGGGCTCACACACGAAATATCAGGGCTCACGACCGGAGGGGTGTTTGTTACCTCTTTGAATTTTTGGGATGTGACAAAAAATAAGCTCAGGTGGAAAATAACAAATTTACATGGGCAACAGGTGTAGCCTCCTGCAGGAACAGCAGGAGGCGATCCCCCGAAAGATAAAATGATGCGTTGTTGCAGAAGCCTTAGGCCATGTCCGTGGGAAACATGATGACAAAGAAAAAATCCGGACTAATTCATGACGATTGAATATAGTTCGGATTTTTCACTTTCAATTGCAATTATGTCCGGCCTCTTTATGTGTTTTATGCATCAATTGTATTTGAAGAAGATGTTTTAGAAGGTTCTTGATGTCTTCTAAATGGCCACCAGTTCATCGGGCCAAACAGTTTTACCATCACCGGCACAAACAGAGGTATAACAATGACAGCATATAACAGTAATCCTGACAGCACAATGGTAGCGATCTGTGTCAGGGACAGGACACCAGATGGATACATGGCTGCAAAGGTACCACCAAGGATAATCGCTGCTGACAAAATAACGGTCCCCATATTTTTCATGGCTTCTAATAATCCATCAGCCATGCTCATATCTTTATGTTCATTAAAGCGGTCCATCAGGAAGATGCTGTAATCTATTCCAAGGGCGACGAGCATTACAAAAGCAAAGAATGGCACTGCCCAGCTTAAACCACCATATCCTAAACGATTGACAAAGATCAGTTCAGCTATTCCCATAGAAGTATAGTAAGTCAAAATAAGAGACCCAATGAGATAAATCGGCATCACAACAGAACGGAGCAAAATTAACAGCATGATAAAAATACCTGCTAACATCAGAGTTACCGTTCTTGAATAATCCTTATCCGATACTCGCTGAAGGTCATCATACATGCTGCTTACTCCACCTGTAGCAAATTCAGCATTTTCAAAGGCTGTTCCATTTATCGATTGCTGGATAGTGTCGCGGATGATCTCAACCTGATTCAATGCTTCATTGGAATATGGGTTTACCTCAAGAATAGCTTCCAGTTTTATAAGTTGACGGTCCTCTGACAGATAAGTATCCATTGCTTTCTGAAAATCCTTATCTTCCAGGGCTTCTTCTGGAATATAAATGGTCTGGCTGTTTTCCTGGCTGGACAGATCTTTCATATAGCTTTGAATGGAATCCAGACCTTCAATCACGTCTCCAATTCCTCCTGCCCCCTGATTCAGACCATCTGAAAACTCAATTAGTTCATCATTTAAACTGGTAAATGCCTGTTTCAACTGGGATTGCCCCCCGTAAATTTCCTCCAGCCCTTGCTCAATCGATGGGATGGTTTGAATGACTTGAGATTGCCCGGAACTTGCCTGAGAAAAACCTTGTTCCAGCTGTGCTACTCCGTCAATGAGCTGACCAAGGCCATTAGATAATTCCTGCTGGGACTGGACCGCCTGTTTATAACCTGTATTGGCCTGCTGAAGCCCTTTCTGAATATTTAACAGCTGTTCATTTAGTGCTGCCAGGTCTTCAATTGTCCCGCTCATCCCTTCAAGGACACCCTGTATTTGCTGTTTTGCAGTCTGATAATGTTGATCAGCTGCTAAGGATTCGTGCTCCTCTTCGGTTTGATTTAGTTGGGTGAGCACTTGTTCCAGAACTGTACGGGTCTGTTTGAGACTTTCCAGTACACCGGCATAATTGGTTTGGATTTGTCCCAGGCCGCTTTCTATTTGATGGTAGGAGTTAATCAACTCTTCACTGCCTGCAGATAGTTGGTTCAGACCTTCCTGTATACTGATTAGCTGCAGTTTAACTTCTCCCAGGCCGGCAGTACCCTGTTCCATGCCAGTCTGAATGTCCTGTAAAGCGGATTGCAAAGCAGCTATTCCAGTTTGCAGTTCCAGCGTCCCATTCATCAGTGATTGAGCCCCATTTTCAGCTTCCAAAAGCTGGGGTTCAGATTCCTTCAGTTGATCGCTGGCTTTGGTCAGCCCCTCTTTAATCATGGATAGGCCTTCCATTCCCTCAGCCAATCCGTTTTCAATTTGAGAGCTCTGATTCGAAATTTTAAATTCTTCGATGAGGGTTCCGGTTGGTCGGGTCACCGTTCGCACCTTGCTTACACCATCGAGCTGATGAATTTCATATGCCAGCTTTTCCAGGTCCTGAAATTCCTCTGAAGAATCTACCGGGTTATCCGTTTTCAGCACAATACTGACCGGCATCGCCTCACCTGGCCCGAAATGTTCCGCAATCCAGTTAAAACCCTGTACGGAATCATATTCGGAACCAATTTCCTCGAGTGAATTGTAAGAGCGGTCACCATCATACAAAAGAATCGAAGGAATGGTGATCACAGCGACGATCAGGACAGAAATCAGTGGCCGTTTCCATGACAAATTTCCCGCTAACTGCCATAATCTGCTCTGTTTATGCTGAATGTTTCCTGAGAAAGGCCAGAACAATTTTTCACCAAGAAGCATCATGAAAAAAGGCACAAGGGTTGGAAGAGCCACTAAAATAACGGCTACCCCCACTGCAACAGCTACCGCTGACTGGTAAAGGTTAAAGGTTGACAAACCAATGGTAGAAAAACCGATTAATACAGCAATGCCAGCAAATAAAACCGTTTTTCCGCCAGACCGATATGTCGCGATAATAGCATCTGGGACGGAAGGCTGTTTTGTCAATTCTTCTTTAAATCGGCTGATAAGAAGGATGCAATAATCTGTTCCAATCCCAAACATGACGGCAACCATAAATATTTGTGTAAAAGTTGATAATGGAAAGTTTACCGTATTAGCTAATATAGCTACAATCCCCTGAGCAGCAAGATAGCTGATTCCTATGGTAATCAGTGGAATAAATGGTGCAACCAGAGATTTAAAGACGATAAACAGAATAATTAAAATAAAGCCGATGGTGATATATTCGGTTCGTTTCAGTCCGCGTTCCGAGTTGGTTATGACGTCCTGACTGATATAGGAGTCCCCGGTAATGTTGTGTGCGACATTTACATTAATGGTTTGATAAATATCGTCTCTGGACTCTATAATTGTTCGGTTGCTGATATCCGCTGAAAAAGGAACAATGATAGTCGTTTCGTTCTTACTCACGAGCTGGTCTTCCAGCTCCGGATATTCATAAAAAGCCATGATGTTCGTTAGGCCAAGATTCTTCTGTTCAGTCTTTAATGTTTCAATTGCCTGCCTCACTTCATCTTTTTCTGGATTGGAGAGCCCATCAGGGTTATGGAAAACTAAAGCTCCGCTCACTGTATCATCCGTTTCTGATGACTCGAACTCATTTAACCATTCCTCAGCTAATTTTGCGGAAGTTCCATCAGGAATATCGATGTCCCCTTTTTCCCTCACAAGCTGGGATAAATCCGGTCCGAAGAGGAACAGTCCTAGAGCAAAGGCAATCCAGAGCAGAAGGATGAACCATCGATATTTTATAATGTACCGCATACAATCCTCTCCTTTCATTCATGATCATCAACAATTTTGGCGAATTTTTCATACAGTTTAATAAATGTTTGAATCTCTTCATCTTTAAAATTAGATAAAATGTCTCCTAATACGTCATAGAGATTTTCATTGATCATGTGAATCAATTCTTCCCCTTTTTTGGTTAAAGAGAGGTAGACAACCCGGCGGTCTTTTTCATCCCTCTTCCGGGTAATATATCCCATTTTGAACAGCCGGTTGATCTGTGCCGTAACCGAACTTTTTCCAATGGAAAACTCTTCTGCAATTCTGCTGCTGGTACACGGCTGGTGATACTGAATAAATCGAAGAGTAGCAAACTGGTCACTGGTCAGATCCTGATGAACCTTGCGTTGCATAATATAGCTCATTTTTCGATAGACGGCATTTTTGGCATTTTCATAACGGTCCACTAATTCATGGATATGCTGATTCTTCATCCAAATCACCTCCTGAAGATGAAAAAAGTTTTATTATCAAATAGTTCGATTATAAAACTATCATGTAATAGAATACCAGATTGATCGCATTGCCAGCAAGAAAGGTTCATTTCTTTTTTGTAAACTTTTCTTTATAATGAAAATAAGTTTTATAGGAGAAATAAAGGGAGTGACCGAGATGGATGATATTATTTGCCATTACTGTCATAAACAGATACGTGACCAGGACGAGCTCATAACAGCCTCAAATAAATTTCAGATTCGCCCTTTTCATTATGTATGCTATGAGGAAATGGAGGAGGAGACCAACTCTCAGTGGAAATTGTGGAAACCTGTGAATGGTGTTCCGGGAAATATTACATCCGTGTTAATGGGAATTCTGGCACTATGGATGTTTTTAACGGACACGCTTGACGGAATCGGTGATTTGATTGGATTCATTGCGTTATATCCTGTTTATCAGCGGATCATTTCTTATTTTACAATAGAGAAGAAGCTGCCCAAATTTATCGAAGAAAAAGATGATATTAAAAAAGATTAAATAAATTTTTGTTTAATGCGGAATACCTTTGAATGCATAAAACTCGCCTGAGGGCGGGTTTTTTTAATTGGTAAATAACGTTTGGGGAAGCTTGACGACATTTCTTAACAAATAGACTGTTTTTTTTAAAAAAGCGCGTTGTTATTATATGGAAAAAAGTAATAAAAATTGAGCAAAATGCTAATATTATGTCGAATATCAGCCAAAATAAATAAAAAACCGAACTAAAGTATACTCATCTTTATATATCAGACATAATGTATGAATTCTGTTCTGTATCCGTTTTGTGATTGGATACCTAGGTGGGTTATAATACTAATTGGCGTTAAAAAACAGGATAAGTTTTATGATTCCACGTTTAACCTTCACGAGTCTCCTTACATGTTGTGAAACCCGGCAGAAATCCTCTTGAGTTCACAACGGATATTGTTTTCCAGAGCGTAAGACATGTCCAGGAAGATAAAAACACATGCTGATTATTAGGTGTAATCATTTGCTTTTTTTTTTTACAAAATGAAAGGGGTTTTTAATTCTTATGAAAAAGCTGTTATCTATTATTTCGGTTTCATTCATTTTAATACTGGCTGCGTGCGGTGGCGGAGATGATAATGAAGGAGCCGGAAGTATCGAAACTATTAAATTTGCTGATGCCGGCTGGGACAGTATTAAAGTTCATAACCATATCGCACAGACCATCATCGAAGAAGGTTATGGGTACTCTACAGAGGTTGTAACCGGATCCACACCAGTAACCTTTACATCTCACCGTGAAGGAGATATCCAGGTGTACATGGAAGTGTGGACCGATAACATTAAAGAGGCTTATCAAGAGGCTATGGACGAAGGAGATATTGTGGAGGTTTCAACTAACTTTGATGACAATGTTCAGGGGTTATTTGTTCCAACATATGTTATTGAAGGAGATCCAGAGCGTGGAATTGAACCAGTGGCACCAGATTTGAAAACCGTAAAAGACCTAGCAAAATACGCTGATGTATTCCAGGATCCAGAAGATCCAAATAAAGGCCGTATTGTAGGTGCCCCTACAGGATGGGCAGTTGATGAAATTTTATCTACTAAAGTGGAAACATATGGATTAGATGAACATTATAACTACATCAGCCCGGGATCTGATTCAGCCCTTGTATCATCCCTTGCGGCTGCGTATAAAGACGGTAAACCTTGGGTCGGTTATTACTGGTCTCCAACATGGGTAACTGCTTTATATGATTTGACGATTTTAGAAGATGAACCATATGATCCGGAAATCTGGGAAAAGAACCGTGGAACAGAATTCCCGCCAAACAAAGTAACGGTTACGGTTCACAAAGATCTGCCTGAACAGGCGCCAGAGGTTGTAGATTTTCTGGAAAATTATAAAACAAGTACCGAATTGACTGAGGAAGCATTAAAGTACTTGCAGGAAAATGAAACTTCTACAGAGGAAGCAGCCATCTGGTGGCTGAAGCAGTACCAAGATGTCTGGACCCAGTGGGTACCTGAAGATGTGGCTGAAAAGGTAAAAAGCGCATTGTAAGGTTTAAAAAAAGCAGCTGGTCACATGCGGCCAGCTGCTTTCCTCTGAAATCTTACTAAGAGAGGTGAATAGGCTGATTTTTTGGCCGAATCGTTTATGATTGATTTTCCTGATATTCGAACATCAATTGGTGATTATGTCGATGCTTTTATTGATTATCTTGATAAAAATTTTGAAGCATTATTTGATTTTATTTTTCTCATTTCATCCAGATCCATTAATTGGTTTGAACATTTTTTGCTCATTCTCCCATGGTGGGTATTTTTGATTTTGATCTTTTTGCTTGGATGGAAGTTTAAAAGCCTGTTCTCAGGTATTTTGTACACGTTTTTCATCTTTTTGGTCGGTACATTTGGCTTGTGGGAAGAAATGATGACCACCATCTCGATTGTCCTCGTTTCCGTACTGGCATCGTTACTCATCGGAATTCCAACTGGTATTTTAATGGCCTTGAGCAAAGGTTTTTCAGTCGTTATGCGGCCAATTCTCGATGCTATGCAGACAATGCCAAGTTTTGTGTATTTGATTCCCGTTATTTTCTTTTTCCCAATCGGAAATATTCCAGCGGTGATTGCTACAATTATTTATGCGGTACCGCCAGTTATTCGTTTGACAGAACTGGGAATTCGAAATGTAGATCAGGAAGTGATTGAGTCTGCTGAATCCTTTGGGTCATCCCGGATGCAGATGCTTGTGAAAGTTCAGCTGCCTCAGGCCCTGTCTACGATTATGGCTGGAATTAACCAGACGACGATGATGGCATTGGCTATGGCCGTTATTGGATCGATGGTTGGCGCCGGCGGTTTAGGAAAACAGGTTCTGGTTGCCATTAACCGCATTGATGTCGCGTTAGGTTTTGAAGCAGGAATCAGTATTGTATTCCTCGCCATTATTATTGACCGGGTGACAGCTGGAATAGCGGAAGGGTTCCAGGCTCATAGGGGGGATGCTTCATGACAACCAAAATAAAAATTGAACACGTATCCAAAATATTCGGCCCCAAACCAAAATCCGTCATTCCGATGGTTGAGGAAGGCATGTCCAAAGACGAAATTTTAGAAAAGACCGGTCATACGGTTGGTGTCTATGATGCTTCCCTTGACATTCAAGAGGGAGAAATTTTCGTGATTATGGGACTCTCAGGCAGCGGCAAATCAACTCTGATTCGTTGCTTCAACATGCTGAACAAGCCGACTTCAGGAGCGATTTATGTGGATGGAGAAAACATTGTTGAGTATGATTCTCAGGCCCTGAAGCAATTTAGACAGAAAAAGATTGCGATGGTATTTCAGCATTTTGGCTTATTCAGTCATCGTACCGTACTTGGGAATGTAGAATATGGCCTGGAAATTCGCGGCGTTCCCAAAGAAGAACGGGAAAAGATTGCACGGGAAAACCTTGAAGTAGTTGGCTTGAAAGGCTGGGAAGACAAATACCCTGATGAACTTTCAGGCGGAATGCAGCAGCGTGTCGGCCTGGCAAGAGCCCTTGCCAATGATCCGGATATCCTGTTAATGGACGAACCATTCAGTGCCCTGGACCCGCTGATTCGCCGGGAAATGCAGCTGGAACTGCTGGACATTCAGGAAAGGCTGAAAAAAACGATTGTTTTCATTACCCACGATATTAATGAAGCCTTTAAGATCGGTGATCGTGTTGCGGTAATGAAAGACGGGAAAGTAGTCCAGGTCGGAACACCGGAAGAAATCCTTGAAAAACCAGCTAACGATTATATATCTGAGTTTATTAAAGATATTGACCGTTCGAAGGTGCTGCAGGCTGAAAGTATTATGATTAAGCCGAATGCCCTTGTATCCTTAAAAGACGGGCTGAAAGTAGCTGTTAAGGAAATGGAAGAAAATGGGCTGTCCAGCGTATTTGTAGTGGACCGTCAGCGGCATCTGAAGGGTATTGTAACCATTGATGACGCGATTAACGGCATTAAGAAGAAAATGACACTCGAGGATGTCATTAATCCAGATGTTTCTGTGGCAGAACGGAGCGAATATATTCAAGATTTAATTCCAAAAGCACTGGAGTCCAAATATCCAATTGCTGTGGTCAATGAGGACAATCGTCTGGAAGGGATTATTTTAAGGGTACACGTTTTATCCAGTCTGGCTGCCGATGATACGGATTAACTTTAGAAGACTGTCTCAAAAGAGGCAGTCTTTTTTACATAGTATAAGGTATATCAAGCGGAGAAAGTGTACCCGACATAGTGAACTCGATAGATATCATGACGGACACAACCGCAAATTATTGTATAAAATGTCCTTTATAGTGGTGTGAACGCCAAAACGTCAAGGAAATTTGCGTCGAATGGTCTTCATAAGGTGGATGAACGCCAAAACGTCAAGTATATTTGCGCTGAATGGTCTTCAAAAAGGGTATGAACGCCAAAACGTCAAGTGAATTTACGCTGAATGGCCTTCATAAGGTGGATGAACGCCAAAACGTCAAGTGAATTTAAGTCAAGTCCTTAATTATGTGTAAATTCTGTCTGCAATGTTTCTCTTTATAGATA
>JACDOD010000013.1 GCA_017656265.1 Bacillaceae bacterium | reverse complement strand
GTTCAATCTAGCTTCTGGCGTTACAAGTTGTTTTGTTCAGTTTTCAAGGTTCGAATGGGTCGCCGTTTCGCAGCGACGGATTATATTATATCACATAGCCATACAAAGTCAACAACTTTTTTTAAAAAATTATTTTGTTTCATCTTGCTGAAAAACATGTGACTTTGTGGCACAAGAAGTAATATAGCATAATCTTTTTTATATATCAACTAGTAAATTTATCCTGATCTCAAATAATTTACACCTATCCACTAACAGCCCAAACCAGCTTTGGGGCATTGAACATAAGCTTGTCCCAGCCATCGCAGGCCGATTACAACAATCAATGAAATGTATACCTATTACTTTTCACACAGACAGTCATGAAAAGACCCCTGACAACTACAGTCAGAGGTTTAATTTTTAACAGTTCTATTCACGGAATCTATACTTGCCTAATTCACCGAAAACTTCTCCGCTATACGAACTATTTATGATGCATGTATACGACGATATAATTCCTTTAAAGACAATTCAGCAGGTGTTTTTACGACCCAGTCAGCTGCAGAGAGGATTTCCTGGTTTCCGATGCCTATGGCGAACATGCCGGCACTCTTAATAGCTTGAATTCCTGCTCTGGCATCCTCTACTCCAACACAATTTACCGGGTCAATTCCCAGCTGTCTGGCTGCAGTCAGAAAAATCTCTGGGTCCGGCTTGCCTTTCTTTACTTTTGCTGCATCTACTACTGTATCGAGCAGATCGTCAACACCCAACTGTTTAATTACAAAAGAGGCATTTTTGCTGGCTGATGCAAGCCCTGTTAAAATTCCTTCGCGTTTAACATCTTTTATAAAATTCAGCACCCCCGGCAGCAGATCATCAGGAGTAATCTGCTGTATAAGCGATCGGTAATATTCATTTTTTCTAGCTGCCATCTGTTCCTTTTCTTCCTGGGTATACGTTTGATTGGAATGATCAAGGATGAGCTCCAGTGATTCCATTCGTCCTATACCCTTAAGCTTTTCATTAAACTCCCGGTCAAAGGATATGCCTAAACTTTCCGCGAGCTGTTTCCAGGCTAAATAATGATATTCTGCTGTATCGGTGATCACACCATCTAAGTCAAAAATGATTGCTTTTATGGAATCCAATGTCTTTACACTCCTATTCATGGTTTCCAATCGCAATCATATCACATTTCACTTTTTTTGACTATTTTCTTTTTGAAGACACAGAAAAATAACGAGAGGGCAAATAGCGCAAACAGTCGGAGTCAGATGCAAAACGTTTGAATAATTGGTATAGAATTTCATAACGCTCTTGAATGGACCGCTTCACAATATGCTCTAAATATCGGTTATTTAAGTCATGGATGAGTTCATCCATTTCACGTTTAAGCAAATATTCTAATTCTTTTCTCTCTATTTCATTCAGTATCATTCCATACATCCACCATGTCTCCTTGTGCTTATTTTGTTTTTCATTTTTTCCTAAATATCCACATTTTATTAAAGGAAGCTGGGATAATCGTTGTCTGCAGGATTTTCGGCTCGTGCTGTTCCCGCGTCGCACAGGACGTGCTAGTGTCGACGTTGGCCACAGGACATGGCCGGTTTTAGTCGACCAGGAATCTACGCATGTGAACTACTTGAAATTTTTCTTAAGGTAATTTGTTCGTTTTTCCCACCGTTTATTACTTTATGCCAGCCTATTTTGTCAATCATGAAATTAAACGATGACCGAAAACATATGCAGATTATTTTTGACCAGTTAGATCCCCCAAAAATGTTTATAAAAATCAACTATCCATATAAACAGGTCTCAGAGTTTTCATATCCTCCATTGCTTGTACATAACTATTTAATAACGAATCTCAGGGAGGGGACACCGTTGAATGTTTTCTTTGTGCTGAAGCTGAAACACTGGAAAAAATGGGCTATGGTGCTGGCACTGGCATTGTTTACAGCCGTTTTCCTCTGGGTAGAAACCAACAGTTCATTTTCTGTTTTCTCTTCTAAAGATGACCCAAAAGCTTTGCTGAAAAGCGGAAAATCAGAAAAACAGCTGGCTTTAACCTTTAACATCAGCTGGGGGCAGGAAAAAGTGTATGATATTTTGGATGTACTGACGAAACACGATGTACAGGCTACCTTTTTTGTCAGTGGGGAATGGGCACTGAGACATCCTGATATTCTGAAGGAAATTAAGGAAGGAAAACATGAATTAGGATCATTAGGTTATGAATACAAAAGCTATCTGAAACAAGAACTGAGCGAAGTGAAAAAAGACTTGCGAAGAGCGAAGAATGCCTTTAACAAATTAGGGTATAATACACAGTGGCTCCGACCGCCAAGCGGACATTTTAATGATGAAATATTAAAGACAGCTGAAAATATGGGGTATAAGGTCATTTACTGGAGCGTCAGCCCAAATGACTGGAAAAACCCCGGCACGAAAGCCATTGTTAATAAGGTTCTGAAAGATACAGGCGGCGGAGATATTATTTTGCTGCATGCATCCGATGCTGTAAAGCAAACGGACAAAGCACTGGAAGAAATATTGCCTGCCCTCAAGAAAAAAGGATTCGAGTTTGTGACGATTTCTGAACTTGTTGCCAGCGGCAAGGCAAAAAGCGATCCGGTAAAATAAGTAAAGCTTACACGGCTGCATGCCCCGGAAGCGCTGGAGCCCCCCCGAGGAGACGGTACACACCTACCGGGGACTGATCTCGTGGGGCCATGAGCCGGGACTGGACAATCAAACAACTTACAGCAGCCTCAAAATTTTCACTTTGAACAAACATAAGCCAGCTGCGAAATTTAGGCTTACAACACATAACCCCTGCGAGAGATATCGTCATCCTGCAGGGGTTTTATGTTTGATTTCAGTTAGCTGGCTGAGGCTTCCTGTTTTTCCTCTGGTTTCACAAGCCGATGCAGAATCAGCAGCTGATAGGTGTTACATGCTAACAGTGTCGCTGCCATCAGCAGAATCCAGTCTGATTCGTTAGTCCGTAATACCGGTACCCATTCAATCACCGTCACCACAACCATAAAAAAGAGAGCGGGCACAAATGCTTTTTGATCAGTTTCCTTTGCTTTTACATAGGCAACCGCCAGTCCGTAACCTAAAATCACGAGGGCGGTTACCAGGTAAGGGATGATAGAAACATCCCCCTCTGATCCAATATATCGGAAATACACGAGGTCAAACAATGTAAACAAAATGAGGAAAATTTGGATCGGCTTCCATAAGCTTCGGAAAATACCCAATCCAAATTGATTCACCGTCAAATATGCAAAAAAGCCCATCTGGCTGATGACGCTAAAGGTAAATCCCATAGCCATAAACCAGATTACGGCCCCGGAAATTTCCCATATATCAAAGGGCTGCAGATACTCCGTGTATGACTCAGGTTTAATAAAAAAACTGGTAATGGTTGTAGTCAAACCACCCACTATTAATGTTGAAAGGAATAATCGAATCCATTTTTTTATAGTCACCTTGCATCCTCCTAAGTTCTTGGACTGTCCTCTCGTATTTTACCATGATTGCTATCTTTTTTCCTTATCTGACGATGCATATTTTTCCCCTGTCATTCCATATTAACAAATAGATGCCTTTATAAAAGGGGAGTCGTATATGAAGAAATGGTTATTATCGTTATTCATTATCATATCGCTGACGGTAAGTGGCTGCGGAGGCAATCAGGCCTCACAGGGCGAAAACAATCAGTATGAAACCACGAAGAAAATGGTCGTGGACATTATAAAAACAGACGAAGGGAAAAAAGCTCTCACTGAAGTCCTGTCGGATGAGGAAATGCAGCAACAATTAGTCATGGAGTCAGAAACGGTACAAAACGCCATTCAAACAACATTTACATCTGATGAGGGAAAAAAATTCTGGTCGGAATTATTTAAGGACCCAAACTTTGTAGAAAGCTATACGAAAGCTGTTCAGGAACAGGAGAAAAAATTGCTGAAGGGCCTTATGAAAGATGCCGAGTATCAGCAGATGATGCTGGATCTTCTCAAGGATCCTCAAATGACTAAAAACATGCTTGAAGTTCTACAAAGCCAGCAATTTCGTTCCCACCTTGAAAAAACGATTCAGGAAACATTAAATAGTCCGCTATTTAAAGCCGAAATGACAAAAGCCTTACTAAAGGCTGCACAGGAAATGCAGGGACAAGAACAGCAAGGGCAGCAGCAGGGTGGTCAGCAGCAAGGCGGAGGACAACAGCAGGGCCAGCAGCAAAATCAGCAAGGTGGAGACGGTGGAGGCGGAGGCGGTTCCTAGTACAGGAGCAGCCTCTTTCTTTGTTTTTAGTCCATGGACAAATGAGTCCGTACCGCAGAAAGTGAAAAATTATGGCAACATGAAAATATCCGGACTAATTCATGTGACGATTGAATTTAGTCCGGATATTTATTACCTGATGCTTTGCTTAATACTTTTTCGTAATTTTATTGGCAATGGATAAGAAGACCTTCCCGGTTGGATGATCCTCCTGATACACTCCAGGTGCAAATAGATCTTCCTCTTCATACGGCTGCTGCAGCGGCAGGCGTCCAAGGACTTCGGTTTTCAGCACTTCCGCAAGCTTATCTCCGCCACCGCGGCCAAACACATATTCCTTCTGGCCAGTAATGCGGCTTTCAAAGTAGGACATATTTTCAATAACCCCAAGAATTTCATGATCCGTCTGCAGTGCCATTTGTCCTGCACGGGCAGCTACAAAAGCAGCGGTTGGATGAGGGGTTGTTACGATAATTTCTTTACTGGACGGTAGCATGGAATGAACATCCAGCGCCACATCCCCCGTCCCTGGAGGCAAGTCCAGCAATAAATAATCGAGATCTCCCCACTCCACTTCTTTAAAAAAGCTTGTCAGCATTTTACCCAGCATAGGTCCGCGCCAGATGACCGGTGAATTGTCTTCTACAAAAAAGCCCATGGAAATCACTTTTACACCAAATCGCTCAACTGGAATAATTTTTTCACCACGAACCTGCGGACGATTTTCGATCCCCATCATATCCGGTACACTGAAACCATATATATCCGCATCCACAATCCCGACTTTCTTGCCAAGACGCGCGAGGGCAACAGCCAGGTTTACAGTGACGGTAGACTTTCCAACGCCGCCTTTACCACTGGCTACGGCGATAAATTTTGTCTCCTGACCGCCTAACAAATCTGTTTCCTGTTTCTTTTTTGCAGCCGCTTCGAATTTTTTCATCACTTCATCAGAAAGTTTAGTAAAACGCAGTCCTACTGTTGAAGCACCCGCCTGTTTCAGTTTATTGACGATATCCTGCTGGAGCTGCATTTGCTCGGCAGAATTCGGATTTCCAATGCCAAGCTTAATACTGACATGGTTTTTGTCTTCCTTAATTTTGATATCCTGAACGGCACCAGTTTCCTCAAACGTTTTATGTAAATATGGATCTTTCATCGGATTAAGAATTTCGAGAACCTGTTCTTTTGTCAGCACAATGGGTCACCATCCTTTTTATAAATGCTACCAGGATTAGTATAACATATCTCCTATATTTTCTAATGAATATGCTTCCAATGTTTGAGGAAAATTATGCTCCCTTCTCTTCTAGATCTTCCGTGACATATCGCAAAATCCCTTCATAAATAGAGGCTGCCATTTTATGCTGGTAATCGATGCTCTTCAGCAAATCGGCTTCATGAGGATTGGATAAAAATCCGATTTCCACCAGGACACCCGGACGATCAGCATGTTTCAGTATATAGATGCCATTGACTGCCAGGGCTTCCCTCTTCGTATTATTTAAATTACGGCGAATTTCGGCCTGGATCAGCTTAGCCAGTTTTTCGCTCTTTTCCAGCGCTGGATAGTAAAAAGTCTGGGCCCCGTGCCATCTGGAGGATGGAATCGCATTTAAATGAATGCTGATAAAAAAGTCAGGATCCTTATCTTTAATAAACTGTACCCTTTTTCGAATGTCTTCTGACTTTCTTCTGGATAACCCTTTTGTTCCCTCATCAGCCAGGTCCTGATCCTTTTCCCTCGTCATATAAACGAGGGCACCTGCCTGCTGCAGGTAGTCCCGCAAGATTTCAGATGTCTGAAGCGCTACATCTTTTTCTAATATATCTCCATCTGCATTGATCGCCCCCCCATCAGGGCCGCCATGTCCCGGGTCCAGTACAATCACTTTCCCTGACAGAGGAAGGGACCAGTTCTCCCAGGCGGGCTCGGTTTGTACCGGGTATTGAAGCAAATAGACCAGCATGAATAGGCCTGAAACCCAGAGTACAGCAAACATGACTTTTTGCATCTTTCTTCTCCCCTTTTGTCCGCTCGCTCCATTATATGGGACAAGGAGAAAAATTATGTTTTTTTATAAAAGATCTACTTCTTTTTGAAAAAAACCTTAAAGATGCTTTAAAAGTAAAATTTAAGAAGATGGATGATTAAATAAAAGTGCACTCACCAAATACATTTTATCCCATTTTTTTAAGAAACTAGTGAAGTTTCGTGCGGAGATTGATAGAATAAGATAAAACCATAAAAAGGAGCCTTCTTACATATGGATCCAAAAGGAAAATTAACCGAAGCCAAACAGGAAATCCAAAAAGTCATTATGGGACAAGATGATGTTATTGATATGCTGTTTACCGCTCTTCTAGCAAAGGGACACGTTCTGTTAGAGAGCGTCCCGGGATCAGGCAAAACCATGCTTGCTAAAAGTTTTGCCCGTGTCATGGAGGGCACCTTTAACCGAATTCAATTCACTCCCGATGTGCTCCCGAGCGATGTGACAGGCATCCAGTTTTTTAATCCTAAAACCCAGGAGTTTGAATGGCGGATCGGACCCGTTCAAACCAATGTTCTTCTCGCTGACGAGATCAACCGGGCGACTCCCAAAACCCAGTCCAGCCTTTTGGAAGTCATGGAAGAGAGACAGACCACTATTGACGGAAAAACGATTGATATCGATCCACCCTTTTTCGTAATAGCGACCCAGAACCCGATCGAAACGAATCATGGCACTTTCCCTCTCCCAGAGGCTCAATTGGATCGGTTTCTGTTTAAACTTCAAATGAACTATCCAAAGAGGGAAGCAGAAAAAGCTATTTTAACCACCTATCGTCTCCAGGAGCCCCTGAAGGAAGTCACTCCTGTTTTAGCGCTAGAGGATATTCTTAATTTGCAGCAGAAAGTTCGGGAAGTTACTGTTTCGGACACCGTGACAGATTACCTCCTTTCCCTTGTGGAGGCAACAAGGAATCATCCGGATATTGAGCTTGGAATCAGTACAAGGGGTGCCCTTGCGTTAATGCGGGCAAGTCAGGCACGGGCTTTAATAAAAGGAAGATCTTATGTCAATCCGGCTGATGTAAAAGAGTTGGCCCCATTTATTTTTGCCCACCGCTTGATTTTGACAATGGAATCTTCCATTCAAAGAAGCATGGAAGGAATCATTGAAAATGTAATCGGGCAGGTGGAAGTGCCCGTTGAAGCCGGGGAAGTGGAATCATGAGATGGAAAAAGGAATTTGGACCTGAACATGATCAATTTTACCAGATATTCTCAGTCATCATTCTCCTTTCTATGATTCCGGCACTTTTAATGAGGCTTCCCCTGCTTCAAATCATTTTTAGTCTTTTACTGACATTCATTTGGGCAAGCCGTTATTATGATCAAAAAATTGGATTGGATATCAATCTGGAAAACCCAAAACGTACCATCCGGCTGTTCCCGGGGCAGCAAACCGATCTAAAGCTCACCGTTCAAAATGAATCATTTCTGCCGGTTATCAATGGAAAAATTTCTTTTCAAATGGGTTCCGTTGTATCAAGTGACATTGAGAAGCAGACCAGGTATAATCATGAGATCATCTACTATGTACCACTATCCATCATGCGAAAGGGTAAAGCTCAAGTAAATATACCTGTACAGGCCAAAGCCCGTGGCACAACGAGACTTACAAATATTCGATATGATTTTCCCCATCCGATCAATACCCAGTCCATCGGTTTAACGTATCAGCCTTTTTACAGGACAGAAATTATCGTTTATCCGGAACCCCTCCCCGTATCAGGCTTAAAGGAGCGCCTGTACCTGACACCCGGAGAAAAAAAGACGGCTTTTTCTCCGTTTGAAGATGTGTTAAGTCCGGCAGGCACCAGGGATTATATCCAGTCAGATCCCTTCCATCGGATTCATTGGAAAGCATCTGCCAAAAGACAGGATTTGCAGACGAAAGTGTATGAAAGAACCTGGAACCATACCTGGACTATTGTGGTTAACATCAGCAAAAAAAGTCGCCTTGGAAACGCATTTGTCACGCCGGATCTTGAAAAACTTATGTCCTATGCAGCGTTTATCTGCCACACGTTAACGAAAAAGGACCAGTCCTTTGAATTGCTGATCAACGCTCAAAAACTGGGGGAACCCCCTTATTTTCATTATTTACATGAGGGACAGGGCCGAAGTCATTTACGAAAATCATTAGAACTGCTGGCAAGAATCCATTCTTCCAGTATGGTCATCCCATTTTCCCGCCTATTGTACAAACTAGATCAACCTTTCAATCAGCCAAAGACCATTGTCGTACTGGGGGATGTTGATCATGAAGATATGCCTGTTTTAGCAAAATGGAAAAGAAGAGGCCTGGGCGTTCTTGTTCTGCAGGAAACCGAAAATGGAGCAACACTGGCGGAATCCTGGAAAGAAGGAGATCTGTATGCACAGCGTTAATCTAACCATCAGCCGTATATATCAGTTTATTGGCGAAGGGATATTTCTTTACTTATTGATTATCCCGTTTTATCTGCCTTCCGGGGAAATCGGGCCAGTCTGGAGCTACCTGGCTGTTATAGCAGCTTCTTCTTTATTGCTATTATTTTCTGAAAGAATCAGTACTTATGCGCCTGTAATCGCCCTTGCCACCCTGATCGGAATTTTCTTCTGGCACGGTTTGCAGTTCCCCCTCATCCTGGCTCTGGCCATGGCAAATTTTATTGCATGGCGCTGGATTATACACTTGAAGCACGGAGATCTGGAAAACGAAAAGGTAATCGTGTCTCTGACGATTGCAATTGGCATTCTGGAATATGTATTCACAGGGGAGAGGGTCCCGATCCTTCTTGCAGTTATTCAGTTCGGAATGATCATTTTCGGATATATGCTGAAGCATCTGACCATGATCCCGAAAACATCATCAGAAAACCGGTTTTCTTTAAGCAAAGTCCCCCTTATCTTTACAGGTTTAGTCATAGTACTCGGCATCCTTATCTATTTTATTTTCGAACCCATCAAATATGGGTTTTCGGTTCTGGCTGGATTTGTTTTAATTACAGCTGGATGGCTGGCCAACCAAATTTATCAACTGATTGGCCTGGATGAATATGAGAATGAGCCTTCACCCAATAACCAGAATATGGATATCCAAATTGATGATCTCAAAGATCCAGTACCAGAAAACCAGGAAACATCCGGTCTGGCTGAAGCTGCACAGACAATTGCTGATTACTCTTCCCTGTTGGGAGCAGCTCTTATTGTGATGTTCGTCATCGCTGTTTTCTATTATTTCTATCGGAAAAGAATTTCGATTTATATAAGTTCTCCTGATCGATCAGGATCCATCATTCGTGAATTTTTCCCTGGAGGGAGAGATTCAGCCATCCAGCGGAAAAGAGGGCTTTTCCGAAGAAAATTCCGGCAAAAGCCCGATCACCTTGTCCGAAAATTGTTCTATGAGTTTGAACATTTTACCCGGGAGCAGGGACTGGGACGTTTTTATTCAGAAACGATTGAAGAATGGTTTCAGCGTATTGGATTGGCTCCGGAAAGTGTATGTACTTATCAAAAAGTACGGTACGGGGCGCAATCATTGTCTGATGAAGAAATAGAAAATTTTAGACAGAACCTTGAAGAGTTAAAAACACAGGTTCTAAGCCAGAAGGAAGACAATAGCCATTAAAGGCCAGTCCGGGTGGGCTGGCCTTTAACATGATCAAACCCTCTTTGCCGTCTGAAACAGCAAAGAGGGTTTGATGTAAACACATAAAATATTAACGCTTTGAGAACTGTTATTAAAGGCACTACAAAAATATTTTTTAAAACTATAAAACCAATTATTGAAGCTACAACGACAATTATAGGACAAATAAGAAATACAAATAGAAACTCCATTACTCTCTCCTTCTCACCTCATTTAAATTTAACATAAAATTCCATTCGTTTGTTGAACTAACGGTCAATACATACAAAAGAAGCATTACCGTTGTTGTGGTAATGCCCTCCTTTACTTAAATAGTTTTATTCTATCCCTTTTGATGCTTTATTCTTTGTTTATTTATCATTGCAGGAATAAATAAATATAACGCATAAGCAAAAGACATCCACGCAGTAAATGCAATAACTTGTGGCTCATCTAATTTTGGAAAAACTAAAGAGTGGTTCGATAAAGAAAATGTGTCTAAGGATAAACCAATTATAGTGCCGATAATTCCAAACTTTAATGGTGCATTATTTGATTTATCAAATAATAGATAAACGTAGGTAACACCCCATAATAAAAGCCCAGTTCCAATTACTAATAATATAATACTTGTTATAAAGTTTTCTGTACCAGGACTAAAGAGTACACGTTCTCCAAATAAGACAAAAAACATTGTAGCAAAGAACCAAACCAAGACACCCGATAACATCTATACCCATGTTACCGATACTATGAGAGAACAAACGGCAGAAAAATTTAATAAGTTCATGGAGCTATAATTTGTGGTCATCGTGGTCATAAAATAATTTCGTGGTCAAAAGTGATTTCAGTTAATAAAAAAGACCCCCAAGCAAAATGCTTGAGAGCCTTTGAAATGTTGATAATTAACGCTTCGAAAACTGTGGAGCACGACGAGCGCCTTTAAGACCGTATTTCTTACGCTCTTTCACACGTGCGTCACGAGTAAGCAGTCCTTCTTTTTTAAGTACGGAACGGTAATCAGGATCCGCTTCTAATAGAGCACGGGCAATTCCTAAACGGATTGCACCTGCCTGACCTGAAAATCCGCCACCATGAACTTTTACAAGAACGTCGTAGCTTCCAGCTGTTTCCGTTACTTCTAATGGCTGGTTAATAATACGACGAAGGGTTTCAAATGGAAAATATTCTTCAGCATCACGATTATTTACGATTACACGTCCATTACCTGGGACTAGACGTACACGAGCCACTGAGTTTTTACGGCGTCCGGTACCGTAGTATTGTACTTGTGCCACTCTTGTCTACCTCCTTCTTAATTATCCGCGAAGCTCGTAAACTTCCGGTTTTTGTGCCTGGTGCTTATGTTCAGAACCTCTGTAAACATGCAGTTTTTTCGCCATTTTACGTCCAAGTGTTCCTTTTGGAAGCATGCCTTTAACAGCCAGTTCAATCATTTGCTCAGGATAGTTTGTACGCATTTCATTAGCCGTACGCTGTTTCAAACCGCCTGGATAATTAGAGTGGCGGTAATACATTTTCTGCTCAAGTTTTTTACCAGTCAGATGTACTTTGTCAGCATTAATAACAATGACGTGATCTCCTGTATCTACATGTGGCGTATAAGTCGGTTTATGTTTGCCGCGTAGGATGGCAGCTACTTCACTGGCAAGGCGACCAAGTGTCTGGCCTTCTGCATCCACAACATACCACTTACGCTCAACATTGTTCTCATTTGCCATGAAAGTTGTGCGCATGATCGGTTTCCCTCCTAATTCTTTTACTCAACGAACATAATTATATCAACACGAATAGTTTCCGGGGCTAATCGTGGATATGATAATAAAATGCCATAGGATATATTATAATATTTAATCCATTGCTGTCAAGGTGTTTTGCTGAAAAGGTTGCTGAAGTTGTCATTTTTATTTATGCTGTTATCTATTATACCATGAACCTTTGTGTTTCATAATAATATAGGAAATAATTGTATCTCCCGTTTCAAAGTCTGATTAGATATATCATGCTTCTTAAAAAACCTCGCATTTTACCCATACAGAAACTCGTCATTTGTGGTAACGTATAAAATGGAATAATTCGATCAGAGAAAGGGATAGAATATGAACGATTTACAGCGTGAAGTCAATAAACGGCGGACATTTGCGATTATTTCACATCCGGACGCCGGTAAAACAACATTAACAGAAAAAATGCTCCTATTAGGAGGAGCGATCCGCACTGCCGGGTCTGTAAAAGCAAAAAAATCAGCTAAGTTTGCCACCTCTGACTGGATGGAGCTTGAAAAACAGCGGGGAATCTCTGTGACATCCAGTGTGATGCAATTTGAATACGAAGGCTATAAAATAAACATTTTAGATACACCCGGACACCAGGATTTCAGTGAAGACACCTACCGCACACTGATGGCCGTAGACAGTGTTGTCATGATTCTCGACGTTGCGAAAGGTGTGGAGCCCCAGACCATTAAATTATTTAAGGTCTGCAGTGAACGGGGCATCCCAATATTTACGTTTATTAATAAATTGGACCGTCATGGAAAAGAACCTCTTGAGTTATTTGAAGAAATTGAAGAAGTACTGGGCATTGAATCCACTCCAATGAACTACCCGATTGGTATGGGGCCCACATTCCGGGGTGTTTATGACCGCTTCGACAAAACCATTGAATACTGCGGTGATGAAAAGAAAGAACAATCATCTCAGGATGTGAACGACTACGATGAGCTGAGGACTCATCTTTCGAGTCATAGCGATGAAACCACCATCGACCAGCTCATTGAGGATTTAATGCTATTGGATGAAGCGGGCAATCCTTTTGATTTGGATGCGGTCATGAAGGGAAAGCAGACACCCGTCTTTTTCGGAAGTGCCATTTCCAGCTTTGGGGTTCCGACGTTTTTGAAGCACTTTTTACGAATGGCGCCCCAGCCGGCAAGCCGTCAATCCTCAAAAGGAACGGTTCATCCAGATGACCAGGAATTTTCCGGATTTATTTTCAAAATTCAGGCGAACATGGACCCGGCACACCGGGACCGGGTTGCCTTTATGCGGATCTGTTCCGGAAAATTTGAAAAGGGCATGGAAACCTGGCTTCACCGCACCGGAAAATCGATGAAACTGTCCCAGCCCCAGCAATTTTTTGCAGATTCAAGAGCCGCTGTGGAAGAAGCCTATGCAGGGGATATCGTCGGACTGTATGATCCGGGAGTTTACCAAATCGGGGATACCATCTGCGGAAGCAAAAACACCTTTGATTTTGGCCGCCTCCCGATGTTCCCGCCGGAGCACTTTGCCAAAATCCGCCCGAAAAATGCGATGAAACATAAGCAATATGTAAAGGGAATTGAGCAGTTGGCCCAGGAAGGTGCCATTCAGGTTTACCGCACGCCAAAGTTTGAAGAAACGATTTTGGGTGCAGTTGGACAGCTCCAGTTTGACGTATTCCTTTACCGTATGGAGCACGAATATGGTGTTGATTTATTAATGGAACGCTGGCCCTATCAGCTGGCCCGCTGGGTCGTAAAAGGGGAAGTGCCCGAAAAAGATACCCGAAGCGACACCCGGATGCTGATTCATGATTACCGGGGCCGGCCGGTACTCCTGTTTAAAAATGAATTTTCGCTTAACTGGTTCTTAGATCATAATCCGGATATTGAACTGTCTGATACGCCAGCGAATGTACCGGAGTCGAGCAGGAAATAAAAGTACTTGGCCGTTAGCAAACCATTTATTCGAGCAGATGAAACCCTGGAACGATGATATGTTCCAGGGTTAATGTATATACGCCCGAATAATATTCTGCTATCCAGCAGGTTTTGCAGCTTTATATAGAGTCGATTTTGTAAATGAAAAGGCTGTCTCTCAGACAACATTGTCTGAAGAGACAGCCCATCTTTATTCTATGATTCTGCTTTTAAAAAATAAAAACGAAATCTTTTTCCTGTAATGATCATCACTCATCTATAAGCAGAATCATCATGAACTCTACTTAGGCATTCGACACTTGATCATGATTTTGTTCAGCAAGTTTGGCTTCTGCTGCGTCTACGGTGTGTTTAAGCAGCATGGAAATCGTTACCGGTCCTACGCCTCCTGGTACAGGTGTTATGGCACTGGAACGGGGCAGGCACGTTTCATAGTCTGCATCGCCAATGTTGCCTTCATTGTAGCCGGCATCCAGTACAACGGCGCCTTCTTTAATCCATTCTCCCTTAATAAAGTTCGGTTTGCCTACTGCGGCTACGACGATATCGGCCTGACGAACAATGTCAGGCAGGTTTTGAGTTTTAGAGTGGCAAGTTGTTACGGTTGCGTTGCGGTTTAATAGCATCATCGATACAGGTTTTCCCAGAATTGGACTTCTTCCAACCACCACTGCATATTTCCCTTCGATTGGCAACTGATAATAATCGAGAATTTGAATAATCGCAGCTGGTGTGCAGGATGGATAACGCCCAAATTTAAAGGCAGTCTGGCCAAACCCAAGACTTGTGACGCCATCCACGTCTTTATCAATGTGAATCGCTTCAAAGGCTGCCCGTTCATCGATGTGTTCTGGAACTGGGTGCTGTAATAAGATTCCGTGTACAGAATTGTCTTCGTTTAGATCATGAATGACATGTAAAAGCTCTTCTGTTGTGGTTTCTTCCGGTAAATGAATCCGCCTGGAGCGAATACCCAATCGCTCACAGGCATTTCCTTTCATGCGCACATAAGTAGCTGAAGAAGGATCATTTCCTACTAGAATGGTAGCAAGACATGGGATGATCCCCTGCTTTTTTAAATACTCCACACGAGGCTTTAAACGATCTTTTACGTCCTGAGCAACTTTTCTTCCGTCCAGAATGATTGGATTTTCCATTCCTTTTCCCTCCTGATTAAATCAAAAGGGGAAGCTCAAAAGCTCAGCAAGCTTTTGAGAGAACCCCTGCCCAGACGACCGGCTTTTTCCTGCACGCAGCTCCCTCATGGTCTATTCCACTTGAAAGTCGTCAGTCACTGCGCTGTCAAACATGATTTTTTTTATTGTATGATTTATTTTAAAGCACGTTGACCAATATCGCGGCGATAGAATACATCATCAGAAGATAATTTCTCCAATTCCTGATAAACATTCTCCATCGCTTTGCTTAAATCTTTATGCATTCGGGCGGCCAGCAGTACCCGTCCGCCGTTCGTGACAAAACCGCTTCCGGATTTCTTTGTGCCTGCATGGAACACAAGCGTATCCTCATCCAGCTGACCCAGTCCCTGAATAGGCTTTCCTTTTTCATAGGAGCCCGGGTAACCTTTCGATGCAAGCACCACCCCGATGACTCCTTCCTCGGTCCACTCAAGACCAGCATCTTTCCCCTGCATGACATCAAAAATGACCTGGGCCATATCGTTTTTCATCCTTGGCAAAATCACCTGGGTTTCAGGGTCGCCAAAACGGGCGTTAAACTCAATAACCTTTGGTCCTTTCGAGGTCGCAATCAGTCCGCCATATAAAATACCTGTAAAAGGACGGCCTTCTTTCACAAGGGCACTTGCCGTCTTTTTCAAAATGTTTTCAACCGCATCATTGACCGTTTCTTGAGAAATCTGGG
Organism: Bacillaceae bacterium; assembly: GCA_017656265.1. GTDB lineage: Bacteria > Bacillota > Bacilli > Bacillales > Alkalibacillaceae > Melghiribacillus. The sequence continues at coordinate 68,091 of JACDOD010000013.1, read as the reverse complement.
GAACTGGTGAATAAGCTCCCATTCCGCCTGTATTTGGACCTTCATCGTTGTCGTAAGCCCGTTTATGATCCTGGGAGATGACCATCGGATAAACATGTTCCCCGTGAACAAAAGCCATTAAGGAGAACTCTTCCCCTTCCAGGAATTCTTCGATGACGACTTGTTCACTGGCCTCACCAAATTTTTTGTCCTTCATCATTTCCTTCAGCGCATCAAGGGCTTCTTCCTTTGTCATGGCAACGGTTACGCCCTTTCCAGCTGCAAGACCGTCTGCTTTAATCACAATCGGAGCGCCTTTTTCTTCAACGTATGCTTGAGCAGATTCATAATCGTTAAAGGTCTGATAATCCGCTGTAGGAATACCGTATCGTCTCATCAGGTCTTTAGCATAAGATTTGCTACCTTCAATAAATGCCGCTTCCTTTGTCGGGGCAAAAATGGTCAGGCCCGCTTCCTGAAAGGTATTGGCGATGCCGTCCAGAAGAGGTGCTTCAGGCCCTACAAAGGTGAGATCAATGCCCCTTTCCTTTGCAAACTGGACAAGCTGATCATGGTCCGTCTCCTGAATATCTACAAGGGTTGCTACATCTTTCATGCCGTCATTCCCTGGTGCTGCATACACTTCTTCTACTGATTCACTGCGGGAAAATTTCCAGGCGATCGCATGCTCACGCCCGCCGCGTCCTACTACGAGTACCTTCATCCTTTCACCTCCCCATTAATGTTTAAAATGGCGAACTCCGGTAAATACCATGGCGATTCCGTATTCATCCGCTTTTTTAATCGAGTCTTCATCACGGATAGAGCCCCCTGGCTGAATAATGGCTGTAATACCAGCTTTTCCGGCTAATTCTACCGTGTCGTCCATTGGGAAAAAGGCATCCGAAGCCATCACTGCCCCTTTCACCTTGTCACCGGCCTGTTCCACCGCAATTTTAGCAGCTCCAACCCGGTTCATCTGACCAGCACCAACGCCAATTGTCATCTGATCTTTCGCCAGCAGTATGGCGTTGGATTTCACATGTTTCACAATTTTCCACGCCAGTTTTAAGTCTTCCCATTCTTTATCTGTCGGCTCCCGCTTCGTTGGAATGGAGATTTCCGCCTGATCTAGCGTATATCGATCTTCTTCCTGAATCAGCACTCCGCCATGGACAGAAGTCAGCTTGCGTTCCGGCTTTGCTTCCGTTTCGCTTAAATCTACTTCCAGCAGGCGCAGATTCTTTTTCTGCTTGAGAATGTCCAGAGCCTGTTCGCTGAAAGATGGTGCAAGAATAATTTCCAGGAAAATTTCTTTCATTTTCAGGGCTGTCTGTTCATCTACTTCTCGGTTGACGGCTACAATTCCCCCAAAGATGGAAACAGGATCTGCTTCATAGGCCCGTTCATAGGCTTCAATCAAGGTTTCACCGGTTCCAACCCCACATGGATTGGTATGTTTGATCGCAACAGCAGCCGGCTCCTTGAATTCTTTCACAATAGCCAGAGCGGCATCCGCATCATTGATGTTATTATAGGATAAGGCTTTTCCATTCAGCTGTTTGCTGGATGCAATCGATCCCTTTGTGATAAATGGATCTTTGTAGAACGCAGCCTGTTGATGAGGGTTTTCCCCATAGCGAAGATCCTGTGCCTTTTCATAGGTAACCGTGAAGTTTTCCGGCCACTCTTCACCAGTCTGTTCGGTTAAGTATTTAGAAATCATCGCATCATAATTGGCTGTATGACGGAACACTTTTGCTGCGAGACGGCGGCGGTCTTCTCTGGATACGTCCCCCTGTTTAAGCGCATCCAGTACCCGGTCATAATCTTCCGGATCCACGACTACCGTGACATACTCATGATTTTTCGCCGCAGACCGCAGCATGGTCGGACCGCCAATGTCGATGTTTTCAATAGCATCTTCAAACGTAACATCCCGTTTTGAAATGGTTTCTTTAAATGGATATAGGTTTACAACAACCAGATCAATAGGTGTGATTTGCTGTTCCTCAAGCTGCTGCTGATGCTTTTCTGAATCACGTACTGCCAGAAGTCCACCATGAATGGCAGGATGAAGAGTCTTCACACGGCCGTCCAAAATTTCCGGAAAGCCCGTCACATCCGATACGCTTTTGACAGCCACCCCTTCTTCTTCCAGCAGACTTTTTGTTCCGCCAGTTGAAATAATCTCAACTCCTAAGGCTTCTAGACCTTTTGCAAATTCCACTACGCCCTGTTTATTCGACACACTGATCAGGGCCCGTTTGTTTGCCATTTAAACCCGCTCCTTTAGTCATTCGTCTTTATCGGAAAGTATCTCGTTTAATACCCGGGGATATAGCTGGTGTTCAATCTGCTGAATTTTTCCCTGCAGGGAATCCCTTGTGTCTGTTTCCTCGACCCGAACCGCTTCCTGATCGATAATCGGACCTGTATCCATTCCTTCGTCCACATAATGGATGGTAACCCCTGTAATTTTGACCTTTTTATCAAATGCCTGTCCGATGGCATCTTTCCCCGGAAAAGCTGGAAGCAGGGAAGGGTGAATGTTCACAATCCTGCCCTCAAAGGCTCTGAGCAGTGTTTCACCAATGAGGCGCATGTAGCCGGCAAGGGCAATAAATTCAATTTGATCCTGCTCCAGTCTCTTTAAAATTTCTTTTTCAAAAGCATTTTTGCTGTCATATTCCTTTGGGTTAAATACAAAAGCCGGGACCCCGGTTTTTTCTGCCCGTTCGATCACTTTAGCTCTAGGCTTGTCACATACCATCAGAGCCACTTCAAATTTAGATTGATCCTTTCTGGAGGCCTCTAAAAGGGCCTGAAAATTTGTCCCGCTTCCCGATGCAAAAACCGCTATTTTTTTCATGATGATGGACCTCCGAAAAACTGAACCCCGGATGTGCCTGTGACTTTCCCAATGATCTGTGCTGTTTCTCCCGTATCATTCAGCACATTCACGATATGATCCGCATCTTTTTCGTTTACAGCCAGTACGAAGCCAACCCCCATGTTAAAGACACTGTACATCTCATCCTCAGATAACTGGCCTTTTTCCTGAATCAAGTGGAAAATCGGCGGAATGGTCCAGGTACCTTTTTCGATTTGTGCTCCTAATCCGTCCGGAAGCATACGCGGAATATTTTCAATAAATCCGCCTCCGGTAATATGGGCCATCCCTTTAATCTCATATTGCTTTAGCACTTCCATAATCGGAGCTGCATAAATTCTTGTCGGTACAAGCAATTCTTCCCCCAGTGTCTTCCCAAACTCTTCGTAGTGTTCGTTCAGGTCCAGCTTGTTGTCATGAAGCAAAACTTTCCTTACGAGTGAATAGCCGTTGCTGTGGATACCATTTGAGGCAAGACCGATTAATACGTCACCTTCTTCGATCTTTTCCCCAGTGATGATGGCGGATTTTTCAACGGCTCCCACTGCAAATCCAGCAATATCATATTCATCCGTGTCATACATCCCTGGCATTTCTGCCGTTTCTCCCCCAATTAATGAACAGCCTGCCTGTTCACATCCATCGGCAATCCCTTTGACAATCTGTTCAATTTTTTCAGGGACAGACTTTCCGCACGCAATATAATCAAGGAAAAAGAGGGGCTGTGCACCCTGTACCACAATATCGTTCACACACATGGCAACCGCATCAATGCCGATGGTGTCATGTTTATCTATCTGAAAAGCCAGCATCAGCTTCGTTCCAACCCCATCGGTTCCGGAAACAAGCACCGGTTCCTTCATGCCGAGCTGTGAAATATCAAACATCCCGCCAAAACCGCCCACCGAACCAATGACTTCTGGCCTGATGGTTTTCTGTACATGTTTACGAATCCGCTTCACCGATTCATATCCGGCCTCGAGATCGACCCCCGCTTGCTTATATGCTTTTGACATGTCTGAATCTCTCCTTATTTCGAACTTTTCCCCTGGGTAATCGCAACCTTTTCATGGGGCAATACGGTATCATCGTAAATTTCAGTCGGGTAATTCCCTGTAAAGCATGCCAGACATTGTCCGCAGTTTTTCGCTGTATTCGGGCGGCCAATAGCCTCCAGCATGCCCTCTACGGATAAATAGGATAAGGAATCGGCGCCGATCATTTCCCTGATTTCCTCAACAGAATGGTTAGCTGCGATCAGTTCTGCGGATGTTGAGGTATCAATGCCATAGTAACAAGGGCTCGTAATCGGCGGTGAGCTGATTCGGACATGGACTTCTTTCGCCCCCGCTTCCCTGAGCATTCGGACAATCCGGCGTGATGTGGTTCCCCGTACAATGGAATCATCCACCATTACGACACGCTTTCCTTCCACGATGCCCCGAACAGGTGAGAGCTTCATCTTCACGCCCTTCTCCCGCATCTCCTGGGAAGGCTGAATAAAGGTACGGCCTACGTATCGGTTTTTAATGAGACCCAGCTCATAGGGAATGCCTGCCTCTTCGGCAAAACCGATGGCAGCCGAAATGCTGGAATCGGGAACACCTGTTACCACGTCTGCATCTACATAGGCTTCTTTAGCCAGTTGCTTGCCAAGACGTTTGCGGGCCCCATGAATGTTAATCTGATCAACATTACTGTCCGGACGGGCAAAATAAACATATTCCATCGTACAAATCGCCCGCTCCATTGGAGAGCTGAATGACACAGAACGAAGCCCGTCTTTATCGATGATGACAAGCTCCCCGGGTTCAATTTCCCGAACATATTCAGCGCCTACCACATCAAAAGCACAGGTTTCTGATGCGATGACCCATGCCCCGTCCATTTTCCCGAGGGATAACGGACGCATGCCCAGCGGGTCCAGGGCAGCCATTAATTGATTTTCCGTCATGACAAGAAACGCATAGGCGCCTTTCAGCATGGAAAGGGCGTTTTTAACCCGTTCTTCAAAGGTGATATAGCCGCTTCTCCTGATTAAGTGAGCCAGCACTTCCGTATCTGAAGTCGTCTGGAAAATGCTCCCGCCTACTTCCAGCTGATGTTTCAACGCATTTGCATTCACCAGGTTTCCGTTATGGGCTAATGCCATGGAGCCATTCTGAGAACGGAATAATAGAGGCTGAACATTTTCATAACCTCCGCCTCCTGATGTTGAATAGCGCACGTGACCAATGGAAGCATTTCCCTCGAGACTGTTCAGGTCTCCTTCCTTAAACACCTCGGTTACAAGGCCGAGGTCTTTTCGGATGGTCAGCTGATTTCCATCGGAAACAACGATTCCTGCACCTTCCTGTCCTCTGTGCTGCAGGCTATGGAGACCATAATAGGTTACTTGGGCAGCATCCGGATGCCCATACACACCAAAGATGCCGCACTCTTCATTTAAGCCTTTGATTTCAGCAAACATGGGATTGCTCCTTTCCAGGCATCGGCTAAATCTTTTACGTCTGCCTGAATGAGAAGTTCCTGGTCTGAATGGCGAATCACAAGTCTGGAATCATCGGTCACGGTTCCAATTTGTTTTGCATCATCAACGATTTGTTCAAACGCTGCTTTTTGGTTTTCAGGAACCGTAACGATAAAGCGGGACTGGGTCTCACTGAATAACGCCGTAACTGCTTCGCCATCTACAGTGACTTCAGCACCAAGTCCGGATTCATCCATTAAGCTTTCCGCCAGGGCAACAGCAAGACCACCCTCTGCCAGGTCATGGGCAGATGCCACAAGCCCCTTTTGAATGGCTTCGAGAAGCTGCTTCTGGCGCTTTTCTTCCACATTCAAGTCAATAGCCGGTGCCTTACCTGAATAGTTGCCTTCTACTAATTTTTGCAATTCACTTCCGCCGAATTCAGGATAAGTTTCCCCGATGACATAAATCAGGTCTCCCTTTTGTTTGAAGTATTGTGTCGTAATATGGTCAACATGATGGATCAGCCCAACCATCCCAACTACAGGAGTTGGGAATACAGCAGTTCCATTCGTTTCGTTATATAAGGATACATTTCCGCTGATTACCGGAGCCTCAAGTGCCTGACAGGCTTCACTCATACCGGATGTCGCTTGATCCAGCTGCCAGAAAATTTCTGGTTTTTCCGGATTTCCGAAATTCAGACAGTCAGTAATGGCTAATGGTTCTCCACCAGATGCAACGATGTTACGGGCAGCTTCTGCAACGGCAATTTTACCTCCGGTTTCTGGGTCTAAATATAAATATCTTGAATTACAGTCCGTTGTCATCGCCAGAGCCTTTTCCGTACCGCGAATACGAAGTACAGCAGCATCTGAACCTGGAGGCACAACGGTATTGGTACGAACCATATAGTCATACTGGTCATATACCCACTTCTTGCTGGCAATGGTTGGCTGTTTCAGCAATTTTACCAGAGTCTCTTGAAGGTCTTTTACTTCTGGAATCTTAGGTTCCATCGCATGCATTTCTTTGAAAAATTCAGGTTCTGCTGATGGCATGTGTCGAACCGGTACATCTTCTGCCAGTGCGTCTACCGGCACATCGGCAACCACTTCTCCTTTATGGTATAAACGCAGCCGTTTGTCGTCGGTCACTTTACCGATCGCTTTTGCTTCAAGCCCATAGCGTTCAAACAGGTCAATCACTTCCTGCTCGCGGCCCTTTTTCACAACGATCAGCATCCGTTCCTGTGATTCTGACAGCATCATTTCATAAGGGGTCATGTTCAATTCGCGCTGTGGGACTTCATCCAGATTCATCTCAATTCCTGTTCCAGCTTTACTTGCCATTTCACTGGATGAGGATGTCAGCCCGGCAGCTCCCATATCCTGAATCCCTACAAGGGCATCGGATTTCACCAGTTCCAGGCAGGCTTCCAGCAGGAGTTTCTCCATAAATGGATCCCCCACCTGTACTGCCGGACGATCTTCTTCTGATTCATCAGTCAATTCCTCTGAAGCAAAGGTTGCGCCATGAATGCCGTCCCGTCCGGTCGCTGCTCCCACATACATAACCGTGTTACCGATCCCTTTCGCCTGACCTTTCTGAATGTCATCATGATCAATGATACCCACGCACATCGCATTGACGAGGGGGTTTCCTTTATAGGAATCATCAAACTGAACTTCACCGCCGACAGTTGGAATCCCAATACAGTTTCCATATCCGGCAATCCCCGCTACCACTTCTTCAAACAAATATTTTACCCGCGGGTTGTCCAGCTCCCCAAAACGGAGGGAATTTAACAGGGCGATTGGACGAGCACCCATGGAGAAAACATCACGGATGATTCCTCCCACACCTGTTGCAGCTCCCTGATACGGCTCAATCGCTGATGGGTGGTTATGGCTTTCAATTTTAAATACAACGGCCTGTCCATCGCCAATATCTACAATACCGGCTCCCTCACCGGGACCTTGCAGCACGTGCTTTCCTTTTGTAGGGAACTTTTTCAACACAGGCTTGGATGTTTTATAGCTGCAGTGCTCAGACCACATAACCGAAAACAGTCCCGTTTCCGTGTAATTCGGAAGGCGTCCCAGCATGTTTACAGCCCGCTCATATTCATCGTCCCGGAGTCCCATTTCACGGTAAATTTTTTCTTCTTTGATCTGTTCAGCAGTGGGTTCAAGACGTGTAGACATGTGATTCCCTCCAATTTTTCAAAATCGATTGAAACAGTTTTAATCCATCTGTATTGCCCAGGATTTCATCAACAGCCCGCTCCGGGTGAGGCATCATGCCAAGCACATTTCCTCTTTCATTGATGATGCCGGCAATATCACCTTTGGAACCGTTTGGATTTTCTCCGTGATAGCGAAATACAATCTGGTTGTTATCTTCAAGCTTTTTCAAGGTCTCATCATCACATTCGTAGTTTCCTTCGCCATGAGCGATTGGTATCGTGATGACTTCACCTTTTTCATATTCACTCGTAAACATGGTTTCGTTGTTTTCTACTTTTAATTCCACCGGTCGGCAAATAAATTTCAGATCCCGGTTTCTCTTCATCGCCCCTGGAAGCAGCCCGGATTCAAGGAGTACCTGGAATCCATTACAGACTCCCAGTATCGGTTTTCCTTCTTCAGCTGCCTTCATGACGCCAGACATCGCATCGGCAAATCGTGCGATGGCACCAGAACGAAGATAATCACCGTATGAAAAGCCCCCTGGAAGCAAAATTCCATCGTATTCAGAAAGATCTTCTTCCGTATGGGAGACATATTCAACCTCTTCCCCTAACGCATCTTTGATAGCGTGGTACATATCCACATCACAGTTGGATCCTGGAAAAACAATCACGGCGTATTTCACTGGGGGACAACCTCCTCAATTTCATAACGGTAGTCTTCGATGACAGGGTTCGCCAGCAGACGGTGGCACATTTCTTCTACTTTCTGTTCAATATCCTCTGTTTTTTCAATCATGAGTTCCATATATTTACCGATGGTAACATCCTGAACTTCCTTATAGTCCATGCTATGAAGGGCACCTTTTACCGCCTTTCCCTGCGGATCAAGAACGCCTGCTTTTAACGTGACATATACTTTTACTTTATACATGATCGGTTTCCCCCTTTAAACGTTTCAAAATTTCCTCATAAGCCTCGGTCAGGCTGCCAAGGTTTCTTCTAAACACGTCTTTATCAAACTTTTGATTGGTGGTTTTATCCCAGAGGCGGCATGTATCCGGAGAGATCTCATCAGCCAGCAAAATCTCTCCATTTTCGTCCAGCCCGAATTCCAGTTTAAAATCGACTAAGCGCACATTGCACTGATCAAAATGACTGGTGAGAACCTCGTTGACTTTAAGAGCTGTATCCCGAATTTCCTTCAGCTGTTCCTTACTGGCCAGCTCCAGCAGATCAATATGATCCATATTAATGAGGGGATCACCAAGATCATCGTTTTTATAGTAGTATTCCACGATGGTTTTCTTTAATCGAATGCCTTCTTCCATGCCCAATCGTTTGGCCAGGCTTCCGGCTGCTATATTGCGGACCACGACTTCAAGTGGTATGATCTTCGTTTTTTTCACAAGCTGTTCGGTTTCCGACAGCTTTTCGATAAAGTGATTTGTAATCCCGGCCTCATGCATTTTCGTAAACAGCAGGGAGGAAATCTCATTGTTCAGACGGGATTTCCCTTTGATGATATCCTTTTTTTCACCGTTAAACGCGGTGGCATCGTCTTTGTACTCAATCCAGATGATGTTCGCCTCATCTGTTGCATAAATCCGTTTTGCCTTTCCTTCATACAGCATGTTTCCCTTTTTCATAGGCGCCTCCCTATATCCAGCGAAAATTTTATAAGCCAAATCGGGCAAAAATACGATCAACATTTTTCAGGTGATACTCGTAGTTAAAGCAATCATCAATTTCTTCCTGTGAAAGCTGAGAGGTAATTTTGTCTTCCTGCTCAACAAGCTCTTTAAATGGAACCTGCGTTTCCCAGGCTTTCATCGCTAATGGCTGTACAGTGTCATAAGCCTCTTCACGGGTCAGGCCTTTATCAATTAAAGCAAGCAGCACCCGCTGGGAGTAAATTAAGCCAAAGGTGCCTTCCATGTTGCGTTTCATATTTTCCGGGAATACCGTTAAGTTCTTGACGATATTACCGAAGCGGTTCAGCATATAATTGAGTGCTGTAGTGGCATCTGGAATAATGATCCGCTCAGCTGATGAATGGGAAATATCCCTTTCATGCCAGAGAGGTACATTTTCATAGGCTGTCAGCATGTGGCCTCTCACTACCCGGGCCATTCCAGTCATGTTTTCAGAACCTACCGGATTCCGTTTATGAGGCATGGCGGATGAACCCTTTTGACCTTTCGCGAAAAATTCTTCTACTTCCCGTGTTTCAGACTTCTGTAGGCCGCGAATTTCCACCGCAAACTTTTCAATGGAAGTAGCAATCAGGGCCAGCGTTGACATATAGTTCGCATGCCTGTCCCGCTGCAACGTCTGGGTTGAAATCAAAGCCGGCTTCAAGCCGAGCTTTTTGCACACATACTCTTCCACAAATGGATCAATGTTCGCATACGTACCAACAGCTCCAGAAATTTTTCCTACTTCAATTTCTTCAGCTGCCCGATTGAAGCGCTCCAGATTCCGCTTCATTTCCGCATACCACAGTAAGAGCTTTAACCCAAAAGTAGTCGGCTCCGCATGGACACCGTGGGTACGTCCCATCATAACCGTGTATTTATGTTCTATTGCCTTTTCTCTTAAGATCTCCACAAAGTTTTCCAGGTCTTTTCGGATGATATCGTTGGCCTGTTTAATCAGATAGGATAGGGCGGTGTCCACCACATCGGTTGAAGTCAGTCCATAGTGAACCCATTTCCGCTCTTCCCCGAGGGTTTCGGATACCGCACGGGTAAAGGCCACCACATCATGACGAGTCTGTTGTTCAATTTCATGAATGCGGTTGACATCAAAGGATGCGTTCTCACGAATTTTGGCTACATCTTCTTTCGGAATTTCTCCCAGTTCTGCCCATGCCTCACAGGCAAGAATCTCCACTTCCATCCATGCTTTAAATCTATTTTCCTCTGCCCAGATTTCTTTCATCTCTGGTCGTGTATAGCGTTCAATCATGTGCTTTCCTCCTAACAGTCTCTTGAATTATTTCCAGATTCCAAGTGCATCTATTTTTTTAAGGGCCGCTTCTGTACTGTCTGCCAGTACATTGAGATGCCCCATTTTTCGTTTTGGTTTTGCTTCATCTTTGCCATAGAGGTGAAGCTTGCTGTCCTGATATTCATCGATTTTTTCAGTTGCCTTATCTAAATGTTCCCCTAATATGTTGACCATTACTACAGGCTTTAATAGGTCCGTCTTACCCAGCGGCCATCCGCAAACTGCTCTCACATGCTGCTGAAACTGGGATGTCTCACAGGTATCAATGGTATAGTGGCCGGAATTATGGGGTCTTGGTGCCAGTTCATTGATAAAAATTTCCCCATCTTTTGTTAAAAACATTTCCACAGCCAGCGTGCCGACCATACCGATGGATTGAGCCAGATCAACCGCAGCCTGTTCAGCCTTTGCGGCAACCTCTTTTGACATTCTCGCTGGCACGATGGACTCGTGCAAAATATGATCGACATGGATGTTTTCAGCAACCGGAAATGTCCGGGTCTCCCCATTCACACTTCTGGACACAATAACCGAAATCTCCTTATCAAAATCCACAAATTTCTCTAGTATACATAGTCCCTGGTCTAATAATGTTTTAGCCTCTTCTATATTTTCTTTTCCTTTAATCATAACCTGGCCCTTACCGTCATAACCGCCCCGGCGGGTTTTCAAAACACAGGGAATGCCGATTTCTGCTACTGCCTGATCAAGCTCTTCAATGCTGGAAACAAGACGATATGGGGCTACCTGGCCTCCGCTTTTTTCAATGGCTGCCTTTTCATTGGCTCGATCCTGGGTGATGCGGATCAACTCGCTTCCCTGGGGGAGGTACGCATGTTCCTCCAGCCAGTTCAGCACGTCATAATCAACATTTTCAAATTCATAGGTTATGACATCACTATGTTCAGCCAGCTTTTTCGCTCCATCGAGGTCATCATAGGGTGCCACAATTTCAATATCAGCCACCTGGGCTGTCGGGGAGTCTTTTTTGGGCTCCATCACAGCAATCCGATAGCCCATTTCCTTTGCGGCAATGGCCATCATTCGGCCCAGCTGTCCACCGCCTAATATGCCAATCGTTTGTCCGGGTAAAATTTTCTTTGTCATTTTATAACTCCTCACTGCTTGCTTCTACTTTTTTCCGAAGTTCTTCACGTCGTTTCTCTAACCGATCCTGGATTTCATCATCAAATGCCCCAAGCATTTCAGCTGCTAACAGTCCGGCATTGACCGCGCCTGCCCTGCCGATCGCTACTGTAGCTACAGGCACTCCACCTGGCATTTGCACGATGGAAAGCAGCGAATCAAGCCCATTAAGAGTACGGGACTGAACAGGAACGCCGATTACCGGAAGGGTTGTTTTGGAAGCTACCATCCCAGGCAAATGAGCAGCACCCCCGGCACCAGCTACAATCACCTTCAGCCCCCGCTCCCTTGCCTTTTCTGCATACTCAAACATATAATCCGGCGTACGGTGAGCCGATACCACTTTCTTTTCATAAGGTATATTTAATTCTTCAAGTATGTCGCATGTATGTTTCATGGTTTCCCAGTCAGATGTACTTCCCATAATGACACCTACTAATGGTTTCATGTCATGGACACTCCTTTTTTTGCACGTGGTAAAAATACAAAAGCAGATTACCTTCCCCCATAATGAAAGAGAAAGTAATCTGCATCCCAAAAAAGGGCATACGGAGCCCTAAAACGATTTTCGGGTTCATACAGACAACTTCTCCCCCATAGTCCGGTTATTTACGGTAACCGGGTAGAGACTCTTGGGCCATATTCCCAAAATTATATGAGGGTATTCGCGTACTATTTGCTTGCATTAGTATTATAACGCATTTTTGCTGTTTTTCAAACCAAAAACCGAATTTTATCTATAATTAACCACATTAATGTTCGCAAAATATTCAGTCATAGCTGACCTTCCATAAATAAAGCCCCTGTGGAGGCGCTGTTTTCCCGGCTAATGACCGGTCCTTTCCTTCAATAATATGCTTAAAATCACCGGGTTCCCGCTTTCCGGTTCCCACCTCGATCAGGGTACCGGCAATAATTCTTACCATATTATATAAAAACCCGCTTCCTTTTATCCTGATGATGACTTCATCCCCATCTTCATACAGTTCCGCTTCATATATTGTACGGATTTTATCCCCTTTGACAGTGGATTTTGCTGAGCTGAGGGACGTAAAGTCATGTGTTCCAATCAGATGGGTGCATGCTTCGCTCATAGCTTCTACATGTAGTGGACGGGAAACATGGTAACTGTAATGCCTGCGGAAAATATCCGGCTTCTCTCCAGTATAAATTTTATATCGGTACTCTTTTTCTTTTACATCAAATCGTGCATGAAACGAATCTGCCACTTTTTCCACCCGATCCACGAACACATCATCAGGGAGCAGCGACTGAAAAGCCATTAGCCAGTTTTTTTCGGGAATGGATAATGGCGTATCAAAATGAACCACCTGCCCTACAGCATGCACACCTGCATCGGTGCGTCCTGAGGGCGTTACCCGTACAAAGCTCCCTTTGTGCATTTTTTTCAAGGCTTCTTCGAGGACCTGTTGAACCGTCCGTTTATCCGGCTGCACCTGAAAGCCGGCAAAAAAAGTGCCATCGTACTGGAGCGTGCATTTGATCCGTTCCATCCTTTCACCTCCATCAGGATCGTACCAGCCAGAACAGAACAAACACCAAAGTAAAAATGCCAAAAATCAGATAGTCGCTGGTTTCAAGCTTTAATTCCCTGAATTTTGTTCGTCCCTCACCGCCTTTATATCCCCGGGCTTCCATTGCCATCGCAAGTTCTTCTGCCCGCTTAAAGGCGCTTACAAATAATGGAACCAGCAATGGTACGATCGCCTTAATCCGTTCTTTTAATGGTCCTGTCCGAAAATCCACACCCCTGGAAGCCTGAGCCTTCGAAATTTTTTCCGTCTCCTGCATTAATGTGGGAATAAACCTCAGGGAGATGGACATCATTAGCGCCAGTTCGTGTACCGGGAAACGGACTTTCTTCAACGGACCCAGCATATCTTCAATGGCGTCTGTAATCGCAATCGGCGTCGTAGTTAAGGTAAGCAGAGAAGTCATTAGAATTAAAAGGAAAAATCTGAGTGAAATCGCAAACCCCTGAATCAAAGCACCTGAATAGACATTAAATGAAAAAAGTTGAAATAACACTTCCCCTTCTTTCGTGACAAACAGATGCAGAAGGAAGGTGAAAATGACTAACAGCCATACCGGTTTCAGCCCTTTGATAATATAGCCGGGCGGAATTCTTGTCATCAGAGCACTGATTAGGGCAAAAATGGCTAATAAACTATAACTGTATAATGAATTCGCAAAAAAGATAATGACCACAAAAAAGAAAATGACCGTAATCTTCGTCCTGGGGTCCAGACGGTGTATCATCGACTCCCCCGGGACATACTGACCGATAATAAAGGAGTTATTCATCATGTTCACCCCTTTTCATGACTCGAAGCATCTCACGGGCCAGTTTCGGAATATCCTGCCCTTGAAAAGGGATGCTGGCACCAAAGGTCTGCTCAAACGTATTCAAAAACTCAATCACTTCTGGCACCCCAAGCCCGACTTTTTCCAACTCGTCTTTCTGAACAAAGACCTCCGCCGGCTTCCCTTCCATATATAATTTCCCATGATTCATGATCAGTACATAATCTGCATATTTCATGGCATCTTCCATGCTGTGGGTGACTAGGATCGTTGTCATTTTCTTTTCTTTGTGGAGGCGGTAAAACATGTCCATGATTTCCCGCTGTCCCCCCGGATCAAGCCCTGCAGTTGGTTCATCTAACACAAGGACCCGCGGATCCATCATTAACACCCCGGCAATAGCCGCTCGTCTCATCTGACCTCCGCTTAAATCAAAGGGAGATCGTTCGAGAACATGTTCAGGCAGTTGTACCGCCTGAAGAATTTCGGGAATGCGCTCTTCCATTTCTTTTTCCTCTGCCCCAAAGTTCATCGGCCCGAACATAATATCCTTCTTAACGGTTTCCTCAAAAAGCTGATGTTCAGGATATTGAAAGACAACGCCTACATGCTTGCGTAATTCTTTGATATCTTTTGGTTTTTTGCCCGGCTCCAGTTGAAAGTCACCAATTTGAACTAAACCTTCCGTAGGACTTAACAGACCGTTTAAGTGCTGGATTAACGTTGACTTGCCTGATCCGGTATGTCCGATGATCGCCACATAGGAACCAGATGGAATATGAAACGAAACATCCTTTAAGGCATGAAACGCAAATGGAGTATTCGGCTGATAGATGTGACTTACCTGCTTGAATGTAATGTCCATAGTTCCTCCAACAATTCCTTTTGATTTAATGGTTCTTTCGTCAACTTCATCCCCTGCTGTTTCAATTCAGCAGCCAGTTTGGTTACAAAGGGGATATCAAGTCCAATCTCCAAAAGCGTTTCATGATGCTGAAATACTTCAGCAGGAGTACCTTCCAGCAGTTTCTTGCCCTGATTCATCACGATTACCCGGTCCGCGAAAGTAACCTCATTTAAATCATGGGTAATCATTAATATGGATACATCCCGTTGTTGGCGAATTTCTTGCACTGTTTTCATAATTTCTGTTCTGCCTTTCGGATCAAGCATGGCTGTTGCTTCATCCAAAATGATGAGCTCCGGAGCGACAGCCAGAACACTGGCAATAGCCACCCGCTGTTTTTGCCCTCCGGATAAACGGTGTGGCTCATGCTTGCGATAATCCAGCATGCCAACCGCCTGCAGGCTCTGTTCCATTCGTTTCAGCATGTCTTCACGGGGGACTCCATGGTTTTCAAGACCAAATGCGACATCATCTTCTACCGTCGTTCCTACAAATTGATTATCCGGGTTTTGAAAAACCATTCCTACTTTTTTTCGCACATCCCATACGGTTTCTTCCTGAACCTGCAATCCATCTACAAGAATTTCCCCTTTCTGAGGAAATAATAGGCCATTCATTAACTTAGCAATCGTCGATTTCCCAGAGCCATTATGCCCGATAATAGCGACAAATTCATTTTTTTTGATGTCCAGTGATAAATCATCCAGTGCCCATGGCTCATTGGCACCATACTGGAAAAACACATGGTTGAACTGAATAAAACTCTGCTCCAACTCCTGCACCTCCGCTCCTCTCGACATTTTATTACCCGGGAAATATAAAGTTATTACAATATCATTCATTTTATCATAACTGTTCTTTAATTCTACATATGAACTATTGAATTTTATCTGAGATTTGGAAACCCTATATACATAAGGTTCCTGCATAATGATCGAACCAATATCAGGCTGAATCCTTTTTAACCATACAAAAAAAGGGCCCGGTTCATTCTCTCCCATTGAGATCCTGACCTGCCCTTTTGAATATAACATCCATTTATACAAGTTCAATAATCACCATTTTAGCTCCGTCTCCACGGCGTGGTCCAAGCTTAAGAATTCTTGTATATCCTCCCTGACGATCTTCATAGCGTGGTGCAATATCAGAGAAGAGTTTTTGAAGTGCATCCTGCTCTCCTTCTTCATCTTTTACACGGCGAAGGAAAGCTGCAGCCTGGCGACGTGCGTGAAGATCGCCGCGTTTTCCAAGGGTAATCATTTTTTCAACAACAGAACGCAGCTCTTTTGCTTTTGCTTCAGTTGTTTCCACACGTTCATGGATAATTAAGTCTGTTGCCAGGTTACGAAGCAATGCCATACGCTGTTCTGTTGTACGGCCTAGTTTTGCTTTACCCATTGTATTCCCTCCTTCTTCAGGAAAATCTTCCGATGTTCTATATATTAATCTTCTTTACGTAAACTTAAGCCAAGTTCGTCCAGTTTTGATTTCACTTCGTCAAGCGATTTTCGTCCAAGGTTACGAACCTTCATCATATCTTCTTCTGTCTTTTGTGTCAATTCCTGAACGGTATTGATACCAGCACGTTTCAGACAGTTATAGGAACGCACAGATAAATCTAGTTCTTCAATGGTCATTTCTAATACTTTTTCTTTTTGATCTTCTTCTTTTTCTACCATGATTTCTGCGTTTTGTGCTTCATCTGTCAGACCAACAAAGATGTTTAAGTGTTCTGTTAGAATTTTAGCACCAAGTGATACAGCTTCTTCTGGCCGAATACTTCCATCAGTCCATACATCAAGTGTCAGCTTATCAAAATTTGTCACCTGACCTACACGAGTGTTTTCCACCTGGTAGGTCACTCTTGAAACTGGTGTGAAGATGGAGTCAACTGGAATAACCCCGTATGGCTGGTCTTCTTTTTTATTCGCATCAGCAGGCTGGTAGCCCCGGCCGCGCTGAGCTGTTAAACGCATCCGCAAATGTCCGTTACTGGCAAGGGTAGCAATGTGCAAATCCGGATTTAAGATTTCCACATCACTATCATGTGTGATATCTGCAGCCGTAACAGTTCCTTCTCCCTGAACATCAATTTCCATCGTCTTCTCTTCATCTGAGTAAATTTTCAAGGCCAGTTTCTTTAAGTTTAAAATGATGGTTGTAACATCTTCTACAACACCATCAATCGTTGAAAACTCATGCAATACCCCGTCTATTTGTACAGATGTTACAGCAGCGCCAGGAAGTGAGGATAACAGGATACGACGCAAGGAGTTCCCTAAAGTTGTACCATATCCGCGTTCCAGCGGTTCCACCACAAACTTTCCAAATGTGGCATCATCGCTGATTTCAACCGTTTCAATTTTTGGTTTCTCAATTTCGATCATTCAATAAAACCCTCCTTCAAAACGTCGAAACCCCGGCCAGACCCCTGTCTAACCGAAATTCCTCAGGTAGGCAAGTCCCCCGTGGAAGACACAAAGCATATTAAGTTCGTCCTGTTGTACCGTGCATTGCTGTTTAAGCTATCATAACCCATTATTGACAGGGTGACAAATTACTATACAACCCAATTACACACGACGACGTTTTGGTGGGCGGCAACCGTTATGCGGTACTGGTGTAACATCACGAATAGCTGTTACTTCCAGACCAGCTGCCTGGAGGGCACGAATAGCTGCTTCACGACCTGCTCCAGGACCTTTAACGGCTACTTCAATGGTTTTCACTCCGTGTTCCATAGAAGCTTTAGCTGCCGCTTCTGCAGCCATTTGTGCAGCAAATGGTGTAGACTTACGAGAACCTTTGAATCCAAGTGCACCAGCGCTGCTCCAGCTGATTGTATTTCCTTGAACATCTGTAATCGTTACGATTGTATTGTTAAATGTTGAACGGATATGTGCAATACCCGATTCGATATTCTTTTTCACACGACGCTTTCTGCGAGTTGTAGTTTTACGAGCCATTAATCAACTAACCTCCTTTACTTTTTCTTGTTCGCTACTGTACGGCGTGGACCTTTGCGGGTACGAGAGTTGTTTTTCGTATTTTGACCGCGTACAGGAAGCCCACGGCGATGACGGATTCCGCGGTAAGAACCAATTTCGATCAGACGCTTGATGTTTAGAGAAACTTCTCGGCGCAAGTCACCTTCAACGGTATACTTGTCAACCTCTTTACGGATTCTGCTTAACTCATCCTCTGTCAAATCACGTACCCGGGTATCTTCAGAAACACCTGCATCTTTTAAGATTTGCTGTGCTCTTGTTTTACCGATACCGTAAATGTATGTCAATGAGATTACAACTCGTTTTTCACGAGGAATATCAACACCTGCAATACGTGCCATTCTTAAGACGCACCTCCTTCAAATTTTAACCTTGTTTTTGTTTGTGTTTCGGATTTTCGCAAATAACCATAACTTTTCCTTTTCGGCGAATGACTTTGCATTTTTCGCAAATTGGCTTAACAGATGGTCTTACCTTCATTTTCCTTACCTCCTTTTGGATCGGAGCATTTGCATTACTTATAGCGGTAAGTAATACGTCCTCTTGTTAGGTCATAAGGTGATAATTCAACTGTCACCTTATCACCGGGCAAAATGCGGATAAAGTGCATGCGAATTTTTCCGGATACGTGTGCTAATACGGTATGACCGTTTTCAAGTTCGACTTTAAACATTGCATTAGGCAGGGTCTCGGTAACCGTGCCTTCCATTTCGATAACATCGTCTTTCGCCATCAGTTGATCTCCCTTCTTCCATAATTCACATGTTCCTTGACAAATTTTGATAAGACAAACCGTAATTTCCCGTTTGTCACTCGGCCAGTTTCTAAAATGCTGTCTCTTACTTCCGGTGCAATATAATCTGTGAGTTCAACATGGTGTATATTTTTTTTCTTTGGTTTATTGACCTTGCGCTTTTCTCCGTCAGCGAGCAGCACAAAGCGCTCATCCAAAACCTCAATAACCACCATGTATTTTCCGGTTTCTCTTCCCTGGACAACCTGGACAATCTGTCCTATTCGCGGACTCGGCTCAGATTCGTTCAACTATAATCACCTTCACTTAGGCTTTTGTCAAAATTTCAAAACCATCATCGGTAATGGCAATGGTGTGTTCAAAGTGAGCACAGCGTTTGCCATCCACAGTAACGACAGTCCAGCCATCGTCAAGTGTCCGTACATAACGTTCACCGGCGTTGACCATCGGTTCTATGGCCAGAACCATTCCTGGCTTTAAACGTGGACCCATGTTCGGCGGACCGAAGTGAGGAATTTGCGGATCCTCATGCAAATCCTGACCTACACCGTGACCAACGTATTCCCGTACAATGGAATAACCCTTTGGTTCTACATAAGTCTGAATGGCATGAGATATATTTGATAGCCTCACACCAGGTTTAGCCTCATCAAGCCCTTTGAACAAGGACTTTTCTGTGACTTCCAGAAGCTCTATTGAATCCTCATCGATGTCTCCAACTGGATACGTCCACGCTGAGTCACCATGATATCCATTATATTTGGCACCGATATCAATACTGATGATATCCCCTTCCTTTAACTTGCGATTTCCGGGGATACCGTGTACAAGCTCGTCATTTACAGATGTGCAAATACTACCACGAAATCCATTATACCCTTTAAAAGAAGGAATTGCACCCATACTGCGGATGAACTTTTCAGCAATACGGTCCAGCTCCTTAGTTGTGACACCCGGCTGAATATGCTTCTGCAATTCCTTATGGGTTAATGCCACAATTTTGCCGGCTTCACGCATAATTTCAATTTCCCGTGGCGTTTTACATATGATCATCAGGCATTGCCTCCGAGCTTTTCGCTAATATCCTCAAACACCTTATTGATATCCTGATCGCCATTAACAGCTACCAGGTCACCTTTCTTGCGGTAATAGTTCAGCAATGGTTCTGTTTGTTGAATATTCACATCCAGGCGATTTTTTACAGTTTCCGGCTTATCATCATCTCTTTGAATCAGTTCAGAGCCATCATGATCACATTTTCCATCCTGTTTTGGCGGATTGAATTCAACGTGATAAGTAGCCCCGCATGTTGGGCAAATTCTGCGTCCTGTCAGGCGATCAACCAGTTTTTCTTGCGGAACATCTATATGAAGCACATGATCAATTTGCGTGCCTAATTCTTCTAAAAGTTGATCCAGTGCCTCTGCCTGGGCGATTGTTCTTGGAAAGCCGTCAAGCAAAAACCCCTTTTCGCAATCCGGCTTGCTTAAACGTTCTTTAACAATACCAATTGTTACTTCATCCGGTACCAGGTCGCCTTTATCCATAAAAGACTTTGCCTTTTTACCAAGTTCTGTTCCTTCTTTAATAGCTGAACGGAACATATCTCCAGTTGAGATATGAGGGATATCGTACGTTTCTATTATTTTATCTGCCTGTGTGCCTTTTCCTGCACCAGGAAGACCCATCAATATTAAATTCAAGATGAACCCCCTCGCTCTCATTCATTAAAAGTTCTATTTAATAAAACCTTTGTAGTGACGCTTCACTAACTGGCTTTCAAGTTGTTTCATCGTTTCCAGGGCAACACCCACAACGATGAGCAAACTTGTTCCGCCAATTTGAACAGCTGCCGGCAAGTTAGCCATAGTACCTAAAATAATAGGCAACACAGAGACAGCTGCCAGGAAAATGGATCCGACAAATGTTAAACGATAGATCACACGGGTTAAATAGATCTCCGTATTTTTACCCGGACGAATTCCAGGTACATATCCGCCCTGCTTTTTCAGGTTTTCAGCCATTTGTTCAGGGTTCACCTGCACAAATGTATAGAAATACGTAAAGGCGATAATTAATGCTGCATAAATCGTCATTCCTACCGGGTCGTTATAGTTAAAGATATCATCCGCAAGAACTCTTGCAATTTGATTATCCGGGAAAAATTGTGCAATCGTTCTTGGCGCAATGATGAAGGATATCGCAAAGATAACCGGAATCACTCCTGCTGCATTAACTTTTAATGGCAAATGAGTGGAATGTCCGCCAACCGGAGTGCGATTTACCATCCGCTTCGCATACTGGATCGGAATTTTACGCAATGCCTGCTGGATATAAATAACACCCACAATTACCGCCAGAGTAACCAGCACAATAAGTGCTACAATGACCAGGTTAAGGAACAACTGATCCCCGGCATCCTGGATATACTGAGCATAAAGCTGGTTAACCCCATTTGGTATTGCTGCCACAATACCAGCAAAGATGAGAATGGAAATTCCGTTACCGACACCATGTGCTGTAATTTGTTCGCCAAGCCACATTAAAAATGCAGTTCCTGTTGTAAGCACCATGGCAATGACAAAATAAGTAAACGGACCAGGGTTCTGAATTAACATTCCTTCAGTCAGTGCATTAAACCCAACTGACATGACAATGGCCTGAACAAAAGCAAGAACCACTGTTCCATATCGGGTAACCTGAGCCAGCTTCTTCCGGCCAACTTCACCCTGCTTTTTCCATTCTGCAAACTTAGGCACAACATCCATTTGCAGGAGCTGCACAATAATGGAGGCCGTGATGTAAGGCATAATTCCCATCGCAAAGATGGAGAACTGACTTAACGCTCCGCCTCCAAAGGTATTGAGAAAACCAAAAACATTGTTTTCGTTCATAAAGTCAATCGCGTCTTTATCCGTGTATGGCACCGGAATAAAGGTACCCAGACGAAATATGACCAGCATTAATAATGTAAAAATAATTTTGCGCCGAATATCGTGCACGCGCATAAAATTGGAGATTGTACGGAACATTAAACCACCTCAGTTTTCCCGCCAGCCGCTTCAATGGCTTCTTTTGCGGAAGCAGAGAACTTGTGAGCTTTTACTGTCAGCTTTTTCTCAAGTTTTCCATTACCAAGAATTTTTACGCCAGATTTCAGTTTGCTGATTACTCCAGTTTCTAGAAGCAATTCAGGTGTAATCTCTGTACCTTCTTCAAAACGGTTTAGTGTTTCAAGGTTTACAATAGCGTATTCTTTCCGGTTAATATTGGTAAAACCGCGTTTAGGCAGGCGCTGGAATAAAGGTGTTTGCCCTCCTTCAAAACCCGGGCGCACACCGCCACCGGAACGGGCTTTTTGACCTTTGTGACCGCGGCCAGATGTTTTACCGTTACCAGAAGCCATTCCTCGACCGACACGGTTGCGTTTTTTACGAGATCCTTCTGCTGGCTTTAATTCATGAAGTTTCATGTGGAGCACCTCCTCTTTCTCGCTTTTCTTCCATTAAACTTCTTTCACCGTAACAAGATGAGACACTTTATTTACCATTCCGCGAATAGCAGGATTATCGTCATGAACAACAGTATGACGAATCTTTTTTAGACCAAGTGCTTTAACCGTATCGCGCTGATCCTGTGGTCTGCCAATTACACTTCTTTCGAGGGTTATTTCTAGTTTTTTAGCCATTTGATTTCCCTCCTTATCCTAACAGTTCCTCTACAGACTTGCCACGCAGTTTTGCAACTTCTTCAGCTGTTTTAAGCTCTTTTAATCCCTGTACTGTAGCACGAACCATGTTAATTGGTGTGTTGGAACCCAATGATTTAGATAGGATGTCTCCAACACCTGCAAGTTCTAGTACCGCACGTACCGGACCACCAGCGATGATTCCCGTACCCTCAGAAGCAGGTTTCATTAAGATGCTTCCCGCGCCGAATCTGCCAGTTACTTCGTGTGGGATAGTTGTACCTACGATTGGTACTGTAATCAGGTTTTTCTTGGCATCTTCAATCGCTTTGCGAATCGCATCTGGTACCTCTTGTGCTTTTCCTGTTCCAAATCCTACATGGCCTTTTTTATCTCCAACAACAACCAGGGCAGTAAAGCGGAAACGGCGTCCACCTTTTACTACTTTAGCTACACGGTTGACTGTTACTACACGTTCTTCAAGGTCCAATTTATTCGGGTCAATATGTTTACGCATGTTTTTCCCTCCTTTTTACGATTAAAATTTAAGGCCTGCTTCACGTGCTGCGTCTGCTAAAGCTTTTACACGTCCATGGTATAAGTAACCTCCGCGATCAAAAACAACGGCTTCATATCCCTTGTCTTTTGCACGTTTAGCAATCATTTCGCCGACCTTTTTCGCAGCTTCGATATTACCTGTTGAGTCTAAGTCAAATTCTTTATCAATAGTAGAAGCGTTTGCCACGGTTACACCTGCTACATCGTCAATAAGCTGAGCATAGATGTGCTTATTGGAACGATAAATATTCAGGCGTGGGCGCTCTGCAGTACCGAACACAGTTTTGCGCACACGTGCGTGACGTTTTTTGCGTACTACGTTCTTATCTTGCTTTGTGATCATCTAGGTCACTCCTTTCTGTTCCTCACCGAACATTATTTAGCAGTTTTACCTTCTTTGCGGCGTACATATTCGCCTTCGTAACGAATTCCTTTACCTTTGTAAGGCTCAGGCGGACGAATGGCACGAATGCTTGCTGCTACCGCACCTACTTTTTCTTTATCGATACCTTTTACAACAATTTTTGTATTTGATGGCACTTCTAGTTCAATTCCATCTTCTTGCTCAACTTCTACTGGATGTGAGTATCCGGCATTAATAACAACTTTTTGGCCCTGCTTTTGGGCACGGTATCCAACCCCGATGATCTCCAAGCTTTTCTCGAAACCTTTTGTTACACCTTCGACCATATTGCCGATAATGCTGCGAGTCGTTCCATGCAAGGCACGATGTTTTTTACTGTCACTTGGGCGTTCAACGGTAAGAACATTATCTTCTATTTTGATTGTCAGTTCTTCGTTAAATGTTTGCGTCAGTTCACCTTTTGGACCTTTAACAGTTACGGTGTTGTTTTCATCAATTTTCACTTCTACACCGTTCGGGATTTCTAGTGGCTTAATACCTACACGAGACATTCCTTGCACCTCCTGTCATACCGATAGTAATTACCAAATATAAGCAAGTACTTCTCCGCCAACAGCTTGCTGACGTGCTTCCTTATCAGTTAAAACGCCTTTGGATGTGGAAACAACCGCAATTCCAAGACCGTTTAACACACGAGGAAGTTCATCAGCTTTCGCATAAACACGCAAACCAGGTTTGCTGATTCGTTTCAGACCAGTGATTACACGCTCGTTGTTTGGACCGTATTTAAGGAAAATACGTAAGATTCCTTGCTTGCTGTCTTCAATATATTCATAATCGCGGATAAAACCTTCGCGCTTTAAAATTTCTGCAATTTCCTTTTTCAGTTTAGAAGCAGGTACTTCCAACTTTTCATGTCGTACCATGTTAGCATTGCGAATACGAGTTAGCATATCTGCAATTGGATCTGTCATTGTCATTGTACATTACCTCCTTCCCTATTCTGGGATTACCAGCTTGCTTTTTTCACACCTGGAATTTGACCTTTATATGCTAGTTCACGGAAACAAATACGGCAAAGTTTAAATTTGCGAATTACAGAATGCGGACGGCCGCAGCGTTCACAGCGTGTATATTCGCGCACTTTAAACTTTTGTGGGCGCTTTTGTTTCGCAATCATTGATTTCTTTGCCACAATCTTCCCTCCTTTTCATCCCTTTTATTTTTTAAACGGCATGCCTAATTGAGCAAGAAGTTCACGTGCTTCTTCATCAGTTTCCGCCGTTGTAACAATTACGATATCCATTCCACGTACTTTATTCACTTTATCGTAATCAATTTCAGGGAAAATCAATTGTTCTTTAATACCAAGGGTATAGTTTCCGCGTCCATCAAAGGATTTATTGGATACTCCGCGGAAGTCACGCACGCGTGGAAGTGAAACGTGGATCAGTTTTTGTAAAAAGTCATACATGCGCTCACCGCGAAGGGTTACTTTTGCTCCGATCGGCATTCCCTCACGAAGGCGGAATCCTGCAATTGATTTTTTCGCACGGGTAATCGCTGGCTTTTGTCCTGAAATTAAGGTCAGTTCTTCAACTGCGTTATCCAGCGCTTTTGCATTCTGTACAGCATCACCAACACCCATGTTGATGACGATCTTTTCGATTTTCGGAACTTGCATCACAGATTCATAGTTAAATTTATTCATCAAAGCTGGAACGACTTCTTGTTTGTATTGTTCTTTTAATGTGTTCATCTTGTAGACCTCCTTTCGCCGCTAAACTATTTATCTAATGGTTCACCGGATTTTTTGGCAATACGTACTTTTTTGCCATCGCGAATTTCATAACCTACACGAGTCGGTTCTCCCGTTTTCGGATCAATCGGCATTACATTGGAAACATGAATTGGTGCTTCCATTGTAATAATGCCGCCCTGAGGGTTTTCCTGAGAAGGCTTCGCATGTTTTTTCACCATGTTAATGCCTTCTACCAGAACACGTTCTTTCTTAGGGTAAGCTTCAAGAATAGTTCCTGTTTTTCCTTTGTCTTTTCCTGAGATGACTTTTACTTTATCGCCTTTTTTTACATGCATGTTCGCGCACCTCCTTGCAAGGCTGTCATTATTTGACCGTTATAGAACTTCCGGAGCCAGTGATACAATTTTCATAAACTTTTTGTCACGAAGTTCGCGAGCTACCGGACCAAAGATACGAGTACCACGTGGGCTCTTATCATCCCGAATAATAACCGCTGCATTCTCATCAAAGCGGATGTAGGATCCGTCTTTGCGTCGAACGCCGCTCTTAGAGCGCACAACAACCGCTTTAACGACGTCACCTTTTTTGACAACGCCTCCTGGTGTTGCTTGTTTTACGGAGCATACGATGATATCGCCAATATTAGCCGTTTTACGGCCAGATCCACCTAAAACTTTAATGGTTAAAACTTCGCGAGCACCTGAGTTATCAGCAACTTTTAAACGAGTTTCTTGTTGAATCATAGCCTAGTTACCTCCCTTCGGAATCCATTCCGAGCGAACTTTTATTAGATAATAACCGCTTCTTCTACGATTTCTACTAATCGGAAACGTTTAGTGGCTGAAAGCGGGCGAGTTTCCATAATACGAACGATATCGCCTACTTTTGCCTGGTTGTTTTCATCATGAGCTTTGAATTTTTTAGAGTATTTTACACGCTTTTTGTAAAGCGGGTGGAATTTATAAGTCTCAACGAGAACCGTAATCGTTTTATCCATTTTGTCAGAAACTACACGACCAGTATATACTTTACGATTGTTACGTTCACTCATCTGAGGCAGACCTCCTCTCTATTATCGATTGTTAACTTCAAGCTCTCTTTCACGAATAATGGTTTTCATACGTGCAATATCTTTACGCACCTGACGAAGACGGGCTGTGTTTTCTAGCTGGCCAGTTGCAAGCTGAAAGCGCAGGTTGAAAAGTTCTTCTTTTAATGATTTTACTTTCTGTTCAATTTCGGCAGTGGTTAATTCTCTGATTTCATTAGCCTTCATTATTCTCACCACCAATTTCTTCACGTTTTACAAATTTCGTTTTGATCGGCAGTTTGTGAGAAGCTAGCCGCAATGCTTCGCGGGCCACCTCTTCAGATACGCCAGCAATTTCAAACATAACTTTGCCTTCCTTAACGACTGCAACCCATCCTTCAGGAGCACCTTTACCGGAACCCATCCGAACTTCTAGTGGCTTGGCTGTTTTTGGTTTATCAGGGAAGATTTTAATCCAAACTTTACCGCCACGTTTCATGTAACGAGTCATTGCAATACGAGCAGCCTCAATTTGACGGCTGGTAATCCATGCACCTTCAAGAGCTTGTAATCCATATTCACCAAATGTCACTTTCGTGCCGCCTTTTGCACGGCCTTTCAGACTACTGCGATGCTGTCTGCGATATTTTACACGTTTAGGCATTAACATATTGCTTTTCCCCCTTCCTTAGTCTTTCTTTTTTGATGGAAGGACTTCTCCACGATAAATCCACACTTTTACACCAAGTTTACCGTATGTGGTGTCTGCTTCGGCAGTTCCGTAGTCAATGTCAGCGCGAAGTGTGTGGAGTGGTACAGTTCCTTCACTATAGTGTTCCGCACGAGCAATATCTGCTCCTCCGAGTCGTCCAGATACTTGAGTTTTGATACCTTGAGCTCCAGCGCGCATGGCACGTTGAATAGCTTGTTTTTGAACACGACGGAAAGATACGCGGTTTTCAAGCTGGCGTGCAATATTTTCTGCTACAAGCTTGGCATCAAGCTCAGGTTTTTTCACTTCAACGATATTGATGTGTACACGTTTGCCTGTCAGCTGGTTCAGGGATTTCCGAAGTGCTTCTACCTCAGATCCACCTTTACCGATTACCATTCCAGGCTTTGCAGTATGAATAGTAATATTCACACGATTAGCTGCACGTTCAACTTCGATAGATGAAACTGCAGCGTCCTTAAGTCGGTTTTCAATAAATTCACGAACTTTAATATCTTCATGAAGTAAGTCTGCATATTCTTTTTCGGCATACCATTTAGATTCCCAGTCACGGATGATGCCGATTCGAAGACCTACCGGGTTTACTTTTTGACCCACAGATTATCCCTCCTTCTTTTCTGATACAACTACAGTAATATGACTTGTGCGCTTGTTGATTTGAGAAGCGCGACCCATTGCACGAGGACGATAACGTTTTAACGTTGGACCTTCATTTACATACGCTTCAGAAACCACTAAGTTGTCGGCATCCATTTCATAGTTATGCTCTGCGTTAGCAACAGCAGATTTTAAAACCTTTTCTACAATAGGGGAAGCTGCACGATGTGTATGATTCAAAATTGCTAGAGCTTCTCCTACTTCCTTTCCTCGAATCAGATCTACCACTAAGCGAGCTTTACGAGGAGCAATACGAACGGTTTTCGCAACGGCTTTAGCTTGCATCTTGAGTGCCTCCTCTCATCATTAGCGTTTTGTTTTCTTATCATCGCCAGCATGACCTTTGAACGTACGAGTTGGTGCAAATTCACCCAGTTTATGTCCGACCATATCTTCCGTAATATAAACCGGTACATGCTTGCGTCCGTCGTATACGGCAATTGTATGTCCGACAAATTCAGGGAAAATAGTTGAACGGCGAGACCAGGTTTTAATCACTTGCTTTTTGTCTTCTTCGTTTAGTTTTTCAACCTTTTTCATCAAATGATCGTCTACAAAAGGTCCTTTTTTCAAGCTACGACCCATGAATAAACCTCCCTTCGAGATTGACAGACGAATTTTTATGCTGTGTCTTTCAATCCTCTATTTCTTCTTACGGCGACGAACAATAAATTTATCTGACTGTTTGTTTTTCTTGCGTGTTTTAAGACCGATTGTCGGTTTACCCCATGGTGTAACAGGTGACGGTCGACCGATTGGCGCTTTACCTTCACCACCACCGTGTGGGTGATCAGCAGGGTTCATTACGGAACCGCGAACTGTAGGACGCTTACCTTTCCAGCGATTACGTCCTGCTTTACCAATGTTGATCAATTCATGATCTAAGTTACCTACCTGACCAACAGTTGCACGGCATGTGCCAAGAATCATACGTACTTCACCAGAAGTCAGGCGAACAAGCACATATTTACCTTCTTTACCAAGGATTTGAGCCTGTGCACCCGCAGAACGAACCAGCTGTCCTCCGCGGCCAGGTTTCAATTCGATGTTGTGAATGATTGTACCCACCGGGATGTTTTTCAGCGGAAGAGCGTTACCTACTTTAATGTCTGCATTTTCACCAGACATAATCTCCATGCCTACTTTAAGGCCTTTAGGAGCAAGGATATAACGCTTCTCTCCATCGTTATAGTGAATTAATGCAATGTTTGCAGTACGGTTTGGATCATATTCGATCGTAGCAACGCGTCCTGGTATTCCATCTTTATCACGCTTAAAGTCGATAATGCGATATTTACGCTTATGACCGCCACCTTGATGACGAACGGTTAATTTACCCTGATTATTGCGGCCAGCACGTTTGTTTAATGGCGCTAGTAGCGATTTTTCCGGTTTATCAGTCGTGATTTCAGCAAAATCGGATACTGACATTCCACGACGACCGTTTGAGGTTGGCTTATATTTTTTGATCGCCATCTCATTTCCCTCCTTCAAGAAAAAGTAATAAGTCTGTCATTATACACCTTCAAAGAAGTCCAGTTCTTTACTGTCTGGTGTCAAGGTTACAATAGCCTTCTTACGGTTTGGACGATAGCCTCCGTAACGGCCCATTCTTCTGAACTTACCTTTTTTGTTCATGGTGTTAACCTTTTCCACCTTAACTCCGAAAATGATTTCAACTGCCTGTTTAATTTCAGTCTTATTTGCTTTCGGATCTACTTCGAACGTATATTTTTTATCAGCCATTAGTTCAGCTGACTGTTCAGTAATCACGGGGCGCTTAATAATATCACGTGGATCTTTCATTATGCAAGCACCTCCCCTGCTTTTTCAGCTGCTTCTTTCGTAATGATCAGCTTGTCATGCGCAAGTAAATCCAATACATTAACCTGTTCAACAGTTAACACATCTACTCCAGGAATGTTATTGGCAGAAAGCGCAACATTCTGATCCTCACCAGCCGTAACAATTAGCGCTTTTTCGCTAACGTTCAGGTTTTGAAGCATTTTTACAACTTCTTTTGTTTTTGGCGCTTCAATTTTAATGTCTTCCAGCACAATGATGTTTTCATCAATTACCTTAGTAGACAAAGCAGACTTTAGCGCTAAACGACGCACTTTCTTTGGAAGCTTAAAGCTATAGCTGCGTGGAGTTGGACCGAACACTGTTCCTCCTCCTACCCATTGAGGAGAACGAATAGATCCATGACGCGCACGTCCTGTACCTTTTTGACGCCATGGTTTGCGTCCACCACCGCTAACTTCTGAACGGTTCTTTACTTTGTGTGTACCCTGACGCTGTGATGCACGCTGCATAACCACAGCTTCATGCAATACATGAGTATTTGGCTCAATACCGAAAACGGCATCATTCAATTCAATATCTCCTACCTGGGAGCCACTTTGATTAAATAGTGCTACTTTAGGCATGACATATCCTCCCTTCGTTTACGTCCTTATTAGTTCGCCTTTACCGCACTTGTGATTTTTACGTAAGATTTTTTTGGACCAGGGATATTCCCTTTGATCAAGATTAGGTTACGTTCAGGATCAACTTTTACAACTTCAAGGTTTTGAATCGTCACTTTCTGTCCGCCCATTTGTCCAGGAAGCTTTTTACCTTTTAACACGTGCATTGGATCAATTGGACCCATAGAACCTGGACGACGGTGATAGCGGGAACCGTGACTCATTGGTCCGCGAGATTGGTTATGGCGCTTGATTGCACCCTGGAACCCTTTCCCTTTAGAAGTTCCTGTAACGTCTACCTTTTCACCTGGTTCAAAAATATCTACCTTAACCTCTTGACCCACTTCATATTCGTCAAGATTTGCATTACGGATTTCGCGAACGAAGCGCTTAGGCTTTGTATTTGCTTTTTCAGCATGACCTTGTTCCGGTTTTACAGAACGAGATTCTTTTTTATCACCAACACCTAATTGAATCGCTTCATATCCGTCATTTTCTAACGTTCTCTTTTGCAGTACCACATTCGGCTCTGCTTCTACGACAGTGACCGGAATCAATTCTCCATCTTCAGAGAAGAGCTGAGTCATGCCGATTTTTTTTCCTAAGATTCCTTTCGCCATCCGTCACACCTCCTAATTTCCATTTAAGATTATAATTTAATTTCAATATCAACGCCTGATGGCAAGTCTAATCGCATCAATGAATCCACAGTTTGTGGAGTAGGGCTTAAGATATCAATCAAACGCTTGTGAGTGCGCATCTCGAACTGCTCACGAGAATCTTTGTACTTGTGTACCGCACGTAAGATCGTATAAACCGTTTTTTCTGTAGGAAGCGGAATCGGACCAGATACATTAGCTCCAGAACGTTTCGCTGTCTCTACAATCTTTTCTGCAGATTGATCAAGAATACGATGATCATAAGCCTTTAAACGAATGCGAATTTTTTCTTTTGCCATTATTTTCCCTCCTTTATTCGCCCATTTTAAAAACAGACATTCTCCGCGAAAATTTCCTGACTACCCCGCCATGGCAAAGGGGCCGGGTGTGTCAGCAACCTTCCGCATCATCGCCTAAAATGCCCAACATTACTCATTATAATGAAGAATAATGCTGAATGCAACCTTTATTTACTTCAATAAAAAAATTGCACGCAAAGTATTATACATACTTATTTTATAGATTTCAAGGGCTCCTCTCATCAGGGAAAATCATCACTTTTTGAGTTATTCTTATTCATACATTATTGAAAGTAAGTGAAGGATTTAAACCTTTAAAAAAAGATCTCCCCGATACCCTGAATAGCAATTATAAAAAAAGCCAAGAAATACCTTCTCTAACAAAGCGTGTCCGGAGGCTCTTCAGGAAAATTTGTCCTGTGAGTCTCCTGTCTTAACCGCTTTGCGCAGAAATAATAGGCATCTCTTGACTTCTTATATGGTTTCCTGTTCAGGAATTTTTCCAAGAGCTTCTCTTGTTAGTTAATATAAGAAGAAATATTTTTCACCATATAAATACATAAACGTTTCAAAGTATTTCATGGCGTTTTTCTGAATCTCGAGCCCAATTTCCTCGAGTTTCTCCGGAGAAGCTGTCAATGGATTAACGGCATTTTCCCCATCTTGTATGTCAGGGAATTGAAGTTCATCTGTAAAATGTATTGTTTCGTCCAGGGAATATTCCAGAGTTCCATCGAAATCAATTTCTTCACTATCAGCCATATAAACATCAATACCAAATTCAGTAGTTTGATGATATTGGTTTTGAGAAAATTTCATCAGTTTTTTATTGATATACCCTTTAATCTCCGGTAACTTGTCGGCTTCCTGTGGGATTTCTGCTAAATTTAATTCAAATGTTGATTTTGACCATTCATCTGAATAAAGCGTGGAAACATTTAGACCAGCATTAAAAGAATCTTCATCACTTTCTCCATCTACAATCATTTGATATAAATGATTGACTCTCATATCATCGCCCTCTGGTAAACCTTTTTCTTTATATAATAAACTTACTCGGCCATTATCCTGACCATCATGAATTTCAATAGAGGATGTTAAAGCGTATTGACTATTATCTTCTTTTTCATAATTACTGGTCAGATCTAGATAGATTTTTTCTCCAGTCTCATCAGCAAATGCAATTTGTATAGTCTCATGAACTACTATGTTATCTTTAATATAAGCTTCAATCATTATCCCTTCAGGAATATTCAGATTTTCCACTTGAACGATTGCTTCCATCAATCCATTTTCAATCATAGCCTGTTCCTGTTCAACAGCTACACCTTGCAGTTCCATCTGCTTATATAAAACATTCCAGATTCGCTCATCGTCTTTTAATTTTTCGAGCAAAACCTTAAACATTTGTTTCGCTTCTTTTTCGCTTATATGGATGGATACTTTATCATATTTATTTCCATTAAAGTTTGCATTCCGGTCAAGTTTGAATTGATCTTCCCGTAATTGTTCCTTCATTAAATTCAAATAGTCAAGCCCAATTTCTTTGAGCTGTGCATAAGACCATGTTGTTTGGTTGTATTCAACTATATTCGGAAAAACAGGAACAGTTGAGTTGTATGTCTTAACTGAATTGTCTTCAGTCCCCGTTATTTCATCGCTCATCGGCTCAATACCACTTTCTGTATTTAAAAATGCTGAAAGGTCTTCATTTCCTGCAAGAAAATAATCAGGGTATAGTACAGGTATTTTTAAAGCCATATTTTCTTCGTCCTGGTACAATTCTATATTGCCGATATTAGTTTCATCTAAATATAGATTTACGTTGCCTGCAAGTTTGTTTGTGTCCGGATCTACTTTAGAGCTGATTTTAAAAGTTAAATCTGACAAAAAATTTTTAGCTATCATCAGCTGCAATTGATACGGTTCCACCATTTTTCCCTGAACATCAAAGCTGACATTTATTGTCGATTCAGATTCATAAGCTTCCTGAAGCAAACGGTCCTGCAATTCTATGCTGTCTCCACTGTAGGCCTCTATTCTATCCCAGATTTCCGCTAGTGTATTAGCTTCAGCTTTTAAGTAAAGAGATTTTGCTGATTCTTCTGCGGATACGTTTGAAACGAAACCCGACAATGACAACAATACAGCTAAAAATAAATACAATGATTTTTCCAAAAAGTATTTCATATTATTTTCTCCTCTCCTGTTTTGTCGTTTTTACATACGAATATATCGGGCTAAACGTTCCCATTATTTACTTTTTTTATTAATATTTTCATTAAATGAAGAGATAAAAAAAGCAGGCAGCTTTATAAAAAGCTGCCTGCTTTTTTAATTTATCTTATATTACTCAATGATAGAAGATACAACGCCAGCGCCTACAGTACGTCCACCTTCACGAATAGAGAACTTAGTTCCGTCCTCAATCGCGATAGGAGAGATAAGTTCTACTGTCATTTCAACGTTGTCTCCAGGCATTACCATTTCTACACCTTCAGGAAGAGTGATAACACCAGTTACGTCAGTTGTACGGAAGTAGAACTGTGGACGGTAGTTAGAGAAGAATGGAGTATGACGTCCACCTTCTTCTTTAGACAGAACGTAAACTTCTGCTTTAAACTTAGTGTGTGGAGTAATCGTTCCAGGAGCAGCTAGCACCTGACCACGCTTAACTTCTTCACGGGAAATACCGCGAAGCAGCGCACCGATATTGTCTCCAGCTTCTGCATAGTCAAGAAGCTTACGGAACATTTCTACTCCAGTAACAGTAGTTTTTTGAGCTTCATCAGCAAGACCGATGATTTCTACTTCGTCACCAACTTTGATTTGACCGCGCTCAACACGACCAGTTGCAACTGTACCACGACCAGTGATAGAGAATACGTCCTCAACTGGCATCATGAATGGCTTGTCAGTGTCACGGTCTGGTGTTGGGATGTACTCGTCTACTGCTTCCATCAGCTCAAGGATAGCATTTTCATAGTCTGCGTCACCTTCAAGAGCTTTAAGAGCAGAACCTTTAACTACTGGTACATCGTCACCAGGGAAATCATATTCAGAAAGAAGGTCACGAACTTCCATTTCTACTAGTTCTAGAAGCTCTTCGTCATCAACCATATCCGTTTTGTTTAAGAATACTACGATCGCAGGTACACCTACCTGACGAGAAAGAAGAATGTGTTCGCGAGTCTGTGGCATTGGGCCATCAGCTGCAGATACAACAAGGATTGCACCGTCCATTTGAGCTGCACCAGTGATCATGTTTTTAACGTAGTCAGCGTGTCCTGGGCAGTCAACGTGTGCATAGTGACGGTTGTCAGTTTCATACTCAACGTGTGCAGTTGCGATAGTAATACCGCGCTCACGCTCTTCTGGAGCACCGTCGATCTGGTCGTATGCCATCGCAGTACCTTTACCAGATTTTTTGTGAAGTACGTGAGTGATTGCTGCAGTTAAAGTAGTTTTACCATGGTCAACGTGTCCAATTGTACCGATGTTAACATGCGGTTTGGAACGATCAAATTTTTCTTTTGACATTTATATTTCCTCCTTTTAAAGAATTAATGACTTATGGATTTTAAAATTTATATTGTGACCGGAAGCAACCAGATGAATTGCTTCCGAGTCTACTACAAAGAGTTATAAACGATGTGATTGTAAAAATCAAATTATTGTCCGCTATTTTTCTTAATAATCTCTTCTGCAATATTCTTAGGCACTTCTTCATAGTGGTCAAAGTGCATGGTGTATGTTCCGCGTCCTTGTGTGTTTGAACGCAATGAAGTAGCGTAACCAAACATTTCAGACAGTGGAACGAATGCATTAACCACTGATGCATTACCGCGTGAACCCATACCTTCTACACGTCCGCGGCGGGAAGTGATGTCACCCATGACGTCACCCATGTAATCTTCAGGTACTACTACTTCCACTTTCATCATAGGCTCAAGTAAAACTGGTTTACATTTGTTCTTTGCTTCTCTCAGTGCAAGGGAAGCAGCAACTTTAAATGCTGTTTCACTTGAGTCTACATCGTGGTAAGAACCATCATATAGAGTAGCTTTTACGTCAATAAGCGGATATCCTGCAAGCACCCCGTTTTCCATAGCTTCTTCCAGACCTGCTTTAACAGCTGGAATGTATTCACGAGGTACTACACCACCAACGATGGCGTCATGGAATTCGAATCCTGCACCTTCTTCGTTTGGCTCAAAGCGAATCCAAACGTGACCGTATTGACCGCGACCACCAGACTGGCGGACAAACTTACCTTCAACTTCTGCAGTTTCACGGAATGTTTCACGGTAAGCAACCTGTGGTGCACCAATGTTGGCTTCCACTTTAAATTCGCGTTTTAGACGGTCTACGATAATATCAAGGTGCAGCTCACCCATACCTGCAATAATCGTCTGACCTGTTTCAGGGTTTGTTTCAGTTCTGAATGTTGGGTCTTCTTCTGCAAGCTTGGCAAGGGCTACTCCCATTTTATCCTGGTCAGCTTTTGATTTTGGCTCAATAGCCACTTCAATAACTGGCTCAGGGAACTCCATAGATTCAAGAATTACAGGGTGTTTGTCATCACATAGTGTATCCCCTGTAGCTGTATCTTTCAATCCTACTGCAGCAGCAATATCACCTGCATAAACGCGGGAAATCTCTTCACGGTGATTTGCGTGCATTTGCAGGATACGTCCTACACGTTCACGCTTATCTTTTGTTGAGTTCTTAACATAAGATCCTGCATCAAGGGTACCTGAATATACACGGAAGAATGTAAGCTTACCTACATAAGGGTCAGTCATTACTTTAAACGCAAGAGCAGAGAATGGCTCATCATCGCTTGATTTGCGTTCTACTTCTTCTTCCGTATCAGGAATGATCCCTTTAATGTTTGGTACATCAGTTGGAGCTGGAAGATAATCAACAACAGCATCCAGCATCAGCTGTACACCTTTGTTTTTAAACGCAGAACCGCAAAGCACAGGATAAAATTCTACATTACAAGTTGCCTGACGAATGGCAGCTTTTAACTCTTCTTTAGAGATTTCTTCACCTTCAAGGTACTTCATCATGAGTTCTTCGTCTAGTTCTGCAACTGCTTCTACAAGCTTCGCACGGTACTCTTCTGCCTGATCTTTATAGTCATCAGGGATTGGACGGGACTCTGTGCGAGTTCCTAAATCATCTGTATAGTAGTAAGCTTCCATTTCTACCAGGTCAATGATGCCTTCGAATTCATCTTCAGCACCGATTGGAAGCTGGATAGGGTGTGCATTCGCACCAAGGCGATCATGCAACGTGCTTACGGAGTAGAGGAAGTCAGCTCCGATTTTGTCCATTTTGTTTACAAATACAATACGAGGTACACCATAGGTAGTTGCCTGACGCCATACGGTTTCGGTTTGTGGTTCTACCCCGGATTGAGCATCAAGTACGGCAACTGAACCGTCAAGTACACGCAATGAACGTTCAACCTCAACGGTGAAGTCTACGTGTCCAGGTGTATCGATAATGTTAATACGATGGCCCTTCCACTGAGCAGTAGTTGCCGCAGAAGTAATCGTGATTCCGCGTTCCTGCTCCTGCTCCATCCAGTCCATCTGGGAAGCACCTTCGTGAGTTTCTCCAATTTTATGGATACGTCCTGTATAGAACAAAATACGCTCGGTAGTTGTTGTTTTACCGGCATCAATGTGTGCCATAATCCCGATATTACGGTATTTGTCTAAGGAGAACTCTCTAGTCATGCAACTTTCTCCTTCCTGAAATGTAGTTTAAAAGATGTAAGAATCTGATTACCAGCGATAATGAGCAAATGCTTTGTTGGCTTCTGCCATTTTATGCGTATCTTCACGCTTCTTAACAGCAGCACCTGTATTGTTCGCAGCATCAATAATTTCGTTAGCAAGACGTTCTTCCATGGTTTTTTCACCACGAAGACGTGAATAGTTCACAATCCAGCGAAGTCCCAGTGCCTGACGGCGTTCCGGACGGACTTCTACCGGCACCTGATAGTTGGAACCCCCTACACGGCGAGCGCGAACTTCAAGTACAGGCATTACATTTTTTAATGCTTGTTCAAAAACTTCCATAGGTTCTTTTCCTGTACGTTCTTGAACTAATTCAAACGCATTATATAGGATTTTTTGGGCTTTACCTCTCTTACCATCAACCATAATCTGGTTAATCAAGCGAGTTACAAGCTTAGAATTGTAAATTGGATCAGGTAATACATCACGTTTAGCTACTGGACCTTTACGAGGCATAAGTCACCCTCCTTTCAAAATTATCGTGGATGTCATTCATGAACTTCAGCTTCTATTAATTTTTAGGTTTTTTTGTTCCGTATTTAGAACGGCCCTGTTTGCGGTCTTCAACTCCTGCAGTATCAAGGGCACCGCGAACGATGTGGTAACGTACACCCGGTAAGTCCTTAACACGTCCACCACGGATTAAAACTACGCTGTGCTCCTGCAGGTTGTGACCAATACCAGGAATATAGGCAGTCACTTCAATACCATTTGTCAGACGAACACGAGCATATTTACGAAGCGCTGAGTTTGGTTTCTTAGGTGTCATTGTTCCAACACGAGTACATACACCGCGCTTTTGTGGTGATGGATTGTCCGTTAAAGATTTTTTGAAGCTGTTGTATCCTTTGTTCAAAGCAGGTGAGTCAGATTTTCTTGTTTTGCTTTTACGCCCTTTGCGTACAAGCTGGTTAATAGTAGGCATATGTTGTTTCCTCCTTTCATCTCCAGTTGTAATACCACACATCCAGGTGGTTCATAAAAATGCAAAAAACAAAGTTTTGACGAAATTAATCGCCAAAGCTTTAGTGTTTAATGGCAACAGTCGCTGCACCAACATCAATACCACATGTCTTTCCCAGTTTTTTCATGGAATCGACACGGGATACTGGGATGTTTTGCTGATCTGCAACCCGAATCACTTTATCTGTTACGTGTCGGTCTGCGTCCTCTGCTATTATAACTTCTTTCACTTCGCCATTTTTCATAGCTTTTATGGACTGTTTGGTTCCTATGATAATCCTGGATTTAGCCTGTGCTACTTTTTCATAAGACATGGCATATCCTCCAAAGTAACAAGGTTAAATGGAAGCACCTTGAATATATTATCACTTCTCATTTGTTCATGTCAACGATATTTTTAAAAATTCAAGGTGCTTCCGATTTCCCCTGATTATTATGGGTTATTGTGTTGCAATTTCTTCCCGGCTTTCTTCACTGACTTCTTCAGCTTCGTTTTTCAGAACATCTAGTCTGCGGTAGCGGTTCATACCTGTTCCTGCAGGCACCAGCTTACCGATAATGACATTTTCTTTCAAGCCGAGTAACTCATCGGTCTTACCTTTAATCGCTGCATCGGTAAGTACCCTTGTTGTTTCCTGGAAGGAAGCTGCTGATAGGAATGAATCCGTTTCAAGGGATGCTTTTGTAATACCCAGAATAACCGGACGTCCCACAGCAGGCTGTTTCCCTTCCTGCAAGGCCTTTTTATTGGCATCTTTGAATTGGAAAATCTCAAGCAGGGATCCTGGCAGTACATCCGTATCTCCTGCATCAAACACACGCACTTTACGGAGCATCTGACGTACCATAACTTCAATGTGCTTGTCGCTGATTTCAACCCCCTGCATACGATAAACTTTTTGCACTTCACGCAGCAGGTATTCCTGTACGCCTTCCACTCCCTGTACTTTGAGCAGGTCTTTCGGATCGACAGAACCCTCTGTAATTTCCTGTCCGGCAATAACAGAATCGCCGACGGAAACTTTGAGCCTTGCGCTGAGCGGTGCAGTATATGAGCGCTTCTCCACATCACCCTGCACAACAATCTCAACTTTATCTTTCAGTTCATTAATTTCTTCGATTGTTCCAAAGATTTCACTGATGACAGCCTGACCTTTCGGGTTACGTGCTTCAAACAGCTCCTGAATACGCGGCAGACCCTGTGTGATGTCGTCTCCCGCTAC
Organism: Bacillaceae bacterium; assembly: GCA_017656265.1. Classification (GTDB taxonomy): domain Bacteria; phylum Bacillota; class Bacilli; order Bacillales; family Alkalibacillaceae; genus Melghiribacillus. The sequence continues at coordinate 29,189 of JACDOD010000013.1, read as the reverse complement.
CCCACCTGTGTGGAAGGTACGCATCGTAAGCTGTGTACCCGGCTCACCGATCGATTGTGCGGCGATAATACCAACGGCTTCGCCAACTTCAACCTCATCGCCGATTGCCAGATTTCGGCCGTAACACTTTTTACATACCCCGTGGCGGGTGTTACACGTAAAGACAGAGCGAATTTCAACTTCTTCAATTCCAGACTCGATAATTTCTTTTGCCTGGTCTTCGGAAATCATTTCGTTCCGCTGAACAATGGTCTCGCCTGTTTCAGGGTGGCGAATGGTTCTGAAGGCTGTACGTCCAACCAGTCGATCGTACAATGGTACGATTTCCTCGTTTCCGTCTCTTAACGCCCGAACCGTCATTCCCCGATCTGTACCGCAGTCATCTTCACGCACAATGACATCCTGTGCAACATCCACAAGACGGCGGGTCAGATAACCTGAGTCCGCTGTCTTCAGCGCTGTATCCGCCAGACCTTTACGCGCACCGTGAGTGGAAATAAAGTATTCCAGAACGGTCAGACCCTCACGGAAGCTGGATTTAATCGGAAGTTCAATGATACGTCCAGCCGGGTTCGCCATCAGACCACGCATACCTGCAAGCTGCGTAAAGTTTGATGCGTTACCCCGTGCACCAGAATCACTCATCATAAAGATTGGGTTGTGTGGATCCAGAGAGTTCATCAGCTTATCCTGAATTTCATCTTTAGCTTCTGTCCAGGTGCTGATGACACGGTCATAACGTTCTTCTTCTGTAATCAGACCGCGGCGGAATTGTTTCATAACTTTATCAATTTTAGTCTGAGCTTTTTCCAGAATTTCCTGTTTCTCCGGCAATACCACAATATCTGAAATACCAATGGTAATACCAGCTTTGGTAGAATACTTAAATCCAAGGTCTTTCATGCGGTCAAGCATTTTCGATGTTTCTGTGATCTTAAAGCGCTTGAATACTTCCGCAATGATGTCTCCAAGAATGCCTTTCTTAAACGGCGAAATCAGTTCGCGTTTTTCAAGCTCTTCTTTGACGTTCGTGTCTTTTGGAACAAAATATTTCTCCGGAGTTTTATGTTCCAAATTTTCAGCTGTCGGCTCGTTGATGTACGGGAATGAGTTTGGCAGCATCTCATTAAAGATCAGCTTACCAACGGTTGTGAGCAGCAGCATATTGTTCTGCTCTTCCGTAAATGTCTCATTATTTAATGAGCCTGCATCAACCGCAATTCGTGTATGAAGATGGACATAGCCATTCTGATAAGCAATGAGGGCTTCATTGGTATCTTTGAATACCATTCCCTCGCCGATCGCACCTTTACGCTCAAGGGTCAGGTAATAGTTTCCTAGTACCATGTCCTGTGATGGTGTAACAACCGGTTTACCGTCTTTAGGATTCAGGATGTTTTGAGCAGCAAGCATTAAAATTCGTGCTTCTGCCTGTGCTTCCGCTGACAGCGGTACGTGAACCGCCATCTGGTCACCATCAAAGTCCGCATTGTAAGCGGTACATACTAGCGGATGCAATCGAATCGCACGACCTTCCACGAGAGTTGGTTCAAAAGCCTGAATACCGAGACGGTGCAGGGTTGGAGCACGGTTTAATAGTACTGGATGCTCTTTGATTACATCCTCTAACACGCCCCATACTTCCGGATGCACCCGTTCAATTTTTCGTTTTGCTGACTTAATGTTATGGGCAAGGCCGCGATCAACCAGTTCTTTCATAACAAATGGCTTGAACAGTTCCAGCGCCATTTCCTTTGGAAGACCGCACTGATACATTTTCAGGTTTGGTCCAACTACAATAACCGAACGGCCGGAATAGTCTACACGTTTACCAAGCAAGTTTTGACGGAAACGTCCCTGCTTACCTTTCAGCATGTGAGACAGGGATTTCAGCGGACGGTTTCCTGGTCCTGTTACAGGACGGCCACGGCGCCCGTTATCGATTAAAGCATCTACAGCTTCCTGGAGCATTCTTTTTTCATTTTGAACAATGATGCTAGGTGCTCCAAGGTCAAGAAGACGTTTTAAACGATTGTTTCGGTTGATAACCCGGCGATATAGATCGTTCAAATCGGAAGTAGCAAAACGTCCGCCGTCCAGCTGCACCATCGGACGCAATTCCGGCGGGATAACCGGAAGTACGTCTAAAATCATCCAGGAAGGATCGTTTCCTGAATGACGGAATGCTTCCAGTACTTCAAGGCGCTTAATCGCACGGGTGCGGCGCTGTCCCTGAGCTGTTTTCAGTTCTTCTTTTAATGTATCAACTTCTTTGTCTAAATCAATGTCCTTCAGAAGTTTGCGAATGGCTTCTGCACCCATTTGCGCTTTGAATGATTGTCCGTATTTTTCCCGATAGGAACGGTATTCCTTCTCAGACAAAAGCTGCTTCTTTTCTAAAGGTGTATCACCCGGGTCTGTTACAACATAGGCAGCAAAATAAATGACTTCTTCCAGCGCACGCGGGGACATATCGAGCACGAGTCCCATACGGCTTGGAATGCCTTTGAAATACCAGATGTGGGAAACAGGGGCAGCGAGTTCAATATGCCCCATGCGTTCCCTTCTTACTTTAGATTTCGTTACCTCAACGCCACAGCGGTCACAAACGACACCTTTGTAGCGAACCCGTTTGTATTTTCCGCAGTGACATTCCCAGTCCTTAGTAGGACCAAAAATTCGTTCACAGAACAAACCGTCTTTTTCAGGTTTTAATGTCCGATAGTTGATGGTTTCTGGTTTTTTCACTTCACCGTATGACCAGGAGCGAATTTTGTCCGGTGAAGCTAAACCGATTTTCATAAATTCAAAGTTATTTACATCTAGCAAGGGGCCTACCTCCCTTTTAATGCTGGTTTAACCGATTCCCGTTACTTAGTGACACTCTTTGGGCTTTCTACTTTGACATCGAGCTGTTCAGCCGGCTGATCTTCTTCTTCGATATCGCGCATTTCAATTTCCGTTTCATCGCTTGAAAGGATTTTGACATCCATACCCAGACTCTGAAGCTCTTTAATCAATACTTTGAATGATTCAGGTACTCCAGGTTCAGGTACATTTTCGCCCTTAACAATGGCCTCATATGTTTTCACGCGGCCGACAACATCATCCGATTTCACGGTCAATAACTCCTGCAATGTATAAGCAGCACCGTATGCTTCAAGTGCCCAAACCTCCATCTCACCAAAGCGCTGACCACCAAACTGCGCTTTACCTCCAAGAGGCTGCTGAGTTACAAGTGAGTACGGTCCGGTTGAACGTGCGTGCAGCTTGTCGTCAACCATATGGGCCAGTTTAAGCATATACATGACACCGACAGATACACGGTTATCGAATGGTTCACCTGTGCGGCCGTCATATAGGACGGTTTTCGCATCACGCGCTAAACCTGCCTCTTCCAATGTGTTCCAGACATCATCTTCATCAGCACCGTCAAATACTGGAGATGCAACGTGGATGCCCAGCTGTCTGGCTGCCATACCAAGGTGAAGTTCCAGCACCTGACCAATATTCATACGGGATGGCACGCCAAGTGGGTTTAACATGATATCCACTGGTGTTCCATCTGGAAGGAACGGCATATCCTCTTCTGGCAGGATTCTGGAGATAACACCTTTGTTACCGTGTCGCCCTGCCATCTTATCTCCTTCAGAAATCTTACGCTTCTGAACGATGTAAACACGTACAAGCTGATTCACACCTGGAGGAAGCTCATCTCCGTCTTCACGCTTAAATACTTTCACGTCAAGTACAATTCCGCCTCCGCCATGTGGGACACGCAAGGATGTATCACGAACTTCCCGTGCTTTTTCACCAAAGATCGCGTGAAGCAGACGTTCTTCAGCCGTTAGTTCTGTCACACCCTTTGGCGTTACTTTTCCTACGAGCAGGTCCCCGTCAGAAACTTCTGCACCGATTCTGACAATTCCCCGTTCATCGAGGTTCTTCAACGCTTCTTCTCCCACATTTGGAATATCACGGGTAATCTCTTCAGGACCTAATTTCGTATCACGTGCTTCGGATTCAAATTCTTCTATGTGAATAGATGTATACACATCGTCCTTAACGAGACGCTCACTCATGATAATAGCGTCCTCAAAGTTATATCCGTCCCATGTCATGAAGGCCACGAGAACGTTTCGGCCAAGGGCCAGTTCTCCCTGTTCCATGGAAGGACCGTCAGCGAGAATATCTCCCTTTTTCACCCGCTCGCCCTTTTCAACAATTGGGCGCTGGTTGTAGCAAGTACCCTGGTTTGAACGGACAAACTTCTGAAGGCGGTAACGGTCCAGATCACCTTTGACTTCTTTTCCGTCAACTTCAGCCACACGACGGACAAGAACCTCTTTCGCCTCTACCCGTTCTACAATTCCTTCATGCTTACAAATAACTGCTGCACCTGAGTCCTTACCTGATACATACTCCATTCCTGTTCCGACAATTGGCGCTTCCGGCTGCATGAGAGGCACTGCCTGACGCTGCATGTTCGCACCCATTAATGCACGGTTAGAGTCATCGTTCTCAAGGAATGGGATACAAGCTGTAGCTGCTGATACAACCTGCTTTGGCGATACGTCCATATAGTCCACACGATCACGCGGAACGACAATATTTTCACCGCGGAAACGGGCGATAACTTCTTCATCAATGAAGTTCCCTTCATCATCCAATCGTGCGTTGGCCTGAGCAACAACGTAATTATCCTCTTCGTCAGCAGTCAGATAATCAATGTGCTCTGTTACTCTGCCTGTATCCGGATCTACACGGCGATACGGCGTTTCAATAAATCCAAATTTATTGACCTTCGCAAACGTAGATAATGAGTTGATCAAACCGATGTTTGGACCCTCTGGTGTCTCAATTGGACACATACGTCCATAGTGGGAGTAGTGAACGTCACGAACCTCAAAGCCAGCACGCTCACGTGTCAGACCTCCCGGACCAAGAGCAGACAACCTCCGCTTATGGGTCAGCTCCGCCAGCGGGTTTGTCTGGTCCATGAACTGCGACAGCTGAGAGCTGCCGAAAAACTCTTTAATCGATGCAATAACCGGCCGAATGTTAATCAGCTGCTGCGGTGTAATGGCACTTGTATCCTGAATGGACATTCTCTCACGTACCACACGCTCCATTCTGGATAATCCAATCCGGAACTGGTTTTGCAGCAATTCGCCAACGGAACGAAGACGGCGGTTTCCAAGGTGGTCAATATCATCGGTGTCACCTACTTCATGCAACAGGTTGAAGAAGTAGCTGATGGAAGCAATGATATCGGCTGGTGTAATGTTTTTCACACCGTCTTCCACCTGGGCATTGCCGATTACATTTAAGGTATTTTCACCTTCTGGATCAGTTGGATCGTAAATTTTAATGGACTGGATTTTAACCGGGTCATCTAGAACACCCTCATGGGGCTCTAAAATCCGTTCACCCATTTTGCTTTCTTCTTTTTCAAGATAAGGCAATAGCTTATTGAGCAGTCGGCGGTCAATTTTATCGCCTTTGCGTGCAATTACCTCACCAGTATCTTCATCCACAACCGTTTCTGCAAGAACCTGGTTAAACAGACGGTTTTTAATATGGAGTTTTTTATTAATTTTGTAACGGCCAACATGGGCCAGATCATATCGTTTAGGATCAAAGAAACGAGAGATCAGCAAGCTTTTAGCATTTTCAACTGTCGGGGGCTCTCCCGGACGCAAACGTTCATAAATTTCCAATAGTGCTTTCTCGCTGTTCTCTGTGTTATCTTTTTCTAATGTATTTTTCAAGTACTGATTATCACCGATCAGTTCAATAATTTCTTCATCTGTACCGAATCCAAGTGCACGGAGCAATACAGTAATCGGAAGCTTCCTTGTACGGTCAATCCGAACATGTACAACGTCTTTCGCATCGGTTTCATATTCAAGCCAGGCACCACGGTTTGGAATAACCGTTGCTGTGAAACCTTTTTTTCCGTTTTTATCCATCTTTTCGCTGTAATACACACTTGGAGAACGTACAAGCTGTGATACAATGACACGTTCTGCACCATTAATAATAAAGGTGCCTGTTTCCGTCATTAGTGGGAAGTCTCCCATAAACACTTCCTGTTCTTTTACTTCCCCTGTTTCCTTATTCAGCAAACGTACCTTCACGCGAAGAGGAGCTGAATACGTGACGTCTCTCTCTTTTGATTCGTCTACCGGGTACTTTGGCTCACCCAGACTGTAATCTACAAACTCTAATGAAAGATTGCCGGTGAAGTCTTCAATCGGGGAAATGTCCTGAAACATCTCTCTCAAACCTTCTTCGAGGAACCAATCATATGAAGCGGTTTGAATTTCAATTAAGTTAGGTAATTCCAGAACTTCACTAATACGCGCGTAACTTCTGCGTTGGCGGTGTCGACCATATTGAACTAGTTGACCTGTCAACTGATTCACCCCTCAAACAAACATAGTTTAAAAACAAACGGTTCGGCAAAAAAGGGCATGCCGAACATAGATTATGCGGGCCTTTCACCCACATAAGCATGTATATGTTACATTCGTTTTATATCACTTAAACCATCCGTTTACCTCCGTGGTTCAGGCGGAGATTACGGCTGGCATAAGCTGCGGAAGGCACTCAATCCACATACAGGAAATAGGAATCCTGTCCATGGCAGATTCAGCCCTATAAAACGAATGGCATATCCTATTTTCATTCTCTCTAACGTTAGACAAAAAGAAAAAGGGTTTTACAAAGAAAACCGCTCATCATTGTTCATTCTCAGTTTTACCATTATATCCCATAACAGAGGTGAAATATACATCACATGCCATGAAAATTTCCCCTTGACAAGAGTTTTTAGATATTGGCATTTTTCAATATTAGCATAGCTAGGAGTCTGAGTCAAACTTTTTTGCAACAATGATGTAATAGCCTTTGTTTCTTTTTCTTATATCGGCATGACCAAAGATTTCATCAAGCTTTTTCTGGGCGGAAGGTGCTCCCTGCTTTTTTTGCAGTACAATCCATAGTTCTCCCCCGGGCAATAAGGCCTGATAACTGTCCTCAAGCAGCCGGTGAACAACCTTTTTCCCGGCTCGTACTGGCGGATTGGAAACAATGGCTGCAAATTTTTCCCCTGTTAACCCCGTGAACAAATCACTTTCCATGATGGTGACATTGCGTATGTCATTATCAGCCGCATTTTTTTCGGCAAGTTCCAGCGCCCTCTGGTTGACATCCACCATATAGACGTGGCGGGAAGAATAGGCTTTTGCCAGTGATATTCCGATAGGACCATATCCGCAGCCTGCATCTAATACAGGGCCGTCAATTTCCGGCTCTTGAAACTGTTCAATTAACGTTTTCGAACCAAAGTCTACTTTCCCTTTTGAAAAAACACCATGATCAGAAGTGAAAACAAACTCATATCCTCGAAGCCGTTCTTTCCACGTTACCGGTTCACTTTTAGACGATGGCTCTTTTGAATAATAATGTTCCATTCTAACACCTTCCAAAATCTCTTCTGTCAATTTTATTTCCTTGCATTCACAGCAGGTGGGGATAGCTGATAGAAGTTTTACGTAGCGATGGTTCTTTTTTCTATGATATAAAAAGCAAAGCCCGCCGGTAACCAGCGAGCTTTACTAGATCGTGTTCAACATTCTTACTTCAATTCAACAGAAGCGCCTGCTTCTTCAAGTTTAGCTTTAAGTTCTTCAGCTTCTTCTTTTGCAACGCCTTCTTTAACTGGTTTTGGAGCGTTATCAACTAATTCTTTTGCATCTTTCAGGCCAAGACCAGTGATTTCGCGTACAGCTTTAACAACTTTAATTTTAGAGCTTCCTGCGTCAGTAAGTACTACGTCAAATTCAGATTTTTCTTCAGCAGCATCTCCGCCAGCTGCTCCGCCTGCAACAGCAACAGGAGCCGCAGCAGTTACACCAAATTCTTCTTCAATTGCTTTAACAAGGTCATTTAATTCAAGAACAGTCATCTCTTTAAGAGCATCAATAATTTGTTCTTTAGTCATGTTAATTCCTCCTCAAGTATTTTGTTTTGTTAAACGTTCAAAATCAGGCGATTAAGCACCTGCTTCTTCTTTTTGATCGGCAATTGCTTTTGTAGCATATGCGAAGTTGCGTACAGGAGCTTGTAGCACGCTGAGCAACATAGACAGCAAACCTTCGTAAGATGGAAGATCTGCAAGCTCTTTAATCTGTTCAAGAGAAGCGACATTTCCTTCAATAACGCCACCCTTAATTTCAAGCGCATCGTGATCCTTTGCAAAGTTGTTTAAAACTTTTGCAGGAGCAACTACATCTTCGTTACTGAACGCAATGGCAGTCGGTCCAGTAAGGATTTCGTTCAGCTCGGTTAAGTCAGCCTGCTCAGTCGCGCGGCGAGTCATCGTATTTTTGTATACTTTAAAATCCACTCCCGCTTCACGAAGCTGTTTACGAAGTTCAGTCACTTCTTCAACATTCAGGCCACGGTAGTCAACAAGAATGGTTGACTTGCTGTTCTGTAATTTTTCTGCGATTTCAGCTACGATCTGTTTTTTGTGTTCAATCGTTCTGCTCATCAATTCCACCTCCTGTTCCCTTCACTATACCGCCGGTGCGAAAATCCATAAAAAAAGTGCCTCCATAGACATGGAGGCACGTATCGTAAACCTGCACAGCATAAACCATGCAGTTGATTTCCGACTCGTATACCTCGGTAGGAAATTAAGCGAATGAATCGCACCTACTGTCTACGGTATAATGCAAGTATTCTTATTTAACCAGAGCTATTATAACGAACTCCAGAACTAAAGTCAATTTTTATTTGCGAACATATCCAGAAACATCTACCCGGATACCAGGTCCCATAGTAGATGAAATGGCTACATTGCGCATATAGGTACCTTTAGAAGATTGCGGCTTAGCTTTTACAAGAGTTTCTACAAGCGCTTCAAAGTTCTCTACAAGTTTTTGATCATCAAATGATACTTTTCCGATCGGAACGTGAATGTTACCAGATTTATCTACACGGTATTCGATTTTACCAGCTTTAATTTCTTTTACAGCTTTTTCTACTTCAAATGTTACCGTACCAGTCTTAGGGTTTGGCATTAAACCTTTAGGTCCGAGCACTCGTCCTAATTTACCAACTTCCGCCATCATGTCTGGTGTAGCTACAACTACATCAAAATCAAACCATCCCTGATTGATTTTGTTAATCAGGTCCTGTTCACCAACATAATCTGCTCCTGCTGCTTCAGCTTCTTTGGCTTTATCACCTTTAGCGAAAACCAGTACTTTTTGTGTTTTACCAGTTCCGTGCGGAAGAACCATAGCTCCGCGGATTTGCTGGTCTGCTTTCTTAGGGTCTACACCCAGACGGAATGCAGCATCAACAGTTTCATCGAATGAAGCTGTAGCTGTCTTTTTTACCAGTTCAATTGCTTCTTTGATGTCATAAGCCTTCGTACGGTCAATTAATTTTAAAGCTTCTAAATACTTTTTGCCTTTCTTAGCCATTTTCATTTCCTCCTCAAATGTGGTTTTAACGGCTGAACCTCCCACTAATAAAGGTTGCGAAATGGTTCCCCATCCTCGCAACCTTCTCGCACAACACTAGGCAATACTGCATGTGGGATTAGTCTTCTACTACAATTCCCATACTACGCGCTGTACCTTCTACCATGCGCATAGCTGCTTCCACGTCTGCAGCGTTTAAGTCAGGCATTTTCATTTCCGCAATTTCACGCACTTTATCACGCTTGATGGTTGCCACCTTATTGCGGTTCGGTTCACCTGATCCTGATTCAATGCCAGCTGCTTTTTTCAATAGAACGGCAGCAGGCGGAGTTTTGGTTACGAATGTAAATGAACGGTCTTCATAAACCGTAATTTCAACAGGAATAATCATACCAGCCTGATCTTGTGTACGTGCATTAAATTCCTTACAGAAACCCATGATGTTAATACCTGCCTGACCAAGTGCAGGACCAACTGGCGGTGCAGGGTTTGCTTTACCTGCAGGAATTTGCAATTTCACTACATTAACAACTTTTTTAGCCACGAGACACACCTCCTTAAGTCCGTGATGTGGTAATTGGGGATCTGTCCCCTCCCACTCAGCATTCATGCCTCTTTACCTCGAGGCCATAGAGAACAAAAAAATTTTAGCATGTTTAACTATAAATTTCAAGAGACAACTTATAATTTTTCAATCTGTGAAAAATCTAATTCCACTGGAGTTTCCCGGCCAAACATATTAACGTGCACTTTCACCTTCTGTTTGTCCACATCAATATGCTCGATTGTGCCAGTAAAGTTTGCGAATGGACCGTCTGTCACTTTCACACTTTCTTTAATTTCAAAATCAACACTGGCTGCAGGTTCATCTACACCCATCCGCTTCAAAATAGCGTCGACTTCTTCAGGCAAGAGAGGGGTAGGCTTGGATCCGGAACCTGTAGAACCTACAAAGCCTGTCACTCCAGGCGTATTCCGAACCACATACCAGGAATCATCCGTCATGATCATCTCCGCCAGAACATAGCCAGGGAATACTTTTTTCATAGAAGTTTTACGCTTTCCGTCTTTAATTTCGGTTTGTTCCTCTTCCGGAACAATAACCCGGAAAATTTTATCCTGCATTCCCATTGACTCAACGCGTTTTTCCAAATTGGTCTTCACTTTATTTTCGTATCCAGAGTAAGTATGGACAACGTACCATCTTTTTTCCATATCCATAGGACAAATGGCTGCCCTTCCCTCCCTTTTCTAAAAAACTAAAAACTCTTTCATCAAAAAAGAACCAGATCCCATCCATAATCCCTATTACACCTTTTTTAAGGCGGCATCAAAGGTGAAGAAAATCTGGCCCTAACGCATGAAAAAACCCGCAAAACGGGTTTTAATCAAAAAACTTGTATTTACCATTATAGCATATATTACCTGCAATTATTCAAACAACAGTTCTAGAACCTGGGTAATCCCTAAATCTATCAGAGCAAAAAAGACAGCTACAAAGGCAACAGTTGTAACAACCGTAATGGTATAGCGAACCAGTTCCCTTCCCTTAGGCCAACTGACCTTGCTCATTTCACGTGTTACATCTTTAAAAAACTTGGCAACATTCATCCTTTGAACCTCCAAACTTGCGAGTACCCATAGAATTTTTATTTCGTCTCGCGATGAAGTGTATGCTTTCCGCACCGTTTGCAATATTTTTTAATCTCCAGACGACCGCCGGCTGCATTCGCTCCCTTGTCTGTAGAGTAGTTTCTGCTGGAACATTCTGTGCAGGCTAAGACTACTTTTTTACGCATACTGATCTCCTCGACATTTTTTCACTTTTCTTAATGTAGCACTTGTCTGTCAAGCTGTCAAATCCCTGTTTTAATGGGACAGCTCATTCACTTCCAGATAGCGTTCCAGTTTTCGCTTAACACGCTGCAGTGCATTATCAATGGATTTTACATGCCGGTTCAGTTCATCTGAAATCTCCTGATAGGAACGCCCATCCAGATAAAGATTCAGCACTTTGCGTTCCAGATCACTCAAGATCTCCTTCATTTTATATTCCATATCTCCGTATCGTTCACGATTGATTATCAATTGTTCAGGATCCATTACTCTTGATCCTGTCAGCACATCCATCAGTGTACGGTCTGATTCTTCGTCATATATTGGCTTGTCCAGCGAAACATAGGAATTGAGCGGAATATGTTTTTGTCTGGTGGCGGTTTTAATAGCGGTAATGATTTGCCTGGTGACACATAACTCGGCAAATGCTTTAAAAGATGAGAGCTTGTCCTCCTGATAGTCACGAATAGCTTTGTATAAACCAATCATTCCTTCTTGCACAATATCTTCACGGTCTGCTCCAATCAAAAAATATGTACGGGCTTTGGCACGGACAAAATTTTTGTACTTATGAATCAAGTATTCCAGTGCTTCACTATTCCCGTTATGAACGAGTTCAACTATCTCCTCGTCCGACAGATTCTCTAAATCTTTCTCACCATGTCTGATGCTCACACAGGATTCCCCCTGATTTGATATACCGTAAATATAGAAATATTATACAGGAATTGTTAAAACAGCGTCAATAAGGCCATTTTTCACTTTTCCCCTCTTCGCCATTTCTCAAACACGTCAAGGATCTCTTTTTTTATCGGAATTTTCGTTTGTGTTTTCATAGTATTTTGTTTTTTTACGTCTTTTTCAATATTTTGTTCAATATTTCCGATTTCTGTAATCAGCTCCCGGGAAGATTTCCTCAAAGCTCCCTGGGCAAAGATGGTACGCTGTTCAGTATAGTCAGATGTTGCCACGTATACCTGGGTCTGGATATTTTTGATTTCCTTCACCAACTTTTCAATCCGCTCATCTGCTGTTTCGTGTTCCCTGGTATAGATGACTTCTACACGGTGGCTCTTGACCTTTTTTTCAATTCCCTGTACGTTGTAGGCATCGAACACAACAATGACACGGTTTCCTGTGTAAGCCTGATATTCCGCTAGTTTTTCCACCAGTAAATCTCTTGCCTGGGCAAGGTCCCGGTCCCGTAAAGCCTTTAATTCAGGCCAGGCTCCTATGACATTATAACCATCTACAATTAGTACGATCATCTTTATTCACCCAGTGGATGGCGCTTCCGGAATACTTCATACATTAGGAGGCTGGCTGCAACAGAAGCGTTAAGGGAAGATACTTTCCCTTTCATCGGAAGGCGAATGAGCCAATCACACTTCTCTTTTACCAGACGGCTGATTCCTTTTCCTTCACTGCCGATCACAAAAGCAATGGGCAAATCCCCCTTAATCTCCCGATAATCTTCCTCACCTCTGGCATCTGTTCCCACTATCCAGACATTTCGTTCCTTCAACTCATCGATCGTTCTCGCAACATTAGTAACCCGGGCAACAGGAACGTATTCTGCTGCACCTGCTGAAGATTTAGCAACTGTCTGGGTAACCTGTGCCGATCTGCGTTTCGGAATAATGACTCCATGGGCCCCTGTTGCATCGGCAGTCCGTAAGATCGAACCTAAGTTGTGGGGATCTTCCAGCTCGTCCAGAATAATGAAAAATGGGACTTCCCCCCGTGCTTCTGCCCGGTCAAACAGATCATCCACTGTCTTATATTCATAAGGCGCAACCGCAGCCGCAACGCCCTGATGATTCGGTCCAATCTGATCCAGTTTTTTTCTCGGCACTCGCTGAACCAGTACCTGCTGCTGTTTGGCCAGCCGGGTAATTTTTTGGGCTGCTTGCTGCTTTATTGTATCTGCAATCAACACTTTATTGATAGTTCGATTTGACTTCAGTGCTTCAGTCACAGGATTTTTCCCAACGATCCATTCTTCGTTCATTCTCTATCAACTCCTTTCCTCTACCAGTTGAATCGCATGATCTATCAGTTCTTCCAGCCGTTCCAGATTCCCGGACAAATAATGATAGCCTAAAAGGGCTTCAAAGGCGGTGCTGTATCGATATGTTCTTATATTTGTATTTTTAGGATTCGATCCAGATTTTGCGTTGCGCCCTCTGCGTACAACCCCCTGCTCTTCCTCTGATAGCATCTCATGATTCAGCCAGTGGTTTAAAACGTCTGCCTGAGAAACAGCGGAAACAAAACGTACCGCAGCTTCATGGAGTTGCTGCGGTTTTACCGTTCCCTGATAAATTAAGTATTCCCGTACATATTTTTCAAAAATGGCATCCCCCATATAAGCAAGGGCCAGACTTTTCAGTTGTTTAACATCCAGTTGTTTTGCTTCCATTGATTTACCCTCTTTTCCACCGGGTGCCCTGAGGTGTATCCTCTAAAATAATATGTTTTGCTTTCAATTCATCCCGAATCTGGTCAGCCATAGCAAAATCCCGATTTCTTCGGGCTTCTTCCCGCTTTTGAATCAGGGCTTCAATTTCCTCATCAAGCATCTCTCCATCTTCCTCCTGGCTCAAGGAAATGCCAAGGACTTCTGTCAGCTCTTTGATCACCGTTAAAAAGGAATCAATCACCTTTTCTGAAGTTTGTTTTTCCTGCACATACAAATTACTTTCCTTTGCCAGATCAAACAAAACGGAAATCCCGTTCGCTGTATTAAAGTCATCATTCATTTCCTCAATAAATTGATTCGTAAGTTTTTCAATTTTTTCGAGCCATTCCTGGTCATTGGTTGTCAAGTTGGTGCTGGACTGTTTTCGGTGCTGAAGATTATGATACGCTGTCCGAATGCGTTCCAGACCGTTTTTAGCACTCTCGAGTAATTCTTCACTGAAATTAATTGGATTCCGATAGTGCACACTCAGCATAAAAAAGCGAAGTACATTTGGGTCATGTTGCTTGATTAAATCATGAACCAGAATAAAGTTACCCAGTGATTTAGACATTTTTTCATTGTTAATTTTAATATAACCATTATGCATCCAATAATTTGCAAAGCTTTGCTCGTTTAAAGCTTCAGACTGGGCAATTTCATTTTCATGGTGGGGGAAGGTTAAATCCTGTCCGCCCGCATGGATATCAATGGTATCTCCGAGGTACTTCTTGGCCATGGCAGAGCATTCAATATGCCAGCCCGGTCTGCCTTTCCCCCATGGGCTATCCCACGATATTTCTCCAGGTTTTGCCTGTTTCCAGAGAGCAAAATCAAGGGGGTCTTCCTTCTTGTCCCCTACTTCTATACGGGCACCGGCCCGCAGTTCATCAATAGACTGATGGGACAGCTTTCCGTAATCTTTGAATGACCGGGTTTTAAAGTAAACATCTCCGCCTGATTCGTAAGCATATCCTTTGTCTATCAATCCCTGAATAAAATCAATAATTTCATCCATTGTTTCTGTTACCCTCGGATGATGGGTTGCCTCTTTGACACCGAATGATTGAACATCCTCTTTATACGCCTTAATAAAACGCTCGGCTACTTCCCGAACTTCTTCTCCCATTTCATTGGCAGCACGGATGATCTTGTCGTCCACATCTGTAAAGTTCAGGACGTAATCCACTTTGAATCCCCTATATTCAAAATAGCGGCGTACCGTATCAAACACGATGGCCGGACGGGCATTTCCAATATGAATGTAATTGTAGACCGTCGGACCGCATACATACATCTTAACTTTGCCCTCTTCAATCGGTTTAAACTCTTCCTTTTTTCGAGTTAGGGTATTATAAATTTTAATGCTCATTTGGATTCACTCCTTTTTTTAGTGATTTGATTTCTTCTCTCAGCCTTTGAATCTCCGCTTCCATTTCTTTTAATTGATCGGATACCGGATCGGGGAGTTTGTGATGGGCCAGCTCACGCCGGACTTTTTTCCCGTTCTGAATCACTACCTTGCCTGGAATACCGACTACAGTGGAATTATCCGGCACATCCCGGAGAACAACCGAACCTGCTCCTACTTTTGAATTTTCACCAATAGTAATGGACCCCAGTACTTTTGCTCCTGTTGCGATGAGCGCGTGATCCTTAATGGTTGGGTGGCGTTTGCCCTTCTCCTTGCCGGTCCCGCCCAGGGTTACGCCCTGAAAAATAGTTACATTGTCGCCGATTTCACACGTCTCTCCTATGACAACACCCATTCCATGATCGATAAAAAATCGCCGGCCGATTTTTGCCCCCGGATGTATTTCAACTCCGGTTAAAAACCGGCTGATTTGGGAAATGACTCTGGCTATAAAAAACCATTTCCGCTTATAAAAAGCGTGAGCAACCCGATGAGCCCAGATAGCATGCAAGCCTGAGTATGTCAAAATCACTTCCAACTTGCTCCGTGCCGCGGGATCCTGATCAAACACCACATCTACATCTTCTTTGAGCATTTTAAAAAATCCGCCCATACCTGGACCCTCCTATCTTATTAAAATTTGTATGATTTACTTTTAGCTGATGGTTCTGACAGATGACCAGTCAGCAATCCTGGTTTTTCGCGGTAACATTTAAAAAAGCGTCTCTGCATGAATCGTACAGAGACGCTTGTGCGCGGTTCCACTCTGTTTGGGAACAAACCTATAGTGCTGCTCCCCAAACTTTTGGACTTTGTAACGGAAGTAACCCGCCCTTACCTACTGTCCTTTCAATAAGGGACTCCGGGGTGCATGTTCAAAAGAGATCCTTAGAACCACTTCCAGCCGATGGTGATTCTCTCTGTATAAGGATTGAACTCTTTCTACTTTTCCCCATCATCGTTTATCGTTATATTACTACACAATATTATTTATGGAAACAAATGTGCATTTACCGGCCCAGTTTATTCAGCACATCATCCAGGCGCATCATGACCCGATCTTTGCCCAGCAAATAAATGGCATTTGGGAGTTCAGGGCCATGGGTTTGACCGGTAGTGGCTACACGAATTGGCATAAACAACTTCTTGCCTTTTTGCTTGGTCTCTTTCTGAACGGCTTTAATCGAGGCTTTAATTTCATCCGGATTGTATTCATTTAATTCATCCAGCTTTTGCTTAAACGTCTGCAGCACTTCCGGAACCTGTTCGCCATTCAGTACATCCATACAGTCTTCATTATATTCAATTTCTTCCTTGAAGAACAGGTCAGTCAGTTCAACGATTTCCGCACCAAAACTCAGCTGGTCCTGATACAGAGCAACTAGCTCTTCCGCCCATTTCCTCTCCTCTTCTGTCATATTCTCAGACAGCTTGCCTGCTTTAACCAGATGAGGAATTGTAATATCAAGAATACGATTTAAATCAGCAGATTTGATGTACTGATTGTTCATCCATTTTAATTTGTTCGGATCAAACACAGCTGGTGAAGTAGCCAGCCGATCGGCATCAAAAATTTCAATAAATTCATCTCTCGAATAAAGTTCCTGTTCCCCAACCGGTGACCAGCCTAATAGGGCAATAAAGTTAAAAAGGGCCTCTGGCAAATAGCCTAAATCCGCATACTGCTCGATAAATTGGATAATGCTTTCATCCCGTTTACTTAACTTCTTGCGGTCTTCATTCACAATCAGGGTCATATGACCGAACGTTGGAACATCCCATCCGAATGCTTCATATATCATCATTTGCTTTGGCGTATTGGAAATATGGTCCTCTCCCCTCAGGACATGGGAAATTTCCATCAGGTGATCATCAACAGCAGCAGCAAAGTTATACGTTGGCGTGCCGTCTTTTTTCATAATGACCCAGTCGCCAAAATCTTTGGATTCAAATGTAATCTGTCCCTTAACCAGATCATTAAACGTATACGTCTTATGGTCAGGCACACGGAAGCGAATACTTGGTTTTCTGCCTTCCGCTTCGAATGCTTGTATTTGATCTTCAGTCAAATCACGATGAGCACCAGAATATTTCGGCACTTCTCCCCTTGCCCGCTGTTCTTCTCTTTCTTGTTCAAGCTCTTCTTCTGTCATGTAGCATTTATAGGCAAGGCCCCGTTCCAGAAGCTCATTGGCATACTTTTGATAGATATCCAGGCGTTCCATCTGGCGATACGGTCCATAATCACCGCCCACATCAATACTCTCATCCCAGTCAATGCCAAGCCATTTTAAATATTTTAGCTGGCTTTTGTCTCCGCCTTCTACATTTCTTTTTTGATCGGTATCTTCAATCCGAATAATAAATTTTCCGCCTGCATTGCGCGCAAATAAATAGTTAAAAAGCGCTGTGCGGGCATTTCCGATATGGAGATGGCCGGTTGGACTTGGTGCATAACGAACACGAATTTCATTTGACATATCAATAACCCCTTCCTCATTCAATTTCCGTTCCATACATCCCACAATATTCTATCATCATTTTACGGTTATTGCCCGTTTTTTTGCAAAAGAATCACTGCCTGAGCTGCAATTCCCTCTTTTCGGCCGGTAAACCCGAGTTTTTCGGTAGTGGTAGCCTTCACATTGATGCGGGATGGGTCAGCTTTTAGAATACTGGCTATATTGACTCTCATCTCGTCAATGTATGGTGCCATTTTAGGCGCCTGGGCAATGATGGTACAGTCAAGATTACCTAACTGATAGCCTTTCTCCTCTACAAGTTCCCATACGTGCTTTAGAAGAACTTTAGAATCTGCATCTTTATAAGCTTCATCCGTGTCTGGAAAATGTTTTCCTATATCTCCTTCTCCTATTGCTCCTAAACACGCATCTGCCACCGTGTGGAGTAACACATCAGCATCAGAATGTCCCAAAAGCCCTTTTTCATAAGGGATATCCACTCCGCCAATGATACAGCCGCGCCCTTCTGCCAGCTGATGGACATCAAATCCCTGACCAACTCGAAACACTGCTTCTTCCTCCCCGCTTAATCTATGATTTTTATTTTTCAGAAACAACTCCGCTTTGTTCAAATCTTCCGGTGTCGTTAACTTAAAGTTTTCATAGCTACCTTCTACGATCTCCACCGGTTTTCCCAACCGTTCAACTAAAGAAGCATCATCGGTTCCCACATAATTATCTTTTCGTGCCTGTTCATGGGCATCTTTAATAACAGACAGGGAAAAGCCCTGTGGGGTCTGAGCAGCCCATAACCGATTGCGGTCTAGCGTTTCAAGACCCATATCATGCTTATATTTAATGGTATCGGTTACCTTTACTCCGAGAAGAGC
Source organism: Bacillaceae bacterium (assembly GCA_017656265.1). Lineage (GTDB taxonomy): Bacteria > Bacillota > Bacilli > Bacillales > Alkalibacillaceae > Melghiribacillus. The sequence continues at coordinate 10,626 of JACDOD010000013.1, read as the reverse complement.
TGCTCCGTTCTGTTCTATGGATTCCACCAGGCGGTGAATCGACGAAATATCCACAAATGGACGTGCCCCATCATGAATCAAGACAATACCGTCCTCTGTTAAAACGGATAACCCATTATAAACACTGTCCTGGCGTTCTTTTCCCCCGTGAACAATATGGGAAATTTTATGTAACCCGTAATCCGCTATCAGAGTTTCCATTTGCCCCTTTTCGTCAGGATGGATGACAAGAATAACACCTTTACAATACGAATCGTGTTCAAAAACCGACAGCGTATGGACAATCACAGGTTTTCCAGCCAGTTGAATAAATTGTTTGTTCCGGCCAGCTTTCATCCTTTTTCCCTGTCCGGCAGCCAGCACAATTACCTGATAACTTTCCATTCTCTTCAGCCCTTATTGATTATGATAAAAAACGTGCAAGTAAACCCTTCAGCGATATGCTTATATGTTACGTTTTATTCGGTCATAAAGAAATAAAAGCGATAACAAACCATGTTGTTATCACTTTTATTCTTCCTTATACGTTTATACCTTTTTTAAAGGGCTTTTTCAAGTAATTTTGGTTTTGCAAAAATCATTCTTCCTGCAGAAGTCTGCAATACACTTGTCACTAACACTTCAATCGTTTTGCCGATATAATCTTTGCCTTCTTCTACTACAATCATCGTGCCGTCATCCAGATAGGCCACTCCCTGGTTTTCTTCTTTTCCATCCTTAATCACATGGACATTTAATTCTTCACCAGGCAAAACAATTGGCTTAACTGCGTTAGCCAAATCATTAATATTCAGAACCTCAACATGCTGAAATTCACAAACTTTATTCAAATTAAAATCATTGGTTACCAAAACACCATTTAATAACTTGGCCAATTTCACCAGTTTACTGTCTACTTCATGAACTTCTTCAAAATCGCCTTCATAAATTTCCACATTTATATTTAATTCTTTTTGCATTCGATTTAATACATCCAAACCACGTCTGCCCCGATTTCTTTTCAATACATCCGAGGAATCGGCAATATGCTGAAGCTCCTCGAGAACAAACTGGGGAATAATAATGGTTCCTTCTAAAAATCTGGTCTGACAAATATCTGCGATTCTTCCATCTATGATTACACTTGTATCAAGGATTTTAGGTTTTACCGATGGGTCCTTTGCTTCTTCTTTTACATCATCTAAAGACTTCTTTTTTTGTCTTGAAGTGGAGATTAAACTGACAAATTCATTCCTTCTCTTAAAGCCTACCTGAAAACCAAGGTATCCTAAGATAACCGTGAGGAAAATAGGAATGACCTGGGATACTAGTTCAATATTAATATCCTTTAACGGGATATTTACCAAAAATGCGATAATCAATCCGATAATCAACCCGATACTGCCAAACAGCAAATCTGTAACAGGAACTTTTACAAGCGTTTCTTCTACAAACCTCAGAAATCCAACAATATAATCAACCAGCCAGAACGTCAATAAGAATAAGATAAGTGCACCTAATACCAGCCCTGCATATGGAGTCAATAACCAGTCAGGCAATGACATATCAACGAGACCCAGAAGCTGCGGAATATACAAATATCCAATCGTACCTCCTGCAACAATCATGAACAGCTGAACAATTTTTTTCAGCACAAAAGGTCACCTCCTGCCTTCTAGTATTACCAATAAATATAAAAAATAATCAAAAATACAAAACAAAAAATTCAAATAATTGGTAGTACATAATTATAACATGGTTCACACGTACAGTCAAAAATGTTAAATAATTATATTAACACTCTTTTTAAAATGTGTCAATTTTGTAACAGGCTATATATGTCTGTCAATAAATAATTGTTCTTGAATGCGGGAAAGTCCTTCTTTTATATTATTGGCCCGAACCTCTCCCACTCCTTCAACCTGGATCAGATCATCTATAGAGGCTTTTACGATTTGGTTAAAGGTTTTAAAATACTGAACTAAATGCTCAATAATTAATACTGGCAGCCGGGGCACTTTCCTCAAAATGCGATAACCCCTGGGAACAATCCCTTCCTCAACTTTGGTTGCAGCAGGGTATCCTAATATTTTTAGAATCATAGTATCCTCCAGTAGTTCCGTTCCGGTTGATTGTTGAATCTCCCCTAAAATATAATCAGGATCGATATTCGGCTCCCGGCTATAATCTTTTATTAAAAGTGCCGCTTCCTCCTCAATGTTTGCAATTAACTCCTTTAACTGCAGTTCAATGAGACGCCCCTCTGTACCCAGCTCATTTACATAAGAATTAATTTCATTTTTTATGCGCAGCACCATTTCCACCCGGTGCATAACCTGAATCACCTCTTGAAAGGTAACGAGCTCTTCAAATTCTAATGCCCCAAGATTGGTGATAGACTGATTTAGTTCATTGCGGTACTTTTCGAGAGTCTGAATAGCCTGATTGGCTTTCGTTAAAATAACGCCAATTTCCTTTAAAGCATAGCGGATATTTCCTTTATAGAGGGTAATGACATGGCGGCGCTGTGAAATCGCGATGACCAGGCTCCCAGTCTGCCTCGCAACCCTTTCTGCCGTGCGATGCCGCATGCCCGTTTCATTGGATCCAATTGCGGGGTCGGGTATGAGCTGTGCATTGGCATACAAAATTTCAGTTCCATCTTCATTTAAAATAATAGCCCCATCCATTTTAGCCAGCTCATATAAATAAGCGGGCGAGAACGGAGCACAAATGGAAAACCCTCCATCCACCACATGTTTGATCTTTTCACTGTTGCCCAAAACGATTAATCCCCCTGTTTTTGCCCTCAGAACATTATCAATCCCCTCGCGAAGGGGAGTTCCTGGTGCAACAAATGTTAAAATGTCCCGAAGACTTGCCCTCTTAGTTTTGTGGGGATACATTTAGGCTCCTCCTAACGTAATCTGCAAAGCTTCCTGTACGGAACGCACTCCTATAATTTCGATTGAAGATGGCTGCGTCCATCCGCTTAAATTTTTCTCTGGAACAATCGCCCTTTTAAACCCAAGCTTAGCAGCTTCCTGTATCCTCTGCTCAATTCTGGATACTCTTCTGACTTCACCGGTAAGCCCAACTTCCCCGACTAAAATATCATCAGGTCTTGTGGGCTGATCCCGGAAACTGGAAGCAATGCTGATCGCTACAGCTAAATCAATGGCAGGCTCATCTAATTTCATTCCCCCTGCTACCTTGACATAGGCATCCTGGTTTTGCAGCAACAATCCAGCCCGCTTCTCCAGGACCGCCATCAGCAGCGGTACCCGATTATGGTCCAGGCCAGTAGCCATCCTTCTTGGGTTTCCAAAGCTTGCCGGTGAAATCAAAGCTTGAATTTCCACCAGTACCGGCCGGGTACCTTCCATGGAAGCAACAACCGTTGAACCCGCAACCCCCTGAGACCTCTCCTCCAGAAAAATTTCTGACGGGTTTGTCACTTCTTGCAGTCCCTGCTCTTTCATCTCAAAAATTCCCATTTCATGGGTGCTGCCGAAACGGTTTTTGACACTGCGCAAAATACGGTAGGTGTGATGCCGTTCTCCTTCAAAATACAGCACGGTGTCGACCATATGCTCCAACAGGCGCGGGCCCGCGATCGCTCCTTCCTTTGTGACATGACCAACAATAAAAATAGGAATTCCCTTACCCTTAGCTATACGCATTAAATGCCCGGTACATTCCCGAACCTGTGAAACACTCCCGGGCGCAGAGGATATTTCTTCCTGATAGACTGTCTGAATGGAATCAATAATGACCAGTCCGGGATTCATCTCATCTATAACATTCGCCACTTCCTGCAAGTTTGTTTCGGCCATTACGAAAAGATCTTCCACATCAATTCCTAAGCGGTCAGCTCTCAGCTTCGTCTGTCTGGTGGATTCCTCCCCAGAGACATAAAGTACTTTGAGCGGTTTTTTTGCAAGCTGCGAGGAGACTTGTAACAGCAAGGTGGACTTTCCGATCCCAGGATCACCACCAATCAACACTAATGATCCTGGCACGATGCCTCCCCCCAGCACCCGATTCAGTTCTGGCATGTCGGTCGGAATTCTCATTTCCTCTCTGGACTCGATGGCCGTGATGGACTCGGGTTTAGATTTCTTTTTGACAGAACTCTGGCCGATGGAATGGCGAGACGACACCATTTTTTCTTTTTCTTCGGTCATCGTATTCCACTGATGACAACCGGGGCATTTTCCCATCCATTTTGGTGATTCGTAGCCACATCCCTGACATATATATTTTATTTTTGTTTTTGGCATAATATCCCCCTTTTAAACGTACTTTTAAAAACTTATACGAATAACGTAAACAAATGTTACATTTTTTTATAAGCTTTATAACATTATACGTTCTTTGCATAAAAAAACGGAAGGCATACACCTTCCGTTTTCCCCTGTCAAAATCAGCTGAAAACAGGATTTCGTTACTGGGAAACCACAAATTTCCCTTCACCATCCACATCGATTTTGACTTTTTGGCCTTTTTCGATCGTTCCTTTCAGTAATTCTTCAGAAAGCAAGTCTTCAACATTTTTCTGAATAGCCCTGCGCAGCGGGCGGGCTCCGTACTCTAAATCAGTTCCCTCTTCTGCGATTTTATCAATGGCTTCATCGGTCAGCTCAAATTCGATATCCTGTTCCATTAAACGTTTCCGCAGCTGATCCGCCATCAATTTGACAATCTGTTTAAGATGCTTTTGTTCCAGTGAATGGAAGACAATAATTTCATCAATTCGGTTTAAGAATTCTGGACGGAAAGCTTTCTTCAGTTCATCCATGACCTTCGACTTCATGTCTTTATAATCATGTTCTTCATCGCCTAAATTAAATCCGACATATTTGTTGCGGCGCAGTTCCTGAGCACCGACGTTGGACGTCATGATCAAAATAGTATTTCTAAAATCTACGGTACGGCCTTTAGAATCGGTCAGGCGGCCGTCTTCCAGTACCTGCAACAGAATGTTAAATACTTCAGGGTGTGCTTTTTCAATTTCATCGAGAAGAACGACAGAATATGGCTTTCTGCGTACTTTTTCAGTCAACTGTCCGCCTTCTTCATAACCTACGTATCCTGGAGGTGACCCTACCAGACGAGAAGTGGAGTGTTTCTCCATGTATTCAGACATATCAATTCTGATCATCGCATCCTCGTCACCAAACATGGCTTCTGCCAGGGCACGGGCTAATTCTGTTTTACCTACGCCGGTTGGTCCAAGGAAAATGAAGGAGCCAATCGGGCGTTTCGGATCCTTCAGTCCAGCCCGGGCACGGCGAATCGCTTTGGAAATAGCTTTTACAGCTTCTTCCTGTCCGATGACACGGCTATGCAGAATATCTTCCATATTTAACAGACGTTCACTTTCATCTTTCTGCAGCTTGGATACCGGAACACCGGTCCAGCTGGCCACTACATTAGCGATATCTTCCGTTGTCACTTCTGAACTTTCCTGACCCTGCTTCTCTTTCCACTCATTTTCTGTTTTTTCTAATTCTTCACGAAGGCGCTGTTCTTTATCTCTCAGAGATGCAGCCTTTTCAAATTCCTGACTCTGAACAGCAGCATCCTTTTCTTTGCGCACTTCATCTAATTTTTGCTCAAGCTCTTTTAAGTTTGGCGGAGCCGTATAAGAACGCAGGCGCACTTTGGATGCTGCTTCATCAATCAGGTCAATCGCTTTATCCGGCAAGAATCTGTCCGTAATATAGCGGTCAGAAAGCTTTACAGCTGCATCAATGGCTTCGTCTGTAATCGTTACCCGATGGTGAGCTTCGTAACGGTCCCGCAGACCCTGCAAAATTTGAACAGATTCTTCAATAGTCGGCTCATCCACCTGAATTGGCTGGAACCGGCGCTCTAACGCAGCATCTTTTTCAATATATTTACGATATTCATCTAAGGTAGTTGCTCCAATACATTGTAGTTCGCCCCGGGCAAGAGCCGGTTTCAAAATATTGGACGCATCAATCGCCCCTTCTGCTCCGCCGGCACCGATCAGCGTATGAAGTTCATCGATAAACAGAATGATATTGCCTGCCTGACGAATTTCCTCCATTACTTTTTTCAATCTGTCCTCAAATTCACCACGATACTTCGTGCCGGCAACAACGGTACCCATATCCAGTGTCATGACCCGTTTGTCGCGTAAAATTTCCGGCACTTCATTATTGACGATTTGCTGGGCCAATCCTTCTGCAATCGCTGTCTTACCTACACCCGGTTCACCGATTAATACCGGGTTGTTTTTGGTACGGCGGCTCAGCACTTGAATAACCCGCTCAATTTCTTTGCTGCGTCCAATAACCGGGTCAATATTGCCTTCTTTGGCGATAGAGGTTAAGTCTCTGGCCAGCGAATCAAGGGTTGGTGTATTGGCATTGCCAGACTGCCGGCTGCCCCGGTGACTTGATGTAGATTCATTGCTTCCCAACAGCTGCAGTACTTGCTGGCGGGCTTTATTCAGGCTGATGCCTAGATTATTTAAAACCCTGGCTGCCACTCCTTCTCCTTCTCGAATCAATCCAAGTAAAATATGTTCAGTTCCTACATAAGAATGACCCAGCTTTCTCGCTTCATCCATAGACAGCTCAATTACTTTTTTCGCCCTTGGCGTATAGTGAATCGTCTGACTGACCTGCTGTCCGGTTCCAATTAACTGTTCAACCTCTTTTTGAATTTGATCGGCTTTTACATTTAATGCACCGAGAGCTTTGGCAGCAATTCCTTCCCCTTCTCGTACAAGACCGAGTAAAATATGTTCAGTTCCAATATTGTTATGACCTAAACGCACGGCTTCCTCCTGGGCTAAAGCTAACACTTTTTGTGCACGTTCAGTAAAACGGCCAAACATCATACACATCTACCTCCCTATTCGTTTTCTAATTTCATTCTTTCTCGTATTAATTCTGCTCTTCTTACATCTCTCTCTTCCGGAGAAAGAGCCTTACCGGCATATTGCTGTAAAAATCCTGGCTGTGTTAATACCATCAATTCGTTTAAAATTGTTTTAGAAACATTTTGAATGAGTCCCAGATCAATGCCCAGCCTTACATCGGACAGGCATTTGGAAGCCTCCTTGGACTCGATCACTCTGCTGTATGCTAACACACCATAAGATCTGAATATTTTATCCTCAAGTTGAATCCCTGATTGGCTCATTATCAGCTGACGTGCTTTCCGCTCTCTTTCGATGAGCTGCTGCACCACGCTTTTCAAATCTTCTACAATGTCTCTTTCCGACTTTCCAAGGGTAATCTGATTTGAAATCTGAAATATATTCCCCAGAGCTTCACTGCCTTCTCCATATATTCCTCTTACCACTAAACCAAGCTGATTAATCGCTGGAATCACCTGATTCATTTGCTGCGTCATTACAAGAGCCGGCAAATGCATCATCACCGATGCCCTCATGCCCGTACCCACGTTAGTTGGGCAGCTCGTTAGATAACCCCTTTTTTCATCAAAAGCATAATCGATTTTTTCTTCCAGCCAGTCATCAAATTCTGATGCCTGTTCCAGTGCTTTTTCCAGCTGCATCCCTGGATAATACAGCTGAATACGAATATGGTCTTCTTCATTAATCATGACAGAAACCTGTTCATTATGAGAAATTAACGCAGCTCCCGTCTCGTTATTATCCGCCAGATGGGGGCTGATGAGATGCTTTTCGACCAGAACCCGCTTTTCAATTGGCTTTAACTCAGACATTCTGACCCATTCCAGATTGTGATAATTGCCAAATGTCTGATGTTCAAACTCCTGTTTAAAAAACTCCAGTACTTTTTCTAAGGATTCATCACTCGCTGCAACCGGAAACGGAACATGGGCAAAATTTCGGGCAAGCCGGATTCGGCTGCTTAGTACAATATCACTGTCCGGCCCATTTTCCTTCATCCATGGACTCACAGCTTCATTGATAAACTGTGGTAATGACATTACTGTTCACCGTCCTTGCTGCGTTTTAATTCTTTTTCCAAAGAACGGATCTTATCTCTAATCATCGCTGCCTTTTCGAATTCTTCCTTCTGAATTAATTCCTGCAGTTCTTCTTTATACCGTTCCAATTCCCGCTGAAGATGCAAATTTCCTCCTATGCGTTTAGGAATTTTTCCGCTATGACGTGTGTTTCCGCTGTGTACACGGCGAAGAATTGGGTCTATACGATCATCAAAGGTTTGATAGCAATGGGCACAGCCAAATTTCCCTGTTTTTGTAAACTCTCCATAAGTGAGTCCACACTTTTCACACTTGAGTCCTTCTACTGTTGTAAAGGGAGATGAATGACCACCACTGGTTAGTGGTGAAGAATCAAAGTTAAACAAACCTGATAACAGATTCCCAATAGAAAAATTTCCATCAAACTGATCCATCATATAACCTTTTTCCTGTGCACACTGTTCACACAAATGGACCTCTGTTTTATTTCCGTTGATGACCTGAGTGAAGTGTACACTTGCAGGGCGCTGATGGCACTCTTGACATTCCATCATTAATCACTCCCCTCTGTTATATTTCAATGTTGACAACATGGCTGTTAAAATTTGCGAACGCAGCTTATCCCTATCCGGCAGCTGTATGGTCAAAACCTCTCTTTTCAAAGCATTTATCATGAGCTTTGCTTCCCGGGGGGTAATCAACTTTTCTTCCAGAAGCCGTTCAATCATGTTAAAACTGACTTGCTGTGACACTTCTGGTTTTGCCAGTTCAATCAATTCATCAATTAGTTCAGATTTTTTTTGAGGTCTGACACGAATGATACGGATATATCCCCCTCCGCCACGCTTACTTTCCACAATATAGCCCTTTTCCAAAGTAAAACGGGTATTGATAACATAATTAATTTGAGATGGAACACACTGAAAACGGTCAGCAACTTCACTCCGTTTAATTTCAATGGCGTTTTCCTGACTTGCCTTTATAATTTTCTTCAAATATTCTTCGATAATATCGGATATATTCCGCATCTTCCCTCCTCCTTAATCAAAAAAATCAAATTTTCATTTTTGACTTTGACTATCTTTGACTTTACTTTTATTATACCCACTTTAAATCAGGTTTCAAACATTTTGCTTTTGTATTTTATGAATTTTTTTAACCCCTGATTAAAAAAATATAAAAAGGATAACGAATCTCTTTTAATAGTTGAGGTCATTTGGCTCATTTTTAGACTGGATGGAGGAAAGGTGTACAGGCAGTTTAACTAACTGTGTTCTTAGAATAACGAAAAACCTCTCTGCTATAGTCTAGACAGAGAGGCTACATTTATCCTGTTTTCTTTATGATTGCCTTTCAAATGAATATTTGATATGGGGGATTTTTGATATATGTTCAATGAACTGTTCATGATCAAGATCCTGATCCTGCTCCAATTCGACAGTTATGTTGCGTTCATCGACACTTTCCGTTTCAACTTCCAATTTTTTTATAGACAAATTCAGTTTATCAAATACTTCTAAGATATCAGCTATTTTTACATCCTGCTGGATCGTGAGAAAAATATGATGCTTATTTTTACGGCCTGTTACCATTCGTTCAATATTGTTCAGCAGCACCAGGCTCAGCAATACTAGGATAGTGGCTAAAATCGCTTCTGGATACATTCCAACCCCGACTATTAATCCAATTCCTGCTACCGTCCAGATTGATGCAGCAGTTGTTAACCCCCGGATGGTCATTCCGTGAACCATAATCGTACCAGCACCCAAAAAACCAATACCACTGATCACATAGGAAGGAATTCTCGCCGGGTCAAACCTGATATTCTCATGTTTATTTAAGTAATCGTCAAAACCATAAAGCGACATGAGCATCATAATACAGGCCCCCACTCCAACTAAAATATGTGTTCTGAATCCAGCTGAATGTTTTTTTAATTCACGCTCAAATCCGATCAGCCCGCTCAAAACAGCAGCCGTTAAAATCCGATAGGTCATCGTATCAAAGTCTTTTCCCAGCCATAATAGAACATCTTCCACGTTAAACCCACCCTTTAATTAGAAAGTAATCAACAGCCCTTATGTTTCTGATTCTACAGAAGCGATATAAAACATTATTATGCAATGGATGACCATTTATATGATGATTGGCTTTGCTATGGAGCATACATAAACACTAAACGAAGCTTTCCTCAATTCAATAAACTAATTCCATAAATATATCATATATATGAAACATTTCCTATCATGACTAATTTCAAACATGATTATTATATTTAGAGATTCCGCTGGATCGGGTATAGGCTAAATGGACATTGGCTTTTTTCTGTCTGGAATTGTTATTCTGAGTTTGGCGTTCGGTTTTTTTATCGCTGATCTAATGGCGTCTCTCAATCCCCGGATCGCTTAACTCCACTCGTGATCATGCGGTTTTCTTCCGGTACTATAATGATATTCTGAGAACGAGGGGGCACTGAATCTTTGTATAGTTCGAGTCAGCAGTATCAGATCCTTTGAGTTTCCGGGAAAGAGTCCATCACCAACTCTGTTACTAATCTTAATATATGAACTTCATGTCCTGGATTATATAGATAAAATACAAAAAACCAGGAAGCTTTTAACTTCCTGGTTTTTTCGTTTGCCCGGCAGCGTCCTACTCTCGCAGGGGAAAGACCCCAACTACCATCGGCGC
>JACDOD010000012.1 GCA_017656265.1 Bacillaceae bacterium | reverse complement strand
GCCGCCGCAGGGGGACCGAAGCAGCTCGAGGGGCTGGGCGCTGAAGCTAGACAACTCTTCTCTCAATTGAAATAGGCTCAAATGTTATACTTTTTTATCTTTCAGAGTCAAAAGCTACGCAGTTGTAGAATTCTCCCTCACAGTTGTATGAATACACTCCGCGGTTGTAAAATTCATCCTCGCAGTTGTAAGTTTCAGCTCCATAGTTGTAGAATTCATCCTCGCAGTTGTAAGATTCCGCTCCACAGTTGTAAAATTCATCTTCGCAGTTGTAAGAATACACTCCGCAGTTGCAGAATTCAACCTCACAGTTGTAAGATTCCACTCCGCAGTTGCAGAATTCAACCTCACAGTTGTAAGATTCCACTCCACAGTTGTAGAATTCTCCATCCCAGTTGTAAGAAAACGCTGCGCAGTTGTAGAATTCTCCTTCTCAGAATGATGGTTTTCATCATCCTTCCGCTTTTAAATAAAATATAATAATCTTGAATAGTGTATGTTAGGCACTCTATAAATTTTTTAGAGGAGTTAAAAAATCCGAACTCATTCATGTTGCGATTGAATATAGTTCGGATATGACATTCCTTATTGCGGTTATGTCCCATCCACATTTATTTACATAAAAAGGAATTATATGTTAAAATAATAGTATTCTATGACAGTTTGATTTGGAAGTGATAATCCATGAAGATAGGATTTATGATAAAGTGGAAAAGAATGCAGCTGGGGTTAACCAGACGCCAGCTTTCACTTGGGTTATGTTCCCCTTCCTACCTAAAAAAACTTGAGCTGGATCAAATACACAAACCCGACAATGAAATGCTGGAGTCCCTATTTAGCCGGCTGAAAATCAATCAACATACCCCTTACCCTGAAGATGCCGATGCTTCACTGGAAAACATTCTGAAATACTGGTATCAATTAATCTACCAGCGAAAATTAGAAGAAGCCGAAGACTATTATAAGGTACTGAAGGAAGACCAACCAGACCCTTCCTCGCAAAAACTCTGCCAATTCTATGAAATCATTCATTTTTACTATGATTTGATGACAGAAAATCATTCGTCTGCTGAACATTTGTACAAGCGTTTGTCACTAAAGCAAGAGTCGTTTTCCAATCAGCACCGTCAATTATTTTTTAAATGTGCAGGAATTTACCATATTCAAAAGAATCAATATAATGAGGGAATATCCTACCTCAATCGCTCACTTCAGCTGAATATCCAGGAGGACCCGGAAGTCTATTATTATATCTCGATTATATACAGCCGACTGGGGCAGCACGAGTTATCCATTCAGCATGCTCAAAAAGCTTTGCACGGCTATCAAAGAATAATGAATCAGCGGCGGATGCTTGAAACCAATCTGGTCATTGCTCTTGGGTACATTTTGCTGAAGGAATATCATCAGGCAGAGATTTACCTGCAAAACATCCTGAATGTTCAGCTTTCACATCCGATCGAATATTTGCGGGGAATGACTTATCACAATCTGGGATACATCCGTTATCTGCAGAAAAAATATGATCTGGCCCTGTTCTATTTAAAAGAAGCCGAAAAATATAAAACCCAGGATTATGACAAACTGACCACCTGGTATGTGATGGCAAAAATATACTTTCTCAAAAAGGACTATCGCTCCGCTATTCCCGTCATCAGCCAGGGGAAAAGAATAGCAAAAAAGTACCATGATAAGAAATACAGATACAAATTATTTGTTCTTGAGCAGCAGATCAAAAATAATATCATGAACGCCCATATGGTAACCGCCTTTGAAAACATCATCCTGCCCTATTTTAAAAACAATGGAGAAACCGACGAATATGAAGAATGCATGCAAATACTGGGTGACATCTATAAAAAGAATAAGATTAGCTCACCCGGTTTGCAAAATATTTCAAATCAAGCAGATGCAAATTCATGAGGAGGTTTAAAAATTGAAAGGGCTATGTAAAAGATTGTTTCTATCTCTACTTCTTATTGGTTTTGTTTTAGGATCTGCTCAACAGGTGTCCGATTACGCACATGATGGTGATTTACCTAAAGGAACAACAGATGAAGAAGAAACTGTTCAGATTTAGCAGACTGGAATCAATCTTTTATCGGGGAAACCCGCTTTTTTTTTTTTGCCTTCCATTCATGCTCCACTGAAAACGGTCTGATTGATTCTGTCCTTCCCCGATTTTTGGTCAAAAAAAAAGAGCTGCCATCCACAGGCAGCAAAAAAAGCGTCTAGTTATGAGTATTGATCGAGGCTTATTTCTATTTTAATACAGCTTACATAAAACTTTCAACTCATCCATGTTGAGAAAATTTGCTTCATTTTCCGTATTTTTTTGGTCATTTTCAGTTCAATTTTCTCAACTTTTTCCTTCGGGCAATGATAAAAATCACTACCCAGCCGATGAAAGCACCTACAGAATCTATGATGACATCCCCATAATATGGGGTTCTGTTTGGCGTCATCCCCTGATGAAGTTCATCAACTACTCCATACAGCACGGTCCATAACAGAGAAAAATAGCTTGCTTTTGCAAACGAAAAGGCTGTGGTCTGACGGTAAGCCACGAAAAATAACAGCATTAGGACGAAGAAGACACCAACATGGGCACCTTTTCGAATAAAAAATTCTGCAAAACCGTTAATTCCCAGTGCTTCAACACTCACTTCACTTTTATGATAAACAAAGGAAATATGCTCGACATAAGGGATTAGAAAACTTAAGTCCACATATTGACCTAAAAATGGCTTTAAATCCTGTTCCTCATATGGTGTAGAAGACGAATAAAAAATGACACCCATCCAGGCAATCGGAAATAGCCAGTACCACCATTTTTTCATGTTCAGGTATCCTTTCTTTTATATTGACCAAATAAATGGATTAATATTGGAAATTCCGTAAAAAGGATCCACATCTTGTTATTTTAGTACAAATCCAATCACATCTCTATATTAAATACTCCATTCATTGTAAAATAGATATCATTGGGAAGATTACGTCTGGAGGATTCTTTATGCGGTTTGTTTTTGTTTATTTAAAACCCTATTATTTCTACATGGCTATTGCGTGGTCCCTGATGCTTGTTGAATTGGCTGTTGAATTATTGCTGCCATTTTTCTTAGGAAAGCTGATTGACAGCGGGATTATGGCTGGAAACCTCGATCATATTGTCTTCTGGGGTCTGATAATGGTAGGGATGGCTCTCCTCGCCTTTGCTGCCGGGGTCACCAATTCGTTTTTTTCAGCCCATGTCACATTCCGCTTCGGTTATGATGTGCGAAAAAAATTATTTGATAAAGTGCAGGCATTTTCATTTAAAAACTTGAATGAATATCCCACTTCATCTTTAATTACCCGATTTACAAATGATGTGCGTCAAATTCAAAACGGAATTTTTATGGGGCTCCGCATTATGGCGCGTGCACCGCTGTTAATTGCCGGTGGAGTCATCATGGCTTTTATAGAAAATTGGCGAATCGCCCTGATCTTCGTAATCATTGTTCCATTGCTGATCACCTTTTTGTTCTGGGTATTAAAAAAGGCAAGCGGTCTTTTTGAACGGGTGCAGGATCGGCTGGATAACGTCAATCGCGTGATGCAGGAAAATTTATCCGGAATACGTCTGATTAAAGCTTTTTTGCGCAGCAGTTTTGAAAAAAACCGTTTTAAACAGGCCAACAAAGAATTAATGCAGTATACGAAAACCTCTTTGCGCTTAATCGAAACGTCCATGCCTGTCCTTCTGTTTGTCATGAATATGAGTTTGTTATTCATCTTGTGGTTTGGGAATCTGGAAGTGGAGAACAATCAGGCTACCGTAGGAGAAGTGGTGGCCATCGTGAACTATGCATTAAGGGTATCCATGGCCATTGGGATGTTCGGATTTATAACCATGGCTTTTGCGAGAATGAAAGCCTCCGCTGCTCGAATGGAACAGGTCATGGATGCAGAAATTGACCTCCTCGAATCAGATAAAGCTGATGAAACCCATACCGTAACGGAAGGAAAAATAGCGTTCAGCCAGGTATCCTTTCATTATCCTGATACCAGAGAGAATGTCCTGACCAATATCACATTTACAGTCCGTCCAAAGGAAACCATTGCGATTATCGGAGCGACCGGTTCGGGAAAAACAACCCTGTTCCAGCTGATTCCGAGACTTTATGATGTCACGTCAGGCTCCATTTTAATCGATGGCTGTGATGTCCGTGAGATGAAGCTCGACAATCTCAGGAAAAAAATCGGGTATGTCCCTCAGGCCCCTTTACTGTTTACAGGTTCTATACATGAAAATATCGCATGGGGAAAAAATGACGCAACGAAGGAAGAAATCATAAAGGCAGCTAAAGATGCTCAGATTCACGAAACCATTGACAGCCTTCCGGAGGGATACGATACCCTGATCGGTCAAAAAGGAGTTAACTTATCCGGAGGTCAAAAGCAGCGTATTTCCATTGCACGCGCCCTGATACGAAAGCCTAAAATTTTACTGCTTGATGACAGCACCAGTGCCCTTGATTTAAAAACGGAAGGGAAATTATTGAAAGCGATTCAGACATATGACTGCACAACTCTGATCATCACCCAAAAAATAACCACGGCCATGACAGCTGACCGGATTCTTCTGCTCGATGACGGGAAACTGCTGATGTCGGGAACCCATGAAGAACTGCTGAAACACTCTTCATTGTACCGAAAAATTGTTGAATCTCAGTTTGGAAAGGAGGAAGGGTATGAACGCCAGAGACATATTCACTAAACCGTTTCAATACGAAAAAATTGACTTAAGAGAATCCGAATATGTCAACGAAAAGCAGGCAAAACCAAAAGTCCGGGACTGGAAAGGGACGATACGGCGAATCTGGAGTTATTTGATGGATGAAAAATGGCTACTGTTTTTCGTCTTTATTATGGTAGTTGCCAGTTCAGCCCTTGCCATCCTTGGTCCATATATGATTGGAATGGCTGTTGATCGCTATATTGTTGAACGGAACGTCTCAGGATTAGGACCGGTCATGGTCGGGCTGTTTTTTGTCTATATTTTTTATTCCCTGACCATGTTCCTTCAGAACTTTTTAATGATTGGAATTGCCCAAAATACGGTGTTCCGCCTGCGGTCTCAGGTGTTTGATCAGCTGCATCAGCTCCCAATCGCCTTTTTTGACAAACGGCAATTCGGTGAAATCATGAGCCGGGTCACCAACGATGTGGACAACGTCAGCAATACCCTGAATACATCGGTTATACAAATTTTCTCCAGCATTCTTACCTTAATCGGAACCGTTACAGTAATGTTTTATTTAAGTCCGCTGTTGGCCGTTGTGACCCTGACCATTATTCCGATGATGGTGTTCGGAATGAGATGGATTACGAAACGGACAGGACCGCTGTTTAAAATTCAGCAAAAAAGAATCGGGGATTTAAACGGATACGTCGAGGAGACGATCTCCGGACAGCGGATTGTAAAAACGTTTTCCCAGGAAGACCGGGTCAAAGGGGAGTTCCATGCCAAAAACGACGGAGTGATGAAAGCCAGTTACTGGGCCGCTGTCTTTTCAGGTGCGATTCCGAAACTGATGAACATGCTCAACTCCTTCAGTTTTGCGATGATTGCTTTTGTTGGAGGTATTTTAGTCATTCATGAGATGGCTACTGTCGGTACCATCGTGGTGTTTACCGAACTGGCCAGACAGTTTACCCGTCCGCTGAATGAACTGTCGAACCAGTTTAACCAACTCCTCTCTGCTGTCGCGGGTGCTGAACGGGTATTTGATATCCTCGATGAAGACCAGGAAGAATTAGACGAGAAGCATGCCATTCACATCGGCGAACCGAAAGGCGATGTGGAGTTTCGCCATGTAACATTTGCATATGAAAATGAAACCGTCCTGCGTGACATCTCTTTTCAGGCCCGGGCAGGGGAGACCATTGCCTTTGTGGGACATACAGGGGCCGGAAAAACGACGATCATTAACCTTATTTCACGCTTTTACAATTACGGCAGCGGTCAAATTTTACTGGATGGAATGGAACTGAAAAATATTAAGCGCTCCAGTCTTCGAAAGCATATGGCCTTTGTCCTGCAGGATGCTTTTTTGTTTCAGGGAACGATCCGGGACAATATCCGTTACGGAAAGCTCGATGCTTCCGATGAAGAAATTATGGAAGCAGCCAAAAATGCCAATGCCCATTCCTTTATTATGAAACTGCCTGAACAATACGATACCGTTCTGGACCCGGACGGCAGCGGAATCAGTCAGGGGCAGAAGCAGCTTCTCACCATTGCCAGAGCTATTCTGGCCGACCCGAAAATTTTAATTTTGGATGAGGCAACCAGCAGTATTGATACCGTAACAGAAGTCAAGATTCAGGAAGCCCTTGAACGGCTGATGAAAGGGCGAACAAGCTTTGTCATTGCCCACCGGCTGAACACCATCCAAAAGGCAGATCAAATTATCATGCTGGAAAATGGACGAATCATTGAACAGGGAACACATGATGAACTGATCCGGAAAAATGGACACTATGCTGATTTGTACAGGAGTCAGCTGACCTCTTAATATCCTGCGTGAGCCATTCTGTCATCATGTTGGCTGGTTCCTGGATCATTGCCGCCGATGAATCGTTGAGAGGCTGGCCCAGATCGGAGATTTCCCCGGGGCACAGCCTCTTTTTTATTCAAATCTGACTCCCCTTCTTCCCTCTGCGATCCATCAAAACGCTGCCTATCACTCCCTATTATCTTCCTTTTTATTTGCCGGATGATCATTCATCATTTTTCATTTGAAATCGCATATGCTGATGAATGTGATGTGTATATTTTCATAAAAGGAAAAATCATACTGCAAAACTATTTATTTCGTATACCAAAATATTGTAATCTAGTAGATAGAATATTAAAAAAAATCAATCAGGTTAGGAGTGAAAGATGAATGATTGCCATCACAAATGCTACCGGGTATAACGGTAAGGGAGAAACATTTCAAAATGCTACCATTCTCATTCAAAACGGAAAAGTAGAGAAAATTGGAACTGATGTAGCGGTTCCTGAAAATTATGATGTGATCGATGCTGGCGGAAAAGTGGTAACACCAGGACTCATCGATGTACATACCCATTTAGGCGTGTTTGAGCAGGGAGTCGGCCATGAAGGGCATGACTTCAATGAAACAAGCCATGCCACTACAGCTGAAATCCGTGCCATCGATGGGATTAACCCCTTTGAAAAGGGATTTGAAGATGCACGCCAGGGCGGTGTCACTACGGTACAAATTTTGCCGGGAAGTGCCAATGTCATTGGCGGAGAAATGGTCGTTGTAAAGACAGCCGGAACAGTGGTGGATGAAATGGTAGTAAAAGCACCTTCCGGCTTAAAAGCAGCCACAGGTGAAAATCCGAAACGAGTCCACGGCGGAAAAGGGAAAATGCCAACAACTCGTATGGGAGTCGCTGCCCTTTTACGCAAAAAACTGATTGAGGCCCAAAACTATCTGGAAAAACGGGAAAAAGGCGAAGGAGAACGAAACCTGGAGCTGGAGAATATCGGCAAAGTCTTAAAACGGGAAATCCCGCTCAGGGTACACGCCCACCGGGCTGAAGATATTGCCACCGTTCTCCGCATCAAACGGGAATTTTCGATTGATGTCACCATTGAACACGGAACAGAGGGGCATTTAATTCCTGATTTCATCGCCAAACATGGGGTCAGTGTCGCAGTTGGGCCAACTATGACCAGCCGTTCCAAAGTTGAACTGGAAAACAGAGGCTGGCACACATTGCCGGTATTCGCTGAAGCAGGGATTCCATTTGCCATAACAACCGACCACCCGATTGTCACCATTGAAAACCTGATAACCAGTGCCATCATGGCTGTCAAGCACGGACTGGACGAATCTCTAGCCATGAAAGCAATCACATATCAGGCCGCCAAACATTTAGGCATTGAAGATCAGGTGGGTTCCATTGAACCCGGCAAAGACGGCGATATTGTCATCTGGAGCGGCGATCCATTCGACCTGCGAAACAGAGTGGAAAAGACGATCATTGGCGGTAAAGTAGTGTATGAAAAAAATTAGTTAGCCCGATTATAGAGGCCGAAGTTGAGTTGGTACAAACGTTAAGATGCTAAAGATCTATGGAGCGTCCGATGACAGAAAAACCTGTCGGAGGGCGCTTTTCATTTGGATCTATGTGCTCTGTAATGGGATTCAGATGCAGCTGCCCTCTGTCGGAATACGCACACTTTTTATCGGGGATTCGCGCGCCTCCTATCGGAACCCAGCACCGCTCTATCGGGATTCAACTCCTCTCTATCAGGTTTCAGCCCCCATCTGTCAGGTTTCATCTCTTCTCTATCCAAAATCTATCCGGCTTTAGCATTTATTTTTCCTGTCAAATCTGGTATAACTATAACGATTCGTGCTCCAATGAACGACAGGAAAGGAGAACTGATCATGCACCTCCCTGAAGCATTTACTGAGAAAATGGAAAAACTGTTATCGGAAAAAGAATATCAATCTTTTATCAATAGTTTTGATGAAAAACCTCATAAGGGACTTAGGGTGAATCCTCTAAAAATCTCCCTGGAAGAATGGAAGAGTCTGTCCCCTTTTTCCCTGAAGCCAGTCCCCTTTTGCGAAACAGGATTTTATGTCGATGAACGTGAAGAGCCTGGCAAGCACCCTTACCATCTGGCAGGCCTGTATTATATTCAGGAACCAAGTGCGATGGCACCTGTAGAAGTTTTGGATCCGCAGCCCGGTGAAATAATTCTGGATCTGAGCGCAGCACCTGGCGGAAAAAGTACACAGATTGCAGGGAAAATGAACGGAGAAGGATTGCTGGTCGCTAATGAGATTCATCCAAAGCGGGCAAAGGTGCTGGTTGAAAATATTGAACGTCTTGGTATTCGAAATGCCGTTGTGACGAATGAAAAACCAGAACGGCTCGCCAAAAAATTTGTCGGTTATTTTGACCGAATTCTGGTAGATGCACCATGTTCCGGTGAAGGGATGTTTCGAAAGGACCCGGAAGCGAGTGATTTCTGGACCCCGGATCACGTGGAAAAATGTTCAATCCTTCAGCGGGATATCCTTTACCATGCGTATCAAATGTTAAAACCAGACGGAATTCTCGTGTATTCCACCTGTACATTTTCTCCTGAAGAAAATGAACAAAATATCGAATACCTGCTAACCCAGTATCCCTTTCTCAAACTCGAATCCATTGAAAAATCACCGGGAATGGAGCATGGCCGTCCGGAATGGAGTAAAAATCAAGCCGAGCAGCTGCAGCAGACAGCCAGAATCTGGCCCCAGTCAGGTAAAGGGGAAGGGCATTTTATAGCCAGGCTACGGAAAACAGAAGATACAGCTTCTTCTTCCCTCACCCTAGAAAAAGCAAATGTGCAAAAGCAGGAGATCAGACTGTTTGAACAATTTTCGAGGGATTTTTTAAATACAAGCCTTACAGGACTGATGTACCAGGTAAAACAGCAGCTGTTTTTACTGCCTGAGGGGTGTCCGGATTTTAAAGGCTTGAAAATAGCCCGAGGCGGTCTGCATCTGGGAACGTTTAAGAAAAACCGCTTTGAGCCGGCACATGCCCTGGGAATGGCCATCAGAAAAGATCAGGCAACATACGCGATTTCGTTGAGTTCAAGTGAAGATGACTGGAAAAAATATATTCGGGGTGAAACCATTCAGACCGGAACCGATCACGGCTGGACTCTGGTCACCCTGGATGGATATCCCCTCGGGTGGGGAAAAGATGTAAAAGGCGTATTAAAAAACTTTTATCCAAAAGGCTTGCGCATCTTAGGTCTCCAATAATTTTTTCAAACTGACCGGAATTGTTCAACAAGGTGAGCCACGCATGCATGAATAGTTTCAGGAATGGACCGCTGCCATTCCATGAAGTGACGATTCCTTCATCCCAAAGTGATCACACCCTTGCCCGTCATTTCGAATCGATCATTTTTCAAATGGTTAGTGACAGGGCCCTTTATTCATCCTGGTGCTCTCCGTGTTACAATAAAAGAAAAACAGTCCTTCAGCACATTGGAATGATGATTAGCGGGAATGATATGTTGGAGATTCCATGCATCGTCACATTTATCTTTTAGAAAGCAGGTGAAATCTTTTGGGAGAAACCATTGATCGCCGCAAAGCTGAACACATTGACATCTGCCTTTACCAGGATGTAGCCGGCCAAGGGATTACCACAGGTTTTGAGCAGTACCGTTTTCTTCATGAAGCATTGCCGGAAGTAAATTTTGAAGACATTTCCCTTGCCGCCCCATTTCTCAGCAAAAATTTGCGGGCTCCTTTTTTAATCAGTTCCATGACAGGGGGAACAGAACAGGCAGCAGACATCAATCGTCATCTCGCTGAAGCAGCGGAAGCCAGGGGTTGGGCTATGGGACTCGGTTCTACCCGGATTGCTCTGGAAAATCAGGAATATGCGCATACCTTTCAAGTGAGAAAACATGCCCCTTCCATTCCATTAATCGCAAACCTGGGGGCCGTTCAGCTCAATTATGGATATGACTACACCCATTGCCAGCGAATCATTGATCTTACGGAAGCAGATGCTCTCGTTCTCCACCTCAACAGTCTCCAGGAAGTTTTTCAGAACAATGGGGATACCAATTTTAAGGGGCTTCTGAAAAAAATCGAACAAGTATGCCAGCATCTGGACGTTCCGGTTGGTGTAAAGGAAGTCGGCTGGGGAATTCACGGCGAACTGGCCAGGAAGCTGTTTCAAGCCGGAATTTCTTTTGTGGATGTAGCAGGGGCAGGGGGGACGTCATGGAGTCAAGTGGAAAAACATCGCAGCGATCAATCCGTTAAGAAAATGGCTGCAGAGGCATTTGCTGACTGGGGCATTTCAACAGCTGAGGCCATTCAGGATGTGCGGCGGGCCAATCCAAAAGGGATTGTCATCGCCAGCGGGGGCATGAGAAATGGGG
Organism: Bacillaceae bacterium; assembly: GCA_017656265.1. Lineage (GTDB taxonomy): Bacteria > Bacillota > Bacilli > Bacillales > Alkalibacillaceae > Melghiribacillus. The sequence continues at coordinate 74,804 of JACDOD010000012.1, read as the reverse complement.
TTGAAGCAGCCAAGGCCATCGCATTAGGTGCTGATCTGGTTGGTTTTGGCCGCTCCATTTTAAAGGAAGCCACATTATCAACAGAAGCCCTGATTCAGGCGTTTGAACGGATTGAACTTGAACTCCAGATTGCCATGTTTGGCATTGGCGCTGGCAGTCTGAACGAGCTAAAAGAATCAGACCATTTACGAAAACGAACATAGACACTTCTCTCTCTGGGGAAGTTCCTTTCAATCCCTTAAATACGAAAGAATTTGGGTTAGGCCGGCTTCTCCTGCCTGTTACAGTGCCTTCAGTTCAATCCCCTGCTCTGTAAAGACTTGATGGATTTTTTTCGCAAAGGATAAAGCGTGAGCTCCGTCTCCATGCAGACATATGGTGTCGGCCTGGATATCAATCATGACTCCGCTTACCGTCTTGACTTTATGTTCTTTGACCATTTGAAGAGCCTGTTGAATCGCTTCTTCATCAGATGTGATCAGCGCATGTAATTCTTTTCTTGAAGTCAGTGTGCCATCTTCCTGATACGTGCGGTCTGCAAACACTTCATGGGCCACCCGCAGACCTTTCTGTTCACCTGCTTTTACAAGTTCACTGTTTGACAGCCCAAATAAAATGAGGGAAGAGTCCAGCTCAGCTACCGCTTCCGAAATCGCGTCAGCCAGTTCTCTGTTTACCGATGCCATATTGTATAGAGCACCATGGGGTTTGACATGGTTTAATCGTCCGCCGTTCACCTCAACAAATGCCTTCAACGCCCCGATCTGGTACAAAACCATTTGATAAACTTCTTCAGGGGAAACGTCCATCTTTCTTCTGCCGAAACCAGCGAGATCAGGTAATCCGGGGTGTGCCCCAATAGCTACCCCATGCCGAATGGCCTGCTTGACCGTCTGATCCATCACAGCTGGATCTCCTGCGTGAAATCCGCAGGCAATATTGGCAGATGTAATATACTTCATCATGCTTTCGTCATTTCCAATCTGATAAGCTCCAAAACTCTCACCCATATCACAATTTAAATCAATGGAAATCACCTGCGCTCACTCCTTCATCTTCTGTTGAACGATTTTTTTTAATGCCGATAATTCCCGTTCCTGTAGAAGATACAGCTTCTGAGCTTCTTCTAAGGTCACAGGTTCGAACCGTATCCAGTCTCCAGGCTTTTTTTGCGCCAGCACCGGCAAGTCCACTGAGATCACTTCCCCGATCCTTGGATATCCGCCTGTTGGCTGCCGGTCGGCCATCAAAATAATCGGTTCGCCGCTGGGAGGAACCTGGATGCTGCCAGCAGCTGTTCCTTCAGTAATCAGCTCCTGCCGTTCCATTCCTGTTAAAGGCTGTTCCCCTTTCAGCCGGTAACCAATCCGGTTGGAATCAGCAGAAATTTGATAGGACTGATTCAGAAATCGTTCCCTGTCTTCTTCTGTAAACCAGTTGTACTGTTTTCCGGGGATGAAACGGATTTTACGGTTCCCCAAATAGGAGGAAAGGGCTGGACTCAGATAAAAGGACCATCTTATTCGGCGGGTATGGTCTGACAATAACGGACGCTTAAATGGAAGCCAGTCCCCTTTTTGAAGTACCCTTCCCTTTAGGCCGCCAAACTTCGCCTGCAAATGGGTGCTCTGGCTGCCCAGAACAGGTTCAAGGTCAAACCCTCCCTGCACAGCTACATAGCACCGGCACCCTTTTTGAGCGTAACCAAAGGCTAACACATCCCCTTTTTTCAACTCCATTGGCTGGCCCATGCGCATCTGTTTTCCGTTTAATACAGGACCCATATCCGCACCGAAAAAGGCTATTCTTGCCGGCTCCCCACATTCAAATGTGGCGCCGGTCATTGTCATTTCAATCACAGCTTCATCCAGCGGGTTTCCCGCCATAACATTGGCAAGTTTCATGGCCAGGGGATCCATCACACCACCTGTACTGACACCAAGGGACTGGAACCCCCTGCGCCCCTGATCCTGAATAGAAGACATCATCCCGGGCTTTATGATTTTTATTCCCATCCTGTCTCCTCCCAGCTGTAGAATTCTTCTCTGGATATGGGGACAAATGATACCGTATCCCCTGGCATAATTAAAGCAGGTGGATTCTGGCTGACAGAAAATAGCGACAGTGGCGTTCGGCCGATAATTTGCCATCCTCCAGGCCCCTCCTGGGTGTAAATCCCTGTCTGCTGGCCAGCGATTCCAACAGCGCCTTCAGGGATCTTTTTGCGGGGGACTTTTTTTCTGGGGGCAGCAATTCTCTCATTCATTCCCCCCAAAAAAGGGAAACCAGGCGAAAATCCAAGGAAAAATACTCGATACGATGGATCTGTATGAATCTTAACCACATCCTCTGGCTGCAAGCCATTCAGCGATGCAACCTCCTCCAGGTCCGGACCAAATTCACCGCCGTAACAAACCGGGATCCGAATGTGTCTGGATGACAGCTCCTCCTCATCGGTCGCACTGGACAGTTCCCTTTCGATCATCTTTTTCACCTTTCCATAGGGGAAAGAGCCCTCCACTTTTAGCGGATTATAAAATATGGTCAGGGTGGTATAGGCCGGAACAATATCGTCCAGCCATGGATAATGTTGATTTTCCAGGTGACGGGCTTTCTGTAAAATCCGCTGATTGAGTGAAGCGGAAATTTGCTGTCCAAATTCAACCATCAGCGCCGAATCACCAAGAGGATAAATCTGGTATGATTCGCTCATGAAGATCCCTCACTTTATTTGCGTACTGTACGCTTGAACGAAACGAATGGATGTGTGATATGTAATGTGTAACCCTTCATCGCCGGCCTTTCATCTGCCTGCCCAAATCCATCATCTTTGTTACACTAATTCGCTATTCCGACAGAAATACCCTTTATCGTCCAAACGTGTTAACGCTTTTGACACCTTAAGTATAAGAACTTCCATCCATGTGAATAATGAAGAAAAACAGCATCTGGATGGTGGTTCCAATGAGAAATCTTTTTTCCCTGCTATTTTTCCTCGGCATTTTTATTGCCTTTACAGATATCACTCCAGCAGATATCTTACGGTTTTTACTTGTTGCAGATCAAAAGCTGGATGAATACTTAAGTGATGAGAATGACTGGAAATTACCGAATCTCGAAGGCTGGGAAAACAGCCAGGATTCCGATGAATTTCAACTGGATGGTCATGTTGTATTCGAAGAACCTGACCGGGCAGAACCAGATTTTGCAGCAACTGGACACGGCGTACCTGATAAACGTTTGTTTACACAGGAAATCCGGGATGACAGCCGATCTTCTGCCAGCTGGCATGCGATGATTCCTGAACAGAACACCCCATTAAAAACCGATGATACAGTAACTGATGATGTGCTGAAAGAAGATATTGATTCTCCAGAAGATATTCTGGAAAAATACCGGGAAGCTTTTGAAGAGCTGCGAGAAAAAGCGACAGAAAGAGTCCAGAAATTAATGGCACAGGCCTATCAGGATTATAAAAGCGCTCTGAATGGGGAAAAAGAAATGTCCCTGACATCACTGTTTGCCAAATATACAACCCTGGCTGAAGAACTGGAAAAAAGTACAGATCAGGAGTTTGCCAGGATATACAGTGACCTCCTTGGTGATTTAGAAAAGCACGGGTTCAGTGAAGATCACGCCACAACTGTAAAGGAATACTATGAGAATTTAAAATCCGAAACAAAAAACCAGGTAGTCAAGGAAGTCTCCAGCATGATCCCGGGCAGCAACCCCATGTAACCACTGATCAGTCAATCATCATTGCGCCTGGCATGACTGAATGGCCAGGCGCTTCATTTGGTTAATAGAGTTCCGGTTTTCGGTGCTCAAAACACGGCATATTTCTTCTGACCTCTCTGATCCGATCAAGGTCGATGTCCGCATAGATGACCGTTTCCGCCTCCGGTGCTCTGGCTACAACCGTACCCCATGGATCAATCACCATGCTGCTGCCGAAGTTTGTTTTCCCTGGCGGATAAGTTCCAAATTGCGCCGGTGCAATGATAAAGCATTGATTTTCGATGGCACGGGCCCTGAGCAATGCCTCCCAGTGATGGAGGCCGGTATACAGGGTAAAAGCGGCTGGCACAAAGATCACCTTTGCCCCATCCAGAGCCAGTGCCCGATATAGTTCAGGAAAACGAAGGTCATAACAAATGCTCAACCCGACCTTGCCAAAATCGGTTTCTGCCGTAACGATTTCTGTTCCTGGATTCAGATAATTGGATTCCCGGATGCTCTCCTTCCCTGGAATCTCCACATCAAACAGATGGATTTTTCGGTAGGAAGCCAAAATTTCCCCGTCAGGATTGATGAAGACACTGGTATTATATGCTTTTTCATCCTGTTCCGATTTTTCCAGAATCGTTCCCCCAAGAACATACACACCATGCTGGCTGGCTTTTTGCTTAAGCCTAGTGATGGTTTCTCCGTTTAAAGCTTCTGCATGTTTCAAACGATCCTTCCAGCGCCCCTGAATCGGAAAATATTCGGGCAGGGCAATCAGTTCTGCTCCGTTTTCAGTCGCCTGATCGATCATGGCCTCTGCTTTTTTCACATTCTCTTCCCAATGATCGAGGGATGTCATTTGAATCACAGCAGCCTTCATTACAAGCACCACCTTCTAAACAATCTTATATCTATGATAACAGAAAATAGGAATGGGTTTTCCTGCACAATCAGTCTGTCTGCTTGTTAAGAGAGAAAAACAGCTCCATAAATCAGAGACCCTACGATGACAAAAGCAGGATGCACCTTCATTCGCTGCATGAATACATAACTGGCCGCGACCAAAAAGGCGGTCTGCCACATTCCGGCTCCCTCATAGGAGGTGGCGAAAAAACGATAAGCCATGATTCCCAGCAAAATAGCAATAGTCGGGCGGATGAGCATGGTCATTTTTTTCACCCGTGGGGAGTCTTTGAATTTATACAGCACACTGAGCAGCACAATCATGAGAATCAGCGATGGTGCAACAGTGGCAAACACGCCGATTATCGCACCTGGTATCCCGCCTTCCACATAACCGATATACCCGGCCATTTTCGTGGCAATGGGACCAGGAAGGGAGTTGGCCAGTGCCAGCATTTCACTGAATTCGTTGACGCTCATCCATCCATAGCGGCGCACCACTTCATTTTCCACAAGCGGAATAGAAGCTGGCCCTCCGCCATATCCTACAATTCCTGGTATAAAAAAAGCTAAAAAGATTTCCCAGTATTTCATCATACCGATTGTCCTTTCTCATGGGATTGCTCCTGTTTTTCCTTAACAGGAGACAGCAGAGCATACAGGAGCAGTCCGGCGATGACCAATCCCGGATGAATGCCAAGCCATTCCATCAGCAAAAATGATAGCAGGACCAGTGCAATGCTTTTCACCCAGCCGAGATTTTTCCGTGATTTTTCAAAAAAATCCACGGTTAATACCGCCAGCATCACACCGACTACAGGAACGACAGCTTTTGTCATCCCGGCCACCCAGGGCTCATCTTTAAACGAGGTCAATGAAGTGAGCAGCACGATCATAATGAGAATCGTAGGAATAATCGTTGCCAGCACAGCGTTCATCATCCCAATGAGTCCGGCAACCCGATAACCGATATATCCGGCCATTTTGGTTGCAATGGGGCCCGGCAGTGAGTTTCCCAGAGCTAAAATATCGGCAAACTCATCGTCATCCATCCATTTATATTTATCCACCACTTCTTTATGAACAAGGGGAATCGATGATGGTCCTCCCCCATATCCCAGCATTCCGACTCTGAAAAAAGCGATAAATAAGTGCCATTGTGTCATAAAGTATCCACCTTTATTTTTTAAACATACTGAATAACGTGTGCGGGTACCCGAATTTTGCATCTCGGGTACCCGTCAACGAACACAAAAACGCAGAACAGATCTGCATTCAGGACAAACTGTAATCGAAACCACGTTTATAAACAGGGGCTACCAGACCGCAATTGCTCCATCTGTTCGCCATTCCGTTCCGCCGGCCAGGACGCCTGTTTTCGGATGACGTACAATAATCTGTCCCCTGCCGAAACTGCCGCTATCGGCGGTTACGACAATATCATGTCCCCTACGTGCCAGCGCCTGGGCGATGTGATTTGGAAAATGCGGCTCCACGAATACTTTTTTATCCTTTACCCATTGCCATCGTGGGGCATCAAGGGCAGCCTGCGGATTTAAATCGAAATCGATCATATTCATCACAACCTGCATGTGACCCTGGGGCTGCATGAATCCTCCCATCACTCCAAACGGTCCAACCGGACGCCCGTCTTTTGTTAAAAATCCAGGGATAATCGTATGGTACGTACGTTTTCCTCCAGCAAGGGCATTGACATGATTGGGATCCATGGAAAAATTATGACCGCGGTTCTGCAGGGCAATGCCTGTTCCCGGCACGACCAGCCCGGAACCAAATCCCATATAGTTACTTTGAATATAAGACACCATGTTGCCTTCCCCATCAGCTGCCGCGAGATAAACCGTTCCACCTTTTGGCGGTTCTCCCGGCTCAGGGGTGATGGCCCGGTCGCCGATCAATGCCCTTCTTGCCTTCCCATACTCATCTTTAAGCAATTCTTCGGTAGTAAAGCGCATTTGATCCCGCTCGGTAATATGGTTTTGACCATCCACAAAGGCTAACTTCAATGCTTCAATTTGTTTATGAAAGGTATCTGGATGATCCTTTTCCGTGAAGTCGAATCCCTTTGCGATATTCAAGGCCATCAGAGCAATTAATCCCTGACCGTTCGGCGGGATTTCCCATACGTCATACCCCCGGTAAGAAACCGAAATGGGGTCCACCCACTCAGACTCGTAGGAAGCCAGATCATCATAGGATAAAAATCCGTTATACTTTTTAGAGAATTCGGCGATCTTTTCAGCAAGACGGCCACGGTAAAAGGATTCCCCTTCTGTCTCCCCTATTTCTTCCAGCGTGCTGGCGTGATCAGGAGAAGACCAGACTTCGCCAATTTCAGGCGCACGTCCTCCTTTTGCAAAGGTTTCAAACCAGCCGGTAAATTCTTCATCGGTCAGGGTGTCCTTAAATTTATCAAATGCCCGCTTCCAGTACTTCCCTAAAATTGGTGAAATGACATACCCATTCCGCGCGTGATCAATGGCTGGCTGCAGGACTTCTTTTAATGGAAGGTTTCCAAATTTCCTGGACAGGGCTGCCCATGCGGAAGGTGCCCCTGGCACGGTTACCGGAATAAACCCGTGAGCAGGGATTTCTTCATATCCGCGTTCTTTGACCGCTTCGATGGATATGTATTTCGGCGCCGGTCCGCTGGCATTTAATCCGTATAATTTGTCTTTCATCCATACAATGGCAAAGGCATCGCCGCCAATTCCGTTTGAGGTAGGTTCCACAACAGTCAGACAGGCCGCTGCTGCAATCGCGGCATCCACCGCATTGCCGCCCTTTTTCAATATGTCGAGGCCAGCCTGAGCCGCCAGTGGCTGTGACGTGGCCACCATGCCATTTTTTCCATAGGTCACCATTCGCTGGGAAGGATAAGGATAATATAAAGCGTCAAAATTCATGTTAAGAGCCTCCTTTATTTAATTCAGTACCCGACCTTGTGGAATGCCATACATATTCCAAAACGGTCAGCACCAGTGAAATTCCAAATGCAATCAGCACAGCTTGCTGAAAATTAACCCAGACAAGGGAAACATAGCCCAGAACACCGCTGATAATGGCCGCAATCGGCATATAGATTCCATATGTCCGCTTTGCCCATAACAGTTTAGAATATACCGGTAGAAAACCAGCATAGGCTATCCCAAACAGAAAAAACAGATCCACAAACGATGTGTACCAGTCCGGAGATTCATAAGTAATTGTCGTCATCACCAGAAGCACAAAAGGGATGTGGCTCCCTTTTTTCTCGCGGTACCCGTTTAAAAGTCTTGTTTCAATTTCAAATGTATCAAGCAATATATACAGAATGATCATCGCAACGGTTAAAATCATAAATTGATTACCTAAAAAATGGAACATATTGACAACAATAGTGATAAGCCCTTCAAAACTTCCGGAATAAATCATGGCGAAAGTGATGGATGAAATAGCAATCCCGATTGACGCCCAGACAACATTCGTCAAGTAAGTCTGGCGGAAGGATTTTTGCCTGTTTACTTTCTGCAGGTATTGCCATGTTACCGGGTCCATCATCGTTTTGCCCATGACAATCAGAGAAACAGCGAGAAAAAATAACCCGATGTTTTTCCAGCTCATAAACAATAGATAGGGGTGATATAACCGCAAGCCATGATAAATGTCCTCTAAGCTTTCTGTCATGAAAATGTAGACGAGAAGTCCTGTTAATGCCAGCAGAAACATTCCCACTTTCACATGGTGTCGGTGTGGCATTCCCGGTTTCAGCCATACCATAAACATTCCGAGTCCCAGAAAAATAAACATGCTGATTGGAAGGGGAAAAGAAAACAGTGCCTGAAGAACCGTTCCGCCTCCAAGGGTCAGCAAATAAAGCTGGCTGTAAGAAATCGCTTTAAAACTGGCATGGGTCCATTTTAAAGCACCTTTAGACAACACATTTCCCATCCATTCGTCCAGCGTATATTCATGAAGTGAAAACCGTTTACGAAACACAACGACCACTGCCGTCAATGCCGTTAAAATAGCCAGACTATAGAAAAAAGCAGACATAACACCCAGTGTAATGGAAATGGCAATCGGGGTAAAAATAATATGGGGAGTCAGCCATCTTGACAAAATAACAATGGACGGATGATCTCCACCAGGGGCAAGAAATGGATCAGTTTTGTTGAGCATGTTTCTGTCCCTCTTGCTTATATTTTTTTGGCGTGCAGCCTGTTTTTTTCTTAAAGGCATAACTGAAATAATGCAAGCTGCCAAATCCGCATTTTTCAGCAATTACCGAAATGCTTTCTCCTTTATTTTTAGACAACTTCTCTTTAGCCATGTCAATGCGGTAATTCAGCAGATATTCAGAAAAAGGCACCCCTACCTCTTCATGGAACTTTCTGCTTAAATAAGAAGGATTAACAAAAAGTTCATTCGCAAGCTGGGTTAAGTTGATTTTTTCATGATAATGGGACTGGATAAACTGGATGGCCCTCATGACCAGATCCGAATGGTCCATCTCATTAGCATATTTCTCCAAAATATCCAGAAGTTCCTCTTCAATAATCGGTTTTGTTAAATAATCAGCAACACCAATTTGGATGGACTGGCGGGCATATTCAAAATCCTGATGAGCAGAGAGAATGATCACAGTCGTGTAGGGCGTCTGATCCTTCATCATCTGGGCCAGTTCCAGACCTGACTTCCCCGGGAGTTCTATATCCAGAAATGCCAGGTGAATTTCATGGTGCTTCAGAGCATCCAGAGCCTGGCTGCCATCCATCACGGCATAGATGTTCCAGTGGGGATACCGCTCTTGAATCATATATTTGAGTTGCTCCAAAACAAACGGTTCATCATCAACGATTAAAAGGTTCATGAACATTCACACCCTTACCTGAGTCTTTGGGATAATAAGGAAACTGTATGGTCACCTTTGTCTCATCTTTTAAGCGCTCCAGCCGCACATCCACATCATGATCATTGAACAATAGCGTCAGCCTTTTGATAATATTGTCCAGTCCGTGCCCCGAATCGGATGGCTGACCCGCAGCCTCAATTCCAATACCGTTGTCCCTTACTTCAATCACAACCAGGTGATCTTCCCGAAAGCAATGAATGCCCAGCTCTTTTCTCCCTACCTTTTTCTCCAGCCCGTGTTTAAAGGCGTTCTCGGTAACGGTCTGCAATGTGTATGGCGGAATCAGGGCATCCAGGACGTCATCATCGATGTTCTTTTCAATGGCTAACAAAGCCCCAAATCGGTTTTGCTGGATCGTGAGATAAGAAAGGGTATAGTTCAATTCCATTTCAAATGGAATCAAAAAATCTTTTACCTGATATTTAAACTTGAGAAGCCTGGATAAATGTTCAAGGGTTTCAATCATTAATTTTTTCTGGTCCAGACGTGCCAGCCCTAATACCAGATTAATGGTATTAAATAGAAAATGAGGGTGGATTTGGGCATTGAGCTGCATGTACTGGCTATATTGGAACTCCTTTTCAAGCTCCGCCTTCTGCTTTTCAACGGACAGCAGGCGAAACTCTCGCTCATAGGCAATATTCATGAACAGAACAATGGAGCTGATAATAGGTACAAATACAGCAACCACCATTAATGTTGAAAATATTTCCTGGGTTAGAAACATAGGCCACCACTTCTCAAGTCAACGTTTTATTTCCTATCGTACAGCAATATTCGACATTTTTCACGTATTTTGAATGGACTGATTATTCAGCATACAGGCAGGCTACCTGATGATCTCCACCTGCATTCTCAAGAGCAGGTTCTATCTCCCGGCACTGTTCCGTTTCCAGCGGACACCGGGTGTGAAAACGGCATCCGGATGGGGGATCAATCGGTGATGGAACGTCCCCTTTTAAAATGATTCGCTCCTTCTTTTTCTTTCGGTCCGGTTCCGGAATAGAAGATAACAGGGCCTTTGTATATGGATGTTTCGGATGTTCAAAAATTTCTTTCTTCGTTCCGATTTCCACAATTTTTCCAAGATACATGACCATGACCCGGTCGGAAATATGCCTTACCACCCCGAGATCATGAGAAATGAACAAATAGGTTAAGCTGTATTCCTTCTGGAGCTTCTTCAGCAAGTTTAAAATTTGTGCCTGGACAGACACGTCCAGAGCCGATACCGCTTCATCACAAATAATCAATTTAGGATTAGCTGCAAGAGCTCTGGCTATTCCTATTCTTTGTCTTTGTCCTCCGCTGAATTCATGCGGGAAACGGCTGGCGTATTCGGGACGGAGACCAACCTGCTCCAGAAGTTCAGCCACCCGTTCCGCCCGTTTCTTCGGAGACATGTTATGCAGTATGATCAGGGCTTCTTCCAGGATCCGGCCAACCGTCTGTCTTGGATTTAATGACGCAAAGGGATCCTGAAAAATAACCTGAATATCTTTTCTTACAGCGCGCATTTTTCTTTTGCTTAAGCCGAGCAAATCCTTTCCGTCAAACAACACTGAACCGTCCGTAGGGTCTTCAAGCCGGAGAATGGCACGTCCAGTCGTTGATTTGCCGCATCCGGACTCACCGACTATACTTAACGTTTCCCCCGGATACACCTCAAAGGATATGTCATCTACGGCTTTTACATAGTTGACAGGACGGGACAGAATCCCCCCTTTAATGGGAAAATACTGTTTTAGGTTTGTGACCTTCAACAACGGTTCACGCGTGCTGGCTGCTGTTGTTGACATCCTCTTCTACCTCCCCTACTTGTTCCCATTCTTCCGTAAAAGCAAAACAGCGGACTGACCGTCCATCTACAGATACCAACTCAGGAATTTTTCGGTGACAAATCTCTTTTGCCATTGGGCATCTTGGGGCAAAACGGCAGCCTTCAGGCAAGTTGTCCGGCGCAGGGACAGTCCCTTTAATGGCATACAATTCTTCTGCATCATGATCCACCCTCGGGATTGACTGGAGAAGCCCTCTCGTATACGGGTGGAGGGGCTCATCAAATAATGAATCCACATCCGTATCCTCTACCACTTTCCCGGCATACATGACCAGTACTCTGTCGCAGGTCTCCGCTACAACCCCTAAATCATGGGTAATCATGATCACCGATGAGTTAAATTCTTTTTGCAGATTTTTTAACAGATCGAGAATTTGTGCCTGAATGGTTACATCCAGTGCCGTTGTAGGCTCATCGGCGATCAGCAGGGATGGATTGCAGGATAAGGCCATGGCAATCATTACCCGTTGCCGCATTCCCCCGCTCAGTTCATGGGGTTCCTGTTTTGCCCGTTTCTCCGGTGACGGGATTCCTACGAGACGAAGCATTTCTACCGCTTTGTTCCATGCTTCTTTCCGCCCGAGATTCTGGTGAATGCGAATCGCTTCAGCAATCTGCTCTCCAACTGAAAATACCGGATTTAAAGACGTCATGGGTTCCTGAAAAATCATTGAAATTTGATTTCCCCGGATCTGCCTCATTTCCTCCTCCGTTTTATCCAGCAGATTTTCGCCATTAAACAAAATTTGATCAGCCATCACTTTGCCTGGAGGTTCCGGGACAAGGCGCATCAGTGACAGGGAAGTGATGCTTTTCCCGCAGCCTGATTCCCCCACAATGCCGAGAGTTTCGCCCTGTTTCACTTCAAAATCAACCCCGTCAACGGCCTTTATTTCTTTTTTGTTGGAGTAAAAATAGGTTCGCAAATTTTCAACCTTTAACAATAGCTCTTTTTCTTCCATATCATTACCTCCCATTTTGGGATCTGATTAAAACATCAGTTTAAATCAATCCGTTTATTTAATAAGCGGTAAATAATATCGACCACCATATTGACAAACACAAAGATAAAGGAAACGAATAAGATGGACCCCTGTACCAGAGGAAGGTCCCTCATCCTGATGGCATCGATCATCATCCGGCCGACTCCATTAATGGCAAATACTGTTTCGGTCAGTACCGTTCCGCCCAGCAATGCTCCAAATTGCAGACCCACAACCGTTACTACCGGAATCAGTGCATTTTTCAGCGCGTGTTTATAAGTGATATAACGCTCCTTTACCCCTTTGGCCCGGGCAGTACGGATGTAATCCTGACGAATGACCTCCAGCATGCTCGACCGGGTCATCCGGGCGACGATGGCCGCACCGCTCGTCCCCAGCGTTATAGCCGGCAGGATGACATGGGCAAATGATCCCCAGCCTGCCACCGGAAAAATTTGAATATTCACGGAAAAATAAAGAATGAGCATCAGTCCCAGCCAGAAGTTCGGCAGTGAAACACCAATTAAAGCAAAAATCATAATGCCAATATCCGTAAGGGAATTTTGCTTCATAGCTGAAATAATTCCGGCGAACATCCCCAGCACAATGGTGATGATAATACTCCAGAACGCCAGCTCAATCGTGACAGGGAGCCTGACAAGAATCTCATCCAGAACCGGACGATTGGAGCGGATCGATGTTCCCAGATCCCCCTGAATAACATTTTTTACGTACTCAACATATTGAACGATCAACGGCTGATCCAGACCAAGCTGCCTTCTTAATTCTTCCACTTGTTCTTCTGTTGCACTCTCCCCTGCCAGGAGTACTGCCGGATCTCCCGGTACCATTTGCATAATTAAAAAGACAACCAGGGTAACACCCAGCAATACAGGAATCATTTGCAGGAGACGTCTGATAATAAAAACCGCCATAATATGGTTCCTCCTTTACTGTTTCATTCTAGGGTCAAGCACATCACGCAGTCCGTCTCCAAGCAGGTTGAATCCCATGACAATTAAAGCAATGGTTAAGCCCGGGAACGTTGCGACGTGTGGTGCTGACCATAGAAAGTTTCTTCCGTTTGACAGCATGGCACCCCACTCCGGTAATGGCGGCTGTGCTCCCATACCAAGGAAAGAAAGCCCTGCTGCGGTTAGAATCGCTGTAGCCAGTCTGAGTGTCCCCTGCACAATAATAGGTGACAAAATATTCGGCAATATATGAACAAATAGAATACGGACATCGCTGGCTCCCATGGCTTTTATGGCATCTACGTATTCCATTTTCTTTTCCGCCAGGGTAGATCCCCGGACAATCCTGGCAAAAGTAGGAATAGAGAAAATCCCAACGGCAATCATGACATTAATTAAATTCGGACCCAGGGCACTGATAATCGCAAGGGCCAACAGAATACCCGGAAAGGCCAGAAGTACGTCGATGAACCGCATGATCAAGGTATCCAGCCATTTGCCGTAATAACCGGAAACAAGGCCAAGAATGATTCCGAAAAAAGCACCGATTAAAACGGAAATGACCCCAACAGCCAGGGAAAGTCTCGAGCCAACAATTATCCGGCTGAAAATATCCCTTCCTTTATCATCTGTTCCCATCAAGTGATCCATCGAAGGCGGCTGCAATTTATTCAGGAGGTCAATTTCATATGGATCGTAGGGTGCGAGCCAGGGGGCAAACAGGGCTACAAAAAAGTAAATCCCTACGATCATCCCTCCGAAAACCGCCATCTTGTTTTTCAGCAGACTTTTCATTAAACCGATAAACTGTTTCCACTTCACACCGGAATAAGACACCTTTACAATGTTCTCAGTCCCGGTTTCTTTTACGACTTCGTTATTCATTGCTGACCACCTCGTTCTTTTACAATTCCTTACTATGAAATTATCAGAAATGAATGACTTTTTGTTATTTTTTTAACTTTTAGTCATGATTCCTTAACTTTGTGTAAAGATTTTAAAAACAAAATTTTCTGAAATTTTTTATAATAGGGAAAACGCTAAGGTGGTGAGTCATTTTTGAGGTTAAACCGCACGAAAAAGTTATACGATGTTTTAGAAGAGCAAGCTATAGACGCCGCACTGATTTTTTCACGGGCCAACCGCTATTACTTTTCCGGATTTACAGGCTCCAGCGGGTATTTAGTCATGAACCATCCTTCAGAGCAGTATTTGCTGACCGATTTCCGTTATGGGGATCAGGCGAAGGATGAGGCCCCTCTTTTCCAGGTGGAAGTAAAGCAGCAGCCTTTGCTGGAATCAGCTGCTCTGCTGTTAAAGAAAATGGGAGCCCGTAAAGTTGGCATTGAATACCAGCAAATGTCCTATCATGATGTCCTGCTTCTGAAAAAATTATTGCCGGATGCTGAGCTGGCCGATATTGAACCAGCCATTATGAACATTCGGATGATTAAAGATGAAGAAGAAATTGAAAACTTCCGCAGGGGCATCGAAATCTGTGATCAGGCATTCAACCACATCCTTACCTTTATTAAGGAAAGAGTCACAGAACAGGATATCGGCCTTGAACTGGAATACTTTATGAAGAAACAGGGTGCCGGCGGGATTAAGGAAAATCATGTGATTGCTTCTGGGGAGCGCTCATCTCTTCCCCACGGCCAGGCCACCAATCGCGTGATCAGACAGGGAGATTTCGTCAAAATGGATTATGGTGCGAAAGTAAATGGGTATTATACCGACTTTACCCGCACCGTTGTGGTTGGAGAACCAGATGAAAAACAGCTTGAAATTTATGATATTGTCCGCCGGGCACAGGAAGCATCCCTGCAGGCGCTGAAACCAGGCGAAACGTGCAAGGATATGGATGAAGTGGGAAGATCCATTATCCGGGATGCAGGTTATGGGGAAAACTTTGGACATAGCCTCGGCCACTCCATCGGGCTGGCCGTACACGAAAGCCCTGCCCTGAGAAGTACCGATGAAACGGTATTGCAGCCCGGGATGGTAATTACCGTTGAGCCTGGCATTTATATTCCGGGATTTGGCGGTGTCCGAATTGAAGATTTCGTCGTCATTCGTGAAGACGGAATCGAGAATTTAACAAAGTCAACAAAGGATCTACAAATCCTTTAATAAAATAATAGGGGGAAATCATTCATGAAGTTGAAAAAATCACTGTTTTTGCTGCTTTTCTCTGCTCTGATGGCAGTCCTGTTAATCGGATGTGCCCAGGAGCCAAACGCAAACCAGGATAATGGCAATGATCAGGCTGGTGAAGATAATTCCGGCAATGAAGGCGGAGATCTGATCATTAGTGTTTTATCTGATGCAACTCAGCTGGATCCGCACAAAGGTACGGATATTCCATCCGCCAATGTGTATCACGGTAAAATTTACGAAGGGTTAGTCAAGCAGGATAAGGATATGAAGGTTCAGCCTGCCCTTGCGAAAGACTGGAAGCAAATTGACGATTTAACCTGGGAATTTTACTTGAGAGAAGGCGTTAAATTCCACGATGGAACAGATTTTAATGCCGAAGCTGTGAAAAAGACATTTGAACGTATTTTAGATGACGAAATTGCTTCACCGCGTAAGAAACTTTTTGCGATGATCGAGGAAATGACCGTTGTAGATGACTACACCATTCAATTTAAAACTTCTTATCCATTTGCACCGCTTTTAGCGAACCTGGCTCACTATTCTGGAGGAATCATCAGTCCAAAGGCCATTGAGGAACATGGTACAGAATTAGGACAGCACCCATCCGGTACAGGGCCTTTCAAATTTGAAAACTGGATTCCTGGCCAGGAAATTAAACTCGTCAAAAATGAAAACTACTGGGGCGATGAACCTAAAGTAGACAGTGTTGTATTCCAGGTTATTCCTGAAGATGCTACACGAATTTCCCTTGTTGAAACGGGAGACAGCCACGTAGCAGAACCTGTTCCAGTAACAGAAATTGCCCGCGTGGAAAGCAGCCCGGATATGGATCTCGTGCGCAGCCCGGCCCTTGGTATTGACTATATTGGCTTTAACCTGAATAAAGAACCGTTTGACAACAAACTTGTACGTCAGGCGATTAACTATGCTGTTGATACCGACATTATTCTTGAAGGAGTATACAACAACGTAGGTACAAAAGCTGAAGGACCAATGGGACCAGGTGTATGGGGCTATAGTGAAAATGTAGAAGGATATGGTTATGACCTTGAAAAAGCGAAGGCATTGCTAAAAGAAGCAGGTTACGAAAACGGATTTAAAACAACGATCTGGACCAATGACAATAAAGAGCGTATTGACGTAGCAGAAGTCGTTTCTTCTCAATTAAAAGGCATTGGCATTGACGCTGAGATTAAAGTGATGGAATGGGGTTCTTACCTTGAAGCAACCGCTAATGGTGAACATGACATGTTTATTCTTGGCTGGTCAAATATGACTGGGGATGCCGACTACAACCAGTACTTCCTGTTCCACTCTGATGCCCATGGAACTGTAGGTAACCGTTCATTCTATACGAACACAACAGTAGATGAACTGATTGATCAGGGACGTCAGGAATCCGATCCTGACAAACGTCTGCAGATTTATGAAGAAGCACAGAAACTGGAAGTGGAAGATGCACCAATGATCTTCCTTAGAAACGATGAAAACATCGCTGCAGTTGGAAAGAACGTTAAAGGCTTCTGGATCCACCCATCCGGAATCTACATGATTGACGACGTAACCATCCAGTAATACCCGGAGTACCCGGTGCCTGTCACTTGTCGAAAAATCTTCGACAAGTGACAGGTTTTTTTCTGCCTTAACCAGAAAAAGCACACCCCTCAGAAAACAGGCACCTGGAAATGGAAATCCCCCATACAGGTGCTTTCCATTTCCAGGTGCCTGTCACTTGTCGAATTTTATTTAACCAGTCGAATGAATATTCCTGTTTTATCATCAGCGTATTTCAACCTTGGATACTTGATGCAGGCGTAATCCTCACGCTCCTGTTCCATCACTTTCTCCATAAGCTTTGTCACCCCATATTCAAAAGCGTAAGATGCGGTCTCATTCCAGACATCCGTGAAGTCCCCTTTGACCCCCAATAATTGCATCCCATCTGAAAGCAATAAAATTTCTGTTACGTTTTCCAGCTGCCTCCAGCCATATTCCAGGAACTCAGCTGCTTCTAAACTGCCGTCTAAAGCAGGGTACCCTCCTGCCACATTTACCTTTTTCCGATTTTCCAATAACGTAGGGCGAATCTCCCTAAAAATGTCCTGTTTAACTGTATCAATCTTTTCCTTGTTCCAGCCACTTATATTCAACTCATCACCAGTCTTTGCTTTCCATAGATCCATGTATTGGGCAATAGCTTTATCATCCAGCGGAAAAACATGGTCCCGCGTGACTGAATGAATGGTTCCGTCCCCAAACCGAATAAATAACATGCAATCCCCCGCATGAACATATTCAAGTTCAGACTCATGTATTTGTATCCCTGCCAGTGCACATAGGCTTCGATGCTCTTTTGGGATCTGCGAAACCTCGTTCACCTTCATTTCACTCGCCGCCTTTTTCCCGAGCAAGCGATTGCCTCTTGTAACAGTCTGTAATAGAGACTCACCCTGAAAGTCCATTAATTCCTGCTTTAACACTTCTGATGCCAGTTTGCCCGGCAACCCTTTCAAACCTGTGGCCCCATCAATGACAGCAAATACCCCCCGCTCTTCATCCAGAACATAAGCATCCTCGTTTACTTGATTGGACCCTTTCTCATATACCCATTCCACCTGAAAATTCATATTTTTCCTCCAAATTAACTCGATTAATAAAATTATCATACCACAAATATTTTTCGACAAGTGACAGGCACCATTTTTTAGAATGCCAGGAGAGGTAATTATATGTAGTTTGGTGATCTGGCTCATTTATGTTTTTTTCTGTGCTATTTTTTTATTTGGGAGGTGTCAGTTGTGAAAAGGTTTTTTTCATTTTTTCTTATTTTTACGTTAGTTGTGGGTATGATTCAGCCGGCAAATGCTGAAGAAAATCAATCAATCATACCATTTGAAGATGTTAAACTCTATCAGACAGAAATCAGTTATCTCATAGAAAAACAGATTATTCAAGGCTATGAGGATGGAACCTTTCGCCCCAATCAGCCGGTCAAACGACTTCAGGCTGTTCAAATGATTATGAATGCACTGGGGGTAGAACTTGATAACGTACCTGATGTAGCATACACAGATCTTAAGACCGGAGATTATGGTTATGAATACGTAGCCAAAGCAACCGAACTGGGAATTATCAAAGGCAAAACTGACGGTTCCTTTGACCCATGGGGATATCTGACCCGGGCACAAATGGCAGCGATTCTCGTCAAAGCCTTTTCATTAGAAGGACAAACGCTTCAACGGTTTGCGGATGTTCCCGAAAAACACTGGGCAAATGACGTGATCCATACGTTAGCGGCCAACCGGATTACAAAGGGATATGAAAATGGAACATACCGTCCTGAACATACCATTTCCCGTGCCCATTTTTCTGTATTTCTGGCTAAGGTTCTGAACAAAAATCTAATTCCGGCAGACCGGGGAAATGAGCCGGGCAACATTATGAACAGCGGAAATTTTGCTGTCGAACAGGGCTGGATGTACTTTGGTGATTACGGCATCTACAAATGGAAAATGGGTGAGAATGAGGCAAACAGTGAAATGATTGAGCTTTCCCCACCTGAACAGGATAATGTAGCCAATATGAATATTGTGGGTGACTGGATTTATTACGTGAATGTCCTGGACAACTATTCCGTTTATCAAATGAAAATCGATGGCACGTTGAGACAAAAAGTTGTTGAAGGTCCGGTACTTTTCCTGACAGTAATCGATGACATAGCCGTTTATACGAAATCCGATCAGCTCTATAAAGCTCATCTAAAGGATGGCACTGAAACTCAGTTAACGGATCAGCAGGTTTATACTCCGATCGTAAAGGAAGACTGGGTATACTATACCGACAAAACCGATCATAAATTGTATAAAATCAAGCTGGATGGTACCAGTGAACCCCGGGCGATTGTGGATAACGTAGGGCTATTTGATGTCAGTGATCAATATATTTACTATCAAGATTTTGAAACATCTCATCTTTTCAGAGCAGATCTGGATGGAAACATGAAAACACAAATTTTAAACGAACCCGTTTATAACCTGAACGCGGATAACGGATGGATCTATTACAGCAACCCAACGGACTGGTATATTTACAAAACGAGAGCGGACGGAAGTGAGACGATGAAACTGTCCGAATACACATCTCCGGGACTGATTATGCTTTTCAGCAACCGCTTAATCTATACGATTTTATTTGATGACTATACTTACTCCTGGGTTGTATCCGACCAGGACGGCAACACCCTGTATGAAATCGGTCCCATCCAACTGCCGGAAGAACTGAGATAAAGGTGCCGAGGCTGGGACAAAAAAGAATGACGGTGAAAAAGACGAGCAATTGGCTATAGAAAAAATGAAATGTTGATAAGAAAAGCGGATGAGCCCCGCTTAGCCCCGAAAACGGCTGGAGGGCCACCGAGGAGGCTGTCGCCGCCGCAGGGGGGCCGAAGCAGCTCGAGGGGCTGGGCGCTGTAGCTAGACAATACAGAAAAGCGCAAGCGCCCCGCTTAGCCCCGAAAACGGCTGGAGGACCACCGAGGAGGCTGTCGCCGCCGCAGGGGGACCGAAGCCGCTCGAGGGGCTGGGCGCTGTAGCTAGACATGCATTCTCTTCATTTAAGAAATTGCAACAGTATCAAATTTTATATTAAAAAACATATCCGAACTCATTCAGACTGTTGAAGAGTTCGGATATTACATTACTTTATACTGCTTTGCCCCATCCTCTTTTTCATATGGACAAAGCGGCATGACTAATTTATAAAATCTGTGATAAGAAAAGTTTCGTTCTTTCATGTTTCGGATTATCGAATAATTCTTCTGGGGATCCCGTTTCGATAATCTCCCCATTGTCAAACAATACAATCCGGTCCGCTACCTCACGGGCAAATCCCATTTCATGCGTCACCACCAGCATCGTCATCCCTGACTTAGCCAGTTCCCGCATAACATCCAATACCTCTTTAATCATTTCCGGGTCAAGGGCGGAGGTGGGCTCATCAAACAGCATAATTTTAGGCTGCATAGCCAAAGCCCTGGCAATAGCTACACGCTGCTGCTGTCCACCTGACAGCTGACCCGGATATTTATGGGCCTGCTCCGGAATTCCTACCCGCTCCAATAGCTCCATTGCAATTTTCTCGGCTTTTGCCCGGGGCCATTTGCGAACCCATATAGGAGCCAGGGTAATATTTTTCAAGATAGTCATATGAGGAAATAAGTTAAATTGCTGAAACACCATTCCTGTCTCTTTTCGGATGGCTTCAATATCCTGTACATCATGGGATACGTTGATGCCGTCAACCACAATTTCTCCTTCCTGAATTTCCTCCAGAGCATTAATGGTTCGAATAAATGTTGATTTCCCTGATCCCGATGGTCCGAGGATTACCACAACTTCACCCTGCTTGACGTTCAGGGAAACATCTTTTAGCACATGGAGCTTACCAAACCATTTGTTAATGTTTTTACATACAATGATATCTTCTCTCTCTTCAAGAGGGGTATCCGATTTAAATTCTTCTAACATAGCGCGTTCCTCCTCTTCCATTTCAGAAATAACGTATGATTTAAATCACAAATACGAAATTACCGTTCACCGACTCCGAGGTTCTTTTCAAGACGCCGGCTCGCATAAGACATCGAATAACTGATTACCCAGTAAATCAGAGCAATAAAAAGATAAGCTTCCATCTGTTTTCCTAAAAATTTTGGATTAGCCACAATGGTCTGTGCAATTCCCAATAAATCGATTAAACCGACGATGGCCACTAACGCCGTATCCTTAAACATGGAAATACATTGCCCGACAATTGCTGGAATGACGGCACGCAAAGCTTGAGGCAAGATAATAAAGGTTGTTCTATAGGTGGAATTTAAACCGAGTGCCTGAGCGGCTTCATGCTGTCCCCTTGGAATGGACTGCAATCCGCCCCGCACATTTTCCGCTAAATAGGCAGCCGTAAACAGCGTGGCTCCAATCATAACCCTTAACACATTATCTATATTGATTCCGCCCATGAACAATGGGATCATCAGCTGTGCCATAAAAAGGATGGTAATAAGCGGGACTCCCCGGATCAGCTCAATATAAGCAATACAGACCCAGCGGATTATCGGAAGCTTACTGCTCATCCGGCCCAGAGCCAGCAACACACCGATAGGAAAAGATGCCACAATAGCCACAGTAGCAATCAGAACCGTCAGCAGCAATCCACCCCATAAATTCGTGCTCACCTCACTAAATACCCCGAAACCGTGCAGCATAAATATAATCACAGGAAAGGAGATCAGCCAGCCCGTAATCGTAATAACTTTGTGTTTTGGAATCTTACTGATTGCAAACATACCTGCATAGATGAACAGGATATTTATTCCCAGCCATACTCTGGATTCACCTGTGATAAATGGCATGACGGCAATGATGGCATAAATAACTGATAACGTAACCGATAATTGACGGACCGTTCCCTTCCATAGTCCAGAAGAAAAACCAAATAAAAGGGAAACGATCGACAAACTTGTCCAGACTCTCCAGATTTCTTCTTTTGGATACTGTCCCACAAAATAGAGAGCAAAGTTTTTCGTGATGACATTCCAGTCCGCTGACAAGAACACCCAGGATAACGTTCCTTTAATAAGAACATATAATATCCAGGCAAAAATGAAGGTAAGGATCGTGTTAAACCAGCTGCTGAATAAGTTTTCCTTCAACCAGCCCAGGACCCCAACGGATGTTTTCGGCGGTTCTTTATCAGGTGTTCCTTCCACTGGCGTGTGAACATGATTAATGGCTTTTTCATCATTTAAGTTTCCCATACTATGATCACCTCTCTACCAGCTGCATCTTTTTGTTAAACAGGTTCATAAATAGAGATGTCAACAAACTAATCGTTAAGTAAACCAAAATCATTACGGTGATCATCTCAACCGCCCTTCCTGTCTGGTTCAGGATGGTATTTCCTACACTTACCAGATCCGGGTAAGCAACTGCCACAGCTAAACTGGAGTTTTTTGTCAAATTCAGGTATTGGCTCGTAACCGGCGGAATGATGACACGAAATGCCTGTGGAAAAATGACGAGCCTCATCATCGTAGAATTTTTCAATCCCAGTGCTTTAGACGCTTCGGTTTGTCCCTTTGAAACAGACAGAATACCGCCCCGTACAATTTCAGCAATATAGGTTGCGGTATACAATGTTAAACTCACGAGGATAGCAGAAAATTCCGGGCTTATCACCTGTCCCCCGGTAAAATTAAATTTACCGATTGCAGGATAGTTCATCGCAGCAGGACCCTGTTGTGTAATGATAGCCGCCAGAGTGAGAGCTCCTATGAGTGATCCGGCAGCCCAGATCAGCGGATATTTTCTTTCTCCTGTTTCTGCTTCCGCTTTGATTTTTACTTTCCATAAAATAATGGAAGAAATGATACCGATGATGAAAAGAATGATCCACACGTTTGTTGCTGATGTCGGATCAAACCATGGAAGTGCTACTCCCCGATTGCTGATATAAACGGAATCAAAAAGCACAAAGCTTTCTTGAACCTTTGGAAGATTTAAAAACACGGCATAATACCAGATAAAAATCTGTACAAGGAGTGGTGTGTTTCGCAATACTTCTATATAAAGCCCTGCCACTTGACGAGCGAGCCAGTTATTAGAAAGACGCGTCACACCAACAACAACACCAATAATGGTGGCTAATATAATACCAATGACAGAAACTTTAATGGTGTTCAATATCCCCACCAGCACAGCTTTGGCATAACTGTCCGTAGGCTGATAATCAATCAGGCTTTCCCCAATTGAAAAAGATGCGGTATCCTCCAGAAATCCGAAACCAAGATTAATGCCGATCTTTTCCATGCCTTTAATGGTGTTATTAATTAAGACAACAAATGCAAGTATGAGTAAAATCGCAAAAATAGCCTGAAGGATGATTGGAATAATGCGGTTATCCCTCCAAAAAGGAGTATTAACTGAAGTGTTGTGCTTCTTCATTTGCTCTTCACCTCACTGTCTATTATTTTTCCTATACGTGTTACCTAAAACGGGCCTGCCCTATAACAAAATATAGTGTGCAGGCCCATATGAACCGTATATGATGTACATCAGCCGGCTGTTTATCTAAATGGAGGTGAATACAGAAGTCCGCCATTGGTCCAGAGGTCATTCAGACCCCGTTCTAACTTAAATACTGTATCCGGACCTAAGTGACGGTCATAAATTTCACCGTAGTTCCCTACTGCCTTAATCACACGTACTGCAAAATCATTCGTCAGGCCAAGTTTTTCGCCCAGGTTGCTTTCTACCCCAACGAAACGGCGAACTACCGGATTATCACTGTCCATGAAGCTGTCAATATTTTGCGAGTTGATTCCCAGCTCTTCTGCCTCAATTGTAGCAAGAGTTACCCATTTTACGATATCAAACCATTGGCTGTCGTCCTGCCTGACAACCGGGCCAAGAGGTTCCTTGGAAAGGCTTTCACTTAAAATTTTATGTTCATCAGGATTTTTCAGCGTTGACTGACGGGATACGAGGCCGGATTTATCTGTTGTCCAGGCATCAACACTTCCCTGTTCATACGCAGCTACTAAAGCATTTGAATCCTCAAATACAACTGCTTCATATTCGATGCCCAGCTTGCGGAACTGGTCTGCAAGGTTTAATTCCGTTGTAGTGCCTGCCTGTACGCCAATTCGTGCGCCTTCTAACTCTTCCAGACTATTAATTCCACTGTCTTTCCGGACCATAATTCCCTGTCCGTCATAGAATGTAGTCGGAGCAAACTGTCCCCCAACTTCCGTGTCGCGGGTCAGGGTCCAGGTGGTATTCCGGATTAATACATCAATTTCACCTGTTTGCAGAGCCGTGAATCGTTCTTGGGCGGATAATGGTCTGAACTCAATGGCATTCGGATCATCAAAGATCGCAGCAGCAAGCGCCCTTCCAAAATCAACGTCAAAGCCACTGTATTCCCCATTTTCGTCCACATATCCAAAGCCAGGGAGTTTTCCGTTTACCCCAACAATAATTTTTCCTCTTTCCTTAACTCTCTCCAGTGTAGGCTTAGCAGAACCCCCAGAACCACCAGAGGTTCCAGATGTTGCCTGACTGTCCCCTCCTGAATCATTGGATGTGGATGCTTCTTCTGAATCATCACTGCATCCGGCCAGCACAAATGCAAAGGCCATTACAATACTGAATAAAAAAATCCATGAACGTTTTCGCATACAATTCCCCCTGTTAATTTTTTTATTGCATCATGGCAAAATTGCCATGGCAGTGACAAAAATAAATACAATCAAGAACATGCAATGGTGAAAAGTTCAGAAAGGTGTATGGAATGGAGTTTTATCAATCATGCCATGTTTTAGCCTGGGGCACAGATACAGGTCTTCACTTGATTCAATCATACGCTCGATCCATTGGTGTCATTACTTATTTGCAAAGAAATTTTTAAAAAGCGAACAGCCAAATGTTGCGCAGATCTATCTAATTAAAATTAGTGAAGTCTAAGAAGTGGGGCAGTAAAAAAAGAGATCTGTCTAAGGTAAGAATCCCCGACAAAGTTTGTACGTATGAACAGCACCAGATTCATAGTCTGTCCGTCAATTATTTTATTTATTCACAATTTTCTGACTAGTACAAAATCATTTTAGCACACCCACATTCATTTTGCTAGATTTTTTTGGGCGCTTTTTCAAGTGCCTTTTTTATATTCTTTTTTTAAGAGCTTTTTTTAGGTGCTTTTTTTAGGTGCCTGTCACTTGTCGAAAAATCTTTGGATCTGCACATGTAAAAAAGCCACCTGAATATTATTCAGGTGGCTCCTGGATTATAGCTTACTGGACAGTAAATTCCATTTGCACAGCATTTTTCAACGAAATTTCGCCAGAGTTGCTGGCATCATGGGCAATGAATAAAGTATAGGTTTTTCCTGTTTCGTATCCATTTTCCGGTGCAATAGCTACAGAAGTGTTTTCTTCATCATAAGTTACCGTAACCGGCACCACGTCATAATTTTCATCGAAAATCAGGAAGGTCAGCTGATCGATTTGTTCCTGCGTCAGCGGTGAACTAAACTGAACTTCCCAAACTTTGTCCGCAGAAACATTTTCTTTCTCATCAAATTCTTTTACATCCTCTTGATTCGTAACTTCTTCCTTAATTTGCTCTTTTAACTCTTCTAAACGTTTCTCTGAGTCAGCTATTTCTTCTCTAAGCTCATCAATATAGTCATGAAGCTCGTCCAGTTCAGATAAGTCTGCTTCTTCTCCATATTTTTGAACGAACCAGTTTTCCAGATTATTCACATAAGTTTCAATAGCATTCAGCTTGTTGCGCTGTGCATTCAACTTGCCATAAAAACTATTGGCACGTTCATCATATTCTTCCAATTCCTCTTCTTCTTCCGCTTCTTCATCTTCATCGACTACTTCAAGTTTTTCCTCTTCATCTGTTTCCTCATCAGAGTCTTCTTCTGCATCTTCGTCCGTTTCTTGACTGTCTTCAGATTCAGATTGTTCGTTCTGTTCACTTTCTTCATCTGAATCTTCAGTGTCATCAACATGATCAGCTGTTTGATCTGCCTCTTCTTCCGTTACTTCATTGGAAGCATCTGAATCAGTTTCTTCTGTTTCCTCTTCATTTACTTCTTCAGTCTGGTCTTCGTCGTCGGTATCATCGCTCTCTTCTTGACCATCGTCTTCTGATTCATTTTCAGATTCTTCTTCATCCTCATCTGCTTCATGTTCATCTTCTTCTAGTTCTTCATCTTCTTCTAGTTCTTCATCATCATCGAGCTCTTCACCATCGAAATCTTCCAATCTTTCATCAAAGTACTCTTCCATTTGTTCATTAATTTTTTCTAGATGTTTCTCTACATGTTCCAATCGCTTTTCGATGGTTTTTATGCGTTTCTCTGCAGCTTTTTCAAGTTTTTCTTGATGCTTTTCCTGTTTCTCCTTCAGCTTTTCCTCTTGCTTTTCTTTGTTCTCTTTCAGTTTCTTGCGTTTTTCTGCTAGCTTTTCTTCAATTTTTTTGCGTTTTTCTTTTAGTTTCTCTTCTATCTTCTTTTTCTTTTCTTTTCCTTTTCCACGATCATCGCTGTCATCTTCATCCGATTCTTCATCGTCGTCTTCATCCAGTTCCTCAAGCTCTTCCTCCAAATCTTCAATCTCATCCTCTAATTCTTCCAGTTCTTCTTCTTCCCAATCATCATCGGCGAGAACCATTGTCGGGGAAGAGAAAATAATCATAGCAGCAGAAAACAGTAAAAACCATTTGCTGAAATAGGGTTTCATTACCTTTCCTCCTTTTTTTTTTTGCGGTAATGGCAGCTGGCTGGCATAGGCAAACGCCCTTAGCCCCTTTAGCTTTGTGACACCAGATTTCTCTGGCTGTACCTTCCCCCCTATTCTATCACTGTCGAAATATTTCGAATAGCCCCTAAAGGAAAAATAGGAAGAATCGTCCAGAGGCACATGATAGGAATGGTTTTTCGGGACAATTGGAAAATATATAAAGTCTTATAACATAGTCAGTTTTTGTCAATTGAAATAAAATAGCGGAAGCACCTGCTTAGCCCCGAAACTGCTGAAGGGCCAGCGGGGAGGCTTCCTGATCCCCAGGGGCCGAAGCAGCTCGAGAGGCTGGGCCTGAAGCTGGACAAAACCTACACCGGAGATTGTAACCGACTCAACATTTTATCCTTTAAAAATGGGCAGCTATGAAGCTATTTCCGATCAAGCTGTTCCTCATAAATCTTTTTCATGTATGATACCAGGTCATCCCTCAAATCCTCCCGGCTCAACGCAAAGTCAAGTGTGGCTTTTATAAACCCAAATTTGTCTCCTACGTCATAACGGTCACCTTTAAATTGATAGGCATATACATCCTGGATCTGATTTAAAATTTTAATGGCATCTGTCAGCTGAATTTCTCCTCCGGCCCCTGGCGGCAGCTCTTCTAAAATCTGAAAAATCTCAGGGGTAAGAACGTAACGTCCCAGAATGGCGTAGTTAGAAGGAGCCAGGTCTTGATCTGGTTTTTCTACTAAGGATTCAATGGGGATTATTCCTTCTTTCAGTTTTTCACCCTTTGGGGCAATAATCCCATATTTTGATACATCCTCTTTTTTTACAGGCTGAACACCTACGACAGAAGTACGGTATTGCTCATAAACATCTATCAATTGACGGATGCAGGGGGATGCCCCTTCCGTCTTCACGATGTCATCTCCCAGCATGACAGCAAAAGGTTCATCCCCAATAAATTTACGCGCACACCAGATGGCATGCCCCAGCCCCTTAGGTTCCTTTTGTCTTATGTAATGAATATTCGCCAGTTCAGCAATGTCCTGAACTTCCTTTAACCGGTCGAACTTGTTCCGTTTCGCCAGGGTCTCCTCCAGCTCATACGATTTGTCAAAGTGATCTTCTATTGCTCGTTTCCCCCTGCCACTCACAATCAAAATATCCTCTATTCCTGATGCTACCGCCTCTTCCACGATATACTGAATCGTGGGTTTATCCACAATAGGCAGCATTTCTTTCGGCTGTGCTTTTGTCGCCGGCAGGAAACGGGTTCCGAGACCTGCTGCTGGAATAATAGCTTTTTTAATTTCCATGATCCTCCCCCCTTAGTTTTGTAGATTAGAAAAGGAAAACAATAGTCTCCTTCTATTATAAAGGAAAATATTTAAAGAATTGTAAAAGTGCCTGTCACTTGTCGAATTCGACAAGTGACAGGCACCCGTTTAATACTTTTCTATCTCTTCTATACTCGGCAAAGCTGAAATTGCACCAATTTTCGTACAGGTGATGGCACCGACTTTATTAGCAAAACCAATAATCTCCTTCATTCCTTCAATATCTGTTAATGCCTCTTTAGGAGTAGGTCTGTTGGACAACTGATACAGCACTCCTCCCACAAATGCATCTCCGGCGCCAGTTGAATCCACAGCCTTAATCGACATACTCGGCACCAAAAGATTTTTCGACAAGTGACAGGCACCATGTGAAGAGGAGGGGGCGCGATTTGGGCAAATGGAAAGGAGGGTGCCTCTGGAGCCGAGGGTGACGGCGATGGTTTTGGCTCCAAGCTCATGCAGGATCGTTGTCCCTTCTTCCAGACTCTCCCGCTGGCTGATGAAAGCCAGTTCCTCTTCACTCACTTTTACAAAGTCTGCAAAGGAAATTGCTTTCTCAACCAGCTTTATAAACTCTGACTCCTTTCCTTTCCACAAATCCGCACGGTAATTGGGATCAAAGGAAATCAGATTCCCTTTGTCCTTTGCCTTTTCCATCAACGAAAAATAAGTTTCCCTCATTGGGGTATCGAGCAATGCAGTAGCAGACCCAAAATGAATGATGCCTGATTCCAATATTCGGCCTTCATCCAGTTCATCCATCGTCACATTCCCGTCAGCTCCACTGGAAAACACAAAGTCCCTTTCACCGTCACCTGTCAGCGACACAAATGCCATCGTTGTCATATTCTCAGAATCCCTTAGAATCATAGACGTATCTACCTGCTCCCTGTCCAAAACCTGAACCAAAAAATCCCCAAAGGGATCTGCTCCCACTTTTCCAGCAAATAACGCTTTTCCGCCAAGACGGGTCACCGCTGCTGCCACGTTAGCAGGCGCACCTCCAGCCTGTTTTTGAAAATTCGAACCGGCAACCAGATCAACATCTATATCCGTACAAAAAAAATCAATGAGCAGTTCACCTACACAGGCTACTTCCATTCTACCCACGGCTACATATCCCTCCTTTCCGGAGAATACCTTCAAAAGAAATAGAAGGTTTTAAGGCCCATTTCTTCAGGGTAATAAGCTCAACTTCCCGATCACTGTAAAACTGTATGCCTTTCGAGGATTCGTCCGGATAAATTCTTGCCGTCATCACCTGTTCTCCGCCATTGACAAAAATCTCAACCGAAGATTTATCCAGGAGTACCTGCAAATACAGCCGGTTTTGGTTTAACTCAATAGGGACCTGGCGCTGACCGCCTTCCCCCTTTCCGGATCGGTTCCGGTCAAGGGTGATTACTTTCCCTCTGCGGTCAAACCTTAAAACGGTCTGTTCCTCATCCCCCATTCTGAACACAATATCAAATGTACGGGCCTGCTTTACGTCCACCAGAATCTCCAGCTCTAAACAATCTCCTTCTACACCTGGGAAAGTACAGGTTCCTTTGACCCATTCATTCTGGTAGGCGACTGGATCGTGACGCAATTGCTTTAATTCTGCTAGAGGACTAGATAGAATTTTCCCATCCTTCACCTTTAACTCCCTCGGGATGGTCATCGCTCCTGCCCACTGATCCTCTTTTTCCGGCATGTCACTTTCCCACATCGCCATCCAGGCCATTAAAACGGTTCGTCCGTCCGGAGTTTTCATAACCTGAGGCGCATAAAAATCGAACCCATAATCCAGCAGATAAAAGTTACCATGATCCAGCAGACCCTTTTTATAATCAAAGTTTCCCATCACATAACCGGACTGGTGATCATTTTGATTTAAATTCCCTTCAGGATTCATGCCCTGTGGTGAAAACATAAGGACATCCCTGCCATCCAGATGAAACAGATTTGGACATTCCCACATGTATCCTAATGATCCGTCACTTTTGGCTGCGACATCCAAAAATTCCCAGCGAACTAAATCTTTCGACTGATAGCACAGCGCCTGCCCCCGATGGTCCATTGTCCTTGATCCAATGATCGAATAGTAGAATTCTCCGTGCTTCCATACCTTTGGATCTCGAAAATGCAGGGGGTGGATATTCCCCTCCGGAGGATTCGAAAGCACAGGGTTCTCGATGGCCTTTTCAAATTGAACCCCATCTTCACTGACGGCTAAGCATTGCACCTGTTTTAAATCCCTGTCCTGATCAGCTCCAGTCCACCTGTTCCCGGTATACATCACATATAACTTTCCATCCTTCTCGATGGCACTCCCTGAAAAACAGCCGTCTCTATCATATGGCGATTCCGGAGCCAGAGCAATGGGGAGATGCTCCCAGTGAACCAGGTCTTTACTTTTGACATGTCCCCAGTACATGGGTCCCCATTCAGGAGAAAAGGGATGGTGCTGATAAAAAACATGATATTCATCCCGGAAAAAACTTAAGCCATTGGGGTCATTCATCCAGAAGGCAGGAGGAGCAATGTGATATTGCAAGTACCATTTTGACTGTTTTACCTGTTCTGCATATTGTTCAATATATTGTTGAGCTTTTTGTATTTCCAGCTGATGTTTATTCATTTCATGTCACCTGACCTATTATCAATACTGTCTATTCTGATTTCAAAGTGATCGGATACAAACCCGTTACCCTTTCACAGATCCACCCAGCATACCCTTCACAAAATAACGCTGCAGCAAGAAGAAAATGGTTAATGGAAGAATAAGAGATATAAATGCACCTGATGTCAGTAAGTGCCATTGATCTCCCCGGGTTCCAATCATATCAGCCAGTTTCATTGTCAGCACTTTTGCTTCAGGTATTCCGCCTAAAAATACAAGGGAAATCAGATAATCATTCCATACCCAGATGAACTGGAAAATTCCGATGGATGCGATAGCTGGAATGGATAGCGGCAGGATCAGCCTTGAAAAAATCTTAAAATGAGAAGCCCCGTCCATAAATGCAGACTCAAAAATATCTTTAGGAATCTGGCTGATGTAGTTGTGCATAAAATAGGTTGTCAGCGGAAGTCCAAAGGCTGTGTGAGCCAGCCACACAGAAAGGTAGCTTCCATTTATTCCGATACTAATAAAATCCTTATAAATCGGAACCAGTGCAACCTGAATCGGGATGACCAGCAGTCCTACAACGGTAAAAAATAACATCCGCTTACCGGGAAATCTCATCCAGGCAAACCCATACGCCGAAAAAGTTGCCACGGTTAAAGGAATCAACGTGGAAGGCACCGTAACCGCAATGGAATTCAAGAATGCACGGAATAAATGATCACCCTGCATTTTCTTTTTAAACCCATTTTCATCTACAATTTCATAAGTACTCCCCATCAAAACAAATTTATAGTTATCAGCCGTAAAATTAAGATTCATTACCCAGTTTTTCTCTTGAATTGCGACCTCTTTCGTCAGCCGGTTCCCCCAGATCAGCCGCTTGCCGCCTTCCTGAACCGCACCTTCCCGCAATTCCTCATCGGTCAGTATAACGGAACCGATTTGAATGGGTTCATCAACATTCGTGTCTTCAGGCAAAGAAACGGTTTCCTGTGTGATCCATTCCCGATGGGGGAAGATTTTCCACCAGCCTGATTCATTAATGTCACCCGCACTTTTAAAGGAGGAGACGAGAAGACCAGCCGTCGGAAGAACCCAGATCAGACAAATGACAAAAAGAACGGTGTTGACGATCCATTTTCCCCGTTTTTTCTTGTTCATCAGAATCCCTCCTCCTTCTTCACACTAAATACATTCATCAAAATAACTGGTATAACAGCGATTAACAGCAAGATTGCCAGTGCTGAACCCGTACCGGTGTTGTGATAAAGAAAATATTCCTTATAAAATTTTGTAGCGATCACCTCAGTCCCGTACTTTCCCCCGGTCATAACCATGACGATATCAAAAATTTTCAGCGTAAAAATGACAATCGTTGTCGTAACGGCAATAATGGTGTTTTTTATATAAGGAATGATGATGCTAAAAAAGATGCGCACTTCAGACGCCCCATCTATGCGGGCTGCTTCCATGATTTCTTCCGGTACACCTTTAATCGCAGCCGAAAATAAAACCATCGCAAAACCGGTTTGCATCCATATTAGAATGATGATCAGAAAAAAGGTATTCCATGGCTGAAACAATGTGGTCCAGGCCTGAGGTTCTCCCCCAAAAAACTGAACAATTGCATTTAACAGCCCAATCTGTTCTTCGCCTGGAGGCCTGTATGCATAAATGAATTTCCAGATGACGCCTGCGCCTACAAAGGAAATGGCGATGGGCATAAAAATAATCGCTTTTGCTGTCCGTTCAAAACTGCTCCGGTCCGCCAATATTGCTACCAGTAGTCCGAGGACTACACAGGAAGTAGCCCCAAACAAAACCCATAATAATGTGTTTATGATGGATAAAAGCATGGAACGGTCAGTAAAAATCGTGATGTAATTTTCCAGTCCGACCAGCACTTCTCCCTGGGGATCATGAAAACTGAGCCATAACGTCCGAATAGCAGGAGCCAGAAGCAGCCAGATTAACAGGAGCAGTGCGGGACCTACAAAAACCCAGGGCTGAATGGTTTTCTTCAGGCGCTCAGGATAGCTTGAAATCATCCAATTCAACCCGGCGTATATGGCAAAGAATCCAATTGAACCCCATACAACTGCAATCAGCGTTAAAAAGATCGGGTTTAAACTGGTATCCCTAAAAAAATCGACCAGCAGCCAGTTTCCATACAATATTAAAAAGGGGATAAGCACTGTTAGCAAAATAGCCGAAAACATCGTCTTCCCGGATGTCCGGGAAGGAGATTTCTCATGATTTAGTTGTGTCCGCATCTGGATACCTCCAAATAACTCAGATAAATTACGTGAAAGAAAGGGCCGAAGATACGGAATCTCGACCCTTTTTACATGTTTGAATCACTTATCGATCAAATCCGGACTGTATTTCTTCTAATGCCTCTTCCAGGCCAACCTGTCCGCTGATATAGTCCGTCATTCCGGTCCAGAATGTACCTGTGCCTACTTCACCCGGCATTAAGTCAGACCCATCGAAACGGACGCTATCCGCTTGTAAAATAATTTCCGCCACTTTACGTTCAACATCATTTTGATACCAGTCCAGGTTAGAATCCTGGTGAGGTGAAATCGCCCCGCCAGATTGAATCCACGTTTTGAGAGACTCACCCTTTGTGAAGTATTCCATCACCGCACGAACTTCCGGACGGTCATTCAGCATAGCCATAATATCTCCTCCGACTAATACCGGTTTGCCATACTGTTCATCAATTGGCGGCAGATAGAAGAAATCGTATTCCTCTGCTGTTACACCTTCCGGGAAGAAGCTGGTAATGAAGTTGCCCTGCTTATGGAGGAATGCCTTCGGAGGATTCGTAAACATTACCTTTGGCGCATCCCCAAAGTTTGTAGTGACAATTGATGCAGCTCCCCCATACACGTACTCATCATTCATCCAGATTTCTGACATGATTTCAAAGGCACGTTTAACTTCATCGGATGTAAATGGAAGTTCACCAGTGACCCACTTATCATAGTTTTCCAGCGAGGTGGTTCGAAGCATAATTTCTTCTACCTAGTCAGTAGCTGGCCAGCCTGTCGCTTCTCCGCTTTCAATTCCGATGGCCCATGGCGTGTAGCCGTCCTTTGCGATTTGTTCTGTAAGATCCATCAGTTCATCCCAGGTAGTCGGCACTTCATAACCGGCTTGTTCAAAGGCTTTTTTCGGGTACCAAACCAAACTTTTCGCATTCGCACGCTGCCAGACTCCTGCAACCATTTCGCCATTCGGTCCTTCCATCGTACTCATATCAATCCAGCTCGGACTATATTGGCTTTCCAGGTAATCTTTTTTCAGAAACTCCGATACATCTAAAATATGTCCCTCTTTCACAAAATCCTCCAGGAGACCAGGCTGCGGGAAGTTGGCGATATCCGGTGCATTCCCGCCGTCTATCCGAATGTTCAGAACGGTTCCAAAATCATTGGCATATTCGTAAACAATATCGATACCGGTTTTTTCCTCAAAACCTTTAATCGTTTCATTAAATTTCACTTCATCAGCACCAGAAAATGGGCCCAATATGGAAACGGTTGTCCCCTCAAATTTTCCTTCATAAGCCGCTTCAAGCGCTGAACCAGAATAATCAGCTGTATCACTCTGTTTTTGTTCATTTCCTTGATTCTGACCGTCTGAATCATCCTGTCCTGTGTCTTCGCTGCAGGCAGCGAGACCAATCATGGTAATCATGAGAACCAAAGCAAAAAACTTTTTCATTCACCCTTCCCCTCCCTGTAAAAGTAAAAAATCAGAAAAATTAAAATGTAAATGCTTTCATGAATGGATTGTACTATCATACTGAACATATGTCAAACGTTTTCATATAAAAGGCGAAAAATTCAGCGAATTCTTAACTGCCAGATTAACAAATTAGCTTCACAGCCTTAAAAACCACTGCATTTACTGATATAATAAGATATAAATAATCCGGAAGTTTTTGTGGTAAGGTTTTCACAAACTGATGTCTAATGCTTAAAAACAGGTGAAATGATCAACAATATAGGATAATCTTAGAATGTATTCAAAGGTGAGAGGATGAGGGATTTGGCAAGTATTAAAGATGTTGCAAAAAAAGCAGGGGTTTCCGTGACAACCGTTTCACGGGTCATTAATAATCGGGGATACATCAGCAAAGACACACGCAAAAAAGTAGAAGCGGCCATGAAAGAAATCAACTATCAGCCCAATCAGATTGCAAGAGCCCTGTTAAAAAATCAATCCTTTCTGTTAGGGGTAATTGTTCCTGATTCGAATCACCCGCTTTTTTCAGAACTGATAAAAGTGATCGAAATGTATGCCAGTGAAAAAAATTATAAAATCCTCATATGCAATTCCCTGGATCATCCCGAAAAGGAACTGAATTATATCAACATGCTCCGCCAGAACCGGGTAGACGGGATTATAATGTGCAGTCACACTCTGGATATCGAGGAATATAAAAAGGCCAACCTACCTATTGTGTCATTCGACCGTGTCATCTCCCCCAACATCCCTTATGTTGCCGGAGACAACTTCCAGGGCGGAAAAATTGCAACGGAACATTTGATTACACAGGGCTGCCAAAAGCTGCTCCACATCTCAGGCCCTTTAACCTTTGACCTTTTGCCCAACCGGCGAACCGATGCTTTTAAATTGACATGCATGAATCATGACATCCCCTTTAAAGTTATAGAAGGGGCGAATATCCAGTATGATTTTAAACATTACTGGGAATTTATCGACAGGGAAATTTCCAGGTACTTAAACGACTATGATGGGGTATTTTGCAGCAACGACATTTTCGCCTATGCCTTATACGTATATGCAACGGAGCATGGAATCAACGTTCCGGAACAATTGAAAATTATCGGATATGACTATCATCAATTTACCCGGATGCTGCAATACCCGAAATTAACCACCGTGAAACAGCCCATTAGTCAAATCGGAAGGCATTTATGCTCCAACTTGATTCAGTTAATCGAAAATCCATCTGATGCTGAAGCAAAAAATACCGTTGTGGATGTGGAATTAATAACAGGCGAAACCACATAGCGTGCTGGATTTTCAACTCAAAAAGATTCTTGAAGGGCAATCGATGGTGCTGTGTTTTTTCCCTCAAAAAGGGGGGGATGACGGACTTTTTCTGTATTTTTTGTCTGCACTTGTCCATTAAAAGGTTGATGGCGTACATGTACCTGAATAAATCGTGTAAAAACGCCGTCAAGTGCTGCAGGTAAATTTCCCCGTTTGGTAAAGTTAACTTTTCTCCCTGTTCGTTTATATAAATCATAGTCCGCCTGTCTCTAAATCGAGCCTCAACTACAAGCATTCAGTTCCCTTCCATGATATAGGCTTTCGTTTATTCTCTCACTAACTCGACAGTCAATTAAATCAAAGAGGAATAATTTGGATGAGGGGGACTAATAACTCCATATCTTTATACATTCTGGTCTATTAAAAATGCCTGCCCTCCTGTTGAAGATTTTTCGACAGGGGCCAGGCACCATAATTCATGTTTTCTTAATTTCATCAATAAGGGTCTTAAGAAGCCGATGAACTACTTTTTGCTTTCTTATCGGAAGTTTTTTTAGTTCTAGTAAGGATTGTTTAATCTGAGGGTTTTTGACAACAAAGTCGACTATTTCAATAGTTTCTTCATCCAACTGTTGCTGTTTGGATAAATATATTTTTTGAAACTCTTTTAATAAATCAGATCGACTGATATGATTCCCAATTAAATGATCAACTGATACCTCAAATATACCACTTAATAAAACAAGTGTTTTTACATCTGGAACTGAACTACCACTTTCCCATTTGGCTACAACTGAACGGGAAATTTGCAGTTGATTTGCCAGGTCCTGCTGAGTCCAGTTCTTCAATTTTCTGAAGTATTTAATGTTTTCTGCCAGTTTTTGCTCCATTCATCTCACAACACTTTCGCTAAGTGTTCGAGACTTATGGTAACATTTCAAAAAGTTTTTTAAATAAAATTATTGTTCTATATCAAAACTATGATAAAATAGTTCCATAAAAGAACTACTGGTGGTGTGATGAATGTACTATTGTCTTTTACTACATCATAAAACGATCCATAACGACACAAAACTCATGCTTCTAAAGACCCTGTTGGAAAATATTAAACATTCGGTAAAATCCTACAATCCCCCATTCGAAATTAGCTACCATACCATAGATGAACATACTGTTTTTTCCATGGGAAAAAATCTATCTATAGAAGCTCTCCTACAGGCAGGAATTTATTGTGCTTCAACTGATATCCTCACAGCCATAGGATATAGTACCACAAGGGAAAAAGCACTGATTCAAGCTTTGGAGCATCTTTCAAGAATGTTGAAGGGGAGGGAAATAAGAGTTTACATATAGTAAAACATGCTGAAGGGAGTTCCCGTGTATATTTATTTGTTAAGTTTCTATCATTTAAAGGGCTATTAAACATGAAGGGGCACAGGCAAAAAAATAAATCAAGGTGTATGGATGAGAAACAAAACAAAAGAAGAATAAGGTACTTTGTCTGGATTAGCCAAACATGTTCCAACTTTAATCATAGTTTATCCAGGGATATTCACGGTTTCATTGGCTTGATATATATTACGTGTCCAGAATGCCAGCATGTGTTTGAAAGAAACCCGGTGACGGAAGAATATTTTGATCTTTGAATTGAAAGGGGTAAAGTTCCATATTCAAAAGTCGATCAGTTTACAATAAAGAGGCTGGCATTCGGGCCGTACCTCGTTTTAAAATAACTCATGGTCAGCGTCATATCTATGCAAATCACTGAAGTTGTAGTTTGCATAACAACCTTATTCATCGGCAGGGGATTACCCTGCTGATCACTAAAAAACCGAATGCCCGTTGCAGAGAATCTCTCCCTCTCCTTTTCTCCCCACCTCTTAGCATACCTTTTTAAAAGCATGTCACAAAAAAACACCGGAAATCGCTTGCATCAAACGTTTCCAGGTGTTCCAGGCTATAAAAACGTAACGGCTTTGTCTAAAATAGAACCCTGCCCAAGCTTTACTCCCAGTGCTTTAGCCATTGCCAGGTCTTCCGGCTGACCGATTCCTTTCAGGCCGATCATGGTGTCATCACGAAAGGACTCCACAAATGACTGAACAACATTTTGTTTCATCTTAGACTCCGAAAGTCCAAAAGAAAAATATTTACTTAACTGAATCCAGTGGGGTTCTAATTCGATCACATGGCGAAATGGGGAAATACCGATGGAAGACACATTGATGCTGATTAGATTTCCCAGTTCTTTCAACTGACGAACTCTTTTCTTCAGAAGGTTGACTGCGGGGGTTTCATCATGGAGGCAGATCTCAAAAACAAATTGATGATTTTGAAAAGAGCTGCTGGCTAACAATTCCTTTACAAAAGGAATAAAGGAAGTATTCAGCAGTGCCGATGGAGTCAATTGAATTAATAGCTTCATTCTTTGATGAGGGGATAAATTTTTGCTGAAGGCGATGATCGTATGTCTCAGGTTTTCCAGTTCCTTATATATATTGTTTTGTAGTTGTCGCCTCCCTTTAGGAGTACTTTGAGAAGCGTTACACACCCTTATAGCGTAACCGACCGTTTTCCATGATTTTAAATTATACATCGTTTGATAAGAAAGTTTAATAGGGGTATGATCCTTAAGATCATAAACATTCTGAATAAACATAAATTTACATCATCCTTTACTATAAAATTTTACCACCAGGGCTATCCTCTCCTTGATGAAAGTAGTTTATAAGAATTACAATCTAGTATTTACTAAATTTTATAACATATAAGGACAGACTTAGCTATACTTTCGACAAAACAAGAACCTCGCCCTTAAAATCTGACATTTTCCGCCTCTGATGTTTTACTGATTTTTCCACAAAAAACATCCGTGAACGCATTTCCCAGGAAAACTCCCTTAAAATTAACTGATTACTCCAGGCTGTTTTCTGCGATAAACAGGACACTTCCTCTTATTGTCATGCTGCATCATCCAGCCCTCGAACTGCTTCTCCCCTGAGGCGGGACAAGACTTCTCATGGGCTTCCAGAAGTCTTCGGAGCTAAGCAGGACGCTACCTTTTTCTCTTCGGTAAAGGGCACAAAAAAAAACTGGCACCCGAAATTAACGTTCAGATGCCAGTTCAGATGATCGGCCCTGTACCAAATCATCCTTCAGAATTACAGTGCCTGAATACATATTTTTATCGCATCGACTAAATCCCGGTGTGACCATCCCGGAATTTTTCCATGTTTCACAGCGAGATCATGGGAAGCCGGGATATGAATAAACCCGGATCGAACGGAAAAATCATGTGTTTGAATATGGTATAGCATCCTGTACATCACATGATTGCACAAATACGTACCCGCTGTGTTGGAAATTTCGGCCGGATATCCTGCTTCCTGCAGATGATTGACCATCTTCCGGATCGGCAGTGTTGAAAAAATTCCGTCCGGTCCATCTTCCATTATCGGTTCATCCTCTGGCTTTCTTCCGGCATTATCGGTCACACCATCATTGCAGTTAATCGCAATTCTTTCTGGTGTGATTTTGTACCTCCCTCCTGCAAGACCAAGGGAAATGACCACATCCGGTTTGACATCTTCAAAGTGCTGAATGAGTTCATCTCCTGTTTTCTGAAAATCCACGGAAAGAATCCGGCTGACAATTTCATAATCGCCAATCCGTTGACCATTCAATTCATCAGCAATTTCCTTTGCCGGATTAATGGGGAAATCCAAAAAAGGTTCAAATCCCGTTAATAACAGCTGTTTCATGATCCATCACCTCTAAATAATAATGGGCGCTGTCTTTTCATTTCAACACCCTCGTTTATATGACTTCTTTCAACCCGCTTCTGACTCCTGGCAACCTCTTCAATTACTGCTAAATTAAACAGTTTTTGTCCGAGTTTGCATATTTCCAGTGATTTCCCATATACTGTTTCATCTGCAGCTTCTGAAATCAAATCCAGACTCACCCAGTCAGGAAATCGTTCAATAGCCGCAATCGACGAACTAGAAACATTCGAAGCCCACTTATAGAAGTTTAAACCATCACTTTCCTCCACAGGAAACGTATCCGGAAGCCAGCGAGTCCCATACTTGTAGTAGCGGCCCATCCAATAACGGTTGCCTTCCTCAATTTCTGTTCCCCTCAATTTTTCACCGATTCGTTGAATGATGATCTCCAAATTTTGGACATGATCGGGATATTTCTCCCGATTCAGCTCCCTGCCAATCCCATAGAGCAATGAATTTGGGATCCAGTAAGACATCGGAAACCTCGGGGGACTATTGTAGCCTGCAAAAGGCTGGATCCATTCATGAGAAGGGATACCATGATTGTCAATCACCACGTCAGGTGCCCACCTTTTCATAATGGCAGGAACAACCTCTCCCTCTCCAATTACACTTTTTTGATACCGGACATCAGCATATTCTAATCCTACCGCATTGTACCGGGCAGCATGATGTTTCCACTCCGGGTTATCCCGAATCATCCTTTGATGCAGAAAAGATCCATCAGGGTTAGCCAGCGGAATGACTGTCATATTAATGATCTTTAACAGGTCAGGCTTCTCCGTTACTATCTCCTGAATTAACTCCAAAACAGCCGGTGTACTGGACACCTCATTCGCATGGTGGCCGGACTCAATCAGTATGGTAGGTTTATATAAAGAAAGTTTAATCGGCGACACATATTCTTCTTGAACGGGCGTATACATTTCAAGCACCGGGATAGGATGTCCTCGATAAGAAAAAGCAGGTACCCACCTCTGATCAAACTCCTCCGGGACATGCCATTTATCTTCCCAGATTGGGGTCATCGATGGCAGTTCTGCTGATTCAATGGAAACCTCTTTTTTCTCATGGGTATGTTTATTGTGTAATTCGATTAACGCCGGCTTTGCATCCTCACGAAGCTGGATTCGGTGCACTTCCCATTCCGTCTCCCCATTTCCTTCCCATGAGTAGGAGGTAATGACGGCATGCGGAGGGCCTTCAGCTGCTTGTAAATAGGGATAGACTCCTCCGGGAGCAGTAAACCCACGCTCAACATGTTGTTCTCCTTTTATCATAAAATAATCCAGCGTATTGAAATATAAATCCTCATGCAGCGCTTCCATAGAAGAAATCCGTTCTTCATCAATTCCTAATTTCCGTTCTTCCTCACTCATAGACGCTTTTATCTCTATCCGGTCAAATAGAGGTCTTGTAAATCCCCTTTCCGGGTCATCTGTATGTTTTCTTACCTTTTCCCAGAGCTCAGGCAAAACCTCCCGCCGGTAAAACTCATAAAAACGTTCCCGGTCTGTCGGTAAAAGCTCTTCATAAACGACGGAATGATGATGAAAAAGCCTGATGGCTCCCGCAGTTGGGTAAACCTTTTTTCCTCTTTCCACATAATCCATTTCTGAAACAGGGACATCCAGAACGTTTTCATATAACATATTCCCTTGCTGATCCCGGGCAATTAGAGAGAAGGTATGTCTTGAATCCTTTGTGAGGGCAAAATTAATCCGATCAGCCGCAATACCCAGATTTTCCTCGAGAAACCGATCAGCAGGATATAGCTCCTGTATCCACCGAATCGGCAGTTCCAGTCCGTCTGCTCGTTGTTCTTCCAGGCAGACAATGTTAATGTGATCAATCTTTTCTTTTAAGGGAATCAGCTCCGGGAGGACTTCCTCTTCAATCCACAGGAAGGCAGGTTTAAAAGCCGAACGCACGTTTACGGATGTTGCGGCAGGAAAAAGGGTTTCAATGTTTTCCTTGATGGAATCACGTATGGATTTGGGTTCGGAAACAAACACCTCAACCTTTATTCCATCCATATTTCCAAATGTTGATGTCAAATCCTTACATCTGTCCAATAACCGCTTTCTCTCCCCTGGGTCCTCCCATGTGATTTCGAATAGTTTTTCTTCGTTTTTATCAGCATGGTGTTCAGACAGTTCCCAGAGACCATAGTCCCCGTTTTCAGACCAGTGTTTCGCCCTGGCAAAGTAATGGACAGCCCTTACTCCCCTGAGATACAGTTTTTGTTCCCTTTTATGAAAGTAAATTTCATCATGAACATTCCCCTGTTCGATCCTTATCGGCAGCCCGGTTGAACCAGAACCGGTGAAGGGAAAATACAGGCGGGTAGATGACATCCCGATACGGGCCGCAAGATAACAAAGCTCCTTTAGCAAATCCCTTGAGAATTCCCTGTTGATTTCAAACTGAATATTTGTCTCATGAACCGGTGAAGGCTCTTTCATGTGATAAAAAGAAGTCCCATTCCAAAAATCGGATAGACTTTTCACTTCAGGCACTTTGGTTTCACTGGAAACAGGCAAAGAAACTTTTTCATAGACGGTATTTTCATCACCATAAAAAATCAGCTGCTGATCAACCAAAGCAATCTTGAAAACCGGTTTCGTTAAAACCTGAAAGTCAGGATTCCATCTGGCAAGCAGCCGGAACAGCTCGCTTAATTCATCTTCAGACCGATAGTAGAACTGAATCGTTAGGTCCTGACGCCATTCAAAATACGTTCCTTGTTCAGAAGGTTTCATTTTTATTGTCCAGTCATGTTTCCCCGAATCAAAAAAATCAAAGGAAAGCGAAGAAGTTTCAAACCCCAGCCGGGCACAAAAATCAATGAGCCCGGACGGAAGGCATCGTTCTGTTAATTCAATGTTCACATTAATTCCATCCGGTACCCCATCCCCATTTTGATCGTGGATAAGGCTTCCTGTTTCCCACATAAATCGTAAATCTTTCATTATAATCACCTATACTTTCAAATTGGGGTCCAATTTGTCACGAAGCCAGTCACCAAACAGGTTAAAGCCTAACACGGTCAGCATGATTGCAAAACCGGGAAATGTCGCCGTCCACCATGCAGAAGTAATGTAGTTCCGGCTGTCTGCCAGCATGCCTCCCCAGGAAGGGATGGTCGGATCAACCCCAAGCCCTAAAAAGGTTAGGGATGCTTCAAGCAAGATAAATTCAGCAATATAAAGGGTCGCCAGCACTAATATGGATGACAGCACATTCGGCAGCACATGTTTGCGGATAATCCGGAAATGGCTTCCGCCGACTGCATGGGCTGCCTGCACATACTCCATCTCTTTTAAGGAAATAACCTGTCCCCTGATCACCCTGGCAAATCCGACCCAGTTGGTAATGCCAAGAATAATAATAATTTTCCAGATACCAGGACCCAGAACGCTCATCACAATGATGGCAAATAAGATGAAAGGAAAAGCAAGCTGTATATCCGCAAGACGCATGATTAGATCGTCCATCCATTTTCCAAAATAGCCGGAAATCAGTCCCATGATTGTCCCCAGAATCATAGCAATTAAGACACCAAAGAATCCAACTTTAATGGAGATTTGTGCCCCATAAATAATCCGGCTCAGCATATCCCTTCCAAGCTGATCAGCCCCTAGTAAAAAAGTGGATTCTCCTGTTTCATCAGCCCAGGAGGGAGGATCCAGACGAGCAGACAAACTAGCCTGCCCCGCTTCCATAGGTGCAATATAGTCTGCAAATAGCGCAGCAGAAACACTGACAATGACCAAAAATAATCCCAGAAAACCGGAAAAATTTCTAAAGAAAAATTTGACCGACCGTTTCAGCCGGAGGAAAAGGGGTCTGGCTGACTGACTTTTTTCGTTCTGAACGGCTGCTCCTTGCTGCATTATTTATCACTCCCCCCTACCTTGATTCGCGGATCAAGAAAACTGTAGCTTAAATCCACAATCAGGTTCACAAGAATCATGAGCATGGCCAGCACAATCACTCCGCCCTGAATGACCGGATAATCCCGCTGGTTGATGGCATCAATAATCATCCGCCCGACACCCGGCCAGGAAAATACCTGTTCAATAATCACCGTTCCACCCAGCAGCGACCCAAACTGAATACCTAAAAAAGTTGTTGTCGGGATCAGTGCATTACGGAAGGCATGACGGATGATCACGACCCAGTCCTTGATTCCTTTAGATTTCGCTGTTGAAATATATTGCTGGTTGAGAATTTCCAGCATGGACGACCTGACCAGACGAGCTAAAATACCAGATAAAATCATCCCGAGGGCAATG
This sequence comes from Bacillaceae bacterium, assembly GCA_017656265.1. Taxonomy (GTDB): domain Bacteria; phylum Bacillota; class Bacilli; order Bacillales; family Alkalibacillaceae; genus Melghiribacillus. Next base: position 30,921 of record JACDOD010000012.1, on the reverse strand, counting down.
GATGGCAGCACCAGGGACTTCCAGCCATCATATCCCGATGCTGGAAACCATTGGAGTTGAACAGCAAAAACAATAATCAGCATAATTCCAAGCCAGAAGTTTGGAAAAGAAATCCCTAATAAGGAAAAGATTCTTCCGAAAAAATCAACTGCTGTCCCCCGCTTCACTGCGGAAAGTATGCCCACTGGAAACGCTATAAGAATAGCAACCAGAATCCCCCCCAATGCAAGCAGAACTGTCGGCCCCATCCGCTCAGCAATCATCGTTGATACTGGAAGCCCTGACCGGAATGATTCCCCTAAGTCAAACGTGATTAACTGTTTCATAAAAATTCCGTACTGCACAATCAACGGTTCATTAAGACCCAAATTTTCCCGTACTTCTTCAATCGCTTCTTTCGTTGGTTCTCCTGCCTGGAACATAATAGCTACCGGATCACCAGTAAGACGGATTGAAAAAAAGACGATGAGTGAAATGGCCAGAACAACGAACACCGTATGAATTAAGCGTCGAATGATATATTGAATCACTCATTTTCTCTCCTTTCTAATTGAAAGGAAAAGGATAGTATGTCCCCACACTATCCTTTTCAGACATGATGACTGACCACCCTGACCACATTCTGGACAGAGGCTTATAGTGAAATATGATTACGAAAGACTGATTCCGATCCCTTTATTCCACCTCAACATTTTCTAAACGGATACGGTCATCGTGAGGAGTCTGGAAGTTTTTCACTCGATCATTAACCCCAAACATAGCCATATCCTGATACAGGTAAAGCTGTGGTGCTAATTCATAAAGTCGTTCAGTTAATTCCATAAATATTTCTTCACGTTCTGCCTGATCAACGGTTGCCCGCTCAGCAGCCAGCAGTTCTTCTACTTTTTCATCGTAAAAGTCAGGGTTCCAGAATTCACCTTCGTGATACAGCAGGTAGGCGGTATTATCAAAGTCAAGGGTCCAACCGCCCCAGCCCATACGATACATATGACCGGCATCCCCATTCGGCATTAATTCAGAAGTCAATGTATTTGCATCAACAGTCTGAATATTAGCCTGTAATCCAACCTGTTCCAGATAGAACGCAACCGCCTGAACGACTTCTTTAAATGTGGCATCATTACCTGGCGTATAGATATCCAGAATGGTTCCTTCTTCCACTCCTGCTTCAGCCAGCAATTCTTTAGCCTTTTCAGGATCATAAGGATAAGGTTCTAAATTCGGGTTATTCCCAAAGGACAATTCACTCTGGAAGGTTGAAATCGGATTTCCGTAACCGCCAAGAATTTCTTCAATAATCGCTTCTTTATCAACAGCATAGTTTAAAGCCTGACGTACTTTTGGATTATCCAGCGGTTTTTCATCCGTATCAAACCGCAAAGCATATACAGTCGGTGTCCCGGCTACACTGAGACTTAAGAAAGAACTGTCTTCAACAGCCTGTGTCTGACTTCTTTCAACCCGTTTCATAATATCGATTTTGCCAGTCTGCAATTCAGCAAGACGGGTAGATGCTTCTGGAATAATTTTGAAGGTAACTTTGTCCAGTTTAGGCAGACCTTCTTTCCAGTAGTTTTCGTTTTTCTCCAGTACAACAACATTATCTCTTTCATATTTGGTCATCTTGAATGGTCCTGTTCCTACCGGATTATTATTAAAGTGTTCATCCCCATTTTCCTGAATATAGTTAGGAGGTACGATGACGGCACCATAACCGGCAAGCTTTGTAATCAAGACCGGATCTTTATATTTCAGATGGAAGTTAACGGTATAATCATCGACCACTTCCACATGGTCAATGGCTGTGTAGTTCGCCTGCTGCGGTCCTTTAGCTCCCTCTTCACCAAGTAAACGGTCAAACGTAAATTTAACGGCATCCGCATTAAATGGCTCACCATTGTGGAATGTGACCCCTTCACGCAGCTTAAACTGCAGCACATTTTCCTCAACATACTCCCACTCAGTTGCAAGACCTGGCTGAATTTCAAGGTCCAGGTTACGGTCAACTAATCCTTCAAAAACAGATGTAGCAATGGTACTCCAGTCAAGCAAAAACGTATCAATTGGATCCCAGTTCTGCGGATCCCCTGGAACACCGATAACAAGTTCCCCGTCACGGCCTTCCACAGGATTTTCAGATTTACCCTTGTCCTGGTTCTGATTGTCACCGGTATTTTCACCACTGTTATCAGTATTATTGCCAGTACCTTCTCCCTCGTCATTTCCCCCGCTGCATGCAGCCAGCAGGAGCATGGCTGTTAAAGCCAGCAATACAAATTTCCACAGATGTTTCTTTAGCAAACTAATCACTCCTCATGTAATTTGGTATATGGATAAGGTTGAAAAAAACCTAATTGCCTCGAAATTTTTTCACATGCTTCCCACATGGGAACGATATACCGTTCAGCATCATGCTCGGTTAATTCGGATGCAAACCCGGCAACACTTAAAGCACCTTCAATTCCCCCATACCGGTTAAATACCGGTGTTCCAAAGGCTGCTGTACCGTTTTCCAGTTCAGATTCACTGTAGGTGTAACCCCTTTTGCGTGCCTGATCAATGGATTCCCAGATCTGTTCCTTTGAATGAAATGTGTTTTTTCCATAAGGAATAAACGGCTCTTGCAAAATTTCCTCAATCAGGTGATCCGGCTGAAAAGAAAGCAGTACCCTCGGACAGGCTCCAGCATATAAAGGAGCTGTTCTTCCAATTTTCGTATATAACCGAACCGGCTTATTGCTCTCTACCTTTTCGATATAGACACCTTTTTTATTGTCCATAATCACCAGCTGAACACTTTCCTGCAGTTTACTCTGCAGTTCTTGCATATAAGGGAGTGCCACATTTCTTATTTCAAATTTGCCAGCAACCAGTTCCCCTAATTCAAGCAGGCTTGTTCCCAGTTCATAATGATCCCGGGATGATTTTTGGACTAAACCGTAATGGTCTAACGTTTTGAGTAAACGCAGGGCAGTAGATTTAGGAATGTTTGCCCTTTCAGAAATATGCTTTAACGAAAGGGATGAATCCTCTTCAGAAAAAAGAAAAAGCAGCTGCAACCCTTTAGACAATGTTTTACTCATCACACTCTCCCATTTAAATAATTTTTTCCTGGTCTTCCTGGTCATACAAATGACAGGCGACATATCTTCCTGGTTCTTTTTCCTCCAGATCTGGTGTCTTCTCTTTGCAGATGGACATGCATTCCTCACAGCGAGGATGGAAGGAACAGCCGTCAGGAGGATTAGAAGGACTGGGTACATCGCCCTTTAGAATAATTCTTTCTTTCTTCAGCTTCGGATTGGGTCTGGGGATAGCAGACAAAAGGGCCCGGGCATATGGATGAAGGGGCCTGTTATACAGTTCATGCTTACTTCCCATTTCCACCATTTTTCCGAGGTACATCACCCCGATCCGGTCACAAAAATGTTTGACAACACTTAAATCGTGGGAAATAAAAATGTACGTAAGCCCTAATTCCTTTTGCAGATCCTTGAGCAAGTTTAAAACCTGGGATTGAATGGATACATCCAGACCAGAAACAGGTTCATCTGCGATAATCAATTTTGGATTAGTTGCCAGAGCACGGGCAATACCGATTCTCTGCCGCTGACCGCCACTGAATTCATGGGGGTAACGATCTACATGAGAAGGGGCTAATCCTACCTGTTCCAACAATTCTGCCACTCTTTTCTTGCGGGCAGCTGAATCATGCATTTTAAAATTGATAAGCGGTTCCTCAATAATTTCTTTCACCTTCATCCGGGGATTTAAAGATGCAAAGGGATCCTGAAACACAATTTGCATATCTTTCCTCAAGGCTCTCATCTGCCGTTTATTCATTTCAAGGATATTTCTTCCTTCAAAAAAGACATCACCTGAGGTTGGCTCAATTAACCGCAATATGGCACGTCCCGTTGTACTTTTGCCGCAACCCGATTCTCCAACGATTCCTAGAGTCTCACCCTCAAACACTTGAAAAGAGATATCATCGACCGCTTTTACATGCTGAATTGTCTTTTTCCCAAAGATTCCGCCTTTAATGGGAAAGTATTTTTTTAAATGGTTGACTTCTAACAAAACATTTTTTTCCAAATCTACCCCTCCTCTCTATTCTGCTGTTGAATCCTCAAAAAGCCAGCATTTGCAGCTCGACTTCTGATTGACACGGAACACAGGAGGATCTTCCTGACATTTTTCAGAAGCAAAAGCACACCTTGGGGCAAAACGGCATCCTTCAGGCATTTCAGATGGAGAAGGAACAGTTCCTTTAATAGAAGATAAATATTCCCGGTCTTCATCCACATCCGGCAAGGATTCCAGCAGACCTTTCGTATAAGGATGCTTGGGGTTTTCAAACAGCTCATGCACTTCCGATTCTTCCACAATTTCACCTGCATACATGACGACAACCCGGTCACACATTTCTGCTACGACACCTAAGTCATGGGTAATTAAAATGATGGACATATTCATTTCTTCCTGTAATGATTTCATCAATTCTAAGATTTGCGCCTGGATGGTGACATCGAGGGCAGTGGTAGGTTCATCTGCAATTAGGATTTCTGGAGAACAGGATAGGACCATCGCAATCATTACTCGCTGCCTCATACCTCCTGACAGCTGATGGGGGTACTCATGTAATATTTCATCAGCTCGGGGAATGCCGACTAGCTGAAGCATGTTAAGCGCATGCTGGTAAGCCTGCTTTTTTGTCATGTTCTGGTGATTGCGTATCATTTCAACGATCTGATATCCGATCGTATATACTGGATTTAATGAGGTCATCGGTTCCTGGAAAATCATCGCAATTTCTTTTCCCCGGACCTTGCGGCGCTCATTCTTTCTCATGGCTGTTAAGTCTTTGTCTTTTAATAAAATCTTTCCGCTTTTCAGTGATACAGAAGCCGGTGTTAAGTCCATTATGGATAAAGACGTCATGCTTTTCCCACAGCCGGATTCACCTACAATTCCCAGGGTCTCACCCTTTTTCAAAAAAAAGGAAATGTTGTTTACAATATTCATGAACCCAGTGTCCTTTTTTACACCCACTTCCAGATTTTCAACTTTCAAAATTGGCTCTTCCACAATACCAGGCCTCCGTGTCATCATGTGGAACTTCATTTCACATTTTGAATATGTACTTCATTATACAATTTTCAGAATTATCAAATTTGTGTTATTTTTACGAACCTTTAATATATCATGACCTTTTTAAAATTCTTGACCAAAAACGATGGGCTGGGCGATGAAGCTGGACAATACATCCAGCATGTTTGTTTAGAACAGGATCCAATCGATATTTCTTTTCTTGAAAATAAAAGTGTCAGGCACCCGTCTAAACAGATTGACAGGCACCTGACACTCAGTATGGTCCGGATTCATTTTTACAGAGGGATTTCTTTGTTTCTCAATTCTACTTGAATGTTCTCTTCACAGTGATGGACTAAATCGGAAATATTATGGACAAGTGCTTCATGATAAATCTTGCCGTTTTCCTTGTTGGAAACAGTCGGATCCCCAACTACTCCAACATGATTTGTTTTTGAACGGTACTCATGAACATCGCTCGGCGAAAACACGGTATCTCCGGAAACAAATGGATCATGGCTGAAATATCTGTGATTCTCGGCAACATTTTTGACTGCCTGGTCCATATCGCACAGATCAGGATGAATATGCAGCATATGGGACGTCTCCATTTCCGCGGCATGCCCCACTCCACCTGGCTCCGATTTTTTTATTTTCTTTCCTATTTCACTGCCAATATAAAAAGGATCCACAATCGTTAAAAACGCACCTGTTTCATTTCGTAATTTTGTAACGGCTGTTTTCAGCGGAGGCAGGTTTGCCTCTCTGTGACCATTAATTATAACCAGTTTTTCAAACCCATGATAGATTAAGCTTTTTGCTACGTCATATAAAAGACTGGTAAGTGTTTCAGGCCTGAGAGTAATCGTTCCTGGAAAAGCCATGTGATGAGGTGCCCAGCCAAGCCATAAAGGGGGAGCTACAAGAGTCCCTGTTTCTTTCGCTACATCTTCTGCCAGTTTAATCGCTACAAAGGAATCGGTTCCCAGCGGCAGGTGCTTAGCATGCTGTTCCACACTTCCAACCGGAATGATGATCGTCTTTCTTTTCTGCAAATAGTTCTCTACATCTTTCCATTTGTTTTCCTGAAGCCATACAGAATTCATAGCCATCACCTTTTCTTTTTAATTTAATACTTTAACACATATAAGTGGTGCCTGTCACTTGTCGAATTCGACAAGTGACAGGCACCTGTTTTAAATTTGTCCATTCTGAGCACACTAATGCAAAAAGGATGTGATGACATGGATGAATATCGTTTTGCCCATTTATCGGAAAATCAGGAACAGCGGGTGAAGCAGCTGGAAGACGAGCTGGGAGTCATCTTAATCGCCTATGAAGAAAACCGAAACCAAGATAAGCTGAAACAAACCTCCGATTATTACCAGGATATCTTCTGCGAATAACATACGGTTGGCAGTCACCTGTCGATTGCGACAGGTGACTGCCAACCGTTTTCTTTTTGATAAAAAGATTGATAAAGCATCATTCAAGTGTTATAATTTTAATCCCTAGTATTCTTATTGGTTTTAACCATTTAAAAGTTTGGGGTGACACGATGTTTTTGTCCATTCACGATTTATCAAAATCATTTACAAAAGACAGCAGTGAATCCCTGCTGGTACTGAAAGATATTAATCTCGGGTTAAAAGAGGGTGAATTTGTTTCGTTGCTCGGACCATCGGGATGTGGCAAATCAACCCTCCTTTCCATCGTTGCAGGACTGACAAAACCGACAAAAGGGTCGGTGATGCTGGAAGGCAGTGATATCACAAAACCCGGTCCCGACCGTGGAGTCGTATTTCAGGAAGCTGCCCTTTTTCCATGGATGAATGTTAGGGAAAATATCATGTTCCCGCTTCGCAACAAAAAAATGAGCAAACAGGGACAGAAGGAACGGGTTGAAAAATTTCTTAAAATGGTACACCTCAGCCAGTTTGCTGACTCCTATCCCCATGAGCTGTCGGGAGGCATGCAGCAGAGGGTTTCTATAGCAAGAGCACTGGCCATGGATCCAAAAGTTCTATTAATGGATGAACCATTCGGTGCCCTGGATGAGCAGACCAGAAACGTCATGCATGAAGAACTGGAAAAAATATGGGTTGAGACAAAGAAAACGATTCTTTTCGTGACACACAGCATCCGTGAAGCTATTAAACTATCAGACCGAGTCATTGTCATGGGAACCCGGCCGGGAAGTATTATTTTTGACATGAAAGTAGATCTGGACCGTCCCCGTTCCCGTGACAAGATGGTTGCCCTCGAACAGCAGATCATGAACATTCTTAAAAAGGAAATCGACAAAGTGATGAAAGAGGAGTTAAGTCATGCAGGTCATTCTTAAACGGATCGTATTTTATATACTGCTAATCCTGATCTGGGAAGGGGTATATCAGCTTCGGATCTGGCCGGAAACCGCCATTCCAGGCCCCTTCTCGGTTGCCAGTGTGCTGATTCAAGGTTTTCTGGATATGACACTGGTTTATGATATTCTTTCCAGTTTCAGGCATCTCTTTATCGGTCTGTCTATCGCTATATTAATTGGCTCGATCCTTGGAATTTTGCTGGCCAGGGTAAAAACAGCCGATGAAACCCTCGGCTCTATGATTCTGGCATTGCAAAGTGTTCCAAGTATTGTATGGGTGCCTTTAGCTATTATCTGGTTTGGCTTTACCGAAGCATCCATCATTTTTGTTGTGGTCATTGGCGGAACATTTGTCATGACCATCAACATGCGAATGGGAATTAAAAATGTTCCGCCTATCTATATAAAAGCCGCTCAAACCATGGGATCACGGGGAATGGATTTATTTTTTAAAGTGATTCTACCATCTTCTGTCCCCTATGCCATCACAGGGGTACGGCTTGCCTGGGCTTTTGGCTGGCGGGGGTTAATTGCGGCTGAATTATTCAGTACCGGACCCGGACTGGGTTATACCCTTTCCTACGCAGCGGATTTCAATAACATGGCACTCGTCATAGGGATCATTATTATGATCGGAGTGATCGGAACTGTGGTGGATCAGATTATCTTTAACCGTATTGAAAATAGAGTACTAAAACGCTGGGGACTGGAAAATCCAGCATAATGATTTTCCGAATCAATCGCTTTTCTGAAGGCGTACAATTAACTTTCTAATGAAAAATATTCTGTGAGAAAAAGAAAGGGGTTTTTTCAGTGAAAAAGACAATGTTTCATTTATTTGCACTTTTAGCAAGCGCTATGCTGATTTTGGCCGGCTGTGGGCAGTCCAATTCAGCCGGACAATCAGAAGGAAAACAAAAAGTGGTGATCGGGTATTTCCCTAACCTGAATCATTCAGCTGCGATGGTTGCAAAGGCAAAAGGGATGTATGAAGAAAAACTGGGTGACAATGTGGAAGTAGAATATATGACATTCCCGGATGGATCTTCCTTTATGACAGCTCTGGCTACCGGTGAAATCCATGGAGGTATTGTAGGACCGGGGCCTGCGATGAATAATTTTATCTCGGGAGTCGATGTAAAAGTAGTGGCAGCCGCTTCAACAGGGGGAACCGTCATTATGGCCAGAAATGGAAGCGGCATTGACTCACCTGAGGATCTGACAGGAAAAACTTTTGTTTCACCACGGGTAGGATGCACCCATGATGTTCAATTTGAAACGTATATGAAAGAGCAATATGGCATTACTTCTGAACGGATCGGCGGAACCATGACGCATGTGACCGATAAGCCCGCAAGATACACCACTCTGTTTGAAAATGGTCAGGTTGATGTGGCTACCGTTCCAGAACCATGGGCATCTGTTCTGGAGGCAGAAACTGGAGCAAAAGTGATCGTTGATTACCATGAAGTATCTTTTGGCGAAACCCTTCCTGCTGCTGTTTTTGTCACTAATGGCAACCTTGCAGAAGAACAGCCTGAACTTGTTCAAAAATTAGTAGATGCCCACAAAGAAGCTACTGATTTCATTAATGAAAATCGGGAAGAATCCATTGATATTACCATTGAAGCTATTAAAGAGATTACCGGCCAGTCCCTGGACAGAGAGGTTATCTCCAGCGCATGGGACCGTATTAATTATGTGTACGTCATCAACGAAGAAGCCATTCAGGCATTCGGCAACTCATCCCATGACCTGAAATTCCTCAAAGAAAAACCCGATTTCACAGGATTCGTAGATAAACAGTTTATTCAGTAAACGGTATATACATGGTGCCTGCCGCTTGTCGAATTCAACAAGTGGACAGGCACCATTTTTTTACAGGTACCATTTTTCCAAAAACATTGTCGAAAAAGTTTAATAAAGAAACTGGCTATTATATAATAATCACAGGTATTATTTTGAATATTTTACTGTGATCCCCATCGAGATAAACTAATATCGCAAATGAATCAATTCAAACTGAGGTATATAAACCACTCCCGTACCATCATCGTTTTTTATACAGCACCCCTTGAGTAAACAGCTTGCTAAAAATTTCATGTGATCATCATAACCTTTATGATGAAGGTTTTGAAAAATAGTCAAAACCCATTTTCAAACCCAGAAAACAAAACAAGGCTATGCTCACCATTACATACGATGAGAAATGTTTCTTTGTAGCAGTGAATACGTTATCTATAAGAAATACTGAATCAGTACAAAACTCATCTCAAACAAACTGAACCAGATAAATATGTCAAACATGATAGAACGAGTGCATGCCGGCACTCGTTCTATCATTTCAGGGGGGACCATACATGGATAAATGGATTAAAAACGGGAAATCTTTACTCATTTTATGGGTGATCCTGCTCGCTTTTTATGGGTTCCGTCATCCATTGCTTGCTATACCAGTTTTACTGGGGGGAGCCTATATTATCGGGTCTTATTTTTTAATTGGTTATGTAATTATTACAAAAAATAAATATCTAAAAGTTTTTATAGGATTAATGGCTATTTTATACATAATCGTGATCCCATCAATCATTTATTTCAATCTGAAATAAACAAATGGCCCAACACCTTTTATACCCCATAATAAGTCGGTCCCTTTACTTTTCAAGGTAGTCCATCAGATCTTTAAACATGCGCTTCGCATGATTATACCCCTGCTCATATAGCTCCTCCAGCCTTTCCTTATTCCGCTCTACCCGGGAAACTTTGAGGGGTTCCTCTGGCCGGATCACAAAGACCTTATTTTCTTTCTCCAGTTTTTCTATGTATGAAATAGCTTCATTATATTTCTCATGGCGGGTCATGATTGCCTTTACGAGTCCCCCGTATTGACGATAGGCTCGTTTCGCTGCCCAGATGTATTTCGGCTTCTTTTTTCGATGTCCATAGTTTCGGGTTAACACAAGAACGTTCTTTTGATTCCCGTCAGCCAGTGACCTTTTAATCGGAAGGGGATCAGCAATACCGCCATCAAGCAGCTTCTTGCCCTTATACTCCACTATAGGTGCCATAAAAGGAAGGGAACTGGACGCACGTATCAGCAGTAAAAAGTCCTCTCCATACGTTTCCTTATCAAAATAAACAGGTTCCCCCGTCTCACAATCAGCTGCCCCTACGATAAATTGTTCTTCAGCCTGATGAAAGGTCGAAAAATCAAAGGGGACAAGCCGATTAGGCAGCTCATCGAAAATAAAATCCATGCCGAAAATCTGGCCTTTTCTTAAGACATTCTTCACGGAAATAAAATCAGGGTGAAGGACATAATCAATATTTACAATCTTATTTCGGTCACGCTGTCTGGACAAATACGAGGAAGCGACACAGGCACCGGATGACATCCCAATAACATAAGGAAAATATAAATCCTGGTCCATAAAATAATCCAGAACCCCTGCTGTAAATACTCCCCGCATCCCTCCTCCTTCAAGCACTAATCCGACGTTTTCCATGAGCTCTACCTGCCTTTATCCCTTTTTCTTTTATTGTACTCCATTGTGAAAACAGTTTCATGAAATATGATTTCAGCATAATTTTTTTGCTTATTTATGTATGTGAAGAGTTGTGGAAAAAGGCGTCCAGCACCCATAAGAAAAAAATGAAAATACTATAATTTTTTATTATGTACATGTTTTGGATCTCCATTTTGGAAAAACTCCCTGAAAAAATAAAATAATCAAGAGGTATAAACCTTATGTTTTTCAAATTTAGGAATTCGTCATCATTACGCATCCATGATATAACTGTTTTATCAAAAGGAGATACTTGAGTCCCCTCCCACGCGTTCATCCTTTAATAAAAGGGATTACCCGAGAAGCCCGCACCTCTTAGCGTTAGGGTAGGTGTTGGAGTTTATCACGGTGGTTTTTTGGTGGAAGTATAATCATTTTTCACTCCTTTCTTTTTTATCGTTTGCCAATTGGACGTCATTCAGTCCTTCATCTTTAAGTAAGAGGTTTTTGTCAATGGTACCCCTCGTAATCAAGTGTCTCCTTTTTATTGGCTGGCTCTTTTATGGGCCAGCATTTTTTTGATGTTTTTTTGCATTCCCTCTTCCATTTTTGTGTAATACCCTTTATAATTAAATCATACTATTCTTATAGGAATTATTGGACAAGGAGGTTTTTGGTTAATGTCTGAACACAATGTTGAGCAAGCAGTAAGTTTACCGCGGATTGGTGACCCCGCGCCGCAGTTTGAGGTGAACACAACCCATGGACCAATCAAACTGGAGGATTACAAAGGATCATGGCTGGTGTTATTTTCACATCCTGCTGATTTTACTCCAGTATGCACGACAGAATTTGTCGCTTTCCAGGAAATCTATCCGCAATTAAAAGAACTGAATACCGAATTATTGGGGCTAAGTGTGGACAGTGTTCAATCCCATATTGCATGGGTCCGGAACATTCAGGAAAAACTAGGTGTGAAGGTGGAATTTCCAGTTATCGCTGACCTGAATAAAGAGGTGGCAACTAAATATGGAATGATTCATCCAGGCGAAAGCACAACGGAGACCAATCGGGCAGTATTTGTCATTGATGATCAGCAAGTCATCAAAGCCATCATTTATTATCCGCTGACTACGGGACGCAACATGGATGAAATCGTTCGTTTAGTCAAAGCGCTTCAAACGACTGCCAACCATCAGGTGTCCACTCCGGCTAACTGGAATCCAGGTGACAAAGTCGTCGTTCCACCTCCAGCATCCCAGCAGCAGGCTGAGGAGCGTGCAAATGATGAAGAGTTAGAGGTTGTTGACTGGTATTTAGCCAAAAAAGAATTAAAGGAATAGGTGATCCTAGTGGCATGCGGAAAAGAAGAAGTCTCACTTTCTCCCTCACAGATGAAGCTCTTTCTGCAGGCAGTGAAGGAGCCTGTAACCGCTGAAGAGGTGGTCAAATCGACAGAACTCCCTATATTCAAAGTGAGAAGCAGCCTCCGGGAACTGACAGAGGCTGCCTATGTTGAGAACAACGGGGATCAGTACACCATTTCTCAGAAAGGGAAAGAATATCTGGATCAAAATTAATCTCGTTGCAACCTTCTCCTTTTAAAATAACCCCGGATGATGAGCTGAATGCACAAGCCATCATTCGGGATTTTTTAGTTTGATTCGACATTTTTCACCAATATTCGGGAGGTGACAGGCACCTGTCGAACAGGCACTTGTCGAAGGGTTTATTAATGGTCAGTCCGCCAATTTCCCCCTCATCAATGTCAGACAATCTCCTCCGATGATAACTTTTTCCTCCAAAAGCTCAACGGTAAGTTCACCGCCCCGTTTTGATGCCTGATAAGCCAGGAATTCGGTTTGATTCAGCTTCTGGTTCCAGTAAGAAGCCAGAGCACAGTGTGCAGACCCCGTCACCTGATCTTCATCTATGCCTATTTTAGGAGCAAAATACCGTGAAATAAAGTCGTACCTGGAGCCTGTGGTCCCACGGCTGGTCAGGATCACACCGGTTCCTTCCAGATTTTGCACCGCCTGAAGGTCAGGATTTGCCTGACGTACTGCGTTTTCATTTTCCAGCTCCAGAATATAGCGGTCTTCCGCCCAGGCAGCACTGATAATTGGAGCGTCAGTGACTTGCTTCAAATCCTCAGTAACCGAAACAGGCACGGATTCCTTTACTCGAAATGTTAGCTTAATCTTTCCCTCTTGTTTATCCGCTTTTAGAACACCTGATTTCGTGTGAAATTGTATAGCTGACCCAGCTTCCTGAGTTCCATGGCCAGAGACTTCAGCCAATCACGATCCCTATTCTCTTCCAACAGAACAACCGCCGCCGGGTTTCCATGAAAAGCACTTGAACTAAAAGCGTTGATCAAATACACATGATTCGTCATAGTAAACATCACCATCTTTCGGCATATTTCGCCAAATTTCGGGAAGTGACAGGCACCTGTCGAAGGGGGCAGGATCCGTGTAAGTGGCAGATAGAGCCGCACCGATGGTACCAATATACCACAATTGTGGTTTTGGCTAGGGCATTCTGTTTCAGAAAAGCCACTTCAAAGACATAAAAACAGGCTGTTTCTACGACGATCATTCGTCTTTAGAGACAGCCTGTTGAATGACTTTTTTGAATTTGGTGCTTTTTTTCTAAAATGAGCTCAGAGTCTTAATTCTCCATCCGATTTTTCCTCGGTAAAAGGGGTTTGATCCCTGCCCGATCCTTCCACTTTTTACTTGAACGGATATCGTCAGGGTCTAGTCCGCTTCCTAATGTGTTATACAGGTGCTGCTCTTCCGGATCAATCAACTTATCCTTCTGATAGTAAACCCGCGGGGTTTTCCAGAGAGCATACATTGCCTTCCACATCGGCATTTCATGATACCGCTCCGGCCACATATTTTTAATATGCTTTTTCACCAGCGGATAATATTTTGGATTCATACCAGGGAAAAGATGATGCTCGGTATGGTATGAGAAATTAAAATGCAGGATATCGACCCATTTTGGAACCGTAACAGACAAACTGTTGGCCAGAGGATCGTTCACCGGTACAAGCGGGTTTAGCCTGTGATTGGTTGCAATATAGCTCATCACTATAAAATTGGCAATAAGAAGGGGCAGCAAAAAGGCAAACAGCCAGTTCGTGAAACCGATGACGAACATCAGCCCAATCCATGATGCCCACGGCAATATAAACTGCATAAACACTTTCATTCGTTTTCCTGATTTAAATTCGCGGAAATAAATGAGAAACATCCGGAACGAATGGAACGAGAATGTAAATGCCAGTGCGATAAACCCAAAAATGGAACGAAGGAAAAAGGGGATGCGATAAATCATGCGCAGAAATGGTTTCTTTTCCAGCTGATCATGACTGAGCCAGGCGTCGGGATCCTTCTCTTCATCCTGAGTATGACCGTGATGGTCTACATTATGCCATTTAATCCATAGAGACGGTCCAGTGCACAGAGGCCAAAAAGCAATCGCACCAAGCAAATCACGAAGCCAGTGTTTGCGGACAACCGTCCCGTGGAGTATTTCGTGGCCCAAAAATCCTAATCCAGCAAAGCTAAATCCTAAAATGATGGATATACCAATGGATAACCAGAAATTGAGGTCAAATAAACCAATGGCAAGAATTCCTCCGGCAACGATGATCAAGTAAGCCAGACCACCCAGGAGGCGGGACGGGACCGGTTTGAACACCTTTTTCGGAAGATGGGGGGTAATGCGAGCGGCATACCATCCAAAGGTATGGAGATCATTCTTCATGCATCAAGCTCCTTTCAAAATTTAAGAACCTTTTTTAGGAAAAAGAAAACCTCCCTAAATTTCCAGGAGGTTACTGAAAATGTTCGGTCCTTATTAATATATACAAAATTACAAAATGTATTGTTCCAATCATAACAATTATACAAATAAATTGCAACAAGGTTTTATTACCAGGTGCTAAATCCTGGCAAAATGGTGCCTGTCACTTGTCGAATAATCCAGCCCCAACATCAGCCCCTCCCCCTCTTTCCCGGTGCCTGTCACCTGTCGAATGAAGCCAAATGAAAATGCAGACCCTTTGCGGAGTTCAATCATATCCGGCACCTTCTATCCCCCTCAGAAGGTGCCGGATACTTGTCGAAAAATCTTTATTTATTGCAAAATGCCAGTGACGGAAAAATCTTTTCCGTCACTGGCACTGTACCATCTACTTTTTTACTCCAATCAGTGTATGCTGATTGACCTTAAAAAGATAGACAGCCTAGAGCAGTTATTTTATAATCCCGTCATCCCTTCCGCTCATCCCTGTATAAATCAAGATCGCATCCCTAAGGAATTTCGCTGCCCCATCATGAACCTGGTCATAATATTTTGCAAAACGTTCATCATCCACGTACATCTGTGCCAAACCAGCATGAGCCTCGTTTGAATAATGATCCCAGTAGAACTTTAGCCATTCCTTGTGAAGTCTGGCGACATTCTGGGCTTCCTCGCCCGCTGGATCTCCTGTCACAACTGCATCCTTCAGCATTTCTAAAATTTCATGACTTAAACGTTCCATCTTCTCATATTGTTCTTTTGACATGTTTTGTAGTTTCCAATTACTCTGGTCTACCTGTTCATCGCCAAACTTTTCCCGAGCTTCCTGACCAAACTTTTCCTCATTTTCTTCAATCAGCTTCTGCTTAAACCCTTCAAACTTCTCCTGATCACTCATGGTACAGTCTCCTCCCTTGACCTTTAACGTTTTTTCCACATTCATAATTAACCGGTTAATGTCCTCGCGTTTGGCGAGAAGTTTTTTCCGATGATTTCTTAAAGCCTCAAGCTCGTCAAAATCTGGAGACTGAACAATTTTTTGAATCGTTTTTAATTCAACTCCCATTTCTCTGTAAAACAAAATTTGCTGTAGCAGATCCACTTCTTTGGGCCCATACATCCGATAACCGTTTTCATCCAGCCTCCCCGGTTTCAAAAGACCGATTTCATCGTAATAGCGCAATGTCCGCTTCGTCACTCCGGACATCTTAGCCAGCTCGTTGACTGTATAGTTCATCTTCTCACCTCCCGCAGTATTAAGCATAATCCCTGACGTAACGTAAAGGTAAAGGGGGATTTGAAAAAAAAATTATTTTTTTTTTTTGATGCCTGTCCGATTCGGTGCCTGTCACTTGTCAAAAAATCTTTATTCGCAGTTCCGTTCGAATGAAATCTCATTGCTCGTGAGCCCTGATTTTTCGTGCGTAATCCCTGATATATTTCGCGCGTGAGCCTTGATATCTCGAACGTGAGCTCTGATTTCCCGCCCGTGAGCCCTGATTTCTCGACTGCAGATTTCCTATGTTTTCTTTAATTCCGCAATCCCTTCCTTGCATACCCCATATTCCAGCCAGGAGCAACCTTTGCACAATTCATCCAGATCTTCTGGCTCTACGTATTTTTTCACTGCCTTAACCAACTCACTCTTCTGGTAAACCTGACCATCTTCCAGTCCAAGATGGCTGATGACTCTCCGGTCCATGCCAAGTACATGAGCGTTGGATTCAGGGGATTTGTTGCAATAACCCTCACCTTTATGCGGACAAGAAAAGCAGGTCTCATCCAGCCCAGCAATCACCTGGACTGGAAAATCTAAATCTGTGTTTCTGATTTCTTCCACAATTTGCTGCATTTTTTGGACAAACTCCGAACTATACCCCATCCCTCGAAAACCATGTACACAAAGTAAATGATGTCCCCTCAATATCCGCTTGTTCATTGAAAACTCTCCTCTTTATTCAATCTGCTTATGTTATGGTGTTCGACAATATTCGGGAAGTGACAGGCACCACCGCTACTACAACAGTAGCCAGGCCAGCAGGGGGCTGATCAGGGACACGAAAATCGCACTGATGGTCATGGCAACGGTGCTGGCAGCTCCCTCATCTTCTCCGTTTTCCATCGCTTTTGATGTGCCTATTGCATGAGATGCACTTCCCATCCCAATCCCTTTTCCCAGGAAATGATGAATCCGGAACCATCTTAAAATCACCGGACCAACCACTGCTCCCCCAATCCCCGCGATCATCACAAATACGACGGCAAGAGAAGGTACACCTCCGAGGGCCTCCGCAACCTCTGTGGCCACAGGCGTCGTCGCATTTTTCGGCATCATGGAAAAAATCATCTCCCGATCAAAGCCAAACCACTTCACAAACAGAAGCCCGGTCAGCACACCAACAACAGTTCCAATACCAATACCCGCCAAAATAACCACCGGATACCTTTTCACAATCTCCCACTGCCGATAAAGCGGGTATGCCAGAGCAACTACCGCCGGCCCGAGAAACCAGTCAATGACCTGGCCGCCCACAAAATACGTTTCATAGGGAATATCAAATACCACCAAGATCGTACCTATCCCCATGGTCGCAGGCAAAATAGGGAGCAAAAATGGATTCGGGATTTGTTTATACAGAAACCTGGCCCCTATGTATGCCAGAATCGTCCCTCCCAAACCGAAAAAAACAATTACCACACTACTCATATTTCCGCTCCTTCCTCAGTGCCAGATGCTGACTGACAGCTCCGGATGTCACCATCACAAGAAGCGTACTGACGAGAGCAATCACAAACAGAACCAATCCTTTTCCTGAAAAAACGTATACATACTCAATCACCCCAACCGTTACCGGGATAAAAAGCAAAGGTAAATGCCTGATCAGCATCTGGGCTCCCTCCTCAATCCACGTTAACCGAACGTTCCCCCATAACAACGCTAAAAAAAGCAGCACCATCCCAATGATACTTCCCGGAACAATGAGATCGAAGGCCCACTGAATCAAGACACCTGCATAATAAAAGAGAACTAAAACAAATAAATGAATGATTACTCTTGCAAGCTGCATATTTTTACCACCTGAGTTTTTTGACTATTTTATCATAAAAGATATAAAAAAATGAGAGTATGCTCCACTCCATGTCTTCAGCCTCTAGGGAATAAAAGGAATCAACGTTTTTTAGGAAGCGGAATTCAGTTTACTTGCCCTAAGCCCTTAGGGGGGGACAAACCAAAACAGAAGATTAAAAGGAATCCCATCTTCGGATTGGACAAAAAACAACGCCAGGATTCCTATTTATACCATCCTGGCGCCTCTTAATTTAATTGGGTTGAAGAATTCAGCACTTATCCTAGTGTTTGCCTTACTGCCCGCTTCGCTTTTTCTAAATCAAATTCTTTATTGATCTGACTCTCTGCCCAGTCACTCAAATGATCACTATCATGTTTATCTCGACCTGCTATAGTAGATAACAAGTTTTCAAATCCGACTTCACCACCAATATCCTCAGGCGGCGTGACGCCTGCACCATCAACAAGGATAGGAAAGTTCTTATCATAATTGTCAAGGACTCGTTCCACTTGAACGATATGCTTCCAGTTATCTCCTAAATCATAAACATAGTTTATTTCATAATCAGGAATATAGTCTGAAAGCTGAACATTTTTTTCAACTTTCATTTCTATACTCGTTGAATGAGAAATAGCCTCTTCTGTCTGAACAAGATAAACAGGCCTGCCATTTTCAAAAACAATAAACTGGTGCAGATGGGAATTTTCCCAACCGAATGCAGCCTGTATTACTTCATGAAAATCATCAAATGTTAGATGAAGAGGAACGACTAACTTTCTCCAGACAAAGTGATTTTTCAGATCCAATTTCACCTTTATTTCAGCAGCTTTTAGATTGAAAATAGGCCTACCATAAAACTCTTCCAGGTGCTTATACATTTCTTCATGAGGGAGTATATAACTGTTTTTCCCATCTCCTACAGAAAGCCGGCTCATTCTTTTACTTAATTTATGCTGTATCACCTTTTCTTTCTCTATAAATTTTGTAAAAAACATCAAATCCTCACAAGTTTTACTCATCCTTGCGGTTAATTGGCGATTTTTTGTTTTAGTAAAACTGATCTCCGCTCTCTTCTCCAGATACAGATCGATGAGGTCCGGGCGAAAGCCTTCTTTCTCAAAAATTTCCCTAATAGCCAGGGGCACCAGTTTGTCCAGGTTTTTGAAGTCCTTATCCTCCAATCCATACAAGATAACGGTATATCGATTTTTGTTATTTACCAACACCACGGTATTTCTGTCATTAATGGTTAAAAAGTTGGCATGCCATCCAAATAAAGAATCTTCTTCGTGCAACTCTTCTGGCTTGACCTTCATTTCTTTTAACAACTTCTTTGTACAATGGATAATCAAAAACAACACCCTTTCCATTTCCTTTATCGCCATGCGATACCTACCCATGTGCATATGCGGTGCCTATGCGGCGCCTATGTACGGTATATGTGGTGCCTGTCACTTGTCGAAAAATCTTTAATCAATTGCAAATAAATAACGCCAGGTTTTTAGCCAACCACGACCTGGCGCTTATTATTAATCAAAAGTATAATAGAAACAGTTTATTTTTCAAACACTTCAATATGATCGCATCTAAAAATTCTTCTTGAGACAAAAAATCTCGCCGTCATCAGAGGATCGACAATTTGGGAGACCTGGGACTGACCGGTAGCATTGAACAACATCGTCAAGGATATCTGTCCAATGCTGTTTTTCAAATTTCCCCAAAAAAATGAGGTCTTATAAAAAACAAAATCCCCGCACGGAGTAAGAGACTCTGCGCGGGGAACCCTCCCTGATCATTCCACCTCAAACGGCATTTTCACTGTTTCGTCCATTGCTTTACCTTCCGTATCTTTTATTCCATCAGTTATTACGAGAGTGTATGTTTGACCTGATTCATACCATTTAACTGGTTTCACCAAAATCGTTTTTTCATCCACTAGATTGACTTCTGTATCAACCTTGTTTCCTTGCTGGTCCTCAACAAAAATAGTTTGATGATTGACCGTCGTTTGATCAATCGGTGCACTCATTTCAATATTCCAAACCTTATTTTGGTCCACATGGTATCTGGTGTGCCAGGAATAATGCGGCCACGGCTCAGTTGTTTCAACAACAGTAAATGTACTGAATTTTTCGGTTCTAATTGTAAGTCCAATAACTTTCCCATCATCATCATAGGCAATTTTCCCGGAAACAAACTCACGATCCCCATCGCTGTGGATCACATAGACCCCGAGTTTACGGAGGTCTTCTGCCGTTAGCTCATCTCCCTGTTCAATCGGCAGTGTCATTTCCGTTTGCTGATTCAAGTTGGTCTCAACCCTAATGGACGCTCGTGTCCCTTCAACCTCTACACCGTCTTCATGCATAGCTTCGTGGGCTTCTTCTAAATCCGTATCGGTTACTTTTTTGATGACGATTTCAAAATCCTCGCTCAAGTTTTTCAAAACGTCTTCAGAAAACATAAAGGAAGCTTTTTTAGTCTGAATGACAAAATCTTTCTCCTGCTCCTGAATGGACTCAACTTGTTCCTGATTCATGGAAATCGTAATTTCATCAACATCTTCTGTTTCGTTTGTAAGATCCAGCTTGATGCTTTCATTTTCTTTGGATTCTTCAAGAAGTGAATTTGTACTGTGAACAATGACCTCTAGTTGTGTATCCTCTTGCTGATTATTGTTTCGTTTCACTTCAATTTCCTCCTGATGATCTTCGTTATTTCGATCATCATCGTCCTTGTCATCGTCATCCCGATTATTTAGCGGTGTCCTGATAACATGGATCGTATAGGCTTTAGTCGTGACCCCATCCTGCGCTGTGACAGTCACATTAATTTTATTTAATCCGACATCCAGCCCAACCTCCAATGGTGAACCCCCGCTTGAGACTTCCTCTCCATTTATCGTTACGGTAGCGTTGGAATCCTCTGCTGTTGAATCTATAGTAATATTTCGTGTGTAATAGCCTACACGAAGGCTATAGGTTGTTTTCTCAGGGTCAAATGCAGGTGTCAATCTTCCAGTGCCTACTTGCAGTCCTGCCAGAGAAGCATTGGATGATGGTGCCCGGATTACATCAAGCTGATACGTTTTGCTAGTGACCCCATCCTGTGCAGTAACAACGATATTAATTAGATTAGAGCCGACATTCAGAGTAATGGGATCCGATGTTCCTCCCGTTCCCATGTTAACCCCATTTACGGCCACTGATGCGTATGGATCATAAACGCTGGCAGTCACTGTCAACTCTTCCACATCATGCTCTACATCCAGTGAATAACTCAATACATTTGGGTCAAAATTCGGCGTGGCATCACCTTCACTGGTCGTTAAAGCAGCGAGATCAGCTACCCCAGATGGCACAATCTGAATGTTCAAGTAAGCATCATTGGAGATGGCATGATTTTCATCGTACACATTGAATGTCACCGTATCATTTCCTGTTACACCATTCTGGGGGACGTAGTAAAATTCACCTGTGCCCGCATCCACAATGGAAACCGTTCCTTTGGTTCCCTGCTGCACGATGGAATAAGTTAAAGCATCGCCATCTACATCTTCTGCCA
This sequence comes from Bacillaceae bacterium, assembly GCA_017656265.1. Lineage (GTDB taxonomy): Bacteria > Bacillota > Bacilli > Bacillales > Alkalibacillaceae > Melghiribacillus. Next base: position 9,502 of record JACDOD010000012.1, on the reverse strand, counting down.
CCAGCATTTCGGATAAAGGCATATTAACTCCGGTGGAATAGGACACATCTTTTGCTTCAGGCGCATCATTCACAGGAGCCATTTCCAGTTCAATGGTTGCATTCGTCGGAGAATAATCTGAACCATCATGACCTTTCCAGGAAAAAGCTGTTGTTCCATACCAGTTTAATTCAGGATCAAAATAAATAGATGAGAGATCTTCCCTGTAAACTTCATCAGAGACCGAAATCGGCTGATCATTGAACCTTAATGTCCCATGTTCCGGTAAAGATTCAAAACGTATTTTAGCCAATTCGTCTCCTTCCTCATCATCATAAACAAAATCTGTCACACTGAATTGAACAGGCTGATCTTCATTTCCATTAAGATGATGGTCAAAAACTTCTGGCGGTTCCTGCTGATCCATCACCTGAATGACAAATGGCTGATCAACAGAAAATTGTCCATTATCGGTAACCCGAATTCGTACATAGTATTGATCCTTTGTTTCAAAATCAAACACTTCATTCGTCTTAAACTGATTCCCGTTAATCGCAAACCTATCATTATCCTGATCACCGGTGCCTTCAACAAGTTCAAACGTATAGGTATCGTTCTGATCCGGATCCTTGGCTTCCAAAATACCGATAGTGGTTCCTATCTTACTGTTTTCTGCAACCTCATTACTGGTCAGCTGTAGCCCTTCAACTGGCTCATTGACATCAGTCACCTGAATGACGAAAATCTCTTCAACTTCATGATTACTTTCATCTCTAACTCGAATCCGAATGCTATAACTATCTTTTGCTTCGTAATCAAAGGACTCGGCCGTTTTTAATTGGTCCCCATCTATGACAAAGCTGTTGTTATTGGTATCACCATTACCCGCAACGAGATTGTAGGTATACGTGTCATTCTGATCTTGATCAACCGCATTTAGTATACCAACCACTGTCCCTGATGGGGTATTTTCAGGTATCTCATTTGAGGACAATTCCAAACCCTCCACCGTTTCGTTCACATTGGTTACTTGAATGGTGAAATCATCCTCATAAGTCTCTCCCCCTGAATCCATTACTTCAATGTGTATGCTATACGTGTCTTTTGTTTCATAATCAAAAGACTCTTTGGTCAAAAGGCGGTTACCGCTTATCTCAAAATAAGCGTTATCCTCTTCTTCACCTGCCAGACTAAACGTAAATTCCTCACCGCTATCTTCATCTACCCCGCTCAAGGTACCAACTTCTGTTCCAGTTGGGTTGTTTTCAGCTAATTGATTATTACTTAACTGGATTCCTTCTGGAGTATCATTCACGTCTTTTATGGTTATAGTAAATTGCTGGGCCAGGTCATTTTCGCCGTCATTCACATTCACCCGTATGTTGTAGGTGTCTTTCGTCTCAAAATCAAACACTTCAGCTGTTTTCAGTTCATTGCCGTCTATGACAAAACTAGCGTTATCCGCATCACCTGTTCCACTGACCAGGCTGTATGTGAATGTATTTCCACTGTCCGGGTCCTCTGTACTGAAGGTCCCAATGACTGAACCAGCAGTCTGATTTTCGTCTATATTGCTTGATGATAAAGACAAAACAGTCGGAGCTTCATTTACATCGGACACCTGGATCGTGAAAGTTTCTTCCGCATCCAGCCCTCCCGCATCGGTTACACGGACGCGAATGCTGTAGCTGGACCTGGTTTCGTAGTCAAAACTTTCATTCGTTCTCAGCTCATTGCCAACGATTGTAAAGCTGCTGTTATCATCGGCTCCTTCGCCATTAACCAGGCTAAACGTAAACGTTTCTCCTTCATCTGGATCGATTCCACTCAACGTTCCTACTGCTGTTCCTGGTGCAAGATTTTCTTGAATGCTGCTTGATGATAAATCTACACCTGAAGGACCTTCATTTACATTGGCTATCTGAACCGCCATTTCTTTTTCAAAAGTCAGACTGCCAGAATCCGTTACCCTTACACGAATGCTGTAACTATTTTTTGTTTCATAATCAAAAGATTCAGCTGTTCTCAGTTCATTCCCATTAATTTCAAATAATGGATTATCCGCATCTCCGCTCCCTGAGACTAACTCATAGGTTAAGATTTCTCCGCTGTCATCATCAACACCACTCAGCACTCCAACCAGAGTTCCAACTAGCTCGTTTTCCGGAACTTCAGCATTACTTAACACAATATCACTCGGCGTATCATTGACATTCTGAACTGTAATCGTAAATTGCTGCACCAGGTCGTTTTCGCCATCATTTACTTTGACCCGTATGCTGTAGGTGTCTTTTGTCTCATAATCCAAAGGAGAACTGGTTTTGAGTGTGTCCCCGTCAATAAAAAAACTGCTGTTGTCATCATCGCCTGTTCCGTTCACCAGGCTATAGGTAAAGGTATTTCCTTCGTCTGGGTCCACCGTTTCAAACGTGCCCACAACCGTTCCTGAAGGCTGGTTTTCTTCTAATTGCTGATTCGATAATGTCAGTCCTGTAGGGGGTTCATTCACGTCAGCAACATGGATGGTTGCCGCCTCGTCGTAATGTAGACCCGAGCTGTCTGTTACTCGGAGACGCACATTGTAGCTATTTTTCGATTCATAATCGAATACATCGTTCGTCTTTAACTGATCACCGTCAATGGTGAACTTGCTGTTGTCATCATCACCTGCTCCACTCACCAGGCTATAGGTAAAGGTTTCACCAAAATTGGAATCAACCGCGCTTAGCGTACCGACCACCGTTCCAACAGCACTGTTTTCTTCTACACGATCAGAAGAAAGGTTAATATCAGTAGGAGGGCTAGCTACGTAAAGATTATCGTATGTGAAATTGGCAAGCGAAAAATTATACATCTCATCCTGCGGGCTGTATATTTCAATTTTAAATGCTTCGATATCGATAAAATTAGAAAAGTTAATAGTATAGCTTTGTTTATCATCATCAGCGGTATTAAATGATACTGAATCAGCTATCGAACCGTCTTTTTTAATCCCTATAATATTTAAATTAAATACATCACTATGATTCAACATGTTGATTTTCATACTTTTCAAATCAAACGTTGCACCAGCATAATTTTCCCCGGTAGAAATTTGCATATAATTATTTGCTGCTATTTGATCACTATCAATATAAATTCCATAATTATATAGATAGTCATAGACAACATTACCATCACTCGACACAACAAACCCATTATTCGAATCATTCAGCCAGTTGGAATCTGTAAGGTCTTCAGTTAAAGGCGCTGCTAAAGCAGAAGTATAACAACTGGCTAGAAAAATAACGAATGCAGGAATCGCCACAACCATAATTTCGATGGCCTTCTTCATTAAATCCCCTCTTTTTGACTCATTTTTTAAGACCTGCAGGCAATAGCATTCCCCTCTTTATTATTCTGGAGCAGGAAACTCTCCAGTTAAAGAAATGATAAAATTCACACCCAAATATGGCTGCCTATTATTATGGGGCTGACTTCCGCCAGTTGGGTTTACTGCTTGTGGAGACATCAAAGTAGTTATATGTTCGCTATAAATATCAGGTATTCTTCCTGAAACGCTGGACCATATAGACCCTACAGGAACATTTGTACTAGATTCCTGATCATAAGCTGCGTGCTGTGCCCAATGATTATGAGTCGGCATTTCGGCTTCCGTCAGCGTTACATCAGCAGATCCTCCTGCTTCACCAATGGTTCTTGGTGTTAATCCAGGACCCACCCCGTTATGGATGGGTGTTCTTCCCTGTAAATCAGGCAAGGCAAAGGTAGTCTTGCCATCCCCTCCATACATGTTTCCAATAACAGAGAACAGGGCTGTATGTTGACCGATGCTCATGAGTTGTCCGTTACAAAACGCCCAGCCCCGTGGTGCAAAATTTCCTGTAAAAATACGAATTTCTCCAATAAAAGAATCCAATTGATTTCCCTCCTCTTAATCCCTGGGCGGATATAACCCCTCTATACAAATGCAGTAATTGACAACGATAAAGGGCTGTCTATTTTCATGTGCCTCTAATGCGCCTGCCGCAGCCAGTGTTTGATCGCCCATAACACCATCTGGTTCATTGCCATAAACATTCATTCCAGAAACTGCAGCCCATACCTTTCCTTCTGCATTTTTCGTAGTACCTGTACCAGAGTCTGCACCAATCATGTGTTGATGAGCAGGCATCTCACTAATGGTTAACTTATGCGTTTCTTCTCCTCCTGAATGACCAATATGAATACGTTGATCAAAATGAACGGGAGCCCGTCCTCTTAAATCCGGAAGAGCAAACGTATTTACTCCATCTCCTCCAAACTTTGTTCCTAATATAGAATAGAGAGCCGGGTTAGTAGAAATAGACATTAATTGGCCATTACATAATGCCCAGCCTTCTGGTGCATAATCAAAAGAAAACAAACGAATTTCTCCAATAAATGGATCCGGCATTTCTTACTCCTCCTTTTAAAATTAAGTTCTCTGAGGAAATATACCTGTTAAAGCAATAATGTAGGAGACCGTTAAGTACGGCATCATATTATTATGCGGCTGATTTCCACCTGTTTCTGTCACCATATCCGTTTTCATCGTCCCTTCAGGCGTTCCAGTGGAGTAGAGCTTAGCATTGCTTGTCGCCCACAGGGTGTTCTCCGGATATTCGACTGTCGCGTCTGAACTGCTTGCGGTAACAGAATGAGTATGAGCAGGAAGCATGTTTTCCGATAGAGATACCGTTTCCTGCCCGCCTTTTTGTCCAATCAGATAATTTGTCATTCCATTGAAGCCCTGATGAAGAGCCACACGGCCACGGAGGTCAGGCAATGCAAATGTAGTCATCCCATCTCCTCCGTATTTCGTTCCGATTAACACATATAACATTTCATTTTGGGATATGCTCATCAGTTGCCCGTCACAAAAAGCCCAACCACGAGGAGCCTTTTTCCCGCCAAACATCCGAATTTCACCGACAAATGGTACCATATAATCCCCTTTCCGTTTGAACATATTCAAACTCATTTAGTTTTTTAATTTACGAAAGATGACCGCTTCATAAATCACTACACCAGTCTCCCCGCGACCAATTGGCACAATAAACAACGGAAATTTCCCAAGCTGTTCATGATAAAAATCATAATTTTTTTGCGGTAGCAGAGGCTGTATTGGTCCTTCAAAAAGTAGTGAGTAATGTTCAGTTGTATCATTTACTTCTTTTTGATCTACTGTTGTTAGTTTTAGTTTCATAGAATCTTCTAAATCTGCTGATTGCAAAACAAAATTTGTTTCCAACAAGCTAAGAACTGATTCATAAGTTAAGGACGACACCCTGGTCAATTCCTCCTTTCTCCATCTCTCCATTCCATGTACAAATAAATGGAATTTTGATCCACAACCTGAAAATCTAATCGAGAATACAGCCGCTGCGCTGGATTATCTGCCTGTACGCTGAGCCTGATGGGACATTGGTGCTTCCTGGCTTCCACCTGAAGCTGTCGGATGACTTTTGTTCCAAGTCCCTTTCCCTGGAAATGCGGCAGCAAAATAATCGACACAAGCGTGAATCCATGATCATTTTTGGATAGTTGCATGTATCCTGCTGGTTCTTGATCACCATAAATAATTCTGTTTTCCAGATCAGGGTACTGAAGTTTATACGAGCGCATCATGATTTGAAACAGCATGGTCAAAAATTCCTTGATTTCGGAATCCGTCCACCCCCACATTTCTACTTCTTTACGTCTGGATTGAGCATAAACATTCAGCATGAAAGATTCATATTCTTTCATGGATATTAATTTTTTCAACATCCTGTCACTCCAATAACAAAAAATAACCTCGAAAATATTTGTCTTCAAAGGGGTCCACTGACTTGTAACAGATTAAAGTCTTCACCCCAATAAATGAACATATTTATACTATTGCCAAAACCTGATTCATTGGATTGACTTACGGGAAATTTCTGTATAGGCAGGCTAACAATATTTAAAAGAGGACTGTAAAAAATGAAGTATTCTCATTGATGGAAAGGAAGGTTTTCTAGCTCTCAGTCCAGATGGCCTAACAATTAAAAATTATGTTTTATTAAGAGGGACATCCAAATTTATTCACATGGAGCAACAAATTGTTAAAATGAATTTTAGACAATCGCTAAAAGAGAAAGGATACCTTATTATTAATTGTTTAAAAAAATCATAAGTAATATAACCATATATGTCAATATAATCCTATAGACCCCCATCTTTCCAAAATGGGAAGAAATCGAAAGTTTTTCTGTTAAAAGAAAGGTTTAACAGAGATGAAACCCCCTGATATTTCTCAGTTTATTCCGTGATTAACTCCACCAAACATTCCCCTTACCCTTACCCGGTAGATAAAACTTCCCTCCAAAAAACAGGTAATTCATCCCATGTCCTTTCGAAGTCATTTTCAGACATATTGCTTATTGGAAAATTCGACGAAAATCGATATAATGGAAGTAATTAGAATTTTTTTCGCACAATATTCAATAATATTCAATGGAGTGTGAATCGTTGGAGGGTCGGTTTTATGGCTGATTTTTTAACACCAGAAGAGATACAGGCCAGAAAAAAAGTGAAACGTGCCGTGATGTATGGCATGATGTTTGTGTTTGTTGTGCTTCTAAGCGCAGGAATTCCGCTGCTATTACACAATTTTTAACCAGAGAATACATATCTCTAATAAATTCGTTTTAAAAAAAGAGAGTCAAATTTTCCTCCTTTCTTTCACAATTTCCGTAACCAGGCCGTCATGGCCTCATTTTTTTGTATAAACGTTGGACTTAGGTATGCATAAAAAAAGTGCTGCAGCGTGCAGCACTTTTTAAACGTCATTTGATGTATAAACTTCCTAAGTTTTATAACGATTTTTTAATTATTATTTCGGACTTGTTCAGCATAGAAGCCAAAATCAAAGATGAAATTCTGGCCTTGCAAATCATTACCTGCAGATTTATCTAATGATACATCAAACGTAATATTTAAGGTCCCTCCTCCAAAGCCAGCAACTGGAGCCTGGATGACCGGTTGATTTAGTGTAGGAGTAAATCCAACTTCATGATTGATTAACTCATACAGATAGCCTTCAAATAACAGCAATTCTTGATCAGGTATTGACACCCGAACATAAGCTTTTTCAATAAATTCTTCATAAGCATCCCCGGAAGTTAAGCCGGTTACTATATTGCTTCCACCGGATGGGAGATTTTGGGTATATGTGTCTCTAGGAGTTGCTTTAATTCCTGTAATTTTTGCGTCTAAAGATCCTTCATTAGTAACGATCATCGTGCGCTGTACATTGTCTCCTGGAGCCCATCCACCAATCGCTTCTCCACTTGGATTGACTTGATTTTCATCATAGGCATGGTTCCCGTCAGGATCTAATGAAGCAGGATAAAACATCGGTCCCGGAATATAATCCCCATGATCTCTGTTCGCACTTAAATCTACTGTACCTGCTGTAAATTCATTCCCCTCATTTGCTGCTTGATCCGTAAATAGAGCAAAAGTAGCACCGCCCGCCACCAGCGCTGTCAGTAAAAGAATTCCCACGGTCATAAATCCCAGGGTCTTTTTTGATGCCTTGAACAATTTTTTCGCCTCCATTAACTTGGATTTTTATTAACGCTGTGTTATCTTAAATAAAAAGGATGGTGATGAGGCACCACCCTTTTTATTTAAGTATTGAATTAGTTCCAGCTTTCAGGTCCGCTTTCGCTGTCATTGAGGTTGTTTCTTACCTGAACAGCGCGGATCTGGAAGTCTACATTACCGGTTGCACCCTGATACTCATTTCCAGCTTCCAATGGGAAGTAGTAGTCTACATCAAATGTAGCTGTTTCACCCGCTGGAATGAGTACAATTGAATCATCATAATTAACTTGAACAGGATAGTCTCCTCCAAACAGATCTCCACTTGTTGTAGCACCATATACCTGTACCCATGCATCCAGTGAGCCTTCGTTCTTAATGGTTAATGTAGCTGTCTCACTGTCACCAGGTGCTAAATTGTCAATAAATTGAGTCGCTGAGAACACTGCACCGTCTGTTACATCCACGATGTCTACAGTTCCTGCTGTAAATGTGTTCCCTTCATTTGTTGCAGTATCTGTGAATAGTGCTGCAGTACCTCCCACTACCAGGGATGCTCCAAGAGCTGTTCCGGCAATGGCCATACCAAGTTTCTTTTTGAGATTCATAAAAACATCTCCTCCTTAAATTTTTTTATATTAACCCCTCATTAGGGGGTGTAAACGATTAACCCGTTTCCTTGTTCTCATCCAATTTAGAAATACTCCTGAAGATACTGAACAACTGCGATAAAATTAATATGATTCCTGGAATAATGATCAATGTAACTACTCCTGCTTTGGACTGAACAAATGTGAAGAAATAACCCATCCACGGGATGGTAAATCCTGAATAAACTCCTATTATGTTCTGAGCAGGTACAGCTGCTGCATCTTTGGAATCGTTATTATCGCCTTTGGTGATGTATGACACCATCCCATTACTCTTCTGCACATCTACAATTCTATGAGTAATTAAAACATCTGGATTATCCACGGAATGATAGGTAATAACAGTCCCTGCTTTCAGATGATTTTTCTCTTCAATCGGTTTAATGGCGATAATCGAGCCTGTATCGATTGTCGGTTCCATTGATCCAGATAGCACCTTCATAATTTGATATCCGAAAACCTGTGGCGGACCACCGGATATTTTAGATGAAATTACGAAGAATAACATAAGCATTAAAATCACCATGAAAAAATAAGTGATAATTCTACTGATCCATTTTCTTGCTTTTATCATTGGTTTCAACTCCTTCTTCATGTTCAATCAAAGCTGATATCAATCTTTTAATCATTTCATCTGATTCATCTTTTTCATGATGCATGGAGTACCCTTCATTGATTTGTTCCTTCATTTTATTACTGCTGGTAGAATTCTCTTTTGAACCTTGATTCGAATCTGTATTATATTCACGTAATGAAGACTTTCCCTGTTGACCACGACTATCTCCCTCTAAGATATCTTCACTGGTAATTGATTCTGTTCTATCTTCACCCTCGATATGATCTCTACCATTTTGATCTGAAGCATTTTCTTCCTCGATATCGTTTCTGCTATTTTGGGCTGAACCATCTTCTCCCCCGATGTCATCATAGTTATTTTCTTCTCCATTGCTTGTTGTTTCATCTGCGGTGCCCTCTTCTCTTCCTGTATTGTCTTCACCGTGAGCTGCTGTATTTTTCTCATCGTTAAAATCATTTTCCATCTGATTAGGCGGATTAGTTGAATTGATTTGGTCAGCACCTTCATCCTGACCGACATTACTTTGTTCATCTTGATTGTCAGTATCTTCATCCTGGTCAGCATTACTTTGTTCATCTAAACTGTCAGCACCTTCATCCTGACCAGCATTTCTTTGTTCATCTTGATTGTCACCACCTTCATCCTGGTCAACATTACTTTGTTCATCTTGATCGTCAGCATCTTCATCCTGATTGGCATTACTTTG
>JACDOD010000011.1 GCA_017656265.1 Bacillaceae bacterium | reverse complement strand
TCAATCTAGCTTCTGGCGTTACAAGTTGTTTTGTTCAGTTTTCAAGGTTCGAAATAGTTTTGGGTTTTATGGTGGGCCTGAGTGGACTTGAACCACCGACCTCACGCTTATCAGGCGTGCGCTCTAACCAGCTGAGCTACAGGCCCATAATGGAGCGGGTGATGGGAATCGAACCCACGACATCAGCTTGGAAGGCTGAGGTTTTACCACTAAACTACACCCGCATATTTATTTGATGGTCGGGAAGACAGGATTTGAACCTGCGACCCCATGGTCCCAAACCATGTGCTCTACCAAGCTGAGCTACTTCCCGTTTCAATAAGATGGCGCGCCCGAGAGGAGTCGAACCCCTAACCTTCTGATCCGTAGTCAGACGCTCTATCCAATTGAGCTACGGGCGCTAATCATTTTTAGCGACAGATTCTATAATAACATAGTAAATCTATCATGTCAACATCTTTTTTGTTTTTTTCGTGAGTGCGGTCGAGAGGATTTGAACCTCCACGGGGTAAACCCCCACTAGGCCCTCAACCTAGCGCGTCTGCCGTTCCGCCACGACCGCAGATATTTTGGTGCGGGTGGAGGGAGTCGAACCCCCACGTCAAAAGACACTAGATCCTAAGTCTAGCGCGTCTGCCAATTCCGCCACACCCGCTAAATGGTGAGCCATGGAGGATTCGAACCTCCGACCCTCTGATTAAAAGTCAGATGCTCTACCGACTGAGCTAATGGCTCATGTTAAAAAGTTTTCTGATTTTAGTGATTCAAAAGTCAGACACCCCAACCTCAGAAAGTATCTCAAGCAGCAGCTCGGTTGGTGCGCTGCAGTTCTCTCATAGAAGCTCATTCGGTCGTGCTCTACCGACTGAGCTAATGGCTCACATCAATTTTATATATAAAAGAAGAAGTGGCTGGGGTAGTAGGATTCGAACCTACGCATCACGGGACCAAAACCCGTTGCCTTACCGCTTGGCTATACCCCAACACTGGCGGTCCGGACGGGACTCGAACCCGCGACCTCCTGCGTGACAGGCAGGCATTCTAACCAACTGAACTACCGGACCTTTCATTAAATATTTTATTTAAAAATGAGCAAAAGAAAGATGACCCGTACGGGATTCGAACCCGTGTTACCGCCGTGAAAGGGCGGTGTCTTAACCACTTGACCAACGGGCCATTAAGATAATATCAATGGCGGAGAAGGAGGGATTTGAACCCTCGCGCCGTTTACACGACCTACTCCCTTAGCAGGGGAGCCCCTTCAGCCACTTGGGTACTTCTCCACTGGCTCCACCGGCAGGATTCGAACCTGCGACCAATCGGTTAACAGCCGATTGCTCTACCACTGAGCTACGGTGGAATAATTAAAATTTGATTACTAACTTTAATTCGAGTTAATTAACAGCCGATCACCCCACGCTCAGAAAGATCATTCAAAGATGCTTATCGCGTGGCGCGCTGACGCTAATTCAATGATGATTATTCGGTCGTGCTCTACCACTGAGCTACAGCGGAATAATCATTCATTTTGTTTCAAGGAAATTTTATTTCGTCATTTCCTTGCGACGGTAAGTATAATACAACATCTTTTTCTTATTGTCAAACCCTTTTTCGGATTTTTTTAAAGTTTTTTATTAAATCAATCACCCGTGTTATCCTCGGGCTTATTTAATTTAACATGGTATGCTTGTTTCGTCAATGATTTAGGGAAGTTTTTTTAGCTTTCCTCTACATCGTCCGCAGCAATACTTTGATAGATTAATTTTCTTCATTCGCTCATACACTTTTTCACATTGTGTACATTGATATACATGTTTCCTGTTTTTTCGCATAGAGGGTAATGGGCTGCAAAATCTCGGAGACTTTGTTCGTTTCAGCAATTCTTTAAATTCTGGATCCCGGTGATGGTACCCTTTCCCTTCTATGTGCAGATGATAATGACATAATTCGTGTTTTATGATGCCAATAACTTCATTTATGCCAAGTTCCTCAAGATACTTCGGGTTAATTTCTATTCGTTTCTGATGAGGAAGATACCGTCCGCCTGTTGTCCGCAAACGATAATTAAAAACTGCTGAGTGCTTAAATGGTTTCCCAAAGTGCTGAATGGATAAATCATTAACGAGTGACTGAAGTTCATCGTTGGTCATTTTGTCGTCCACCTATCCGAAACTCTTAATCCATTTTACAAAGATTTTCTTGAACCAACAAGTGATTTGTCATTTATTGACACAAGACGTAACGAAATCTTCATATCTTACATAATAATGGCAAGTTTTTATTCTTTATAATAAAAGTAGCGAACTCTTTGAGAGGGTGATTTCTATGAGTGATAACAACATTAAAAGAGAAGTTTGCTCCGGCAAACAAAAACAGGGTTCCGCATTTGCTGTACGTTTTTCTTCTATTTATATCTTTATTGGAGCATTAGGAATTTTTCTCTGGGAATATATTGTATTAAACATGACAGAGAACACTGTAGCGGCTTCTTTTCTCATACAAAATTCTGAATGGTTTTTTCTCCTGTTCACCGCACTGATTATGTTTTATATTGCAAAGCGATTCATTTTCAGAGATCGTGAGTACATTCGACTGCTCTTAAAGCAGAAGCAGCAGCTTAAGCTTTATGCCAGTGTATTTGAACAAATGAAAGAAGGACTGATGATCGCAGACAAAGATAAAAAAATCATTAAAGTCAATCCCGCTTTTATCCAGACCACTGGATACACGGACAGAGAAGTGATCGGCAAACCGGCCGGCATATTAAAATCCGGACTGCATAACCGTGATTTTTATAAAAAAATGTGGGAATCGATCCGCACAAAGGGGCAATGGCATGGAGAGATCATAAACCAGCGGAAAAGCGGTGAGTTTTATCCAGAAAAATTAAGTATTAACAGTATCAAAAATGATAATGGAGAAGTGGAAAATTACGTTGGAATCTTTACCGATATTACCGAAGAGCGAAAAGCGGAGGGGAAGATTGATTTTTTAACCTACTATGACCCCATCACCCATTTACCAAGAAGAAAGCTATTTCTTGCACAAACCGATCAGCTGATTAAACAATCAAAACTGCCGGCAGTTATGGTAATCGAAATTAAACATACGGAACAAATTGAGAACACAAAAAATTCCAAAATGTTTGAGGATATCTTACAAGCCATCTCCCTCCGTATTCAGGACACCCTTTCCGAACACATCATCGGGAGGGTAGGAACAAAGGAATTTGGGATTTCATTTGACCTGGATAGGACAAAGGAGTCCATTGAAGAGATATCCGAAAAGCTCAAAACAAAACTCGAAAAAGCCATTCCTCTGGATGAGGATGAGTTTTTTATTCGGGCTACTATCGGGATTGCACTAAATGATTCATCCTCCCTTAGCGGAGAACAGCTATATCATAATGCCCTAATGGCCAAGTCATATGCGATTACAAATGGCCTTTCTTATAAAGTTTACGACCAGCAGCTGCAAAAATCCTTTGACCGGAAACTATACCTTGAAAAGGAACTGCCAAAGGCTATTGCCAACAATGAACTGACTGTATTCTATCAGCCTAAAGTATACCTTAAGACTGGGGAACTGTATGGCCTGGAGGCACTGGTTAGATGGAATCATCATACAGTAGGAATGGTTCCTCCTCATGAGCTGATTGCGATCGCTGAGGAAACGAAATATATCCATGAACTTGGTGAATGGATGATTGAAGAAATCTGCAAAGATATACAAAAATGGGACAAGCAGCGCCTTGCTGTTCCGCAGGTATCCATTAATTTATCACCTGTTCAATTTTTCAAGGATGACTTGATCCATAATGTCAAAAAAATTATCAGCCAGTACGAGATCTCACCATCAAGACTGGAATTTGAAATCACTGAATCCATTAGTGTTTTCAGCATTGAAAAAATAGACAAAAAACTAAATGAGATTAAGTCCATTGGATTTCAAGTTGCCATCGATGATTTCGGGACTGGTCATTCCAGCCTCGGCTACCTGCAGCAGCTTCCGGTTGATGTATTGAAGATTGACCGTTCTTTTATTATGGATATTCCGGAAAATAAAGGTCATATTGTACTTACAAAAGCTATTATCGCTATGGCACAGGAGCTTGGCTTAAAAGTGGTGGCCGAGGGTGTGGAAACCATTGAACAGCAGCAGTTTTTAGAGAGCTTGAATTGTGAAATTGCCCAGGGCTACTTATACAGCAAACCTGTACCGGGTGAGGAGCTGCAGTTAAAATCCTATGCTGCGGTATAACTTACGCTGTTTCTTCTATTTCCAGTATAAAAAATATACTTAGGGATTTTACCAGATGTTGGCCATACAAATGAAAGACCCGAACTAATTCATGAAAGGGTGAACACAGTTCGGGTCTTTCATTTTTTTTGAAGTTTTGTCCAGCCTCTTACATTTTCCTGGATGATTTTCATATAGTTTTCAGGAACGCCAAATCAAAAACTGCATAAACTATGGATACGGGACCAATTGAGCGGAGGGAGTTCAATGCCTAAATGGCTCAAAAATCAGATGAAAAGTGCTTTTCGATCTAAAAATTTATATCAAATTAAACTGTTAAATCAGTGCTGGTTTTTTTATCAAAAGCGGGTGATTCCAAAAAATTAACAAATCGTCCCCTGACATTCATGAGCATGTTCAGCTAATCCCCAAAAAAGAGGAGAGTCTGTTACATAAAATGCCCTGCGGCAAGTCCAGACTCTCCTTCTTCATTAAGACGACGGGTTAATCATGGTTAATGCTATCCTTTCCCGCTTCAGGTCAACATCATCGACCCAGACGGTTACTATATCACCGACCGATACTATATCGAGGGGGTGCTTTACAAACTGGTCCGAAAGTTTCGAGATATGTACCAGCCCATCCTGTTTAACCCCAATATCCACAAATGCACCAAAATCAACTACATTTCGTACGGTACCCTGCAATTCCATTCCCGGCTTTAAGTCTTCCATGGACAAAACATCGCTTTTTAGCAACGGTTTCGGGAGATCGTCACGGGGATCACGTTCTGGTTTGGCCAGTGCCTCGATCATATCCTTAAGGGTAGGAATCCCGATTTCTAAAGTATTGGACATTTCCTCAAGATCAACATCTTTTAATGCCTGTACCAGACGTGCTGAACCTAAATCATCTTCAGAAAACCCGCTATGTTTCAGCAATTTTTTGGCAGCCTCATAACTTTCCGGATGAATAGGCGTCCGGTCCAGAGGCTCTTCCCCGTCCATAATCCGCAAAAAGCCAATAGCCTGTTCATAGGTTTTTGCCCCAAGGCGCGGTACATCATTCAACTCCTTGCGGTTGGTAAATTTCCCGTTTTCATCCCGATACTTCACGATGTTATTGGCGACCGTTTTATTTAGCCCCGATACATATTGCAATAGGGATGGGGAAGCCGTGTTGACATTGACCCCTACCTGGTTTACCACGGTTTCCACCACAAAGGTGAGGGATTCACTGAGCCGCTTCTGACTGACATCATGCTGATACTGTCCTACTCCAATGGACTTCGGATCAATCTTCACCAGTTCACTGAGGGGATCCTGAACACGGCGGGCAATAGACACTGCACTTCTTTCCTCAACCTGAAGATCCGGAAATTCTTCTCGTGCCAATTTTGAAGCTGAGTATACACTGGCACCGGCTTCGTTTACAATCAAGTATTTCGTATCGAGTGCATGTTTCCTGATGGTTTCAGCTATGAATTGTTCTGTTTCCCTGGAAGCTGTCCCATTTCCAATGGCAATAAGCTCTACACCATATTCCTTCAGCATCTTAAGCAATATTTTCTCAGCACCGGCGATATCATTTTTCGGTGGAGTCGGGTACATCACGTCAATAGCTTTGACTTTCCCTGTTTCATCCACCACTGCCAGTTTGCACCCTGTACGGTAGGCTGGATCAACCCCCAGCAGGGTTTTTCCTTTAAGGGGCGGCTGCAGAAGCAGATTCCTCAGATTTTTCGAAAATACATCAATCGCCTGTTCTTCAGCTCTTTCTGTTAGTAGATTTCGGATTTCCCTTTCAACGGATGGCTGAATGAGCCGCTTATAGCCATCTTCAATGGCTGCTATGACCAGATTTTTTTCCTGTTCATTCGTTTTTTTTATTATTTGTTTATTCAAATATGAAATAATTTGATCCACAGGGGGTTCAATGGCGATTTTTAAAATATCTTCTTTCTCCCCCCGGTTCAGCGCCAGAATCCGATGGGAAGTTATCTTTTTAACAGGCTCGGCAAAGTCATAATACATGTGGAAGATTCCCTTTTCATCCTGTTCCTCATTCTTCACTTCAGAACGGATGGTACCCTTTTGGAAGGTTTCTTTGCGAATATGCTCCCTGAATTTCGGATCATCGGAAATCCACTCAGCCAGGATATCATTCACGCCCGCCAAAACATCTTCTATAGTATGTAGTTCGTGTTCTTCAGACAGATAATGTTCAGCTTCTTTATTGATGTCATTTCCGTTTTGGGACCAGACGATTTCAGCGAGGGGTTCCAGGCCTTTTTCTTTTGCAATCGTTGCCCTTGTCCGTCTCTTTTGTTTATATGGCCTGTACAGGTCTTCAACTTTTTGCAGTTTGTCAGCCTTCATAATTTCGGCTTTCAGTTCATCGGTTAACTTTCCCTGTTCATCAATTAACCGAATAACCTCTTCCTTCCGCTTGTGAAGCTGCATGCCATACTCGTATTGATCCTCAATCTCTTTAATCTGGACTTCATCCAGACCGCCTGTCAGTTCTTTTCTGTATCTGGCAATAAAGGGGACGGTATTTCCCTCTTCCAATAGTTCAATCACTTTTTGTACAATGGATGGTTTGACCCCTGTTTCTTTTCCTACGACAGAAATGATACGTTCCTGCAAATCATTTCCTCCTCTTTTTACAATTTAACCAAATAGTTGCTCCGTAAAAATTGTACCAAAAATCAGGAGGTTAGACATCTGATATCCCGATGTAATTCCCACCGGATAAGACCTTCATCACAAATGATGCTAACTGCTCACGAGAATGAATGTTGGAAAGAGCTAATGTACCCTTATTTTTTCCCTAAAGTGAGGCTGGGACAGTATGTAATGTCTGAGGAAAAGACGAACAAATGGACTACAGAAAAATTGAACACTAAGTAAAATATCCAAATATATGTGACAATTGAAGATCATACATCCATTTTTCCCCCTACAATTTCAAAAAAATACCTCCGTATTGTCCGATTGCAATGCTTCTCTCAGTTTCCTTAGAGCCCGGCGCTGCAGCCTGGAAACATGCATTTGAGATATTCCCAGTTTCTCCCCTGCTTCCTTTTGGCTCATGTTTTCAAAAAAAGTATATTGAATAATTTCCTGTTCACGTTCTGTTAAAATAGGCAAGAGTTTTTTCAGCAGAACTTGAAAGTCCACTTGATCATAGCCTGATTCATTTTTGCCGACTAAATCGAGGATGGAAACGGTACTGCCGTCAGAATCTGCTTCTACTTGATGATCGACTGAAAGAGCCCGGTAACTCTGACTCATTTCCATCGCTTCCAGTACGTCTTCCTCATTTGTTCCAAGGTGATCAGCAATTTCACGAACCGATGGGGAACGCTGCAGATGTGTTGTCAGCTCCTCCGCTGCCCTTTTTATTTTTGGACCCAGCTCTTTAATGCGGCGGGGAACATGAACACTCCATGTTTTGTCACGGATATAGCGCTTAATCTCCCCCACCATGGTCGGAATCGCAAAAGCTTCAAAGGACTTCCCATATGATGGGTCGTATCTCCGGATAGCCGCCATCAGACCAAGCATGCCTACCTGGGTCAAATCCTCATAAATCGTACTGTTTTTCGAATATTTTTTGGCAATGGACTTCACCAGTTCTTCATACTGCTTGATGACTTTTTCCTGGACGGCTTCATCTTCCGGGTGTTTCTGCAGATGGCGGATCCATTTATATACTTCATCGCCATGTCTATTGTGTGGTTGAGATTTGGTCGTCACTCTGCTCCACCCCATTTTCGTGGAGGAATTTTGTCATAATTACAATCACACCATATTTATTATTGATTTCTACTTTATCCATTAAAGTATCAATTAAAAACAGACCAAACCCACCTTCCCTGAGGTTCTCAATTGGTTCATGATTCATATATGGACCGATGTCTTTTTTCACATCCTGAAGATTAAAACTTCCCCCATGATCTGCCACCATGACTTCAAGACGATCCTGATATAAACCAAAGCCAACCGTTACTTCTCCCTCATCATTTTCGTGATACGCATGCTGCACAGCATTGGTAACCGCTTCAGAAATGGCTACTTTTAAATCTTCAATATCGTCATAGACAAAGCCCATCCGGTTGGCAATCCCGGAGGTGGTCAGACGAATCACTCCCACGTATTCTGCTTTAGCCGGAACTCTGACTTCAACAAAATCAAAAGGTTTATCCATTACATTCCACCTCATCAGCCTGATCAATGTTTATAATTTCTTTTAACCCCGTGATGTCAAAAAGTCTATATACATGATCCGGAAGTCTGGTCAATGTCATATCGCTTCCATGTTCCCTGGAAGACTTAAGGGCACTGATAAATACACCCAGTCCTGTACTGTCCATGTATCCGACCTTTTCTAAATCCACTATTACATGGACACCTTTTTCCCTCGTCAAAGGCAGCAATTTTTCTTTTAACACGTCTGCTGTATAGACATCAATCTCCCCTGATAATGTCAGAGTATAATTCTCGCCATGTTTTGCAACATCTGCCGTCAGATTCATGTACCGTTCCCCCTGTCAAAAATAGTCGAGATCATTCATTACGTCCCATTCCCTTTTTTAAAAAAATTAAACCTTTACCAAAAAACATAAATCATCGTCTAGCCTCATCCTCCGTATTTTCTGCGGATCACAATGAGGGTAAAGTCATCCCGCAGATGAAAGTCCTGAAGCTGCTCAAAAAACCGGAAGACCTTTTCCACCATTTGCTGTGCGGGCAGATGTATGTATTTCCGAATGACATCTACTACTTCATTCCGTTCTAAAAATCGGTCTCCCCTCCGGCATTCGGTTACACCATCAGTGAGTAAAACAATCATATCTCCAGGAGCAATCTCCCGTTTATACTGTTGATAAGTCACATCTCTTTCAACACCCAGGACAAGACCTTTTGTCTTAATTTCAGAAAACACATCTTCTTCAGCATGATAAAACAATCCGGGTTCATGGCCTGCTGACGCATAGTAAAACATGTGTGATTCAGGATTGTATAAGCCATAAAACATGGTTACAAACATACCTGGATCCACGTTTTTTTCCACTACCCGGTTTAATAACTGTAAAATTCTTTTCGGGAGCATACGGTTTTCCGGAAAACTGTCCATGGCATATTTTACCATAGACATGCATAGAGCTGCCGGGATGCCTTTGCCAATCACGTCTGCAATAGCTACCCCAAGATTCCCCTGGTGGTCTTTGACAAAACGAAAGTAATCTCCGTTCATTTGTTTAGCAGGAATGGAGATAGCCCCAATGTCGAGCCCCTCTGCATCAGGAATGTTTGTTTTGAGCAATGTCTCTTGCATTCTGGCCGCTACTTCAATTTCGGATTTAATTTCCAGCTGCTCAACTCGCATATCTTGAAACTCTTTGTAAGCGACCCCATAAGAATTCATGGTTTCCAATAAAAAGTCAAGGGATCTTTTAATCGGTACCGGCAAATCAGGGTATAGCTCAGTCAATGCCTGGATATAGACATGAATGATTTCATCCGGGGTTATATTCTGTCTAATGGACTCTTTTCCGAACAGATCAGCACGATACAGCGCTTCCTCATCTTTTTCCTCTATAAATCTCTTTAACAATTCTTTATAACTGCCAATTTCCAGTTCTAACGTATCCACTCAGTACCCACTCCTTTACCGAAGCCATTTGAAAACTTCAGCTTCTGTCCCCTTTCCGGGCACAGACTGTATATCCAATTCATCCATCAGTCGTTTTACTCCCCGCAGGCCAGCTCCAGAACCGCCAGATGCAGCGTATTGGCAAAATTTCTATTCGTGCTTTCAAACTTTTCATCTAAGATCTCTGCATTTTCATTCAATGCTTTATGTTTTTGATCGACTCTTTCCAACCAGAGCCGAATAATTTCAGCACTATTTTTCAGCACCAGCTCCTGAAGATCCCTGCCCATGTTAAAATTCCCTACAAAACCAAACATTTTCTTACACAATAATTTACCATTTTATCCACTTTAAAGCCACCAGACCGTAAAGATCATATGCGATTTTCTCCCTGGCATCGATTTTGAAACATAAAAAAAAGCCGCTCTATATCTTTAGAGCAGCCTTTAAAAGTCTATGAGTCCGAGACTAATTTGTAAAGCCTCATCCACACGATCCATCAACTGATTATCCAGTTGTGTAATTTTATCGGTTAAACGTTGTTTGTCAATCGTTCGTATTTGTTCTAATAAGATCACCGAATCCCGTTCAAAACCATACTTTTCGGCTTTAATTTCTACATGGGTCGGCAACTTGGCTTTCTGTATTTGCGCGGTAATGGCAGCAACAATGACTGTGGGGCTGAAGCGATTTCCGATATTATTTTGAATAACTAACACAGGGCGTACGCCTCCCTGTTCAGACCCGACAACAGGAGAAAGGTCTGCAAAATAGACGTCGCCTCTTTTAACAATCAACCTGTTACACCCCGCTCACTAATCGCTCAAGGGTGGTTTCTGCTTCTTCTTCAGCTTGAAATGCCTCACACGCAATGTTCAAGTTAATGTTGGCCATCTCGAGATAACCGCGGCGCATAGACTCACGAATGTGACTCTTTTTCTTATCCCGCAAATACTTTTCTGTTGCCTGACAAATCAAATCGCTTCGATCAACTTTCTCATACTTAACTAAACCATCAATCTCTTCTAAAATCCGTTGCGGAAGTTTGATAACAATCTCCTGCGAACTCTCGGACACAACAAAACACCTCCACCGTCTAATCCCCACAAACAAAAATCCAATTCAATCATACCACGCACACCCCTGATTTAAAAGGGCATTTGGGCACATTTTTCACTGGAAAGATATTTATTTTCATTTTTTACAAAAAAAGTATCAATTATCCCAATGAATGGGCCATAAATATCCTGACCTGTAAAAAATTTTATTATGAAGTAAATATATTTTGGTTTTACATCTGTACAAGTCAAGGCTTACTCTTTATAAATTCTAGGCACTCGGTAACTAATTAAACATGGGATTTCATAATTGATGGTTTCGAGACGTTCGGCGATTTCATCCACCGTTATTTCTTGATCTTTCTGCCTGCCAATCAGCGTGACTTTCGTTCCTACATCATAAGGTCCATCCAGCCGGACCATGAATTGATCCATGCAGATACGCCCCACAATCGGCATGCGTTTCCCGTCTATTAATACATCGGTGTTCTGTAATTTTCGCAGCCATCCATCAGCATACCCCACTGGCACCGTTCCAATCCACTCTTCTTCCCCTGTCTTATAGGTAGCTCCATAGCTGACCCCTTCGCCTTTTGGAAGTTTTTTAACATGGGTCAGGCAGCTATGCAACGAAAAAGCTTGCTCTAATTCAATGGTTTTTTCCGATTTAACGTCCCTGGAAGGAAAAAGCCCATACATGCCAATACCGAATCTGACTGCATCATACATCTCTTCAGGAAATCTCATGCTAGCAGCACTATTACCAGTATGAACCGTAACCGGGTCAGGATGCAAGGCGTGAAAAGTTTCCAGTAAAACTGAAAACCTGTCTTGCTGTTTTTGTAAATAAGATGGATCTTTTTCGTCTGCCGTCGCAAAATGGGTAAAAAGTCCGTCTATCTGTAAAGGGGAATCATGTATGGCTTTCAAAAGCTCAATAAGTTCATCAGCTGTACGGACCCCGATTCTCCCCATTCCGGAATCTATTTTAATATGAATCAGTAACGGGCCGTCTTCCAAATACTCTTTAGCCTTTTCCACCCATTCCCTCTGAAAGACAGTCAGGGCAATCCGGTTTTTTTGTGCAGCCGCTGCATCTTCAGGGCGAACCCATCCCATCACCAGAATAGGAGCCTGAATACCTGAGTGCCGCAATTTAATGGCTTCATCCAGCAGTGCGACAGCCAGCCCATATGCCCCTTCTTCCAGCGCTGTCTTTGCCACCTGTACATCTCCATGGCCATAAGCATTTGCTTTCACAACGGCATAAATTTTTTTATCGTCTGGCAGAACGTTCCGCAGATTTCGAATATTTGTCCTGATGGCATCCAGCTTGATCTCAGCCCATGTATCACGATAAAAGTCCCTGTCAGACAACAGTGGCATCTCCTCTCTTATTCTTTCTTTCCTCCATTATTGACATTGTACTTTACGATGTCAAATGGATAGAGGGGGGGATGGACTGGATCATCTGGACTGATCATAATCAAGGCCGGGCCAGGAAAAGTGGCTGGGATAAAACTGCTCGCACTAATAAAATATCCGAACTATATTCAATCGTCACATGAATTAGTTCGGATATTTGTCAGTAAAATTGTCCGCCTTTTCCGTCGTTCATTACTTTTTTTGTCCCAGCCTCTTCAGAACCGATTTCCCTATGTTATTTTATCGCTGTTCCCTGTACCGATTTTGCCACTTCAACCATCTCTTCTCTGGTGAGATCTTCACTGGCTAAATAAAACCTCATGCCATTGTATGTCCATTCCAGACTGCTGTCTGTCAAGGCACCGATTGTAAAGCCAAGATCAACCGGCTCTCCATTCACTGATACCGGTACGGCTAAGCTTGTAGGGAGATCGGTATATTTTTCTTCAATTAACGTAAAACTTTTATTTCCCTCAAAGGTGAGAATAGCCCGCTCTCCGCCATCAAAAGCCACTTCCTTTTGTTCAGCCAGTGAAGTTCCTTCAGGTTTATACATTGGATAATAAACCGTAAACGGAGTTTCTTCGCCTGAAGCCATAGCAGGCAAGCTAATGAGACTGCTAGTTAAGTTTTTTCCTGTATCAAAATCATCTTCAGCAAACTCCGGATTAAAGTCAAACTGGGTGAAATTCACTTCAACTAATGCATTGTAATCTTTATCAAATACTTTCACCATCATAGGCTTGAGAGACTTTTTATCGAAGTAAATCTCCTGATAAGGCAGGTTTTTATTGCTCTGATAATTGGTCTTTGCTTTAAACATATAGTAATTGTCTGTTGCTGTAAACTGTGACTCTGAATCTTTCAGCAAGTCGTTAATTAATGACGTGTACAAGTATGGCTGACTGCTGTTATGAGGCCAGTCACTCTGGAATTTAAAGCTTTTGCCAAGGGCAGGGGTTAAGACAAACACCCCGTCACTGTTCCGTAGGATGACCTGACTGCTTTTTTCATCATCTGGGTTTTCCAGATGTACCCGATACATATCCTTCTTCTTATGCCAGATCGTAATATTGTAGGTTTGTACCTTTTCGCCTGTCTGCAAGTTCATTTTTGCCTGAGCCTTATAGCCGCTCATCTCTTCGGTTTTCTTTTCAAGAGATTCAATGACGTCCTCTTTTGATTTGTCTCCACAGGCAGCCAGCACAACCAGCATACAAACTAACACAAAGAGTACGTACTTTTTGTTCATACTCACAACTCCTTTGCCTCTTTTCAAAGGGCAAGGGAACGATGTCACTGCATTTTTTGAGAAATGTCACGAAAGGTTTGAGGCAATCCCTCAATTAAATCAGAAGCGAGCAGATCATACCGGGAATGGCTGGTCCGGGTTAAGATTTCAGCAGTCTTTCCATGAACCCAGCACCCATTGCATAACGCTTCTATGATGTTTTTACTTTGAAGAATAAGGCCCATAATAATCCCGGATAAAACATCTCCGCTTCCTCCTTTGGCGAGACTTTCGTTGCCTGTTGTTACCACATATTGCTCACCCTCTGGTGAAGTCACGATGGTAAACGGTCCCTTTAAAATGAAGTAAACCCCATATTCTCGGGAAAACGCACGGGTCAGCGAAAACGGCTTTACTTTCAATTCATGAACAGATGTGCCAAGAAGTCTTGCTGCTTCTCCAAAATGCGGGGTTAAAACAGTAGGTGCTGTCCGCTTTTTAAGAGCATGCAGCCGGTCCTTCAAGTGATATAATCCGTCTGCATCAATGAGAAGAGGAAGATCGGCCCTGGTTAACACGTCATCAAACAGGGATGCACTCTTATCAGAGCGCCCTAATCCCATTCCAACAGCTGCTGCATCAAAATGATTCAGATCAAGGCCCTCCACGTTTAAATCTGTATAAGTAGCCTCTGCCACATATGGAGCAATCGTCGAAATTAAATGGTGAGATGCAGCAATCGTCACTAGTCCGGCCCCCGTCCGCAAAGCCGCTCGGGCTGACATCATGACAGCACCTGGCATATTCGGTGCTCCGCCGATGATGATTCCCCGCCCATGGCTTCCTTTATGGGAAAATGGTTTCCGTTTTGGGAAGGTGCGGATGACATCATTCTGGGTCCAGACCCATTTGCCTGGTCTGGCAGCAAGTGGTCTGGTTACCAGACCAATATCTACAACTTCCACTTCCCCATAAAATCGGGCACATGCCTCGATATAGGCAGATTCTTTTGGGCACTGAACCGTATACGTTTTATGAGCCATAAAAGCTAACTCAGGATCTTCTCCTTCATTCCCATGAACACCTGTGGGGATGTCTACGGCAATCCTCAAAGCCTCTTCACACTTGTTCGCTTTGTCCACCATTTGGGCATAGGGAAATCGCAAATCGCCTTTTACCCCGATGCCCAGCATGGCATCAACTAAAACATCTTTCCCGGATAACCATTGATCCGTTTCTCCTTCTTGAAAAATGTGAAAAGGAACCCCCACTTTTTTCAAAAGCTCCAGATGATAACGGGCATCACCGGTAATTTTCTCCTCAGGAACAAGACTTAGCACCGTAACCTTGTACCCTTTCAGAAAAAGGGTTCGAGCAATCACAAACCCATCTCCCCCATTATTTCCAGTACCCGTTAAGATAAGAATATCATCACTCCTGGACACATCCTGAAGCAACCTCTCCGCCATTGCTCTTCCGGCGTTTTCCATTAATATTTTTCCTTCAATTCCTACATCCTCCATGGTAAATCGGTCTACTTCATACATTTCTCTGGCAGTGACAATTTGCAAGTTCGTTCCCTCCTACCTGCACTTAAAATATATGAGACAAGGGATGTAATTATGCAGACTAGCCTTCATCTGACTGCGCTTCTATAATTACCTGTGCAACAACAAACTGTTCGCTATGGGAAATCGACAGAAAAACCCCGTCTTTCTTTATTCCGTCAATATAAATTTCGGGCTTCCCATTTTTGTCGGGCAAAATTTCAATATGATGAAAAGCTACGTTTTTCCCAATGCCTGTACCCGCTGCTTTGGCATACGCCTCTTTTGCTGCGAAGCGTCCAGCCAAAAATTCAACCTTCCTTCTCTGGGATGCCAGATGGCTGAATAAATTCTGTTCCCGATCGCTTAAAATTTTCCCCGCAAACCGCTGATTCCGCTTAAAAATTTGTTCAATCCGCTTTATTTCTAAAAGATCGATGCCGGTACCCAGAATCATACATTATCCCTTCCTTTTTGAAACAGCATAACAACAAACATGTTTGTCTATATGTATAATAGTAGATAACGATCGATATATGAAATAGGTGATGATATGTTTATTCGAAACGAAAGCTTTAAACAATTTCTCCGTTTTTATCCAGTAGTCAGTACGCTTGTCGCCATCCACCTGGTTCTCTGGCTGTTCACAGAGCTGATTCCTCTTCGCTTCTTTATTGAATTAAAAGTGATGGGAGTTGGACAAAACGCGCTCATTCAAGAGGGTGAATATTGGCGGATAGTCACAGCAATCTTTTTTCATTTCGGGCTGATGCATACCTTGTTTAATTCTTTTTCACTGGTTTTGTTCGGTCCTGCTCTCGAGGTCATGCTTGGTAAACTGAAATTTATCCTCGCTTATGTGCTCTCAGGCATTGGCGGAAATTTGGCCACATGGTTTCTCGGGGCTGATTACCTGACACACGCCGGAGCTTCAGGCGCCATTTTTGGCTTGTTCGGTATTTATTTATATATGATGATTTACAAAAAACATTTGCTCGATTATCAGAGTACACAAATTATCAAAGTGATCCTCATATTAGGTCTCATTATGACATTTTTAAGAGCGAATATAAATATCTTTGCCCATATTTTCGGGTTATTATCGGGGGTTGGGCTTGCTCCTCTGGTTTTGCAGAACACAAGGCCGTTTTATTCCATGGCTGTTCCATACGATCATCACCATGAAGATGGGATCCAATTTGATCCAAACCGCTGGCGGAAAAAACGTATCCCGTGGAAAAAAATTATATTTTGGGGAGTCCTGATAATTTTAGTATTGCTCGGCATTTTCTCCCGTTAACAAGAAGTTTATTTTTTCCCCTTTTTTTACGGTCAAACCATGATAAAATGATACTAATATAAACCTTGATTCTATATCATCCGAATCCACTGATGTCAGATGAATAGATCGTGCGGGAGGAGTAAAATTGGAGAAAAAAATCATTGGCCCGTACATTGCTGTTACGATTGGAGTCATATCCGTTTCGACAGCTGCTGTATTAGTCAAACTTGCAGATGAGGCACCCGCGTCCATTATTGCTAACTATCGTTTATTGCTGGCAGTCATCATTATGAGCCCGTATATCCTGCTGAGACGCCTGCACGAATTTAAACTCGTGACAAAAAAAGACTGGCTCTTAACCATTCTGGCCGGTGTATTCCTCGCCTTTCATTTTATACTCTGGTTTGAGTCATTAAACTTTACCTCGGTAGCCAGCTCAGTCGTCTTAGTTACGATGCAGCCCATCTTTGCCTTTTTAGGAACCTATTTCTTCTTTCAAGAACGCTTTTCTGCTGGAGCCGTCCTCAGTATGCTGATTGCGCTCACAGGAAGTGTTCTCATCAGCTGGGGCGATTTTCAGATCAGCGGAATGGCTTTATTTGGTGACATCCTTGCCCTGCTGGGAGCCGTCATGGTAACGGGATATTTTTTACTGGGACAGGATGTGAGAAAGCGCCTGTCATTAATGACCTATACCTTTATCGTTTATGGCATGAGCTCCGTTACACTGCTGATTTATAACTTAATACTTCAAAAACCTTTCTTCGGATACTCCGAGGAACACTGGCTCGTATTTTTTGCACTGGCAATTATCCCAACATTTTTTGGGCATACCCTGTTTAACTGGGCTCTAAAATGGGTCAGCTCATCAACCATTACCATGGGGATTTTGTTTGAGCCTGTCGGAGCATCTATTTTAGCTTACTTCATTCTGGGAGAAATGGTCACATGGTTCCAGCTGTTTGGCGGATCTATCGTCATATTCGGCCTGATGATGTTTATTTTTAGTACAAGCAAGAAAAAGAAAACCTATATTTCAAGGAAAGAAAGTTAGCTGGCAAGAATAATTTTCTATAAATGAGTAAATGAAGGGTGATTAAGATGAATATTCAAATTATGATTGATGGAGGCGGCGATTTACCGGCATCTCTAAAAGAAAAATATCAGGTCATCACAGTCCCGCTCAATATTCAATTTGGCAACAAACAGTATAAACCGGGAGTTGACCTGGACCTGCCGGAGTTTTTCAAGAAATTAAAAGAAAGTGACGAACTGCCAAAGACTTCTGCACCTGGACCCCATTTTTTTTACGAAGCATATAAACAGATCCCCAGAGACAAGCCGATCCTTATGCTTTCCCTGTCCAAAGGTTTAAGTGCAACTTATCAGAACGCATCAATCGGGAAAAATATGCTGCTGGAAGAGGACCCTGACCGGCAGATTGAAGTATTAAACACGAAAACAGCAACTTCAGGAATCGCTCTTTTAGTGAAAGAGGCCGGAGAAAAAATTACTGAAGGCCTTTCCTTTAGTGAGTTAGTAGATCATATGGAGGAAAGGATTGAAAAAACGACTACGCTATTTATCTTAAAAAACCTGGAGAATTTAGTGAAAGGCGGAAGACTCGACCGGGTCAAAGGAGCCATTGCCAAAACGTTAAACATTAAGCTACTCATGAATGCCAGTGAGGAAGGAACAATAGAGGTCTCTGAAAAAGTTCGGGGCGACAAAAAATCAATCCGGCGTTTTATTGAACAAATCGGAGAATATGCAAAGGACTTTGAAAATAAGACCATATCTCTGTCTCACTGTAACGCCCCTGAACGGGCAGAATCAATCCTGGCGAAGATCAAAGAACGATATCCTTTTAAAGATTCGATTCTGGCAGAAATGGGACCGTTAATTGCCACTTATGCTGCTGAGGGCGGAATTGTTATTGCGTTTTTCCGTGACTAAAAAATGGCATGTCTTTATCAAAAGCTGAAGCACCCCGCTTAACCCGGCGGAAAGCAAAGCATGATGATCAAATAAAAATATCCGAACTGATTCATGTAATGATTGAATCCAGTTCGGATATGTCATTTCCTTTCCTTTTGCATTTTTTTCCCAGCCTCTGTCATCACATCCCCTTCATAATTGAACTAAACCCTTTTAAGAGGGGGGTCAGCTGATTAACGGTTGATACCATTTGTCCAACGGTGGAAAATAACTTATCAAAATCAATTTCACCACTTTCATTTTGAAACGATGCCAGAAGAGGAACGGCTCCTTTCATCATCTGATTGAAGTCTGGCGGTGAAGTTCCACCTAACTGAGCAGGAAATGGCTGCGGAGGCTTTTGAAAGAATTGATAGGGGCCAGCCGGCTGCGTAAAAGCAGTCGAATTCGCCTGATTCAGATTTCCGATCTGCTTGGGTATTTCCCAGAGCATCTTATTCAAAGAAGAAACATCCTGCATACCCCAATTCCAGCCTGGATTCATCATCCCAGAATATGGCCAGCCCGAAGGACCTGACTGAAATGGTCCAGTGCCCGGAAAAGATTGAAAGGGAAAACCCGGATATTGATTCCACAGACCTGGCATAAAGCACACCTCCCCTGATTGCTGCCTACTTTAATGTATGATGATATAGAAGGAATGTGTGCTTTTCTATTACTTTACCTTCCTATTGATCCTGAAATATTCTCTCAAGACGGGCTGGCTGAAATCCCTGAATAACCGTTTCACCTATAAATACAACCGGAGTTCCGTTTACCCGGTGCCATACCTGATCAAACAAAAA
The DNA here is from genome assembly GCA_017656265.1 of Bacillaceae bacterium. Classification (GTDB taxonomy): domain Bacteria; phylum Bacillota; class Bacilli; order Bacillales; family Alkalibacillaceae; genus Melghiribacillus. The sequence goes on along the minus strand of JACDOD010000011.1, from coordinate 91,777 downwards.
CAGGAGATTATCCTTTAGACCTCGAATAAATATTAGTATAAAACAGGAGGTGATGGGTTTGGGTCATACATATTTGTTTACAGGGTTCCCCGGATATATTGCAACCTATCTGATCAAAGAGCTCTTTTCTGCTAAAAAACCTGTAAGTACAATTTATGCGTTAGTTCTTCCATCAATGATGTCTAAGGCAGAGGAATCGGTTCGCCGTTTAACCGACAACCTGCCCGTTACAAATGAGCAAATCAAGCTGATTCCAGGCGATATTACGAAAGAAAATCTGCAAATCCATGAAGAACAGCTTGCACAGCTAAGGAATGAGGTCGAATATGTGTATCATCTGGCTGCTATTTATGATCTTGCCGTTCCTTATCAGCCGGCATGGAATGTCAATGTCACTGGAACGAAAAATATGAACGAGTTTGTGCGCAAACTCAAGCACTTAAAACGGTATGTTTATTTCAGCACAGCTTATGTTGCCGGTATGCGACAGGGAATGGTTTTTGAACATGAGCTTGAGCATGAGGCAGGTTTTAAAAATCACTACGAGGAAACCAAGTATGAAGCTGAACGCCATGTACAATCGTTAGCAGAGGAGATTCCAGTTACGGTGATTCGTCCCGGAATTGTTGTGGGACACTCCCGGACCGGGGAAACTTTAAAATTTGACGGGCCGTACTTTATTTTAAATATGTTTCAGCAGCTGCGCTCTCTGCCTTTCATCCCTTATATCGGGAGAGGCGATGCAACAGTTAATCTCGTTCCCATTGACTATGTCATTCAAGCAACTGTTTATTTAAGTCATTTAGAAACAAAGGAAAGCGAAACCTATCACCTGACAGACCCAAACCCATACACAGCAAGGGAATTGTATGAAATGTTTATGGAACATTATTTAAAGAAGTCCCCGACTTTCAGCATTCCTATGTTCACAGCCAAACTCTCCTTAATTGTCCCTGGCATTCGAAAATGGCTGAGGGTTGAAAAAGAGGCACTGTATTATTTCACTAATCAATGCCAGTTTGACCCATCCAATGCCCAGAAGAGACTTCGGGAAAGTCAGATTCAATGTCCCGATTTTCAGTCGATTTTGCCAAACATCGTTTCTTACTATAAAAAACATGAAAAAGACCCTGAAAAGCATATTCGCATCCGTTAGGGTCTTACCATGATGAGGCAATCTTCAATTTTTTTGATTTTCATCAAAGTTTCTTGCATGAATTCCCAGTTTTTTCAGCAAATCAATTGCCTGTTCTTTTTCTTCATCAGTCAGCCCGGACATGATTTGTTCGATTTTCGCCCAATGTTCAGGAAAAATTTCATTTAACAGCTCTGTTCCCTTTTCCGTGATGGCACCATAAATCACACGCCGGTCATTGGGACAGGGCTTACGTTCAAGATATCCTTTCTTTTCCAGTTTATCCACGACATATGTGATGCTGCCGCTTGCCAGAAGAATTCGTTCACCAATCTTTTGCAGCGGCTGATCCCCCTGATGGTACAGCAGCTCCAGCACTGCAAATTCTGTTGGGTTTAACCCGTATCTGACTATATCAGCATTGGATAAGTCCGTTACAGCCCGATAGGCCTTGGCAAGAACAACAAAAAGTTTCAATGATGGATCATTTTTCTTTTTTCTGTACTCCTGCTCCTTCATAGTAAGACCGCCTTTACCCTTTGATTAAACTTATTATAGTGGGAATTGAAAAAGATTGTCAAAATTCGATTCTTCGACATCTTCTTCATTTATGGCATAATAATAAACGATGAGCCTGACATTTCTGTCATAGATTAATGAAAGCGGTGATTGTTTTGCTTGAAGATACGGGTGAACGCGTCATACCTGAATTTATGGACCCCATGAACAACTTGTTGCTGGAGCATATTGCCCGTTATCAGTTTGCTCTGTCTTATGTCCACGGAAGGGTGCTTGACCTTTCCTGCGGTGCCGGTTATGGCACACACATGATGGCAAAAAAGGCAAAAAACAATGTGGATGAAGTGGTTGGGATTGATATTGACCCTGATGTAATTAAATACGCCAGAGGGAAATACTATCATCCAAAATCTACGTTTCTTGTGAAAAACGCAACCGACGAGACCCTTCCTCAAGAATTAGGAACATTTGATGTCATTGTCAGCTTTGAGACTATTGAACATATTGAGGAAGAGGAAAAGTTATTGTCCAATTACTACAATCTGTTAAAAGATGGGGGAACTTTAATCGTCTCTACCCCGTTCGGTGAAGGAAGGGGAAAACCGTGCGGATCCCCATTTCATGTTCACCAGCTAACCCCAGCGGAATTTCGGGATCTTTTTTCGGACTATCCGAATAAAGAATTTTATTATCAGAACGGCGTATTAATTGAACCGCCCCGGGAAGGTGTCTATTACCCCCTGGGCATAGCGGTGTGTAAAAAATAACGGGATCTTCCCATCAGAAAGGTCCCGTTATTGAACATGCCTTCGATTTGTTGAGGCGGATCTGCGGCAGAGCTCCCGACAATATCTCGTTCCAGTGTGGCTCCACTTTTTTGGACCCCCCCGTTATCCACCCTTCTCCTTTTCCAGTGTAATCCAGCTTCCTTTTAACCGTGTGAATTTCAGGCTGAGAATAAACAGCAATGGAATCACACCAAAACTGATCCACGGAAAAATACCCCCGGCAGCCAGGGAGACAAACCCGCCTGTCCTTGCTAAATTCAACGGACCGTTATACCAGGAACGGTTTAGCAGATGATTAAACCGGGCCGAAATGGATAAACTGACATCCACATACATCCAGATGGAAGTCAGCACCATAAAAGAAACCATCAGCCAATAACCCTGTTGAAAAAATGCCCATCCCGTTAGAGGCAGGATAAGCAAAACTGCGGCGGCATACCATTTGCGAAAGGACTGAAACCATCCTTCCATCTCCCACGGGATGGTGTGCATATAAGCCTGAGAAAAATGGGAAATGAAGATTGATGATGCCATCTGATTCAGTACAAAAATCCCAATGGCCAGCCCTAGTCCTGTTCCCCAGTCACCCTGCAGACTCAATGCAATCCCGGCAACGTACACCCCGCCAACCGTTTTTAAAATCGGATCAAGCTGTTCCTTTAGATACGAACGCCAGATTCGGGTGCTGATGGATGTCATCCGGTATGGAAAAGGCTTTCGCGCCCTGCTGCCCTGAAATATCTTCTGTAAAAATTGATAACGCCGAGCTGGCTTAATAGTTGTTTTTGTCATTTGCTGAACAGCCCACATCCGCCACACCTTTACATCACTATAGCTGACTACTTTCCCCCAGTCTGCGTTATGAAAGGGGTGAAACATGAGCAAAAAGCCGATAACGGATACCGTCACCCAGCTTCCCCAGAGAATCCATTCAGAAGGAAAAGTAAAATCATAGGCCAGTTTGCGAAGAATAAGAAGGGCAAAATAGATTAAAAGAATGATGCCTGCTTTTTTCACACCACTGAGCTGAAACAGGCGCCATTTGATTAAGATTCCTGTCGTTTTTCCAATAAAAAAAGATATGGACAGGTACAGCGTAATAAAAAAATTCAGAGGAGTCAGCCACAATAGCCCGGAGATCAAAACTAGAGCCGCAGCAGCCGCGACCAACAACTGCTCTAAAACTCCTAAGATCCAGACTTTTTTCAGGGAATAGGGAAGCAGACCTAGCTGGTATTCTGAACTGGAAATATAGACACCCGGGTCCTGATAGCTCTGAACGGCCTGAAGAGCAGTCCATCCCAGGAAGAAAACAATGACCCATTCTATGGAAAAGGATGCAAATACATTCGTAAAAAGGGCTGTTTCGTGAACCCAGTCCCTCAAAATCATAAACCCGAGAATTAAAAACAAAAATAAATATATGGAAAGGGTCCAGTCGAACAACAATTGAAAAACCTGCCGATAGATGTGCACTTTTTTCTTCCACCGTTTTTGTTTCAGCCAGAGATAAGTGTGAAAAAGATTACTCGCCTGCATCATGATTTTCTCCTTTTCAGTCCACCGAAGTCCTTTATTTTTCCAGATTCACATATACGACCATCTTTCAGCATTACATACTCATCACAAATATCTTTGATTTTATCCAGCTGATGACTCGTTACTAGTATGGAAGTACCCTGTTCTTTCCTTTTTTTCAGCTCATCCAGCAAAAAATCAACCGAGTACACATCAAGTCCCATGAAAGGTTCATCTATTAACAGCAGTGGAACATCCGGAAGCAGGGCACAAATGGTCTGTACTTTTTGCCTCATCCCTTTTGAAAGGGCTTCCGGATATTCATGGAGCTTGTCCCCTATGTCAAACCATTCAGTGAGACGTTCTACTCTGGTGATTAATGTTTGTTCATCCATCTGGTAGCTTTTTCCATACAATTGAAAATGCTGAAATACGGTCAGCTCCGAAAGCAACATAGGCTCTTCCGGAATATACGAAAACAGTCTTTTATAAGCAAGATAATCTTCATCAAGGTCCTTTTCCAGAATCATAATCTTTCCCTGTTCTTTTTTCTGCCAGCCCATAATCGTTTTCATGGCAGTCGATTTGCCCGCACCATTATGACCAATCAGGGCAGTTATTTGACCCGCATTAACCTGAAAAGAAATGTTTTCGAGAATTGGTGTCTTTTTTATGGATACAGATACATCTGATACTCTGAGACAGCTTTTCATCATTCATCCAGTCCTTCATTATGTTTTTTTATCCTATACGTACAGAAAAACCATTGCGTTTCAAATCATTAACGTTTGTCAGAATATTTTACAGTACCTTGCATTATATAATAGTAAGTGGTATAGTTTATCTGCCAGGAGATGATTTTACCCAGTATTAAATATTGCAAGGTACTATACATATTAAAGAAGGTGTATGGGTTGAATGTACAGTTTAAAAAAGGAATCTTAGAGCTTTGCGTTTTAGCACTGACATCAAACAAAGACAGATATGGATATGAACTCGTTCAATCCATTTCAAAAAAAATAGATATCTCTGAAGGCACGGTTTATCCACTGCTTCGGCGCCTTACAAAAGATGGATTTTTTTCAACCTACTTAGCTGAATCCAGGGAGGGACCCCCACGAAAATATTACAAAATCACTCCTAAAGGAAGGGAATATTTACATGAACTATTGAGAGAATGGGAAATGTTTTCCACAGGAGTTAATCAATTGATCAAGGAGGAAACACTGATCCATGAGGAATAAAGAAGAGTATTTAAAAGAATTGGAGCGATTGCTGTATCGTTTGCCAAAAGAAGAACGGGACGATATTCTTTACGACTATCAAGAGCATTTCACAATTGGACTTCAACAAGGATTGACAGAAGCGGAAATTATTCAAAAGCTGGGACATCCAAAAGCCATTGCAAGAGAGCTTTTGGCCAGTTATCACATCCAAAAGGCCAAATCAGATGTTTCCTTTGATAACGTGCTGCGTGCTGTTATAGCAACGATCGGGTTAGGTTTTTTTAATCTGGTATTCTTATTAGGCCCATTTCTTGCCATTACAGGCATTATCATTGCCTTATACGCTGTGGCTTTCTCTCTGATTACGGCTGCGATAGCTGTACTTCTGGCTGAACCCTTAAGCGGGTTATTTCATTTTCAATTCTCCGCTTTTGGTTTAGAGGGCATTTCAAAATGGCTCGTCTCTCTATTTTCCTCCATGATTCTGGGAGGTCTGGGCGTACTGATAGGAATTGGAACGATTTATATTTCAAAAGGCTTTTATTCTCTGACATTAAAATACTTGCAATCTAATTTAAAAATGATTACTAAGAGCGAGGAGTGAACCCTTTGTTAAAAAAGGCTGCCCTATATTCGACTATTGTATTAATCATTGGAATCATTGGTTTTGCTGTCATGATCTCGTTTAATCAGGGCTTAACGTTTTCGGTCACAAGCATCGACGAAAAAGAAACCTTTAATCCAGAAGGAGACATCGATCAGCTATCTATTATAACGGACGTCACGGACTTGAACATTATCCCTCACAGCCAGTCCAATATCATCGTTGAATTAAAAGGGAAAGTTTCTGAAAACAACTTGAACAAGCTCAAAATTTCACATGAGCAGAATGGCAGCAGTTTTCAGCTGTCCATTGTCCGAAAAGAATGGTTTTCCTTTTCTTTCTTTAATGTTATTAATCTGGATGCCAATGTTTATGTGCCAGATTACATGTACAGCCAGCTTAAAGCAGAATCGGCTACTGGAGACATTACTTTTGAAAAGCCAGTAACAAGCAAGAGTGTCTATTTAAAATCAAATACTGGCGACATCCAGTTTAATGATTTTCAGGGTGAGGAATTAAATGTCTTCGGCAATACAGGAGATCTGGATTTGGAAAATATAGCGACTGAAACTACAGTAGTTCAAACAAACACCGGAAAAGTGTCCTTGAGCAGCTATTCTGGTGAACAACTGAACATTAAAACTACTACAGGAGATATTGTTCTGGATGACATTCAGGCAAAGGTGGACGTAAAGAGCAACACAGGAAATGTGGAACTGGGTATGGTGACGATTTCAGATGATTTATACGTAAAAACAAACACTGGTAAAATCAAGGTTTTAATTCAAGAATTGACCCAGCCGCTAAATTTTGATTATCAAACCAATACAGGAGATATTTTAGTCGATCTTGCCGACTATCATATTAAGGACGACGGTGACTTTACTTACCGGGAAGGAAATGGGCCGACTATTTACGCAAAAAGCAACACAGGAGATTTAGTGGTAAGGGAAAATTAAACACGGAACTTTAAACATGAGGATCAAGCAAGAAAGAAACAATGAAAAAAACGAACAAGCTGCCTAAAAAAATTAACGAAGTCAAGCAAAAAAGATCCGAACTCATTCATGTGACAATTGAATAGAGTTCGGATTTTCATTACCTTTTGAAATTTTGTCCCAGCTTTTTTCCTTAATGTGCTCGTCTCGTCACTTTCTTCATCAAATCCTTAATTTCCTCAGTGGTTAAATTTTTAATCGGCAGATAGCCCATTTTTGTCCGTTCTGGATGATGGTCATATTCAGGTAAATGTCCCACATAGATATAACCACTGAGTCTTCCGTCCTTCAATTCCATTACTTTGGACAGAACATTCTTTTTTCCGGTTGGAAAACGTCTCCTCCGAAAAAAGAATTCATGCCTTCTCCCGTCCGTATGCTTCACCTGAACCAACTCATATGGTTCAATTATCTCCAGCAATTTGTCCAGTCCCATAGAGATTCCCCCTTTTTGCTGGTATCTTCTTTACTTAAATAGACGAAGCAGTCTATTAAAAGTTGCATATTTATGTTTAATTTTTTTGAAAAATTTTACGATGACTGCCAGGAACCCCTTTTTCCTTACATAAAAAACCCCCGCAAATATTGCCGGGGGGCGATCAATTATGTTATAAAGAGTGTTCAGAATAGTGATCAATCAGTGCTTTTTTATTAATTTTTCCTACATGGGTTTTTGGTAACTCATCCATAAAATAAAACTTCTTTGGAATTTTGTATCTGGATAATTTTTTTCTGCAGTAATCCTTCAGTTCCTGTTCCGATAGCTGGACCCCATCCACCAGTGATACAAAGGCGGTGACCTGCTCTCCCCATTTTTCATCCGGCAGGCCCACAACTGCAGCTTCATTTATCCATTCGTGGGAAAGAAGCCAGTGTTCAATTTCAAGGGGATAAACATTTTCACCACCGGTTATAATCATCTCCTTCTTCCGGCCCACGATATACACAAACCCTTCTTCATCCTTCCTGGCAAGGTCTCCCGTATACAGCCAGCCATTTCTTAGGGTATCTCTGGTAGCTTCTTCATTATTCCAATAACACTCAAATGCATGGTTCCCTCTGAGGCACAGCTCACCTACTTCGTTTATAGCGGCTTCCTCACCATTTTCTTTTACAATTTTAATCTCATTAAACATCATGGCTTTTCCAACCGATCCTTTTTTTCTGCGGGCTTCATCGGGATCAATATAAAAATTATTGGGTCCTGCTTCAGTGAGTCCATATCCTTCTTTAAACTTCAACCCTTTTTCATCAAAAGCATCATATACATGCAGCGGACATGGAGCTCCTCCTGACAAAAAGACCTTCATATGTGGAAATTCGGCTTTTTGAAAGGCTTCTGTTTGAATGATCATATGATACATGGTTGGCACAAACAGAACAATGGAGCATTTATACTTTATTAAATCCTCCAGCGCCTTTTCCGGATCAAAATAGGAATTGATTACGACTTTCCCCCCTGCCAGTAAAACAGGGAGTGTCAGAGCATTCAGCCCCCCTGTATGAAACATTGGCAGACTCGTCAAAGTCGTATCCTCTCTGGCAAGATCCCAGCTGATAATGGTATTAATCGCATTCCAGAGAATCGAACGGTGGGTCAGGACTGCTCCCTTTGGCTTTCCCGTGGTTCCGCCAGTATAAATCATAGCCAGGGGATCGGATTCTGCCGGCAGATGCTGTTCCGAAATGTTTAAATCAGAGTTAGTGTCAGCTGGTATATATTCGTGATTGCTGATGAAAAGAACCTCACTATATTTTGAAATCCAGGAGCTGTCATTCTGAAACTGATCATGTATTCCTATTATTGATGGCTTTGCATCCTTCAGCACGTAGGACATGTCATCTCTGGATAATCTCCAGTTAAGGGGGACGAAAATGGTTCCTGTTTTCATGGAAGCAAACAGAAAATCAAAGTAGCTGATATGATTGGGGGCGAGTAAGGCAACCCGGTCCCCCTTTTGAATTCCTTTCTCTAAAAAAAACCGGGCAAGTTTTTCAGCCCTGTCGTTAAGCTCTGAAAAGCTGTAAACAGCCTGTTCTTCCGGACTTACGATAGCCGCATCATCAGGAAATAATCTTGCCCGATTCCCTATCCAATCTAATTCACGTTTCATGCCCGATCACCTCTTCTTGCCATGTTGCTGGCATTATATAAGAGGCGAGTTACATAACAGTTACATCATGATCCCGCCGTCTACATGCAATACATGACCATTTACATAATCCGATTCATCCGATGCAAGAAACAAATAAGCATTGGCTATATCTGAAGGCTTGCCCAGCCGCTGCATCGGAATCTGCTGTTTTAACTGATCGATTACTTTCTCCGGAACCTTTTCTACCATTGCCGTTTCGGTAAAACCAGGAGCTACCGCATTGACATTAATGCCTTTTCTGCCAAGCTCCTTTGCCCATGTTTTCGTCATCCCGATTAATCCGGCTTTAGCCGCGGCATAATTCGTCTGTCCCACGTTTCCATAGGTTCCTGAAACAGAGGACGTAATAATAATCTTTCCTTTCCCCTGCTCAATTAAGTAAGGAAGGACTGCCTGGGTACAGTGAAAAACACCGGTTAAGTTAACATCAATTACAAGCTGAAAGTCTTCAGGAGACATTTTGGCCAGCATCGCGTCCCTCGTAATCCCAGCATTGTTGACCAGAATATCAATTTTTCCATACTGATCAGCTGTCTGTTTAACCATTTGATCTACACTTTCTCTGTCTGCGACATTAACCTGTATAAACGTGACTTCGAAACCTTCTTCCTTTAATTCTGAGGCCCTTTGTTTGCCGGCCTCTTCATCAAAATCTGCCAGAACAACCTTTGCTCCTTCCCGCCCAAAAGTTCTGGCTGCTTCTAAACCTATTCCATTAGCCGCTCCGGTAATAATCGCTACCTTATCCTGTAATCTTGACATCTTACTTTCCTTCCTTTCTATAAAAACATTGATGCTTCTCTTTCCCATGATCATCTATTCTACTGGTCCAAAAAATGTTCCATCGTCTGAATAAGCAAATCAAGGTTATCGATCAACGGTGAATGTCCGCATCCGTCCAGTTCCTGATACTGAGCTTTATCGCCAAGATCCTCCAGTATTTCTTCTGTCATGTTCTTCAGTACAACATGGTCCCTATTCCCCCACATCACCAGCACAGGAATCTGAATCTGCCGGACTTCTCCGGTTCCTTCCGTCAAGCCATTATAATGGGAGCTGATATTAAAGGTGTTCAATGCATGATACACTTCAGCCAGGTTTCGCTGGGTGAGCATATCATCCAGGTATTCTTCATATTTTTTTTCATCCGGCTGATTGCGGTCATAGATCAGTCCATTCCAGATCATTTTTAAAAACTCTTTGTTCCCAGTATCATAGGCTCCTTGAATAGGAATGGTTTTTCCCTGATCCTGCTTAATTTCTTCATAAGTTCTTAACCGCTTGCTTACATCCGGCAGACCATCGGGCCCAGATGCAAAGAAAGGATATCCCCGGGTCGAAGCCGATGCCAGCAACAACAATTTTTCACAGCCGTCCGGATAGCTGGCACAGTATTGCATCCCTACCGCACCGCCTGTGGACCAGCCTGCAATGGCATATGGATGAATACCCAGTGCTTCAATAAACATACGAACATCCTCGGAGAAATCTTTGATCGATTCAATCTGTTTATTGTAGGAAGATTCCCCGAATCCCCTTAAATCCACGGCGTACACCTTATATTTATCATCCAGGCTTTCTAGTACCAGATCCCAGTGTTTAGATGATGTCATATTCCCGTGAATGAGCAGGACTGCCTTGTTCCCACCTGATCGTTCCCGATAACCAAGCGTCTCCCCATTGGGAAGCGCAACTTTTTTCATATGAATCTCAGCCATTGTTCTCTGCCTCCTCATTCTGTTCTCCCCATTTCACCACTGTTGCTCCCCAGGCATAGCCGATGCCTGCACTGACCAGCACAGCCAGATCACCATCATTTAACTTTCCTTCTTTCAGTGCCAGTTCAAGAGAAAGAATCTGGTCGATCTGCCCAATATGTCCATAGTTTTCAAGATAAATAGAGTGATCTTCCGTTAAGCCGAGTTCCTTTAAGACATATGCATGGGCTGATCGCTTCATATGGAGCATGGCCACATAATCTATATCCTGTTCGGTATATCCGCTTCGGCTAACCGCGTCCCGGATACAGGTCAAGAAATTTTGCATCGACTTTTCTTCAAGCCGTTTTTTCATCCCTGCAGGGTCCAGAACATCTAATTGATAGAGGCCCTGATCAAGGATCTTCTTTGACATGGGTTTTTTCGTTCCTCCGCCGGGAACGACCACATCTTCAGAAAAGGATCCATCAGTGATCAGCGTACTTTCGAGCACCCTGTTTTTACCGTATCCTTTCTGCAGAATCATCGCACCTCCTCCTGCAGCCAGGTTATACATAAACCGGGTGCGGGGGTTATCATAATGGATAAAATCCACATTTCGATAGCCGCCGGCAAGTAGCACGGTTTGAATACGCGGGTCGGCTGTCATCAGATCCTTTGCCAGTTTCATGGCCATAATGGTGGTGCCGCAGCGAAGCGCCACATCAAATGCCCACGCATTTTCACATCCGAGGGCCTGCTGGGTTTTTATAGCAGCAGTCCAGAGGGGGTATTCTTTATATTCCTCTCCGATATAAATGACGAGATCAATATCTTCTGGCCGAACATCACATGTTGAAAAAGCTGATCTCGCTGCCCGAATCCCCATTTCCGCAGTATGATCATCCGGGCCAGGAATCGGTTTTTTCTTTATTCCTAATTTAGTTTCCACAATTTCAGCAGGTATTCCTGTTTTGTCAGCCAGTTCTTGTGATGATAGGTAATGCTCTGGGATATAGGTTCCAATTGATACAATCCCAATGTGGCTCATACGTCACCTCTTCTCTATTTTGTTTTCCGCAACGACATGTTTCATCATTTGAAAGGCATCCTCCAGCCGGTCAAAATAAAGATCTTCATTCGTCTGAATATGGGTAACCTTTATTTTTAATTGAGAATCATGATCCATAGATACATACTGACATCTGACCAAAAACGACGTAATCCCATCAACCGACATTTCCATCCTCCCTATCCGGCTATTTTCTTCGATTTCGTTACCTCCTGTTTACGCTGTTTTCGTTTCGCAAACGACCGCTGAATGGTACCAACAATTCCAAATGGGAAAAAGATCACGGCCAGGATATAGACAATTCCAAATAAAATGATCCAGCGTTCAAAAATCCAGTGAACATCGGATAATTCAGAAAGGTAATGGTGAGCAAACTCAATCAAGCCAGCTCCGATGATCGGGCCAACCAGTGTTCCGACACCGCCGATAATGGTCATCAACAGTGCATCCAGAGTAACATCAATGGCAAACACGCTTGTATCTACAAATCGAAGACTGATGGCATACAACACTCCTGCAAAACTTGCAACAACACCCGATATGACACTTATGATCACTTTATACGGCATGATGCGAAAACCCAAAGACTCCACCCGCTGTTCATTTTCACGAATAGCCTGAAGAATTTTTCCAAGAGGGGATTGGGTAAGCCTTCGGAGTCCAAAAAATATGAGAATCATAGACAGTAAACAAAACATATAAATGACTGTATTTCGATGATCCTGAAGCCCCTCGGGAAGTTCCGGGATTTTGAAGGTAAATCCATCATTTCCCATAGTTAACGAACGCCATTTTTCGGCCAGCACAAGAAACAGGCTGGCAAGAGCAAGGGTCAGCATGGCGTAATAGTGACTTTTCAGACGCAAGGTGAGAACCCCGGCAATTAAAGCAACAATTCCTCCAGCCATAGCAGCAAAGAATATTCCCAGCAGGAAGCTGAAAAATGTTGGTTCTAGCCGTTCCAGGGTAATTCCGACACTATAGGCACCGATCCCAAAAAACATCGCATGACCAAAGGATACAATTCCCGTAAAACCGAGAAGCAAGTCATAACTCATGGCAAATATGCCAAAAATAAAAATTTGAATGAGTAAAAAAAGAAACCATCGCTCATCTTTTACAAAAGGAATCACGACTAAAACCAATGAAAACAGCAAGTAAATCCATGTAGACTTCTGTACTTTTTGCATCATTTATTCGACACCCCACTCGTACTGAACAGTCCCTGTGGTTTAAATATCAATACAACAAACATGATGAGCATGGTTACGGCCATCGAAAGAATCGGCAAATAATAAGCCATGAACACATTTGAAATACCTACCAGAAGTGCGGCAATCAATGATCCCGGGATACTTCCCATTCCGCCAATAATGACCACAATAAAAGCAAAAATCCCAAACTCCATTCCCATCTCTGCATAAACTACCCCCGAACTAGGAGCAAATAAAGCTCCTCCCAGTGCTGCCAGAGCCGATCCAACCATAAAAACACCCACGAACACTTTGCGGATATTAACGCCAAGTGCCTGGATCATTTCTCGATCCATCACACCCGCACGGACAATCAAACCTATTTTTGAATGTTTTAAAATGAGCTGCATGGCAATAAAGACAAGGAAGCCAACAGCAATGATAAAGGCACGGTATTTAATAATGGTTACATCGCCAATTGTCCAGCTTCCCGACAAATAAGAAGGAGTCTCAGCAGCCTTAATGTCGGGACCGAAAACAACTTTTAACATTTCAGATAAGACAAGCATAAACCCGAGGGTGATTAAAATCTGCTGAATATGATTTCCATAGACTGGCCTGATGATCAAATACTCCGTCACCAGTCCAATAAGCAGTCCCGTAACAACAGCGGCTAAAATACTTAATAGAAAGCTCTGGGTCAGCGAAAAAAACCAGACCCCTGCATAGGCTCCCCAGGCAAAGATTCCTCCATGGGCAAAATTCAGCACATCCATTAAACCGAAAATAAGCGTAAGACCGGCTGCAATTAAGAAAATTAACATTCCTGTTGATATACCATTAATGGCAAGGTTGATTATCAGTTCCATCAGCCCGCCTCCTTTATGCTATTCCTAAATATTTTCGTTTTAGCTCTTCATCTCGAATCAACTGCTCCATCCTGCCATGATGAACCGTAATGCCGTCATCCAGGATAAAAAAAGCATCTCCCAGTTTACTTGCCATATAAAAATTTTGTTCTACCAGAACCACAGTGGTTCTTTCCTTCATTTTGTCGATCGACTCAATTACTTTTTCCACGATTACCGGAGCCAGCCCTTTGCTCGGCTCATCAATCAGCAGCAAGTCATTATCATTGACATAGGCACGTGCAATAGATAACATCTGCTTCTGACCGCCGCTTAATTGGCCGCCGGGCTTTCTCCAAAACTTTTTCAGGTCAGGAAACAGTTCCAAAACCCATTCCATCCGTTCCTTCGTTCCATCATCATCTTTTCTCATGCCTACCCGGAAATTTTCTTCGACGGTCAAATCATAGAAAATTCCCTGATCTTCAGGGACATAGCCGATTCCTTTTTTAGCAATTTCATAGGGTGGAAGTTTTGTAATGTTCTCTCCTTTAAACACAATGGAGCCGCTAGTCGCCCCATTCAGCCCCATGATAGTTCGCAGGGTGGTTGTTTTTCCGGCTCCGTTTCTCCCAAGAAGTACGGTCACTTCTCCTGATTTCACTTCAAAATCAACATTCTGCAAAATATGAAACTGATCAATATGGGTATTAACTTGTTCCAGTTTCAGTAGTGTGCTTTCCATCGGTATTCCCTCCAATATAGGCAGACTGAACAGTTTCATTTTCCATAATTTCCTCAGGTTTACCCTGTGCTAACAATTCCCCGTGATAAAGGACCATGACCTGGTCAGACAAACCGAGTACCATATCCATTTTGTGCTCGATTAGCACAATGGTACGGTTGCCCTGCTGTTTAATATTGCGGATCACTTCCAGAATGGCGGGGACTTCTTCTAAAGACATTCCTGCTGTTGGTTCGTCCAATAAAAGCACTTCTGTGTCAAGGGCCAAAAGCATAGCGATTTCCAGTTTTCGTTTTTCACCATGGGACAGACTTACCGCCAGGGCATGGGCCCGGCTTTCAAGCAGCACCTTCTCCAGAATTTCCATTGCTTCATCCTCAAATGCAGGATATTGCTTAACATGCTTGAAAATCTGGTAACGCACATTCTCCCTCGATTGGATGGCAAGCCTTACATTTTCCAGAACCGTTAAATTCGGAAAAACATTTGTGATTTGAAAAGAACGGCCAATCCCCAGGCGGGTCCGTTCCGTTGGAGATTTGTTTGTTATATCTTTTCCTTTATAAAAAACGGTCCCTTCCGTTGGTGCCAGCTGTCCACTCAACAGGTTGAAAAACGTGGTCTTGCCAGCTCCATTTGGTCCTATGACCGAGGTAAATAAATTTTTGGGGATTTGAACCGAAACCTGATTCACTGCTACATGACCGCCAAATGCAATGGTTAGCCCCTTTGTTTCAATGATTGGTTCCATCCGCTCACCGCCTTTTCAGTTTGTAAGTAAAGAATGAACTTCGGCACTGACGCCGAAGTTCATTTACATATCTTTTCTTTTAATTCAAAATTGGTGGAGCTGTTTCTTCAGGGGTCAGCTCACGGATAAGGACTGGAACAGGATAATCATATCCTTCTTTTTCCTCAAGAGTGATGGAATACATGGTCTGCAGTGCCTGATGATCTTCTGGACGGAAGGTCATGGTTCCTTTTGGTGTTTCAAAACTCATTCCTTCCATCGTTTCAATTAAAAGGTCAGCATCTGTATCCCCTTCTGTTTTCTTCAGGGCTTCAATAATGGAAATGGCAGCACTCATTCCTCCAGGTGTAAACAAATCCGGAACATCTCCGTAACGCTCCTTATGCTTTTCGACCAGCCAATCATTGACCTCATTATCCGGCAATGTGTGATAATAGACGGTAAAGCCTTCCATTCCAACCAGGGCATTCATCGTTTTCAGAGCTGCAATATCTGGTGCGCCCGTTGAAATTTTGATTCCTTTGCCCTGCACATCCATGTCATGAATCTGATTCCATGGACTGTTCGCCCCTGCCCAGATGACGTATAAGTAGTCCGGATCTGCTTCAATTATTTTTTGAATATGAGGCGTAAAGTCAGTAGATGCCTGATCCGCATATTCTTCAAGAACAACTTCTGCTCCAAGTTTTTCTGCTGCCTGCTTAAAAGCTGCTACCCCATCATGTCCGAACGAATAATCTGGAGCAAAAGTGGCGATTTTTACCCCCTCATCTGCAATGGCTGCTGCAGCTGCAACAGCATCCTGAGAAGAATTTCGCGCCGTTCTGAAAATATATTTGTTAAATTCACTTCCAGTAATACTGTCTGCTACCGCCGGCTCAACGACCATGATTTTTTCATATTCCTCAGCCAGCCCGATGACTGCGAGTGTATCGCCTGAACTGGATGATCCGACTAAAAAGTCTACCTTGTCATCTTCTAACAACTTTAATGCTTTTTGACGGGCGACATCTGGTTTTGTCTCCGTATCTTCATAAATCACTTCAATTGGATGTCCATTGACCTCCATGGTTCCGTCAGTTGCATACTCAAGTCCCAGTTCAAACCCCCGCTGGGTCTGAAGGCCATATGCCTCCAGAATGCCTGATAATGATGCCAAAACACCAATTTTAATCGGCTCCTTTTCATTATCGGCAGATGCGTTATCAGTGGTTTCATCCTGGCTGCTGCTCTGATTATCCGCATCAGCAGAACCACCATCACTGTCAGCCGTTTCACCACCGCAGGCCGCCAGAAAAACCACCATGACAAAAGACATAAACAAAACCCAAAACTTTTTCGACATTAAATTTCCCCCTTTGAAAAATGATCTTATAATCGTTTAATTACTGATTCGAGCATATTACACATCAGTTACAAACCAGTTACAGATTCACCAGCGTATGACGGTTGATGCCCATGTATACCCTGTTCCGGCGGATACCGTTACGATGACATCATCTTTTTTGACAAGATTTTTCCTCTGCAAAATTTCCAATCCATAGCAGGGGTCCAGAGCAGACATGTGTCCGTACTCGTCTAAATAAATCCCCTGTTCTTCTTTCAGCCCGAGCTGTGAGATCAACTCTTGAAATAACGATCGCTTTGTATGAAGAGGCAATAACCAGTCAATGTCTTCTGCTGTCAGCCCGCTTTTTTCCAGCGCGATATGAATGCTTTTTAAAAAATTTGGAACCGTTACAGGATCTAACCGATCTTTCATGGACTTCGGATTTTTCACATCAATAAAATGCATGCCTTCATCTACGGTTTGGTGACTGGCTGGATTCGCGCTTCCACCCGCCGGCACATACACATCATCATGAAATGATCCATCGGTTATCATGCCTGACCCCAATATTTCATGTTCCGAATCCCGGGAAATTAATGCTGCCGCCCCTCCATCAGCAAAATTAAACATAAATCTGGATCGTTCATTGGCGTAATCAATTATTTGAGATTCTTTGCAGCCTCCTGCAAGCAAAATGTTTTGAATGGATTTATCTGCAACCAGCATATCCTTTGCTACTTTCAGGGCAATCGGGAAACATGAGCTTACATTCATGATTTCAAATCCGTAAGCATGCTTCAGCCCTAATTCATGTACGATCTTTGGAGCACAGGACCATACTAAGTAATCTTTATGTGGGCTTCCAAAATAAATCACCACATCAATGGAATCTTTATCTACATTGCGTAAAATTTGTTCACCTGCCTTTATCGCCAGATCTGAAGCGTGTTCATCCTTTGCAGCAATCCGCTTTTCTTTCAATCCGAACTTTTTAATGATAATCTCTTCCGGAATGGATGTCTTTGCTTCTAAATCCCTTGCTGTTTCCACGTTTGTTGGTTCATAAATGGCGGTTTTCTTCACTCCAATCATGTATGTTTCCTCCTTTTCAAGTGCCTCTTATTCTATTTTTGAAATCATTTGTCTATTAGTCAGGCCCGCCATACGAAACAGGTGATGCCCTGGATACAATCTAATCCATTTGAACAGATGACGACTGCCTAATTGTTTTTTACTCCATCAGCTCCTGGCCCTGGAATTGGTCAGGCTTTAATTGTGTTTTGGCAATTTTTCCAGTGGCATTACGTGGAAAGTCATCCACCAGATAAAAACGTTTCGGTATTTTATACTTCGCAATCTTTTGCTGGCATTTGCTGATTAATGTGTTCCGTTCCGGTGTCATACCTTCTTTTCCGCGTATAAACGCAACTGGCACCTCACCCCATTTGGAATCGGGAGTTCCGATTACCACTGCTTCGTCAACTTCCTCAAAGCTCTCTAACACTTGCTCCACTTCCAGCGGATAAATATTTTCTCCCCCGGATATGATCATATCCTTTTTTCGTCCGGCTACCCAGAAGAAGCCATCTTCATCCTGTCTGACCAGATCTCCAGTTTTAAACCAGCCGTCTTGAAATGCATCCATGGTTGCATCCGGCATCTTCCAGTATTCCTTCATGACATTGGGCCCTTTAATCCACAATTCGCCAGCCTCTCCAACATTTGCTTCTTCACCTTTTTCATTCATAACTTTTACATCACAGAACATGACAGGCTTCCCGATTGACCCTGCCTTTTCTATGTAATCCTCTTTTGACAGCATAAAAATAGTCGGGGAGGCTTCTGTCATTCCAAACCCTCCGCCAAAGGGCAGTCCTCTGGACAGATATGCATTCATGACTTCTCTCGGGCAAGGTGCACCTCCGTTGTAAAACCAGCGAACAGACTGAAAGCTGGTTTGAGAAAAATGACTGCTTTTGCGTATGGCGTCATGAATAGCTGGAACTCCCATGACAATCGTGACCTTTTCTTCCTCTATAATTTCAATCGCCCTGTCCGGGTTAAATTTGCCGGCGACAACGACAGCTCCTCCTGCTAAAAATGCCGGAAAAGCGAACAATCCAATTCCTCCAATGTGAAATAAAGGGAGCAGTACTATGGAGCGGTCTTCAGAGTGGATGTCGATCGCAAGGATGTTATTAATGGCATTCCAGTACATATTGGCGTGGGATAATACTGCTCCTTTTGGTCTGCCTGTGGTGCCTGAGGTGTAACAAATGATATAGGGGTCATGCTCTGATTTATGATAATCAGGAAGTGACTTTGACAAATGGATGGACGGCTCGATTTCTTGCCAGCTGTCCAACTCGAAAACGCTTTCAATCCGGGTTGAAAAAACAAGTTCATCCTTACGCTGACGAAATGTTTTTTCAAATATGAGTGCTCTGCATCCGCTATCCCTGATCTGAAAAGCCTGTTCATCAGCTGTCAGGCGAATATTCAGCGGAACGGCAATTGCCCCCAGCTTTGCCAGAGCAAGATAAGCCATGAGGTATTCACCCCGATTGTCAGATAATATGGCCACACGATCACCTTTTTGAACATGAAGGTGTTCCTGTAAAAACCAGGCCATTTTATTCACGGACTGTTGAAGCGCTTTGTAAGACCAGGTCTGAGCCTGATTCTGGCTCCGGTCAATTAAAGCAGTGCGATCAGGTGTAAGTTCAGCCCTTCGTTCAATCCAGTTGTCAATGGTGAACATGTTTTACTCCTCCTTCCCGGGACTTAGCCCACGAAATGCAAATTCCATTGCATCTTCAAAAACTTCTTCAGGAATATCTGAATTCTCCCATATAATCCAGCGCATCCCTAAAAACTGTCCGATTCCCATCAGCCCAAAAGCGATTGTCTCAGCATCAAATGATTTACATTCCCCCTTTTCTTTTGCAGCGTTAATGGATGTAACGAACCCGCTGGCCAGCTTTTCGTAATACCATTTGTAAAGCTCGGGGTCCACCAGAACGGCCTGCTGAATAATACTGTATAAATTGCGGTGTTCTTTCACCCACTCAAAAAAGGCTGAAAATCCCTGGCGCTGTGCCCCCTCGAATGTGGTTTGTTCTTCGATTCGTCTTTTGATGTAGGCCCGTAAATCTCTGCTAAGCTGCAGGACCAATTCGTCATAAATATCCTTTTTAGACGGGAAATATTTATAGAAAGTGCCCTGAGCTACACCAGCCATTTGGGTAATGTCCACAATTGATGTTTCAAAATAACCTTTCTCTCCAAAGATTTTTTCTGCTGTTTCCAGTAATTTGTTGCGGGTCTTTATTCCCTTTTTGGTAAGGGGCTGATGATTGTTAATTGACAAGTGAATCACCTCTCACTTTTTGTATTATAAAAAATATTCAGACAATTGTAAAGGGCCTCAGGGTTTTTTCTTTTTGGGTTTTGGGTTTGGGTGCCTGTTGTGGGTTTTGGGTGCCAGTTGTGGGTTTTGGGTGCCAGTTGTGGGTTTTGGGTTTGGGTTTTGGGTGCCTGTCACTTGTCGAATGGAAAAAGGCATGAAAGAACCCGCATTTCCTTCAATAAAACCTGTAGAAATGCGGGTTGTCAAAAATATTTTTCGACAAGTGACAAGCACTTTAACTTTAACGGATCATGTGGTACATGTCTCTGGTTGGCTGCATGGGTTCTACTCCTAGCTCCCGTTTTAGAACGTCTTTACATTTCTGATACCATTTTAAAGCCTGTGGACGGTTATTTTTCTGATAGTAACTGTACATCAGGAGACGATAAGCCTCTTCCCACGTTGGATCTACTTCTAAAATTTTCTGGCACCAGTGAATACAAGTATCCAATTCGTTCAGCCTTACAGATACCTGAGCCATTTTTTCAGCGCCTCTTAAAAACAGGACTTCCAGACGTTCCCTCTCCGTAATGCACCAGTCCTCCACCCGTCTTTCCGGAAGAAATTCCCCGTTATAGCAGGCAAGCCCCTTTTCCAAAAATTCCTTTGCCTTTGCAGGATTCTCCTCTTCCAGACCGGTATTGACCCATTCCTCAAAATCCTCCAGATCCAATTCATAGCCTGAAGCAGGGTTTAAGCCATAGGCTGTCCCTTCCCTTTTAATAAAAAAGGACTCTGCCCGGGCTTTTCGTTCGGGTTCCAGTGTTTTGAGAAGTGCATTCAGGGCAACCTTAAAGCTTCGGTTTGCACTTTCCTCATTCTGATCTGGCCATAAACATTGAAAAATTTCTTCTTTTGTCAGCATCTTTTTCCGTCTGGTGACCAGCAGTTCAAACAGTTCTCTGGCTTTGCCCCTCTGCCAGTCAGTTTCTTGAATCTCCCGGTTTCCAAGCCAAACCCTGAATTGACCAAGGGTTTTCACCCGCAATGTGTATCCAGGATGATGATGCATATTCTGATAGCCTGACTCATGAAGCCATTTCATCACCACATTACGCTGGATATCCATTTCCTGAGCTTTGTACAGCATAGGTACCATATTCTGCATATCCTGTGGGCCAAAAGTGGTTCGCTGTCTGATAAAGAAATCATATGAGCCGACCTGCAGTTTTTTTATAAATTCTCGCATCCAGACAGCAAACTCATCCCAGTTTTGCAGTTCAAAACAAATATAAGCGTTCCAAAAAGCTGAAAGCATCAGTCCATAGTCATCATGGCAAAGGGTAAAGCTATCCTTCGTTTCTTTTAATAACTTTTTCGCTTCGTCATACTTTTTGCTATATATTGCTGCAATCGCCATACATTGCTGAATCAGAGCAGAAAGCCAGACATCTTTCACTTTTTCCGTTTCGAACAGTCCTTTTCTTCCCGCTTCAATCGCTTTCTCGTATTCGCCCTGCATGCCATATAAGATGCACAGCCCCATATAGGGTTCAGCTTTTCCTCTTGAAACATTTAATTTTTCCATCATGTCAAGAGATGTTTTATAACAGTCTTCCGCTAATTTTGTTTCATATCGGTTATGCAGCTGGACGGCATGACCCATCCTCATCCATCCGCACGCTTCCACGAAAGGAGCCTGATATTTCAGACCCAGCTCAATCCCCATCTGGGCATAACGTTTGCTTTCTTCCCCATTCCCCATAAAGGCTTCAATGATGGAAAGCAATATATCTGTTTCCCTGTGGGTCTGGGGCAAATGCTTGGCATCATTGAGCGGGACGGACTCTTTTCTTTCCAACAGCAGTTTCTTAGCCTTAAATAACCGCCCAGTCCGTAAATAAAGACGGGCTTCCAGGTTACTTTCATCTAACGGAAGATTTAGCTCCTTTGCCCGATTAAACCACCCTTCAGCTTTCTGGGCGTGTCCAGCATTCAATAAATTTTCGCCGAGCATATGATAGAGCCTCGCCATATCTTCGCTGGAACCATTCATTTGTTCCCGGAACTCAATGGCCTGCTGCAGAATCCGTTCCGCTTTGTCCGGCTGAATTGTATCCAGATAAATACGCGCTTTGCCTTCATAAGCCAGGCTTTTTACCTCGACATCATGATGCTGCACCTGTTCAGCCTGTATCGCACGATCGTAGCACTGCTCCGATGACTTATATTTTGATCGATACCTTAAAATTTCTCCTTCCAAATACCAGAGGACGGGAAAAAAATCCTTTTCTGATTCAGGAAGCTGCTGCAGCCTTTCAAATAAACTTTGAATTTTTCCCTCTCGCAGCATGACTAAACCGTATTTAGATAAAAGCTGGGCAGCGCGCCCATGATTTTCATTCTGCTCCAGATGAAAAATAGCCTGCTCCATATTTCCTTTTTGTTCATAGTATCGGGCTGCTTTTTCGTGAAGCTGTACAAATTCATCAGGCTGATCTTTTTTTAGACGATTTTCCAGAAAGGCTTTAAATAGAGCATGATAACGATAATGCCGATCATCGATAGCGTGGAGAAACAGGTTTTGATCCGACAAATCCTCCAGGAGTTGGTCCGACCCCCTCATCCCCAGAATAGCATCACATACATCTGCTGAGATGACTTCCAGAACACTTGTCTGCTCCAAAAATTTTTGAATGACAGGAGATTGCTTTGATAAAACTTCCATTGCCAGATAATCAAACAAATCCTGAAGTGAGCGCCTCTCCATCTGCAAGATCGCATCCAGCCGTTCACCCGAGCGGAGCTGTTCCACAAACATCCCGCACGCAATCGCCCAGCCTTCCGTTGTCTGATGAATCCCCCTCAGTTTTTCTTTTGAAACAGACAAGCCGTAAACGTCTACGAGTAAATGCTCCATTTCATCGATGCCGAATAAGAGGTCATTCTGCTGTATTTCCAAAAGTTCTCCTTTTACTTTCATTCTTGTCAGGATCGGCCACTTTGGACGGCTTCTGCTTGAAATGACGAGATGAATATGATCCGGCAGGTGTTCGATAAAAAGCTGAAGCCACGATTCAATAGGAGAAGAGGAATCGACATGATGCAGATCATCCAGTACAAGTGCCAGATCTTCTTTAAGACTGGATAATTCATTTACCATCATGGTCATCAAGGACCAAATTTCCTGATCATGCACATAATGGTCAATAGATTTTAATTCCTCTAATATCCTTCCCCCAAAATCCGGATGAAGTGTGCGGATGGCGTAAATGATTTTGGTCAGAAACGGGGAAAAGTCATCATCATACTGGGTGATGGAATACCAGCATGGCTGAATATTCGCGTCTTGAAAAAACAACGAGAGCGCTGTGCTCTTACCATAACCTGCACCTGAGTGAAGGAGTGTGAGAGGATAAGCAGGAATTAACCGCAATTTTTGATAAACATTTGCCCTCCTGACATACCGCTCTTTAACAGCCGGAGGGGAAAATTGTGTCTTCAATACTGGAATTTCATCCATGCCTGATCCCCCTTTCCAAGTGATGTTATGTAAGTCCATTGATCATTCTTTATGAATATGCCTGTTTTTTTATCAACATCGTATTCGACATATATCGACAAGTGACAGGCACCTATTTAAGGACAGGTACCCATTTAAGGACAGGCACCTATTTAAGGTTGAAGGTCCCGGGGTTCGACCTGACCAACGATGGTTTGTCTCCGTTTGTGATGCACGCTGTCCATTACCCCTTCAGAAATTTCCCGGTGGGTTAACCAGCGTGAGTGGCCCCCTACCACTTTGAAGCCAAGGAAAATTTCATGATATCTGCACTCTGGAAGCACTTCAGGAATTTTATTTTCAAAGTAAGCATTGCAGGGCTTGACCTGAAATAAATCGAACGTTTTCCTGCGCCCTTTATTTTTCTGTACATTCATAATGGCTGGAATCACTCCTTCAGCCGAAGAATGCACCCAGGCAATAATCAGATCAAATGAACCATGCTTCTCAACAGCTTCTGTTAATTTTCCCTGAAGTTCTTCTGTATGATGATAATCCACAAGTATACTGGATATCCGATCAGGGTGGTCCGCCCGCTCCATCAGCTGATGATAACGTTCTTTCCTTCTTCCGATCACGGAAACCTGATATCCTTTTTTATGGAGCCAGAGTGTCACATCGCTCAGCATCCCTGTTCCGCCAACTACTAATGCGTGTTTCTTTTTCATAACATTTACTCCTCAATCCTCAACATGTTTACATTCATTATACATGTTAATTGGATATTTCTTCTTCAAATCCTGTTATCCCCTGGATTTTTATCTGAAAATGAACCAAAAATTCTCTACATATCAATCCCTGTCAATCTAAGATGTTTTGCCCCCTCTGTTTTTGATCATTTAAATGAATAACTGAAATCTAAACAGGAGCCTAGTCACTTTAGGATGAATCCCCATATGATACAAGTAAATGAAATGGAGGTGAACGCAATGGGCGGATACGGTTATTATGGAGGCTTTACCCTTATTGTTGTACTGTTCATTTTGCTGATTATCGTTGGAGCAACATGGGGTTATGGTTACTAAATCATTCTGGGGAGCAAAGGACTCCCCTTTTATTCTCGGACAAGCTTGCTGCATCCTTTTAACAAATCAGCGGATTTCCTGGTCTTTCCCATCCTTAGTTTTATCTTTTTAATATTTGTTCTAGTAAAAAATAGGGCGTAATGCTGCCGCCCTATTTTTTAAACCTGCTATCTTCTCTTTTTATCTACCATTTTTGAAATCGTAGACATATCAGGCATTTGCTTTTTATTCACAAGGGTGTCCACAATCATATCCTCAGTTTGCTTATTTACCCGTTTGCCGGCTAACCTTGACACCTGCTTCACCAGTTTCCGAACCGTTCGCTCGTCCTGAAGGTCCGCACCCTCCAGAGAGTTCGCCAGGCGGATGACATCATTCATGTTCACGCCGGTTCTCTGTTCAATTTTTTTAAAGAGATCATCCATGGTTACAATCCCTCCTTTAGTATTCTTTTGTATGATATGAGAATAGGAGGGGAGGGGTATGGGGATTTGAAACAGATTTTCAGAAAAAGCTTTAAATCAGAATCATTGCAAAAATACCGCTGATAGGGAAGAATAAGCTTACAACGACTTATAAGAAAGGTGTCGGTTATGACTATTCAATTAAGTGTGCTGGATCAATCACCCCTTCTGCCTGACCAGACTCCATCTGATGCTCTAAACCAGACAACGGAACTGGCCAGATGGACAGAAAAACTTGGCTACACACGATTCTGGGTCTCCGAGCATCATAGCACCAAAAGTCTGGCGGGTTCCGCACCAGAAGTACTGGCAGCCCATCTGGCAGCCCATACAAACAGGATACGAATTGGAACTGGCGGTGTTCTGCTGCCACATTACAGTGAATATAAAGTCGCTGAAGTTTTTCGTGTTCTCGAAAATCTTTATCCCAATCGGATCGACCTTGGTATCGGCCGTGCACCAGGGGGAATGCCGGGAGTCAATTATGCCCTGAATCGGGGAAAATATCCCAATGTCCACGACTACCCAAAACAGGTTCAGGAGCTCATCCTTTATCTTCATGGAGAAAAACATCCAACATATCAAATCAAAGCAACCCCACTGGGAGACAGCGTACCATCGATCTGGATGCTTGGCTCCAGCGGAACGAGTGCCATGATGGCAGCAAATCTGGGGACTTCTTATACGTATGCCCAATTCATTAACGGTGAGAGTGGAGCTGCATCAATGAAGCAATATTTTGAAGCATTCCAGCCCTCCATTCACCAGAAAGAGCCCAGAGGGAGTGTTGCCATATTTGTGATCTGTGCAGAGACAGAGGAAGAAGCCAAATACCTGGCTTCCAGTCTTGATTTGGCCCTCTTGCGGGTTGAAAATGGGCAGTTTAATGAATTCTTCCCTTCACCGGAAGAGGCCAGCAGGCAAACCTATTCCATATTCGAGCAGGAGCGGATTCAATATAACCGGAAACGTATGATTGTGGGGTCTCCCGGGCAGGTAAAGGAAAAAATCGAAGCACTGGCGAAATCCTACAATATTCAAGAAGTCATCGTAAACACCATCGCCGTTCCTTTTGAAAAACGATTACAATCATACGAACTGCTTGCTGATGTCTTTCACCTGTCATAATTTTAGAGAGGAGTGATGACCATGCTTGCCTTTGACCATCTCGTTATTTTTTCTGAAAACCCTGAGAATGATCAGCGCGCAATCAGCAATGAACACCGGTTAACCCTGACAAAAGGCGGACACCATGAAAACTGGGGAACTTATAATTATCTGGCTTTTATGGGAAATCACTGTTATATTGAGTGGATTGGCATAGAAGATCAGATGAAAGTGGATACCTCTGATAACCCTTTAATTCAGCATGTAGCCTTCTCAGAAAGGCTGCAAAGATATGGACCCATTCAATTTGCCCTTCGTACCTCCAATCTAGATTCATTGATCAAACATTATGAAGAAAACGCCATCCCTTATAAAGGACCTTACCCGGGGCAGCGAAGGAGGCCGGATGGAACGATGATGAAGTGGCGCATGCTGTTTCCAGAGTATGATGTTCAACAAGAGGTACTCCCCTTCTTAATCGAGTGGGAAGACGGTGAAAACCACCCTCCGCGGCCAGACCTGACAAACGATGAAGAGTTTTCTTCCATCCAAATTGGCGTTTCCCAATTAAAGACGGCGATAGAGCGAATAAAGAAAACCTATATGCTGCCTGAACCCCGTTTGATTGAGAAGGAAAACGGCATATGGTCGGCAGAATGGGACCTGGAAAATGGATTGTTCAAACTGACAGAAGGCTCGGGACTCCATGCTGTATTTGATAATGCTTCTTTTCATTCATAGCAAAAAATGATTCAAATAGGTACCTGTCGCCGTACAGGTACCTATTTTTTAATCAATTTATCTACCATTTCGAACACCCTGGTCCACAATGCCATATGATAGAAAACAAACGTTCAGGGAGGACCACCGGTGAATAACATAAACTACCTCGATTTTTTAGCAGAAATGGGGATCAGCAGTGCCCATCCAGGAGGGTTTTCTTTAACCAGATCCATACTGGAACGTGAACAGATTAAACCGCATCACCACGTGCTGGACGCCGGATGCGGAACAGGCAAAACTTCTGAATATCTTGCCAACCATTTTCAGTGTCATGTCAGCGCACTAGACCTCCATCCCATCATGCTCGAAAAGGCCAAAAAAAGATTTGACCATGAACAGTTGAACATCCATCTTGTGCAGGGAAATGTGGAGAATCTCCCCTTTGACTCTGGTCAATTTGACTGGATTATTGCGGAATCGGTTACAGCTTTTACGAATATTCCACAGACACTTCATGAATACTATCGGGTTCTTAAACCTGATGGGATACTCATCGATCTGGAGATGACCGGAGATACTTCTTTATCAGAGGAAGATCGCAGGACCATTCAAACTCTTTATGGAATAAGCCAGGTGTTAACCCAGGATGAGTGGACTCAATCCTTCCATGACAGCGGGTTTAACGATCTTCGTATTCATAAAGGGGAAACATTTTTGGAGGAATCCAGTCAGAGCCTTGAAAAGATGGAGCTTTCAGGGTTTCATATGGAAACATTAAAGGTAGAATTACTCGAGGTGTGGCTGGATCATATCGAGTTAATGAAAAAATATAATCAAGTTTTGGACTGCCGGGTTTACCGGGCCAAAAAATGAGAAACAGGTTGTCCCGTCAGCTTGAGACATCTATTGGGGCAACCCTGTCATTCTATCATTTTTGCTAGCTATTGTTTTGGACAGGCTTTCAAGACCTATTCTGATCAGCTTACGCCAGAAAACTATTTCGAATACCGAAACATCATGGTATAATGAAGGAAACTTTTAGCAATTTATCATCATAGGCCAATTTATATTACTTTAGATGTCCTGGCCAGATCAAGCTGAGTTTTAGTAAAATCGTTACTATTATAAGGAGGGTTTACTGATGAATCATAACACGTATTCCGAAGTTTGGGATCTGGATTCCATCTTTCCGGGAGGGAGTGAATCAGAACAGCTGCAGTCTCATTTGAGTCAGCTTGAAGCGCAAATTCTATCATTTTCAGAAATGGTTCAGTCCTATTCTACTCCTTCCAGTAAAGATGATGCCGCCAGAACGGCTGAAATCGTTGATGAAGCCACTGCTATTATTGCAGATATGAGGCAGGCCAGTGCCTTTGTGGGTTGTCTCGAAGCTCAGGATTTATCAGACAGGCAGGCAAATGTCTTAAGGAACAAAATTTCTACTCTTTATGTCAAGTTCAGCACCTCTTTCAATGCCTTCCAGCAAATGCTTTCGAAAACCTCAGATGATGTCTGGAAAGAACTGCTGAAGAATGAACACCTTTCAGAACTATCATTTGTCTTGAATGAGTGGCGCGAACAAGCAAAAGATAAACTTTCCATTGAGGAAGAGTCACTTATTGAAGCATTGTCCATTGATGGATATGATGGCTGGGGCGAGATGTATCATACGATTGTAGGGAGCATGAGAATTAATGTTGAAGTGGATGGAGAGGAAAAAGATCTTTCCATCGGTCAGGCGAACAATCTATTATCTCACGAAGACCCGGAGGTTCGGAAAGAGGTTTTTCATAAACTGGAAGAAGCATGGAAAGAAAAAGAAGATTTATTTGCTAAAACCTTAAACCACCTCGCAGGATTCCGACTGAATGTTTACGAAAAACGGGGATGGGATCAGATTTTAAAAGAACCCCTCCAATATAACCGCATGAAGCAGGAGACCCTTGATGCCATGTGGGGAGCCATTTCTAAGCATAAAGAACCGTTTGTAAAATACTTGCAGAGAAAAGCGAAATTACTCGGGGAAAAAAACATGAGCTGGCATGACCTGAATGCTCCGGTCGGTCAATTATCCAAAAAAATTTCTTTCACCGAAGGGGCTCATTTTATCTTAGAACATTTTAAGAAGTTCGGCTCCGATCTGGCAGCTTTTAGTCAGAGAGCCTTTGAAGAGTCGTGGATTGAAGCCGAGGATCGTCCTGGAAAAAGACCCGGCGGATTCTGTACAAGTTTTCCGGTAAGCGAAGAATCCAGGATCTTCATGACCTATAGCGGGACTATGTCCAATGTAGCTACACTGGCTCATGAATTAGGACACGCTTTCCATTTTCACGCCCTCAAATCGATGCATCTGCTGAACCGCAGCTATGCTATGAATGTAGCTGAAACAGCTTCAACTTTCGCAGAAATGATTGTAGCCGATGCAGCCGTGAAAGAAGCGGACTCTGACGAAGAAAAAATTGCCCTGCTCGAAGATAAACTGCAGCGGAGTGTAGCATTCTTCATGAACATACATGCCCGCTTCCTGTTTGAAACAAGATTTTATGAAGAACGGAAAAAGGGGATTGTTCCAGCCAAGCGGTTAAATGAACTGATGGAAGAAGCACAAAAAGAAGCCTATGCCGGTGCACTCGGCGAGCTTCATCCACGCTTCTGGGCATCCAAGCTTCATTTTTATATTACAGGCGTTCCTTTTTACAACTTCCCATATACATTTGGCTATCTATTCTCATTAAGCATCTATGCCAATGCACTGGAATCTGGTAAGGGCTATGAGGAAAAATACAAGGCTCTACTCAGGGATACAGCAGTGATGAAGGTTGAGGATTTAGCCATGAAACATCTGGGAGAAGATATCACTAAAGAATCTTTCTGGGAAAAGGGTATTAATCTTTGCATAAAAGACGTGGAAGAATTTTTAGCACTGACTGACGAATAAACAATTTCAATATGAAATGAAAGAGGCTGGGAGATAAAGGGATGAACTGAAGAAGGCGAAAGCTGGTTACAGCAAAGCTTACGCAGTCAACATACGGGACTCCTGGCCGACTAAAACCGGCCACGTCCTGTGACCAACGTCGACACTAGCATATCCTGTTCATCGCGGGAACAGCACGAGCCGAAAATCCCTAAAGACAGAAGGATGTGTTGCCTGAGGAATCCTTGGGCCGTTCCCGCAGAAAGCGAAGCATGTTGATAAGAAAAGCGGAAGCGCCCCGCTTAGCCCCGAAAACGGCTGGAGGACCACCGAGGAGGCTGTCGCCGCCGCAGGGGGACCGAAGCCGCTCGAGGGGCTGGGCGCTGAAGCTAGACAACCCTTCTTTCAATTGTAATAGACTCAGATGTTATACTTTTTATCTTTCAGAGTCAAAAGCTACGCAGTTGTAAGATTCTCCCTCACAGTTGTAAGATTCCACTCCGCAGTTGTAGAATTCATCCTCGCAGTTGTAAGATTCCACTCCACAGTTGTAGAATTCAACCTCACAGTTGTAAGATTCCGATCCACAGTTGTAGAATTCTCCATCCCAGTTGTAAGAAAACGCTGCGCAGTTGTAGAATTCTCCTTCTCAGAATGATGGTTTTCATCATCCTTCCGCTTTTAAATAGGATATAATAACCTTGAATAGTGTATGTTAGGCACTATATAAATTTTTTAGAGGAGTCAAAAAAATCCGAACTCATTCATGCAGTGATTGAGTTCGGATACTTCTTTGCCTTTTTCAGTTTTGTCCCAGTCTATTTAACCTTTTCTCATAATAATAGAATGGATGGTCATGTTCATCTGTATAATCTTCCTGCACGAACTGATAGCCAGCTTTTTCAAAAAGGCGAATAGCTGCTTTGTTTAATGCATATGTATCCGTCTTTAAGTAATAAATGCCATTCTTACGGGCCACCACTTCCGCAAAATGGTAAAAAGCCAGACCAACTCCCTTTTTCCGTTTATGTGGGTCCACAGCCAACCGTTTCACACAGTAAAAGGGTTCATCAGAAGACCAGTTAATTCTTTCATATTCTTCATGAGCTTTTTGGCTGATGGTTGCAGCACCAATGACCGTTCCATCCATTTCATAGACATAAAGACTTCCCTCTTCCCTATCCCCTTCATAATGTGAAGGAAGCGGATATTCATCACTCCATTGATCATTCCCCTCTTCCTTCATCACCTCAACGGTTGCCTTCACCATTTCCATAATGCTCCCCAGATCCGTTTTAGTCGCTTTTCTTATCACCCTGCAACCCCCCTAAATCTTTTTTGAACATTATACAGCATATTAATTCAGTTTGACATTCAAACGATCATTTGAATATAATAACATTCAAATGAATATTTGAATAAAGGCAGGGAACGTTATGAATCAAAAAGATACATGTGAAGTCACCTGCGTACATCAAGAGAAGGTCATTCGAGTTAAAGATCAGATGAAGCATCAGCCCATACCTGATGTGGCCCTTCTTTTGAAAGTTCTGGCGGATGAAACACGTCTGAAAATCGCTTACGCCCTCTCGATTGAGGAAGAACTCTGTGTCTGTGATGTGGCTAATATTGTGGGCAGTTCCAGTGCCACCGCATCCCATCATTTAAGGCAACTCCGAAAACATGGGCTCGCAAACTTCCGGAAAGAAGGAAAACTTGCCCTGTATTTTATAAAACATTCCTCTCTAAAATCCATGATTGCTTCTATTTTTACTCAATTTGAGGAGGTGAAGACACCGTGAGCACCGAGAACAAACAAACCTTTCGGGTTCAAGGTTTTACCTGAGCATCCTGTGCCGGAAAGTTCGAGGAGAACGTCAAGCACCTGGATGGTGTGAAAAACGCAACCGTAAACTTTGGAGCATCTAAAATCACGGTTGAAGGGGATGTTTCCATAGAAGAGCTGGAAAAAGCCGGAGCCTTTGAAAATTTGAAAATTATTTCCGATCATAAACGTTTAGAAATGGCCCGGGAACCGTTTTTAAAAAAATACCAAAAGGAGATCATATCTTCCCTCCTCATTTTACTCGGCTATTTCTCATACTTTACCGTCGGTGAACACGCCCTTACGACGATCGCCCTTTTTCTCGGTTCCATTGTTATCAGCGGCCGGACTCTGTTTAAAACTGGACTGAAAAACTTAATGAAACTTGAGTTTGACATGCGAACCCTGATGACCATTGCTATCATTGGAGCAGTGATTATTGGCGAATGGGCAGAGGGGGCCATTGTAGTCGTGTTGTTTGCCATCAGTGAAGCCCTCGAATCTTATTCGATGGATAAGGCAAGACATTCCATTCGCTCTCTCATGGATCTTGCACCAAATGAGGCAACAATCCGGCGAAATGGCAACGAGATGATCATACCCGTTGAGGAAATCACGATTGGTGATACGCTGATTGTGAAGCCCGGACAAAAAATAGCCATGGATGGAAAAGTAACAAAAGGAACATCCTCCGTAAATCAAGCTGCCATCACCGGTGAATCAGTCCCTGTTTATAAAGAATCAGGGGATGAGGTATTTGCCGGAACATTGAATGAAGAAGGCTATTTGGAAATCGAAGTAACCAAAACAGTGGAGGATAATACCCTATCCAAAATTATTCATCTGGTGGAAGAAGCCCAGGCAGAGCGGGCCCCATCCCAGAAATTTGTGGACCGGTTTGCGAAATATTACACTCCTGCCATTATTGGCATCGCCTTTCTAGCCGCTATCATTCCGCCGCTACTATTTCAGGAACCATGGCTGGAATGGATCTATCAGGGCCTTGCCATATTAGTGGTAGGCTGCCCGTGTGCCCTCGTGATTTCCACCCCGGTTTCCATTGTAACCGCTATTGGAACAGCAGCGCGTCAGGGAGTGCTAATCAAGGGTGGAATCCATCTGGAACAGCTTGGAGTCATCCGTGCCATTGCCTTTGATAAAACAGGGACGGTGACCAGGGGAATTCCTGCTGTTACGGATGTTCATTATGTTGATCAAACGTTTGATCAAGAGGATGCCCTTAAAATCTTAAGAGCTCTCGAAGCCCTGTCCCAGCACTCCCTGGCAAAGTCCATTGTCAGCTATCTGGATCACAAGGGGGTCAAACACAGCATCACCGTAGATGATTTTACCTCTATCACGGGAAAAGGCGTCGAAGGAAAAGTTGACGGTCAGACCTGCTGGGCAGGAAACCTTTCCTTTGCCCAGGAACGAACTGGCCAAACCCTGGATGACAGCCTGATGGACACCTATTTCAGCTGGCAAAACCAGGGGAAAACCGTCATGATCTTTGGCATCAATCAGTCCATTATCCTGATGATCGCTGTAAGAGATGAACCACGTGAAGAAAGCAGAGATGTCATCGAAAACCTGCATGCATCAGGAATTAAAGAAACCTTCATGTTAACTGGAGATGACCAGAAGACCGCAGATGCTATAGCTGACGAAATCGGAATAACTACTGTCAAAGCGAATCTACTTCCACAGGATAAATTAAATGAAATTCGCAATTACCAGCTGAAACATGACAAAGTTGCCATGGTCGGTGACGGGGTCAATGATGCCCCTGCCCTGGCGGCATCTACCGTAGGAATTGCCATGGGCGGAGCCGGAACAGATACGGCACTGGAAACGGCAGATATTGCTCTGATGAGTGATGATTTAAATAAATTACCTTTCACCATACACCTAAGCAAAAAAGCACTGGCCATCATTAAACAAAACATCACCTTTGCCCTTGCGGTGAAGTTTTTGGCCCTGCTTCTCGTCATTCCAAACTGGCTGACACTGTGGATTGCCATATTTGCCGATATGGGTGCGACCCTTCTAGTGACGTTAAATGGCCTGAGGCTCTTAAAAGTGAAAGATGATTTTTCATAAATTACGAAAAGGCTGTTTCATAAAGAGGCAGCCTCTTTTCATGAGAATAAGCGAATTTTCCAATCGTTTTCCTTTAGATCGTTCCCCAGTAATGCGTTTAAGAGCAAGGGTTGATAAATGTGGTATGGGTACTGAAGGAGGCATGGGGGGTAGATCATTTTTGCGCAAGTGTACAAACCTTCCAACGAGGATGAGATACCTTCAGTTGAAGTGGAGATACCCCTAGCGAAGATAAGATAGCTTTTACACAGGTGTTCATAATTTTTTACGAAACGCAGATAACTTTTCGTCAGGCACAGATAGTTCCAGCCTTTTACACAAGCGCAGATCATGGAGTGCGAAGATTTGTTTACTTCTGCAAACGAACAGTTAATTCTTTTAAAAGCGTAGATCGTATCTATCGAAGTGTAAATAATTTTTTATCAAACTCATATAATTTTTGCCGAGAATTAGAAAATTGCTGCATAAGCACAGATAACTTGCTGCGAAGATTAGTTAACTCACGCACAAAGGTAGATAATTGCCAGCGTAGGATAGAAAAAGAATTAAGTAGAAAAAATCAAAAAACAGACTACCATTGTCACCTGTAACTCATAATGCTATAAATATAAAAAACAAGCTGTCCCACTAGACATTTTCGTCTAAGAAACAGCTCCTTAAATGTTTAAAAACCTTCATTCCTTTACAATATTTTTTTGCAGGGGCGGCGGGCAAACCATATTGTAGGATCGGATTTTTTTGTTAATGGCTTTCACCATTTGGCGCCGTTCCTTTCCAGGCTCTAATTCCCCTAAGTTTTCCTTCAGTGCGGAAATTTCTTTATTCAACTGAACCCACTTTGGAAGCACTTGATTATGTTTTAACGTTCTGTAGAGGGCGCCTTCATAGGATGATTCCCCGGGCTGTTCACTGGCAATGGGCCTTCCCTTTCCCGGAAGGTCCTCAAACAATCCCCTTTTTTCCGCATCCCGTACAATGCTGGACATGAGATCTTGGCTTGCGGTTGCCATCATCATTTCATAAGACTCTGATGGTCTGTTCTTTTTCTGAATCACATGTCTTCTGAAAAATGTATACATGACATCCAGGATATCATCCCAATCGTAAAGGCCATTTTCATAATGATGCCCGGCACCTTTGATTTTCCAGATGGAAACATCATGAAGAGCCTCATATAAAATATCAGCCTGGGAAGCAGGTACAATGTTATCCTTTTCCCCATGAATAAGTAGAAAAGGAGGGTGATTCTGGTGCACATAGTGCAAAGGACTCGCCTGATTCGCTAAATCATGGTGATCTGCTACTGTATTTCCAATCAGCTTTGATTCCGGTGAGTCTGCCCGGTCATGCCAGCCGCCCATACTTTTCAAATCTGTAGGAGCAGCCGAGGCGACCACTGCATGCACTTTTCCATTATGTTTTCTATTTACATTCAGATTTTCCAGTTCATCATCTTCAACAAGCCCGGCCATAGCAGCTAAATGTCCCCCTGAGGAATGTCCCCATATACCTATTCGCTCAGGATCGATATGGTAATCAGGGGCATGCTCTTTCAGCCAGATTATCGCTCTTTTCACATCTACCAGTTGGGCAGGAAATGTGGCTTCCTGACTGAGGCGGTAATTCATACTGACGGATACACAGCCCTTTTCCGCAAAAAATTTCAGTGATTTCTTACCCAGTGGCCAGGATTTATCCCCATCCTGCCACCCCCCGCCATGAACAAAGATAATGACAGGGAGCTTCTCACTGGCATCAGCCGGAACTGCCAGATCAAGCCTGTTTGTATAACGGTCTTTTTCTGTATACGGTATATTTTTAATTAGTTGAACGCTTTCTTTATTATGGGTCACATCTACACCCCATTTTTATTCATATTCCAATTTTCCAAGGCTCACCGCTGCTACCAGCCCTAATAAAAAGGACAGGAAACTGAAAAACATGCCTCCGATTCCTCCGGCCATTCCCGGATATACAACCGCAAGAGATCCTATTACTAGCCCGATAATGACAGCATACGTGCTTGCGTGGTGATGCACCAGAAAATACTGAATAATCTTACTGCTGATAACAATTCCTACCAACACTCCGGCGCCTACAATGGCGATCACGACTATATTCCGTTCAGATAGTGCTTCAATAACCGTTGGGTAAACACCGATGAGCAGCAAAATAAAAGATCCGCTGATCCCCGGCAAGATCATGGCCATGCTCGCCAGCCACCCGGAAAAAAATAAAAGGATCAACGTTCTGGTGCTGGATGTATCAAGAAGTTCAGGTACTCCCGG
This sequence comes from Bacillaceae bacterium, assembly GCA_017656265.1. Lineage (GTDB taxonomy): Bacteria > Bacillota > Bacilli > Bacillales > Alkalibacillaceae > Melghiribacillus. The sequence goes on along the minus strand of JACDOD010000011.1, from coordinate 55,837 downwards.
CTCTTTGAAAAACGCCATGGAAGCTACCAGTAAAGCAGCAGCAAACAGCAATATGTAATGAACAGCAGAAAAGTGTGTTTTCATTCCCGCTTTACGGAAAAGAAAGGGTAAAATTCCAGCAATCAGGCCTAAAAAGAAAAATTGCAGTTGGTTCGGAAAATGCTCAAACAGCCAGTGGATTACACTGCTTAATAAAAGCAGAGCCGCCACTACTCCTGCTCCCAGGGGAATTAAAAATCCAAGATGCCGCTTCCAATCTTTGCTGAAAAATCCATTAATCGCTTCAATGAGGCGATCATAAATGCCTAAAACTACGGCAATAGTTCCACCGCTTACACCTGGGATCAGATCACTGGTTCCCATCAGCATGCCACGATAAATATTTTTCCATTCCATCGTTTTTGACTCCTTTTTAAAGTATAATGACTGGTTCCATATACATGTATTTTAGCAGAAACTATTTCATTCGTGTTTGCTTTGGAAAACTTTGGCGGGCTAAGATAGGTCACTCATCTTATGCCAAATACGCTTGAGGTGAAGAACATTTTACCGTAAACCTATTTGAAAAATAAGACTGCATCATAAAGAAGTAAACGGTGAAAAAGCGGAAGAATTGTTGACTCCTGGTCGACCGCTCTGTAGCCAACGTCGACACTAGCACGTTATGTGCGTCGCGGGAGCAGCACGAGCCGAAAATCCCGCAGAAAACGAAGGATGTTAAAAAGAAAAGCGGAAGCGCCCCGTTTAGCCCCGAATTGTAATAGACTCAAATGTTATACTTTTCTATCTTTCAGAGTCAACCACTACGCAGTTGCAGGATTCTCCTTCTTAGTTGTAAGATTTCGCTCCACAGTTGTAGAATTCTCCCTCACAGTTGTAAGAATATACTCCACAGTTGTAGAATTCTCCCACACAGTTGTAAGAAAACGCTGCGCAGTTGCAGGATTCTTCTTCTCAGATTAATGGTTTTCATCATCCTTCCGCTTTTAAATAGGGTATAATAACCTTAAATAGTATATGTTAGGCACTATTAAATTTTTTAGGGGAGTCAAAAAATCCGAACTCATTCATGCAATAGTTGAGTTCGGATAATGTTTTACCTTTTATCTTTATTATACCCCCAGCAAAATCTGCGGTACGTCTGTTTTTGGATGGGGTATAATTTCCGGAATCGTCTCATAAACCTTTTCCAGCATATCCTTTTTAATAACTTCTTTGCTGGTGCCGATCTTAACTACCTTCCCCCTGTGCAAGAGCAGCAGCTGATCACAGAACTGTGAAGCCAAATTTAAATCATGAAGGACCATGATGACGGTTAAATCGGTTTCATTTTGCCAGGTTTGCACCAGTCTCAAAATACTGATCTGGTGCCCGATATCCAGATAAGTAGTTGGTTCATCAAGGAGAAGAAGCTCCGGCTCCTGTGCCATTGCCTTAGCAATGGCTACTCGCTGTCTTTCTCCTCCACTAAGTGTATCTAACGTATGGTTTTGCAAATGGGAAAGTTCTGTCAGTTCAAGAATTTCTTCTACTTTATCAAAATCTTTTTTCCCTTCCCTCTGGTACCACTTTAGGTGGGGGTAACGACCCATCAAAACTGTATCAAAAACAGATACCGGATATGGCGAAAGGGCCTCCTGTGATAATACGGCCACCTTCTGCGCCAGTTTTTTCCGGGGAATTTTATGAATCTCTTCTCCCTGTATGCGAACGGTACCGCTTGATGGCCGGTAATACCCCGATATGTTTTTTAATAAAGTGGATTTCCCGGAGCCGTTTGGCCCAATAATGCCAAAACAGCTTCCCTTCTTAACCTGAAAGCTTACCTGATCCAGAATTAATTGTTCATTTAAGCTTTTCGAAACAGACTCAACCTGAAGCATCATGTCATCCTCCTAAAAATAGCCTGTTTTCCGTTTTCTTAACAAATAACCGAAAAACGGTGCACCTAAAAAGGCGGTTATGATTCCGATTGGCAGTTCGCGGGGAGAAAGAATGGTCCTTGCAATGGTATCGGCACCCACCAGAAAAATGGCCCCTCCTAAAATGGAGATTGGAAAAATCAGGCGGTGATCTGAACCAACCATGAGCCGAACAATGTGGGGGACAATAAGCCCCACGAAGCCAATGGTCCCTGATACTGAAACAGCTGCTCCTGTTACGAATGATGCAACTACTAACAGAATAAGCCGTACCCTCTGGACATTCACTCCGGTATGCTGGGCGGCTTCCTCCCCCAGTACAAGCATATTCAGTTCCCTGATCATAAACAGGATAATCAAGATTCCGATTATCACAAAGGGAAATACCACCCTGTTATAGCTCCAGTCCGTTAAGACCAGACTTCCCATAATCCAGTACATGATGGTCTGCATCTTTTGTTCAGAAAGTGCAAGTATAAGCGAAATGGTTGCACCAACAAAAGCTTGAACCACGACGCCTGACAGAATTAATGTTTCGATTTGCAGGCGTCCGTTCACCTTTGCCAGAAAATAAACGATCACCAGAGTGATTAGCCCCATCAGGAAAGCCACTACAGGAAGAGTCCATTGTCCCAGAATCACGAGTTCTATCCCAAAGAGTAAGACTAGAGAAGCTCCAAGGGCGGAACCAGATGAGACCCCCAGAATGTAAGGGTCAGCAAGCGGGTTCCGCAATACACCCTGATAAACAACCCCAGACGCAGCAAGGGCGGCCCCTACCAGCACGGCCAGGATAATCCGCGGCATGCGGATATTCCAGACAATGGTTTCATCATTAACCGTCCAGTTAGGCTCAATAGCATCTCCAATAATAGGAAGTTTTGACAGGAGTATAAACCAGATTGTCTTAAGATCCAGGTCTGCACTTCCGACAGATACACTGAACATAATGGCTAAAATCAGAACAGCGATCAGAAAGGGAATCCATATTATTAATTTTTTTAACCACCGATTGTGCTGGGATGAGGTCATGGAAACAACTCCAGTTACTGATTAAATTTTTCTGGGTACAGGCTTTCTGCGATTTCTTGAAGCACCTGTGTGATACGTGGTCCTGGACGGGTTGCAATATCCCCATCTAAACTATAAATTTGATTTTCCTGAATGGCGGTGATATTTTTCCAGTTTTGTCTTTGCTTAACGATTTCAACTAAATCTCCTTCAACAAATTTGGCATAGGTTACGAGAACAACATCCGGGTTTTTCTCGATGACTTCTTCTTCACTCACCTGCGGCCAGCCTTCCTGATCAGCCATAATATTTTTACCGCCGGCAAGTTCCACCAGTTCATTCATAAATGTTCCGCTACCTACTGAAAATAGATCCTGGCCAACTTCAATCCAGACCGTTTTTCGTTCATCTTCTGGGATGGCACTCACTACCTCGGCCACTTGATCCCGTTCATCTTTCATTTTCTCAATTACCTGTTCTGCCTGTTCTGCTGTGCCCGTCGCTTTGCCTGTTAACCGTATATCTTCAAAAGTCCCCTCCAGGCTCTGAGCACCCAATACCAGTACATTCAAGCCTAAATCTCTCATTTTTTCAATCGATTGCCCATTTCCTGTATTGGCTAGCACCAGATCAGGATCCAGTGATACAATCTTTTCAAAATTTAATTGTAATCCGCCTACCTTTTCAAGCTCCAAAACTTCTTTCGGGTAATTATCATAATCTGAAACACCGACAACTTTATCTCCTAACCCTAGAGCGAAAGCAATTTCCGTGGAGCTTGGCATAACAGAGACAATTCGCTCAGGCTGGCTTTCAATGGTTACTTCTTTGCCAGTCGCATCCGTAACGGTTATTGGAAATACAGCAGCTAGATCATCAGCCGTATCTTCTTGCTCCGTTTTTTCACTATTGCCTTCTGACTGTTCCTGCTGTTCAGTATCTTGTTGCTGCTGATCCTCCTGATCTGCCGATTGATCAGATGACGATTCCTCTCCGCATGCAGCAAGACCTGTTAGTGAAAACAGCATCAATAATGATAAGAATAGCCACTTCATTTGTTTCATGCTTAGTTCCTCCCTGTGTGTCTTGTTAAAAACTAGTATGTTTTCGGGTCAGGATCAAATCATACGCCGAATTAAGCAGACATTAAAAAATGCCTTGATTCCCTTCACAGAAATCAAGGCATGAAAAACCTTTGAAAAAGCACACATACACGACGTGAAGCCTTTCCTTTGACCCGAAGGAAATCAGCTCTTGCAATCAGGCAGGTCTCCTGGCTCATGATCATTGCTCCCTAAAACCTTCCCATCCTCATGGACAGTGGCATCTTTTAGGTCGCTCCCATTTACAGTGGCGGGACCGCGCCGGATTTTCACCGGACTTCCCTTTTAAGTGACAGTCTGAAACTGTCACACCTGATTTGCGAGACGATATAAAATTGTAGCTTAACCATAATATAAATCTATTTTCAAAAACCGTCAATATTTTTAATCCTGAAAATCAATTAGTCTTTTATACTTTTGAAGAGACAATCCAAGCTTCTCCCGATTTGCTGCCGATTTTACAGCTGCCCGCTTGACCATACTCCATGTCAGGATGATAAATAAAGCATACACAAGCAGGGCTATAGGGAGCCCATATAAAAGAACAGACTCCGACTCATCCCGAATGGAATCGATATAAAAAACCAGGACAATTAAACTTCCTAAAAACAGAAGGCTTAATCGAAAAAACCAGCGAAACCCTTTCTCGGCGATGGTCTCCATCAGAAACCATGTTCGCCACTTTTTGATCTGTTGCGGACTGTGTACCATGTTTTTTCCTCCATCTGATGGTTTCACAGAGCTATTATAACATGTTTCAGTGTTCCATCATTCTTTTTTCCTGATATCATTTTTACGCTTTTACGATAAGATCACACAAACTGATGATAGACGATTAAAAACTTTTAAAAGAAATTATTTTTAAGACTATTGACTTATTTTTGGTAGAAAGCGGTCATTTTCAGGACGGGGAATGAAATGGAGCAGGCATATTTCCCAAAAAAATTGTTGAAGAAAAGTGGAAGATCAGGAGTTTATACCTGTTTACTGATCCAAAAGGAGGGCGGCACTTCCATTTATGGGGGTTTTTGATAAATTTGTATGGAAGGTTTTTCCTCAATACAATATACTCTGAACAAAAAATAAGGTAAAGGAGGCAGGAGATTTTATGCATGTTTTCAGAAATGTCCCATTGCCCATTGCTGTGCTGCTAGGTATGCTGCTTGTTATCACATTTCCTATATCTGTAAAGGCCAACCACAATGATTCTCTCATTTTCTCTGAATATATTGAAGGCAGCGGCTACAATAAAGCACTGGAAATCTATAACCCAACCGATGAAGAGGTCGACCTGTCCGACTACAGTGTCGTACATTTTAACAATGGGGCATCACAAAATCCTGACGATGGTAAATATGTCAATGCCATTCCGTTAAAAGGTACCCTCGACAGTGGTGAAATTTATGTATTGGTCCATTCAGAAGCTGATGAAGACCTCATAAAGATTGCGGATCAAACGGATGACTCGCTGTTCTTTAACGGTGATGATGCGGTAGTCCTGTTTAAAAATTATAATGTGAGCACTCGACATGGGTCTGTCATTGATTCCATTGGAGAAGTTGGAGAGGACCCTGGAGCCAGCTGGAATCAAGACCATGTCAGCACCAGAAATGCTACGCTCATCCGAAAACAGGCCATTACTGCAGGGGACCGTAATCTATATGACTCGTTTGATCCATCTGAACAGTGGATTGCACTTCCTCAGGATACGTTCAACTATTTAGGAACACACGACCCCATTCAACTGAGAGAATTCCATGCAACGGTCGAAAAGATTATTGACGGGGATACGATTCGTCTGAAAGAAAACGTTTTAGGAACAGACACGGTGCGTCTTGTCCATATTGACACACCTGAAACCTATCATCTGGATTCCTATGACCTGGATTTAGTTGACACTAACCCAGACCATTCTCAAAAATATTACGGAGAAAAAGCAGAGGACTTCTTGCAGTCACTGCTTCAGCCTGGTGATGAGATTATTTTAAAAGTTGGAGCAGAACCGACTGACCATTATGGACGATTACTGGCACAGGTGATTCGTGAAGATGGCGGCCTAAATACAAACATAACCCTGGTCCGGTACGGGTTTGCCGTCACTTACTTTATTCACCCAATTGACAGTGAAGAAACGTTTCACACATTCCAGGATGCACTCGATGAAGCCTATGATGAAGATCGTGGCATATGGAATGACAGTCTCCCATTACATGAGCTTCCATTTGAATTCAGAGCACGGGAGTCAGGTGACGATTTAACCAAATTTGTGGGCAACTATTCCACCAAAAAATACGTTCGCCCGGATGACTGGAAGGATGTACCGGTTGATAGGCGTATCTTTTTCTGGACTGAAGAAGATGCCCTAAAAGCAGGCTATACCCCTGCATTTCAACACGATTCTACCATTAAGAACGCCCGCAGTGCGAAACCGGGCACCAGGGTAACGGTTACCGGCGTTGTCACAGGAATGATCGAATTAGAAGACGATACCCGTTATTTTATTGAAGATCATGCCGCAGGAATTGCCGTTGACACGGATGATATTGACGCTAATATTGGTGATGAAATTCAAGTGAAAGGTTATGTCAGAGACAGAGAGGGATTGCTCATAGTGGATGCTTATGATGCAGACATTACCGATCATGACTCAGTTGAAGTGAAACCGGCTGAAATAGATTCCTCTCAGATTGGAGAAAAAACAGAAAGCCGTCTTGTTCAACTGGAAGATGTGCATGTCTGGTATCGTGCAGGGGATGATTTTAACGCAAGAGATGATGAAGGAATCTTTATGATCTTCTCTCCTGATCACCTGGTGGAAAAGGGAGAATCCTATGATCAGATCACTGGCATTGTCATTTATGATGATGGCAGATATAAAGTAATGCCACGATTTGGTCAGGATGTTGTCAAAGATAAAGATGACGATGATCGTTCAGACCTGGAGGAAGATTTGTTTGAGGAATATCTGGAAGGTGAAGAGAGTCTGGAAGAAGTAGCCGAACGTATAGTTGAACTTTATAAGGAATTAGATCAGGATGAATTGGCTGATTTACTGGAAGAACAGCTAAGTGAATTTATCCATACAAATGGAAATACAAAGCAGCATATTCAGTCAACTGTTCACCACATCATGAAATCACTGTGGAAGATGGACCGGGGGAAAGCCGATAAAGAGTTTGAAAAAATCGTTCGTGAACTGGAAAAGCTCATAAAAAAACATGAAAAGTATGTATGGAAAGGCAAAGGTAAAGGATGGAATAAGAAAAAAGGGTGGGACAAAAAGAAGGACTGGACCATTCATTACCCCTGGAAATGCGATGATAAATGATGCTAAAAGAGACTGGGACAAAAAGTAATGAACAGTTAAACAAAACTGCCTAAAGAAAAAAATTACGCAATTAACATGCGAGGTTCCTGACCGACTAAAACCGGCCACGTTCTGTGACCAACGTCGACACTAGAACGTCCTGAACGTCGCAGGAACAGCACATGCCGAAAATTCCTAAAGAGAGATGAATGACCTGCCTGATGAATCCTTAGGCCGTGTCCGCGGAAAGCGAAGCATGTTAAAAAGAAAAGCGGAAGCGCCCCTCTTAGCCCAGATTACTGCTGGAGGACCCACCTAGGAGACTGCCTGAGCCGCAGGGGGCCGAAGCAACTCGAGGGGCTGGGCGCTGAAGCTGGACAATACAGAAAAGCGGAGGCGCCCGCTTAGCCCCGATTACTGCTGGAGGACCCACCGAGGAGGCTGCCTGTACCGCAGGGGGCTGAAGCAGCTCGAGGGGCTGGGCGCTGAAGCTGGACAATACAAAAAAGCGGAAGGCGCCCCGCTTAGCCACAATTACTGCTGAAGGGCCACCTAGGAGACTGCCTGATCCGAAGGGGGCCGAAGCAACTCGAGGGGCTGGGCGCTGAAGCTGGACAACCCTTCTCTCAATTGAAATAGGCTCAAATGTTATGCTTTTTTATCTTTCAGAGTCAAAAACTACGCAGTTGTAAAATTCTCCTTCTCAGTTGTAAGAATACGCTACGCAGTTGTAGAATTCCCCCTCACAGTTGTAAGAAAACACTACGCAGTTGTAGAATTCTCCCTCACAGTTGTATGAATACGCTACGCAGTTGTTTTCATGATCCTTCCGCTTTTAAATAGGATATACTAACCTTACTTTTTTTACCTTTTCCGGTTTTTGCATCCTCTTTTTTTACCACAATATTAATCATTTGTTCTGATGTTCCAGATCAAAAATCAAAAACTATCGATAAGCTTTACACGGCTTCATTTCTATGCTTTTTTCACCATTCGCAAAAATTCATGCACCCCTCCATTTGTCTCATGATGGAATGCTTCTTGAGGTTCAAATCCAATACGTTCATATACTTTAATCGCTCTTTTATTAAACAGAGCAACGGACAGCTGAAAACTCCGGGGATTAAATGTCTTTCTGGCAAACTGCAATCCCTGATCGATAAATGATTGGCCATACCCTCTGCCTGCCAGCTCCGGTTTTAGCCCAAGTCCAATTTCAACGACATCCCCGTCCTGGCAGAATTCAAATAAGCCGATTAATTCTCCGTTATCATTATAAGCAGAAAAATAGGTATTTTCCCGGGATTCCGGTGACAGCAGTTCTTCAAGATCTTCTCTATCTTTTTTTGGATTATAAAAAGAATAAATCCCCTCATACTCCCATTCAGCGATCAGTTCAGCATCCTGCTGATTCATGGGTTTTATTATTATTTCCATCATGAACGCTCCTTTTGGCGGTGATTGAAAGCTTTTTTTGCGGCAAAATCAGATTCTTTATTTTTGGAGAACATATTTGTTGATGGCATAGGCAACGCCATGTTCTGTATTCGTTTTCGTCACGGTGTCTGCCTGATTCTTGATTTCTTGATCTGCGTGAGCCATGGCTACAGCGAGTCCTGCTTTATGAAACATGCTGATATCATTGCCATTATCCCCAATAACCATGGTTTCTTTCGGATCAATTCCTTTAGTTTCACAGTATCTGATGAGACCGGTGCCTTTATTGGTCCCGGGTGCTGTCAGTTCGATGCTTCGGTCCATCGGTGCCAGTTCAAAACGGGTAAGGGCTGATGCGGCATTGGTTAATGCCTCATCGCGGCCCATCGCAGAAATTTTGTAAATTTTATCCTGATATGTACGAGAAAAGCTTTCAATTCCACTATTCGTTAAATTGGCTGGAAAATCAGATGATTCAATGAGTCTTAATGCACCGCCCAGTAAATTAATGATGCTGAATCCAGCATTTGAAAAAGCATTGAGGGATTCATTCAGTTCTGTTTCATTTAATCCTTTTGAATAAATTCTGGTCCCTGCTTCATTATGAATATTGGCTCCATTTAATGACACTGCAGAAATCGGGAGGTTATATACCTCAAGAAAAAAATGAATGGAGGCATAGCTTCTGCCACTGTTGATGATCACATCAACACCTTTGTTTTTTGCCTCCCAAATAGCTTCCAGATCCTGTTTGCTGATCGTTAAATTTGGCTGCAGCAAAGTTCCATCCATATCCAGTGCCACGCATTTAATCATAGGTCTCAACACCTTTTTAGACGTTATTTTGATATTAGTTTATCAAAATTCATGATTGCTGTGCGAATGGCAGCCAAATTTTAATGGAATGTTTACGTTACGCAACCGCAAAATATTTTTTAGGAATGGCGGACAGTACAAATACTGCCACAATAGCGCAGATGATAGTGCTCATAGTCATATATCCTCCATTGTACACCAGCGAATAGATGACAACCGGCTGCCCCTCTGGTGCATATTCACCGAAGAACGCAATTCCTGAAACAAAATGAGCAAGAAATCGCATAAATCCTCCGAGGATAATTCCAGCCACGGCAAAGCTTACCCATTTGCCCGCACTGCCCTTCTGTAAACCATCCTGTACCTGACGGGCAAACACTCCTGCAAATCCAACCAGGGCAAAGGCCAGGAAGTAGTCAATAAACCCTTGAATTGGAGTGGCAATCCAGGCCATTCCTGTTACTACCTGCAAAAGGCCGAACAGAAAGCCTGAAAACAAGCCGCCTTTTAATCCCCAGCGAAAAGCGATGATGAAAATTGGTAGCATGGCGATCGACACAGATCCTCCCTGTGGCCAGAAGCGGGATGTCAGAAATCCTGAAAATAAATCTAAAACCAGTGCCAAGGTAGCAAAAATGGCACATTCAACTAAGAATAAAATATTACTCTTCCTCATTATGGTTCCTCCTTTTATTGTATTAGGGCATAGAAAAAGCAGGGCGTAAGGATGCCCTGCTCTAAACTCTAATTTCTCTTTCTTTTTCAAGCAGTTCACACCACAATCCCTACGCAAGTACTAACTTACAGGTTCAAAGGGTCAGAACGCTTAACGTTCACTCTCAGCCGGCTTGCCCGGCTCCCCTTTGTGGCAGAAGCTAATATTCATTTTGCTTCATTTTAACATGAAGGGATGGTGCCTGTCACTTGTCGAAAAATTTTTGATAAGAGTCAGGCAGTTTTTTTGTAAAATGCACCTGATCTGAGGTGGTAAAGTCAATCTGGTAACCAAAATCCTGATATAGGCGAATAGGTTTCTCCCATCCTTTTGTTGTTTCAATAACTATTTTGTTATACCCCAAGATGAAAGCTTGTTTTTCTAATTCCTTAATCATTTTTTTGGCGAAGCCCTGCCTGCGGTATGCTTTTGCAACAGACAACCGCACCATACGTCCAGTCTGTTCGTCTTCCCTTGTTAAGGCTCCGGTGCATACTACCTTTTGATCAATCAGACCAACCAGAAAGATGTGCCCCTTTCGGGAGTATGTGCTCACAATGTCATGCAGATCTGGATTTAAATCTTCTCTTACTTCAGAAAAATATTCACTAAACCCTTCAAATATAACCTTTTTTGCCCCTTCTGCAGTTCTATGGCTGATCTTTTCTATGATCATTTAGATCTCTCCCTCCCTTAATCTGTACCTGTCACTTGTCGAAATCGACAAGTGACAGGCACCCTTTATCTAAATACAGTACCCGAGTGGCTAATTTTTGTACAAGATATCGGTCATGAGTGACAAAGATCATTGCACCTGGATAACCCATTAGTGCTTCCTCGATGGTTTCTTTCGCCGATATATCCAAAAAGTTTGTCGGTTCATCCAGTACCAGCAGATTTGCTTGACTAAAATACAATTTAATAAAAGCGGCCCGGCATTTTTCCCCCATGCTCAGGCTGATTAAGTTCTTATGCACGGCGTCCCTTCTGAACATAAACGATCCCAGAATCGTACGGGCCATTGTCTGAGTCATGTCAGGCAGTGACAGCAGATTGTCTAATAAAGTCTCGTCCCGATTTAACATTTCCAGCTCCTGATCAAAATAGCCTATTCTGGTTTGAGGATTAAGACGAACTTCACCTGCCTGCGGGACCAGCTTTCCAGCCAGTAATTTTAACAGCGTCGACTTACCCGCACCATTTGGTCCGGTAATGGCGATGCGGTCTCCACGCTGGATTGTCAGGGAGACATCTTTTAAAATCTCCTTTTCACCATAAGAAAACGTGAGATTTTCTATAGCTGCAAGCTTGCGTCCAGAGAATTCACTGCCTTCCAGACTGACATTCAGCCCTTTTTCCACCCGGGGCTTCTCACCCATCTTCTTTTCAAGACGTTCCAGCTCCGATTCCTTTGCATGCAGTCTGGAAACATTCTTTTTCGCTTTTGATCGTAAAAAGTCGTCTTGTCCCGCATCTTTATGTGCCTTATTGAACCATTGATGATAGTTCCGGATCGACTCCTCTAATTCTTTCTTTTTTTGCTTGTATTTTTTATAGGTCCTTTCCTGTTCACGGCGTTCTATTTCCTTTTGTTCGCGAAATGCTGTATATCCCCCTGGGTAACGCTTTACCCCGTCATTTTTTAATTCAACCATGGCATGGGCCGTCTGGTCCAGAAAATAACGGTCATGGGATACAAACAATATGGCCTTCGGATAGTTTTTCACCCAGTCTTCCAGCCAGATTAATGTATCCTGGTCCAGATGATTGGTTGGCTCATCCATTAGAATAAAGTCAGGGTTTTGAATAAGGATTTTTGCCAGCTGGGCCTTTGTTTTTTGACCACCGCTAAGCTCATGTAATGACGTATTCCATAAAACTGGGTCTATGGACAGCTGAGTTAAATGTTTCTCCGCCTCAACTTCCAGATCATAGCCCCCCAGTTTGATAAATTGATTGTACGCCGCTTCATATGAAGTCAGAATTTCCTCTGATGGTTGGTTCCCCATTTTCTTTTGCAATTGATCCAGATTCTCCTTTGCCTTGTACCATTCACCCAGCCCTGACAGCACAAACTCTTTCAAAGACTTTTGCGGATCAGCGGGTATAGAGGCCGAAAGCCACCCCCAGTGAGTGACAGGGATATTTCTGTGAATCACTCCCTCGTCAAAGGTTTCCTGACCCAGGAGCCCTTTAAGTAAAGTTGTTTTCCCCGATCCGTTCTTCCCAAATAACGCAAGATGTTCTCCTTGGTGGACTTCAAAGTTCACCGACTCAAATAATGGTTCTCCATTCACTTCTTTTCTCAGGTTTTTTGCTTTCATGACCAGCATCCAATCACCTCGTAAGCATTCTTAGAAAAATTCTGAAATACATTAAAACCGACGATATTCAGTTCAGGTATAAAAAAAAGCGCAGGCATCTGCCTGCGCTTTTACTTACGAGAATGACCAAACCTAATATATATATATAAATAAAAAGGAATGATATAGTCACAGTTTGTCACAGTTTCAATATCTTAAGACACACGTATCCCGTAAGCATCTACCCAGAGCAGATGCCCGCCATCCTATTTAATTCACGGACGGATACGTGCTGTACTTCATCTTAACAATTGAAACCTCCTCAACTTAATTCTTATCATCATTAAACCATATTCCTCTCCGGAATACAACACATTTTCCACTTTAAGGAACAAAAACTCTCCTAAGTATGCAGCCAATCAACATGAACCCTCTATCATCTTGCATCAATATTTTTCGACAAGTGACAGGCACCTTTGATAAAATATGACTAGGTTTAGAATATATTTTTTTGACAGGGTATGGTAAAATATGGAGATTGGGAATTTAATTAAATATTATCGTCAAAAAGAGAATTGGACGCAAAAGGAACTGGCCAGTGGTATCTGTTCCGTTTCTTACTTAAGTAAAATTGAAAATGGCACCGTCGAACCGAGTGAAGAAATTCTCGGTTTAATTTGCGAGCGTCTTGATATCAACATGACAGGCATAAATTTGGAAGATGATGAAGAATTGATGGAAATGTTACATCGGTGGCATAACTATATTCAGCATAACGACCGTAAAGGGGCTGAAGAACTATTTAAAAAAATCCAGCTTACTGCATCCCTTTCTTCCAGTCATCCATCCCAGATCCTGTTCAGGCTCTTTCTGTTTCGGTACCGCCTCTTTACCAATGAAATGGAACAGGCACAGGAACTGTTTCAGGGGCTGCAAAAGATGGAAGGACTTCTGGAAAGGGAGTACTGCTACTATTATTTTAAATTTTCCGGTATGTTTTATTTAAAACTTGGTCAGCTGGAACATGCGATTTCTTCTATCAAGAAAGCTGAAGAGAAATATAAACGTTTGCACTTCAAAGACCCGGAACTGTTTTTCTATCTGTCGATGATTTACAGTAAAAAACAGGAACTTAACCGGGGAATTATTTATGCTCAAAAAGCTCTGGAGATGTACCAGGAAATTTTATTTTATGAACGAATTACCGATTGCAACCTACTGCTTGGCATTCAATATAACAACCTCGGGGAATTTGATATCGCAGAGGATTATTTCAAGAAATTGTTGCCCAAGAATTCCAATCATATTCAAGCCAGGGTTCTTCCAAAAGTCTATCATAACCTCGGATATATTTATTACAACCGGAAAAACTATGAGAAAGCTTTATCATATCTGCAGAATTCATACCATCTAAAAAAGATAGATTCAGAGAAAATAAACACCTTATATCTTATTGCTTCTTGTTATTTCGAGCTGGACGACAGAAACGAGGCCAAAGTCCATTTGAAAGAAGGGAAGCGTCTAGCAACATTATGCCGGAATCAAAAATATACATACAAGTTTTATATACTGGAACACCAGATCCATGATGCCCTGAATGATCATGACTTTATCACTTGTTTAAGAGACGAGATTCTTCCCTACTTTGAACAGAGCGGAGAAAAAGCGGAATATAAAGATGTAGTTAAATTGCTCGGTGACATCTATTTCCAGAATCGGCAGTATAAAAATGCAGCAACAATATATCAAAAATTATATATGTAAATGGTTGAGCAACTCCCCGGCAAACGCATTTCCCCGGGGAGTATTTTTTTAATGTTCTGAATAGTAGGAGGAATTTTCTTTGAGACCCCTAAATATATAATAAATGAAATTTTTTTGGGAGGGGATTTTTTGTACGCTACTACTGGGAAATTGTTGGAGTTAACAGCCCAGAACTACCCCAATAAAGAAGCTGTGGTCGATTTAACAAAAAACGTTCGCTTGACCTATCAGGAATTTGATCAGGAAGTGAACAAACTGGCTAATGCCCTGATTGCTTCAGGAGTTGAAAAAGGAGATGTCGTTTCTACGTATTTATTTAACACCATTGAACTTGCCACTGTCGTATTTGCCTGCGGAAAAATCGGTGCTATTTTAAACCCGATTAACTTCCGGCTAAAAGCCAAAGAAATTTCTTATATTTTGAAAGATGCCGCTCCAAAAGTCGTCCTATTTGAAAAAGCATTAGAACCCCACGTCCAGGCCATTCACCACGAATTCCCTGACATATCATTCTGGTATGTTGATGAAGATACACCTGACTACGCTGTGAACTACTATGAACGCGTCAGCCATGCATCTGCAGCAAGACCTTCCATGGATGTTTCCGAACATGATACTTATGCCATTATGTATACTTCCGGGACCACCGGACGCCCCAAAGGTGTGATGCACAGACACTGTGACATGGTAGAACAGAGCCTGATCTGTGTAGCAGCCATGAAATTAACTTCCGAGGATAAAGGACTGTCCTGTGCACCGATGTTCCATTGTGCTGAACTGCATTGCTGCTATTTCCCGCGTATTCATGCAGGGGCAACGAATGTGATTGTCCACCACTTCGACCCTGAACAGATCCTGAAAGCGATTGACCAGGAAAACATCACGGTCATGTTCGGCGCACCAACCATGTGGAATATGATGCTGCAGCAGGATCTGAACTCTTTTGACCTTTCTTCCCTGAGACTTGGCTTGTATGGGGCTGCTCCAATGCCGCCTGTCTTAGTAAGAGCCTGTAAGGAACAGCTGGGGGTTGACCTTGTTCAGGCATATGGCATGACAGAAATGGGCCCGGCCATTACCTTTTTATATGAACACGAACAGCTGTCCAAATCTGGTTCTGCAGGCAAGCCATGCTTCAACCATGAAATTCGTATTGTGAAGCCAAAAGAAGAAGTACCTTCTGAACCCGACGATATTCTCCCTCCTGGTGAGATTGGTGAGATCATTGTAAGGGGATCCTGTATGATGAGCGGATATTATAACCGGGAAGACGCAACCGAAAAAGCTTTGTATAAAGGCTGGTACCATTCTGGAGATCTCGGCTACATGGACGAAGAAGGATACCTGTTCGTTTGTGATCGGGTAGATGATATGATCATCAGCGGCGGTGAAAATGTTTACCCTCGAGAAGTAGAGGATGTTCTATACGAGCACGAATACGTTTTAGATGTAGCTGTTCTGGGTGAGCCCGATGAACTCTGGGGCGAAACAGTGATCGCCTATGTTGTGACCAAAAACAAACAGCTGACAGCAGATGAATTGGATTCATTCTGCAAAAACAACGATCAATTAGCCGATTACAAACGTCCCCGGAAATATGTGTTTGTCGACGAATTGCCCCGCAATGCCAGCGGAAAAATTCAAAAGTTCAAATTGCGTCAGGAGTTAAAAGAAAAATCCCAGTCCTAAAATCAGGATAAATTGGGATTAATTGATTAAATCTTTATAGGGTTTTGGAAGGAATCAGGTACAAATTTGTCGAACATTTAGTAAATGAACTTCAAAAAGGTACAAATTTTTTGGGGCTTTTGGGAAAAAGGCATGACCCTGGCTCCCCTATCATATCCATATAAATGATGTGAGAGATGCAGTTTCGGTGATACAAAGCAATCTAAAAACGAGGTGAAAGGAATGTCTGAAACGGTTCTATTAAACATTGAACATAATGTAGCCACCCTTACATTAAACCGTCCCGATCAACTCAATGCCATGGATCAGAATATGCTCAATGAGCTTTTGGAAAAAGTAAAACAAATCAATGAAAGTGATGCACAGGTAGTTGTTTTAACCGGCGCGGGGAAAGCCTTTTCTGCAGGCGGGGATATTAAAACCATGCTGCAATCTTCAAGCCCGGAAGACTTTACTCAAGTCATGAATACAATCAAAGAGATCATGCTAACCTACTATACCATGCCCAGGATCACTATCAGTGCTATAAATGGGGCAGCTGCAGGGCTAGGATTCAGCATGGCCCTGGCTTCCGATTTTCTCATTTCTTCCCCAAAAGCAAAGCTCGCTATGAATTTTATTGGAATTGGCCTGATTCCTGATGGCGGAGGCCATTTCTTCCTGGAACAGCGTCTGGGTCCTGTCCGGGCAAAGCAAACCATCTGGGAAGGAAAAATGATGTCGGCGAATGAAGCTTATGAAGCCGGCTTAGTGGACACGGTAACATCTGAAGATTTTTCTGAATCGCTCAATCAATATGTAGGAAAGCTGCTCG
The DNA here is from genome assembly GCA_017656265.1 of Bacillaceae bacterium. Lineage (GTDB taxonomy): Bacteria > Bacillota > Bacilli > Bacillales > Alkalibacillaceae > Melghiribacillus. The sequence continues at coordinate 38,956 of JACDOD010000011.1, read as the reverse complement.
CTTCCCCTTTAAAAGCCATGATTGAAACCAAAACCATTTATGCTGACTACTATAGACCGAAACTGGAAAATTATCTGGAAAAAGAAAGAACCGGTCAGAGCAAAATGAGGCAAACAAAAGACCATCAAGAAGGCATCCAGGCATTTCTAGAGAAAAGGAAACCTAATTTTAAAGGGGAGTAATGTCCAGGAAATATTTATTCCCTCCATGGAAGAACACAAATTTTATATTTCTAATCTCTTTAAGTAAAAAATCCGAACGAATTCATGTGTCAATTGAATCCAGTTCGGATTTTTCATTACCTAATGCAGTTTTGTCCTACCTTCTTTTTCATTCTTAAAAAATCAATTTGGTGTCAGCATTCCAGGTCAAGTTATATTTTGCTTCCTTGTTTTCTCTTCTTTTGTGCTTTTTCCCGTTCGGATTTGTTCAGGATTTTTTTGCGGAGCCGTATGGACTCAGGGGTTACTTCACAATATTCATCATCATTTAAATACTCTATGGCCTGTTCTAAAGACAGTTTTCGGGTACTTTTAATGGTGACCGTATGATCTTTTGTTGCTGAACGAATATTGGTTAAATGCTTTTCTTTCGTTATATTAACAGTCAGGTCATTTTCCCGGTTATGTTCCCCGACAATCATTCCTTCATAAACCTCTGTTCCAGGGTCCACAAAAATGGTGCCACGGTCTTCCAGCTGCATAATGCCATACGTGGTGGCCTTGCCATTTTCCTGCGAAACGAGGACTCCCTGTCTCCGGCCCCCAACCTGCCCCTGAACGACAGGTTCATAGCGGTCAAAGGTATGATTCAAAATACCATAGCCCCGGGTAATAGACATAAATTCAGTGGCATAACCAATTAATCCCCGGGACGGAACTTTAAATTCAAGACGAACCTGACCATTTCCCTGATTGACCATATCCAGCATTTCACCTTTTCTGTTCCCAAGTGATTCAATAACGGAACCAGTGTATTCTTCTGGAACGTCCACCTGTACCCGTTCAACTGGTTCGCAGGTGACACCATCTATTTCTTTTAAGATCACCTGTGGTTTGGACAGCTGAAGTTCGTATCCTTCACGGCGCATGTTTTCCACCAGAATGGATAAGTGGAGCTCTCCCCTTCCAGATACAATCCAGGCGTCCGGCGATTCTGTGGATTCTACCCGCAGGCTGACATCCGTCTCCAGCTGGGTCATCAGCCGTTCTTCGATTTTTCTTGCGGTGACAAACTTTCCTTCCCTGCCCGCAAACGGACTGTTGTTTACGAGAAAAGTCATCTGCAGTGTCGGTTCGTCAATGTGCAAAAGCGGCAGGGCTTCCAGATGATCCGGAGGACAGATGGTTTCACCTACATTAATCCCATCGATGCCCGCAACAGCCACAATATCTCCTGCCCGGGCTTCCTCAATTTCGATTCGCTTTAAACCTATAAAGCCGAACAATTTCGTTACCCGGAAATGATGATGAGAACCGTCCTTTTTGATCAAAGTTGCCTGCTGACCGACACGGATTTTCCCTCTATGAACACGACCGATTCCGATCCGGCCGACATATTCGTTATAGTCCAGCAGGGTCACCTGGAACTGCAGCGGTTCGTCACTGTTTTCAACCGGAGCCGGTATATGCTCAAGGATGGTTGAGAAAATTGGCTCCATGGTCTCCTGCTGGTCATCCGCTTCAAAGCCTGATGTCCCCTGCAGAGCCGAAGCATAAACTACCGGGAAATCAATTTGATCATCATTTGCTCCCAGTTCAATAAATAAATCCAATACTTCATCCACTACTTCTTCCGGGCGGGCATTCGGACGATCGATTTTATTTAACACCACAATGGGTGTTAATTTCTGTTCCAGCGCCTTTTTTAATACAAAACGGGTCTGAGGCATACAGCCTTCATAAGCATCAACAACTAACAGAACCCCATCCACCATTTTCATAATCCGTTCCACTTCCCCCCCAAAGTCCGCATGGCCAGGGGTATCCAGAATATTGATTCTGGTATCTTTATATTGAATAGCCGTATTTTTGGCCAGAATCGTAATTCCCCGTTCCCTCTCCAGATCGTTGGAGTCCATGGCCCGCTCATCCACCTGTTCGTTTTCGCGAAAGGTTCCGGCATAGCGGAGCAGCTGGTCAACGAGCGTCGTTTTCCCATGGTCAACGTGAGCAATAATAGCAATATTGCGTATATCTTCCCTGTGCTGCATACAGCATTCTCCTTTTACATTCAAATTAACTCATCTATTATAGCATAAACATGGGGGAAGGAAGATATTTATATGATTATGGAGCATACTGACTGTTTAACTCCAAAAGATTTTTTCGCAGAATAATCTTTGGCTCTCCTTTTTCATCCGTATAGGTCCCAATCACATCAAATCCGTGTTTTAAATTTAAGATGAGCATACCTTTCCATTTTAGACCTTGCTGAACATAGGCTAATATCAGCAGATTTTTTCTTTCCTGCATCATTTCCATTAATTCTTTCCGATCTGTTTCTCCAAAAATGACTTTGAAGATCCAGTACCTGACTCATTTCTTGATCAGTCAAGGATAGCCTTTTAATCATTCCTGTCTTCCTTTCCTTTTGTCATGATTTATACTATTCTTGATATGAAAAAAAGAGGATGGGTGCTGGATATGAAAATAGAAATGGTTCTGAACCAGCTCGTGCAGGTATTCAAAAACACGTTACATCAGCAGTTGGAAGGGGTCTATTTACATGGATCGCTTGCCATGAATGGCTTTCACCCCTTAAAAAGCGATATCGATTTACTTGTTGTGGTCAATCAAAAGCTTGATGAACCTGTTATGGCGAAAATTATTGAAGGACTGATCAGCCTCGAATCGTCCCTTCCCCCACGTGGGGTGGAGATGAGCATTGTGACCACAAAAACCGTTCAGTGCTTTACATACCCCACTCCTTTTGAATTGCATTACTCAAATAAATACCGGGAACAATACCGTAAGGAAGGGGTTTTGTGCAAAAATGGCTTAGATCCGGATTTAGCTGCACATATTTTTGTCACTTATCATCGAGGCAAAACCCTATACGGAAAACCAGTAAAACATGTAATTAAACCGATCGAAGAACGCTACTACCTGGAATCAATTTTACATGATGTGGAAGATGCACGTGCGAACATACAGGTAAATCCTGTATATTATACTTTAAACCTGTGCCGGGTTTTGTATTACCTGAAGGAAAGAGTGGTCAGTTCCAAGAAAGAAGCAGGGGAATGGGCATTGCAAAAACTTCCTTCTCCGTATCTTCCTCTTGTGACATATTCAATTAATCATTATTCAGGTCAAACTGAACCAGACAGTCCAGGCAGAAAGATATTACTGGAGTTTGCAGATTATATGTTAAAAGCGATCGAACAATATAAAACAATGATCGAATAAAAGTTATCATCAAAATGCATAAGCAACCCAAATATACTGGTTAATTAACAACTTATATAAAAAATAACCCCTTCTTTTCCGCAAGAGGTTATTTTCTATAGCCCGACGAGTATCAGACCTTGATCCTTGAGATATTGAATAATGTCATCAAGCGCTTCAACAGTCACCGCTGTTTCATGCAAGACATAAATTCCTCCGCTCGGGTTTGATTGATGTAACCGCTGCAGCAATACTTCTATTCCTTCAGCGCCCCAGTCCTCCAGGTCCTGATTCCATTGGACAAAATGCAAGTTTTGCTCTTTTAAGATTTCCAGTGTATATTGATTGTACCCTCCATACGGCGCACGAAAGTAACGCACCGCCTCGCCGGTAACGTCTTCAACTGCTTTTTTAGCATTTAAGATCTCTTCTTTTTGCTCCTGTTTTGATAATGCCGTTAATAATTTATGAGTATGTCCATGAATACCAATTGTATAGCCACGCTCCTGAACGAGCTTCACTGAATCCTTATAATCCTTTACACGGTTTCCTACAAAGAAAAAACTTGCTTTGACATTGTGCCTGTCTAAAATCTCTACAATTTCTTCTGTATAAATGGAAGGGCCGTCATCAAATGTTAAAGCGACCTTCCCTTCATCCACATTAAACATTCGCAGAAATGCTTCTGATTCTTGATTTTCTGTATCTGCTCTGGCTATTTCATTTATTGTATTCGAATCCATCCGGGCTGAAGCCAGCCAGATGACCTTCTGTTTTTTTTGCAAAATTGCCGTACTTATCTGGTTTTGACTATGGTAATGGGCTTGTTGTTTTGGCTGCTGTGAAAAGACACTCTGTTGGGCGACCATAAAAAATGACAAAAAAGATACACCTGCAACCGAAATGAGCGCTACCAGCAGTTTGCTGCGTTTTTTGTTTGGAGGGGTGGGTGTATGGTTGGCTGAGGTACTGTTCTTATCACTTATTTCCTGATTTGCCTTTAGTTCATCAAGATCCTTTAGTTCTGCAAGCCATTTTAAATTTTCCGCATATTCACTGGAACATTTAAATGGGAATCTCGCAATTTCCCCGTTCAGTATCACAGACAAATAACTGATGTAATGATTCCCTTCAGAATTCCAGGATGTTCTGAACGACAGCTGGAAACGGCATGTTCTACCGGCTTGTTCAATAAGTTCCATCAAACTGTCAAAGGTGGTCCGGTCAATATCCCAACGAAATTTAACAGATGTATCATGCCACTTATATTTTACGATTAAATATTGTGATTCTTTTTCTCTGGACCAGGATGTCATTTCCATCAGCCGCGGCGTATAATCATTTCCCATATACACAACCTCTTCTAAACAATTATTCTACAACACTAATGTTAGGTTTTTTCGGCTTTGTGGAATCTTCGTCGCCCGAATGACTGCCCAGGTTTGAAAACCCGGACAAATTGGAAGTAAAGTCGTTAATTTTTTGAATAAGCTGTAATTTATCATGCAGAACCTGGTGATACTTCTCCATGATATTTTCATTTTCGACTTTAAGATCTCTGATTTTTGCTTCTAAACTGCTGATGGTTTCGTTTACCTCGTGACGGTAAGATTCAAAATCCTCATCCAGCTGAATGTATTTGCGTTTCTCTTCATTATTTTTCTCGTTAAGTTCCTTCACTTTGCTGGAATACTGTGTCTGCAGCTTCTTATAATCTTCCACCAGCTGATTATAATTCATCTGCTGTTCTGCCATTTTTTCCTCAAGCTGATATACCTCTTCGTTTTTATCAGATACTTTTTGTTCAAGTTCTGATTTATCTCTTCTTAGCTGCTCCACAACGTCTTTTGTATAGCCGACCTCGTTCTCGAGCTTATCTACTTTTTTCATGAGAAATTGTCTATCTTTTAAGATCGCCTCAACCTGATTTAATAGATTTGTCGCGACATGGTCCTCCTCATTTTCCAGTTGAATAGAATAAGTAGCCTTTGGCGAACGTTCACTTTCATTCAAATGACGGCTATGAACTTCACGATTTTCCTCAACCTGCTTTTCTTCGGAGTTAACCACTTCGTTCACCTCTTTTTTAAAATTAGGGTCCTTCGCATCTTGTACTGAACTGACCGTATTTTTTTTTGACAAAAACTCCGGCAAGTTTGTCATAAACATTTTCATAAAACTTACCTGGTGCTTCTTACTGACATGACTGACCGCACTCCGATAGGTTGCACCCCTTGCCATTTCCTTCAGCACTTCTTCCTTCAACGTTTCCTTCCGATCCGTTCCGTTCATTATCTGTCCCCCTTTTCATTCATCCTTTTCAATCAGTCGTCAAACACTGATTGACAAAACGTACGTTCGTCAGTTTTCGAAAAATTTAGACAGATTTATTCAAATATTAAGATATATAGCCAGCTATGTCAATGAAATAGGTAAATATAGTAGTTTTAGTCCCCTTAAACCAGTTTTCGAAAAAAATGGAATAGTAAAATCAGCAGATGTCACAGCAAAATAGAAGGAAATGATTTTTCAGAGCGGCTTTCCATTGAATTACTTTGGTGGCCTGGTGTATAATCAAATCAGATAGATTTAAAAATTCAGGTATACGATGATTAACAGGAAAATACACTAAAACCGAGGGTGCCGGAACACCCTCGGTCAGGCAACCATTCCGCGTGATGCGGCAGACCTAAGATTGCGAGCAACTTAAAAAAGAAGTCACCCTACGGCCAGGCAGGGTGGCTTCTTACTTTTTTGTAATATCCATGATTAGTTTGATCAGATGGATCAAAAAAGTTCCAGATGCAAAGAGCAGCAGAAGCAATTCTATTCCCACAGGCAGCCCCCCTTTCTAAAGGGAGTACCTGCCACACCACCCTGCAAAACGATTGCCTGTCTCTATTATAATATACGAACGTATGTTCTAAAATACATTTTTATAAAAATTTTAAACTCAGGAATATATTACTATATGGCTTATATCGATATACAATATATGCCAAAGAGGCTGATACAAAAAGGAATGAACGGTGAAAAAGACGAACAACCGGACTAAAGAAAACATTTATGCAGTCAACATGCGAAACTTCTGGTCGACTAAAACCGGCCACGTCCTGTGCTTCGCGGGAACAGCACGAGACGAAAATCCTTAAAGACAGAAGAATCGGCGGTCATATGAAGCCAGGCCGTGCCGCGGAAAGCAGAGCATATTAACGCAGTATAAAAAATATCCGAACCTATTCATGAGAAGATTGAATAAGTTCGGATATTTTCCCTTTAGCAGTTTTGTCCCAGTTTGATTATTCCTCTGTCAATTTTTTGCTCATGTCTAAGTACTGGTTAAACACCCTCGTTAATTCCTCAAGTCTATTATGGATATCACCATCAATCAATTCATTCTCCTCGGAGAAGTGACTCGTATGTGTATAAACATAATTCGGTACGATCAGGCAGCGGAAGTAATCTAAAATTGGCTTCAGCTGGTTTTCAGCTACCAAATGATGCTGATATGTGCCGCCATTAGCCACGACCGCAGCCGGTTTATACCGTAGAGCGTCCGGATGAATGTGATCAAACATATTTTTTAGTGTTCCTGGAATGGACGCCTGAAAAATTGGAGTTGCAAAAATGTATCCATCGGCATTTGTCACTTCCTCAATCACTTTTCGTGTGTCTTCATTATACTTTTCAAACGGGCGGCCATCGACAAATTCCATTTGATAATCCTGAAAATCAAGCTGCTTGAGTTCAACGTCTTCACGTAATTTCTTTAAGTACTGTTCCGTTTCATTTAAAAGGGTCTTTGTCTTCCCGCCCCCGATAATTGTACCGTTGATGAGTAGAACCTTCATGTCTTATAACTCCTTTCTCGTGTCTCTAATAATTAGCCTACTGTATAGGATGATATTGTGTGCCCGATTCCATCCGCTCATTTATTTTACACACTCTACTACATTTTAAATCAATGATGTATGTGTAAGTCAAATGTCAGGTATCTATAAATGATGATCCATTCATACAAAAAGCCAGTCATGGTCTCACCTCATCATGACTGGCTTTTCCCTCATCAACAGTACTTTGGGTTCAGGCCCTTTCCTATAATTCGATTTTCATATGAACCTGCTGAATTTTCGTTTCAAATCCTTTGTTTTTAATGATGTTCAATATTCTCTCCTTTTTATTCGGAAAATTCGAAATCAGCCGCTGGCATTTTCCGATTTCAGGCTGAAAAATCTGTTTTAGTGCAAAAGTAACAATGTCTTCGAAGTTTTCATCCTGTTCGTCTGCCCCTAATTGATGGAGAACGACTGCCTGCAAATCACCCTGACCATCATAAATCTTCCTTGATACAAAGTAGCCAACAGCCTGTTCCTGTCTATAAACGACAAAGGCTCTGGCATCAGGAATGTTTTCCACTCGATTTTGCCATGGGATATCCTTTTCAACGAAAGAAAGCGCCTGTACTTTTCCCCATGGCTGTTCCTTTACGGTTAACTCAGAATCTCCATATTGAAAATCAGATTCTGACAGTTCTCCACCCTCTAAAAAGTCCAGATGATCAATCAGGGTATAACCCTTCTTTTCGTAAAGCTTAATGGCATTTTCGTTGGATCGGATGGCTTCTAAATAAGCGGTTTGTACACCTAATTCTTTATATTTTTCCAGTGATTGCTCAATTAACTGTTTCCCAATCCCTTCCCCTCTTTTTTCTGGTATAATGCCTGTTCCGCCATTCCAGGCTATTTTCTTACCATTAATCTCTCGAATCGCATTCAAAACAAAACCAACTGGTCGGTTTTCTTCCAGGGCTACAAAAGAATAGCCCGGAAATTTACCGTCATATACCATTCTGGTCAATAATCGATCCAGATCCATGGATACATTTAATGCGTAACCTTCAAACCCTCTGTTCCAGGCTTCCAGTGCCTGTTCAAATGTAATGTTTGAGAATGACTGAATGTTCATCGTTAGGTTTCTCCCTTCATTTGGATCATGGTGCCTGTCACTTGTCGAATTCGACAAGTGACAGGCACCCTTCTCTAATTCTATATTAACATTCTCGATAAAATCAATTTTCCCTGCTTTTCTTGACAATCTTCTGAAAAATCTCTTTAATTAGATGTAACATTTTGCTGAGAGGAGTGTAAATATGCCTGAAATTAAGCGGGTCCCGCCAGAACAATTTACTGATCTGGTGATGATTGCAGACAATGCCTATCCTGCACTGGCCACTGACTCTGAGGAGTCACGGGAAAAGATGGCAGAACGGCTAAAGGACGTTCAGGAAAATAATCCTGATGTGAATTACTATGGATACTATGATCAAAATCAATTAAAGGGAATTATGCGCTTTCATCATTTTTCTATGACCTATCACTCAGAAAAAATTAAAGTGGGCGGAATTGGGCTTGTTGGCGTCGATCTCTTGCATAAAAAAGAAAAGATTGCTAAGCAGCTGCTCGAGTATTTCCTTGAATTCAATCATCAAAAAGGGAGAAATCTTGTGTCCTTATATCCTTTCCGCCCGGATTTTTACAAAAAAATGGGCTTTGGCATGGGAACAAGCAAGTACAGGTATCGGGTCAAACCATCCTCTTTTCCGTATCGGGGCGAAAAAAGCCACTTAACATTTTTGCAAAAAGGAGATCTCCCAAAAGTGCTGGCTTGCTATAACGAATATGCTTCCAAAACCCATGGACTATTTGAAAAACGGAAATACGAAATGGAACGTTATTTTTCCGATTACAAAACGAAAGTGCTCGGCTATGAAAAAGATGGGACATTAAAGGGTTATCTCGTATTTTCTTTTAAGCGTGCAGATGAACAAAACTTTTTGGTCAACAATCTGCAAATTGACGAGTGGGTTCATTTAAGTCGGGAAGCGTTTGATGAATTCTGTACCTTTTTACATACGCAGAAGGACCAGATTAACCGCATTGTATTCGATATACAGGATGAATTTATGCATCATCTTTTTTCTGATCCAAGAAATGACACAAATCACCTGATCCCCTCTGTATACCATGAAACAGGTTCTGTCGGTACAGGAGTGATGTACAGGGTGCTGGATGCAGAACGAATTTTTAATGACCTGCAGAATCATAATTTTAATGGCGCCGACTGTACAGTTACATTCCAGATTACCGACACCTTTTTCCCGAAAAACCATAAAGAAGTTACGGTTTATTTCCACAATGGCTATCCAACAGTGGTGACAGGAGCAAAAGGAGATGTAGTAGTGAAGCTTGATGTATCAGACTTTTCATCTCTCCTGATGGGAGCTGTTCCCTTTGAAAAGCTCTACTGGTATGGGCTTGCTGAAATCTCGGATGAGAAATATATAAACACATTGCAAAATCTATTTTATACCCCTCAAAAACCAATCTGCCTGACGACTTTTTAATCATCGTCAGGCTTTTCTCTTTCCAGGCTGCTCACACCTAAAGCTCATCCCTGGAATAGAATGATGTATATAACTGTTAAAGCATGTGATCCACAAAAAATGCCCTGTATGATCGATCGCATACAGGACACTTTTTGCATCCATTGTTAAGTACCTTTTACATTCTCCCTGTTTACAAACCTGCCGGCAAACCGGACAAGCAAATAGACAAAAAATACAATCAAAATGATCAAGCCTGCGAGATTCCATCCAAACAGCTTGAACAACAGACTGATCCACGTAAAGATATATAAGCTTCCCAACAATTTTCGGATTTCTTTGTTCCGGTAATAGCTGGTTAATATTCCCCCCATTTGTCCGCCAATCAGAGCTCCAATTATGAGTGCAATTCCGATCCAATAGTTAATCGGCGTGTTGACAGCATAGGTGATAAAACCTACCGATACCATAAAGAAAACTCCAAGAAGGCTTGTGCCAACTGCCTGTCTAGGTTTCATTCCCAGAAAAGTAATTAATAGGGGAACTAATACAAATCCGCCCCCAACTCCCAGGGAAGTCGAAATAAACCCGCCGAAAAATCCAATAAATATTTGTTTGACTAATGAGGGGGAAGGTGAATCTGAGGAAACAGAAGAATCATCCGATGGATTGCCTTTTCTCAACATGGAAAAAGCAAAATAAGCAAGCAAAATCAGATATAAAACCGGGATCAGTACATCGTCCCAGCCCATCTTTTCAAGAAACATGACAAAAGGATGGGCTACCTGTGTAGCAGCAATACCACTTAATCCTATAACTGCTGCTATTTTATATTGGATATTTTTTAAACGAAAATGCACGAGTACACCCGACACTGAGGTACCGATCGTGTACAATAGGCTGGTGGCTATAGCTACTACAGGTGAATAACCTGAAAGCAATAAAATTGGAGTTAAAATAAACCCTCCGCCAACTCCGAAAAATCCTGAAAAAATACCAATAACAATACCGATGATTAAAAACATGATGAGTTCCAAAATATGCGCCTCCAATATACCCTGGTACGTATAACACAACACTCATATTATACTCCTGTTTACTTAAGATGACAAACGGATTACATGATTTCCACCATGAAAATAGTCGCAATACCTCGTATTATACCTGTTTTCGTTTTCAAGCATCCATTAGTTTTTGTTAAACTGTCCGCTCGTATGAATAATAAAAACAGGAGCTGTTCCGATTGGGAACTGCTCCTGCTTCTGATTATAGATGATCTGGATAATTTAATAAATCAATGCCCCATACTAATGGCATGAGCACTGTAATGGCGACCGTGATGAAAAATATGGACAATAAATTAATCCAAAAACCGGCCTTTACCATGTCCTTCATTTCAATATAATCTGAACCGAATACAATGGCGTTGGGCGGTGTTGCAACCGGCAGCATAAAAGCACAGGAAGCTGCAAGTCCGGCAGCAACCATGAGCCCGAACGGGTGAAATCCGAGGGCAAATGCCAGGGAAGCCATGATTGGAAACATCATGGTCGAAGTGGCTGTATTCGATGTGATTTCTGTCAAAAAGATGACCAGGCCTGTTATGATGACAATTAATAATACAAATGGCACACTTTCCATGACGGTTAGCCGCTCTCCAATCCACTCAGCCAATCCTGACACTTTAAACCCGTTGGCAATCGTTAAGCCTCCCCCAAACAACAAAAGAATGCCCCATGGGATTTTTTTGGCATCATCCCAGTTCAACAGCCGGCCATCCTCTGCAGATTTTGATGGCAGCAAAAACAGAAGAATAGCTGCTGCAACGGAAATAATGGTGTCATTTAACGATTCGATTAATCGGTTTAATACAAGTGAACGCAAAATCCAGGCAGCAGCTGTAACCATAAAAACGGACAGCACCCATTTTTCTTCGTTTCGGAATAGCTTCCGTTATCCACCAGACAGCTACCCAGGCAGTAGAAGCTAACACAGCTTACGCTTCATGGGACATCCCTTCAATGGACAAACCATATAGAATAAATAGAAACAGGGCTGGACCCAGGAACAGACCAATGCTTCGTGAAAGCCCGGGCCCACCGCCAGAATCATCACTATGTATCTTTTCTCCTTCTTGATCTAATTCCTTTTTATGACCCGCAAATGAAAACAACAATAACTGTTTTGACTGATCATGCATATCCCATAAACCCTTCATCACGTTCATGATTGATCCCCCCTAAACATGTTTAAACCCGCTTATCCCTTACTGAATTCAGTTTCTGCCTTTGTACTGTCTTGAAGGGCCCGTATAAAACTGACCGTTTCTTTTGGGGATCGCAGGTGGATGATGTTCTTTTCTTTTTCTGCTTCCTGCAATTTCCTTAAAACCTCTGGTCTTTTTTTCTTCGGGTAATCCCATACCCATTTCACAAAATCCCAGTCAAGCTTTTCATTGCATCCTTCCCCCATATAGGGTCTCGTCTTGCCATGATACATCCACCTTCTTTTCACAATCCGATAAACACACAAATATCTCGAGTAATCGAGAAAAATGACTGTATCTGCATGTTTAAGCCGTATATCCAGAGTACTGCCAAAATTCCCATCTATAATCCACTGATCCTTTTCCATGAACCTTTTTAACTTTTGAATAAACTCTTCTTTCTTTGTTGGTTCCCATCCTGGCTTCCAGAAAACCGCATCCAGGTGGATGACTTCAATATTCAGAATTTGGCCAAGCTGTTTTGCCAGCGTGGACTTCCCGGCACCACCAGATCCAATAATAATGATCTTCTTCACACCATCATCCTTTCTAAAAAAAATGAGACGTTTTGCATCCCTGTTCGTCTATATATGTAATGGAACCATTGCAGCTTTTTGTTTCGGCTGATCACCCGTCATCATTTAACATGATATAATGCTAATGACTGGAGGTACCCATGATGAAAAAATATATCTTATCGATGATCGGCATTGTCTTTTTGACCTCTTTCCTTGTAGCCTGCCAGGAAGGGATGTCCCCCGAAGAATTGTCTTTATCCATTGAACCATTAGAACTGTCATCCAAAGAAAAAACGCTGATTTCCAAGACGGGCGTATCTTTTATCGAATATTTCACACTAAACGGGCAGCTTAAAGAAACGGATGATCTCGTATATGAACTGGAGATATACCGTGACGGCCAGCTTGAAGGAAACACAAAAAGTTTCGGCTCTATTCACGACCATTTTGAAAATGAAATGGTTTCCTTCGGGATGATGGATCATCCAAATTCAAATGAAACAACGATCATATTCGGTTCACCCGGAGGATTGGCGTCAACTTCTTATGAAATTGACACAGGGATGTCTACTTACGCCAGTCTGCTTTCAGAGAAAATCACCCTGACAAAAAATAAGCCTGTCTATCTGGCCGGATGGATGGGAACGAATGAAAACTCCTTAACCGGTTTCCGGAATGACAACAATGGTTCATTTCCTGAAGGGATTAAAGAATCAGACCTCGCCTTCTTATTTAAAGTTACGTTAATGGATCAGAAAGACGTGGATTAGATAGATAGCCCTTTCAGCACCATGCTGTCTGGGCTATTTATAGTCTGCTCCAAGTGCGATCTCCACAGCTTTTTTAGCGTGAATATAAGTTGTATCGAATAACGGAACCGGAGAATCCTCCTGTTTGATTAAAAGTGGGATCTCGGTACAGCCGAGGATAATCCCCTCTGCTCCCCGCTCTGCTAAATCCTGAATAATTTGGATGTATGCTTCTTTCGACGTATCAAAAAAATCTCCCCGGCATAACTCTTCGAAAATCACCCGGTTAACACACTGTCGTTGCTCTTTCTCCGGGATGAGAACTTCGATTCCTCTCTCCATCAGCTTCGTCATATAAAAATCCTGCTCCATTGTATATTTTGTCCCTAACAGTCCTACCCTTTTCATCTCCTTTTTTTCGATTGCATCAGCAGTAGCCTCTCCAATATGTATAAGCGGGATCGCAATAGAAGAGCGGACATCTTCAGCCATTTTATGCATGGTATTTGAACAGATCAGCAGGAGATCAGCCCCTGCTTTTTCTAATCTACAGGCAATATCCTTGAGAAGATCAGTAGCCTTATCCCATTTATCTTCCCGCTGATAGCGTTCAATTTCCTCAAAGTCCACACTATACATCAAGCTTTGGGCTGAATGCAGACCACCCAGTTCTTCTTTTACCAGCTGGTTGATCAGCCGGTAATACTCCAGAGATGACTCCCAGCTCATCCCTCCAATTAGTCCTATGGTTTTCATGCATCATCCCCCCGTATTTTTCAATAATTAAACATTCGATATCCTGTTATCTTTTCCTCTTTTGTTCAAAGAGCTTAAGGGAAAGTGCATATTTCATCCAGTACATGCAACACTAACGGATAGATGACAATATCTCCGGAGGAACCATAATATGCTATTTCATTTTTTTAGAAACAAACAGACCAAAAAACAAAATCAGGCATTTCAGCCATCCAGGGAAGAACCATTCATTCCTATTTCCAAAAGCTTGAAGGAAAACGAACAGCAAATCACCACAATTTTACATAATAACCCGGATATGTTTAAACGATCCTTTCAGATTAAATTCGAGAAGGATGGATTGGTCAATATTTCTTTGTTTGGCATTGATGGTCTGATAGACGAAAGTGCCATTCATTCTCAAGTCATAGAACCGTTAATTTCAGATCCTATAAGTTTAAATGGAACAATCATAGAAAGCGTAAAAAACAAAGTTTACTTAAAGGAAATTCAGGCTGTAATTGATTTGCAGCAGGCTGTCTTTTCGATTTTGAAAGGGGCGACCCTTTTGCTCATTGACGGACAGTCTCAGGCCAGAATAGTGGCTGGGTTTTATCAAATCCGCTTCATATTTCTACAACTGCAATAGATAATTCTACAACTGTATCGGGCAATTCTACAACTGTATCGGGCAATTCTACAACGATCGTTGATATTTCTGCAACTACAGACGTTTTTTAACAACCATGATCATTGTATACACAAAAACCAGTCATGATCATCACAGCATGACTGGTTTTTTGTATCTCAAAAAGAATGTTTGTCCTTTGTACCTCTATTCATCTTTGCTCCGTTTAACCAGAAATGCCACATAACCAAAAAAGGCAGCAAAAATGACAATGGCCAGTGTCACAATTCCAAAAAACATTCCGTTAAACATCGAAGACCTCCTTTAGCTAAAAACCCTTCTGTTACCGTTATGGGCAATGTTTCCATAACTTTATTCTAAATGATATTTTTCTTTTAACGAATCAGGTGCCATTTTCACGATTTGATTTAAAATCAACGTTAAGACGGTCAAATCATCGACTAAACCAATGACAGCAAAAAAATCCGGAATGGCATCAAATGGAAGCACAATATATCCGACAAGCAACAATATCGATATGGCTTTTTTTAACAATTTCACTTCCCCTGACAGAAAAAAGTCTTTTAAAAATGGCAGTGATTTTTTAAAAGTCAGGATGAATCTCAGTCTCTTAAGAGTTTTCATGTTGCACCTCTCACTAGTTCCTGTACCTATTATAATACATCATATAATCGTGATGATGACAAATCATGTTTCCTGTTATGGAAGGGTTTTGTTTTACTTTGTAGAAATCCAGAATCAGGAGGTGATGACAGATGGAAAAACTCAACATAGAACGTGTACAGAAAGAATTGAAACAGCTGGATGGCTGGAAAGTGGAAGATGACCGGTGGCTGGTGAAACGATTTCGTTTTTCCGAATTTCTGACAGGTATTGATTTTGTAAATAAACTGGCGAATTTATCCGAAGAAGTGGAGCACCACCCTTTTATCAGCATTGAATATAAAGTCGTAACGGTAAAATTGACTTCCTGGCGGGCAGGGGGAATAACTGAACTGGATATGAGCTTAATTAAACATTATGATGACATCTATAAAAAACTCAAATAGAGGTTCAGCTCTGACTGTAAAAAGCCAGCCATGACGACTGCCGTCATGACTGGCTTTATTTTCTCAAAGGTTGTTTTGAGCTGATTGTAAAAATCCCTGATTTTAATTGATGGAGCAGACTTAAACTCTAACTCTCAAAGGGTATCTGCCACTTTACCAAATCAAGCTCCACATTAACCCAGAGCCACATCCAATGTCATCATTACGGCAAAACCAATCATTAAACTGATGGATGCCAGGTGAACATTGCCCTTCTCCAGCGATCCAGGAATAATTTCTTTTGCAACAACAAAAATCATTGCACCAGCTGCGAAGCTCAGTGCGTATGGAAGAATAGGCTGTATAAACACGACAGCTAAAGCACCAATAACAGCTGAGATGGGTTCAACCATTCCGGAAAACTGACCGTAAAAAAAACTTTTTCTTTTTGAAAGCCCTTCTCTGCGCAGAGGCATGGAGACGGCCACTCCTTCAGGGAAGTTTTGAATTCCGATCCCAATGGCTAATGCAATGGCACCTGCCAGTGTTGCTGAAGTGAAGTCCGAAGCTAATGCACCAAACGCTACCCCGATGGCAAGACCTTCCGGAATATTATGCAGAGTAATGGAAAAAACGAGTAAAGCTGTTCGATGCTTTGCCTTTTTGTCCTTAATATCGTGAAAGTATTTCTGGTCTTCAAATAAAGGCAGTATTTTATCCACTAAAAGCAAGAAAATTCCACCTAACAGAAATCCTACTACAGCAGGGACATATGCAGGCAGACTGCCGCCCTCTGCCATCTCGATTGCCGGCGCCAAAAGCGACCAGTAACTGGCAGCAATCATGACTCCCCCGGCAAATGCAAGCATAGCATCCAGCAGCTTCTGATGATCTTTTTTGGAGAAAAACACCACTGCCGCTCCTAACGCTGTCATCCCCCATGTAAACAATGTCCCCATTAGTGCCTGAAGGATTGGGTTGAGTTCAGTGAACCATTCTATCATAGGTGTACCCCTCTCTTTGACCGGTTCATCTATTTTTAATCAATCAAATTATTTTGCATTATAGCAACTTTTAAGACTTATATTATGCATCTTTCGTAAAAATGTCAATTCAAGAAATCGCTTTTATGAATTTTTTTGTTCCTTATTCATATTCTTCCCTCCAGCAGTTATTTCATCAGCTGTTTCCCTCCAACTTAAAGGAAGTAGATCATCACACCAGAAAACACTTCACTGGTGCCATAAAAATACCCGCCAACCATATGGTGACGGGAAATTAGAGATCGAATTCATCTGCTATGTCTGGTTATTTTCTTGTATAAATCATATCCACATGAGGGATACCGTCTTCCAGATATACATCCGTTACAGGCTCGAAGCCAAAGGAGCCATAAAACTCCTTCAAATATTCCTGGGCGTGCAATTTAACTTTGTTTTCATTCCATTCATTTTTTACAATCTCCATAGCCTTTTCCATCATTTCTCTGGCCAGCCCGCTTCCACGATACTCTTTCTTTACAAGTACCCGGCCAATCGATGCTTCCTCATACATGGTCCCTCCAGGAAGGATCCGGCAATAAGCTGCTATATTTCCGTTGTCTTCAACATATAAATGCAGACTCTGTTCGTCATAGCCATCAATTTCAGGGTAGGGGCATGTTTGTTCCACTACAAACACATCCACCCGTTCCTTTAAAATGGCATATAGCTCGTCTTTCGTCAATTCATCATAACTTTTTAATGTCCATTCCATACTGGGATCTCCTCTATCCTTTTTTCGATCATTTTAAAAGATTGATGCTGCACGGGCAAATCATTTACTCGAACAGCGTGATACTATAGTCTGCTGCATGTTTATACTGACACTGCAGATATGGAAAATGAGTGTAATCCACTGCGGACCACACTCCAGCTTTACCCTTGTTTCTTTTAAAGAATTTTACTTAAAAAAGCTTTTGTACGTTCGTGCCGTGGATTGCCAAAAAGCTCTTTTGGCTTGTTTTCCTCCACAATGTATCCTCCATCCATGAAAATCACCCTGTCTCCTACTTCACGGGCAAATCCCATCTCATGGGTCACGACAACCATGGTCATTCCTTCTTTAGCCAGCTGTTTCATAACGCCTAGAACCTCACCGACCATTTCCGGGTCCAGTGCAGATGTAGGTTCATCAAACAGCATGACTTTGGGCTCCATAGCCAGGGCACGGGCTATAGCCACACGCTGTTTCTGCCCCCCTGACAAAGAATCTGGATAAACGTCGGCTTTATCTTCCAATCCTACCTTTGACAGAAGTTCCATTCCTTTTTGACGTGCTCTGTCTTCTGGCCATTTTCGAACTTTCATCGGGGAAAGCATAATGTTTTCAATGACCGTTTTGTGGGGAAATAAGTTAAACTGCTGGAAAACCATGCCCACATCTTCCCGTATTTTGTTTATATTCGTCTTTTTGTCGGCAATATCAACACCGTCAATGTAAATATGGCCCTGTTCAAAAGTTTCCAGCTTGTTTATACAGCGCAAAAAGGTAGATTTCCCTGAACCGGATGGTCCGATGACGACTACAACTTCCTGCGGTTTAATTTTTACACTGATATCCTTTAACACTTCCAGGCTGCCGAAAGATTTTTTTAAATTTTCTACCTGTATCATTCTGTCGCCAACTTCCTTTCAACATAGTTCAGTAAATAGGTCAAAGAAAGGGTAAGGACTAAATAGATCAGAGCGACTGTTAGATACGGTTCCCATACCCTAAACGTTGCTCCTGAAGCTGCGCGGCCCCAGTACATTAACTCTGGTGCGGCAATGACCGCAGCAAGGGAAGAATCTTTTAACAGCACAATAAATTCGTTTCCCAGGGGCGGGATCATCCGTTTAACAGCCTGAGGCAAAATGACATAACGCATCGCCTGAACATGGCTCATTCCAAGAGAGCGGGCTGCCTCCATTTGACCACGGTCAATGGACTGAATACCGGCACGAAAGATCTCGGCAATATAGGCAGCAGCATTTAAGGATAATGATACTATGGCTGATGCTATCGGGTTTACAGGTGACATAAAAAATGGCATGACTCCAAAATGAATCAGCAGGATTTGAACAAAGAGGGGTGTTCCTCTGAAAAAGTTGATGTACCAGATAAAGGGGAATTGGATGATCTTAAACCTTGTCATTTTACCTAATGCTATAAACAGGCCCATAACTGAACCCATTAAAATTCCAATCAAAGATAAACCAATTGTCAACCCCATTCCCTGAAGGAAATAGGGCATATAATCCTGAATGACATCTAACCGAATATCCATCGTTCTACTCCTTTTATAGTGGAATGAAAATTGCGTAACGTCCAAAAAACGTTACGCAATTGTTCACTTTTCTTACTGTTGAGCTGCTTCTTTAAGAACTTCTACATCCGGTTCATAACCGAACCACTCTTGATAGATTTCCTCGTATTTTCCGCTGTCAAGCACTTTCGTAATGGCTTCGTCCAATTCAGCTTTTAACTCGCTGCCTTTTTTAAACATTAGGCCGTAGTATTCTGGGACAAAGTTTTCAGGGTCGCCAATGGTTACAAAATTATCATTTGGATTATTCTTCACGTATTCCTCTGCAACCGTATTATCAGTTACAACAGCATCCACATCTCCATTTTTCATCGCCATAATGGCAACTGCTGTTGTTTCATATTTTTTAATATTAGGGTTATTTTCACCAAGCACCTTTTCGATGGCCACCTGTCCAGTTGTACCGTTCTGTACTCCTACTAATAAACCTTCTAAGTCTGTTGCACTTTGTACGTCTGATCCTTCTGGTACCATAATCAACAGTCTGGATTCAAAATATGGAACCGAGAAATCATAAGTTTCTAAGCGCTCATCTGTAATGGAAATGGCGGATAAACCAAAATCCACATCTCCATTTTCTACAGATGGGAACAATGGATCCCAGCCTACATTTTTAATTTCATAATCATAGCCAGCCTCGGCCATAACAGCATCAATAAAATCAACATCAAAACCAACAATTTTTCCCTTGTCGAGGTATTCAAAAGGAGCAAATGCTGCATCTGTACCAATGATTAATTTCTCCTTTTGATCTCCGTTTCCGCTATCCGCATTCTGATTATCTCCGGAACCTTCATCTCCTGTACCGCAGGCAGATAGTAATGCGATAACAAGAATGATAGCCATTGCAAAAAATGATTTTCTTTTCATCTTGATCCTCCTCATTATAAAATTTCAAACATTTTTTGATGATTTGTAGCAGCTTGTCTTAACGCCGTTCATGACATTTCGACAAATTACTATTGCGCAGTACTAAAGGAATGCGCGAAAAAAAATTTTATACCCCCTGAATTAGCAGCTTCAGAGCCCTTGTAATGGCATTCTAAACAATATGCGCATATTGCTTGATTAGACACAGCATGTCCTTTCTACCATTAAAGACTAGCAAGCTATTTTCAATTTTACATAAAAATACACGCTAATGCAATTTTAAATTTCATTTTTATTGGTTGTTCAGGCGGTAATTTCAGGATGTATTAGGAGATTCAGAGAATGATTTCGAGGTTAATACATCATACGAAGTTCAGGAGACCTGTATGACAAAGCATCTTCGTTTTCTATTTAACCTATGGAACAAATGAGATGTCAGCATTCCCTCTTTACCGACACAAAATCTCCTTTTGTATAATTATAAGTGTCTGAATATTGGGTATTTTTGATAAAATATGGAAAAATTTTGCGTAAAAAAAACTAATGTTGGGTTGGTTCTGTTCTAATCATTATTTTTAGAAAGATAAAATCATTATTAAGTGATACTTTTTGGTAATTAATTCGTCTTTAGAGTAGCAGATTTAAAACTCGAGAGAAGTTCTAGATATTCAACGCGAAGTGAGGTGTATGCTTTGGAAGAGAAAATGAAAAAGCAAAAAATAAAAGAATGGTATCAGGAGTATAGCGAAAGCATCTATCGATTTATTTTGATGATGATTGGTGACCATGATCAGGCAAAAGATTTAACACAGGATACATTTTTAAAGGCATATAACAGCATGGAATACTTTCAAAAAAGAACAAGTGATAAGAATTGGTTATATTATATCGCCAGAAATGTCACTATTGATTTTATGCGCAAAAGAAAACCTATTCGATCTATGATAGAGTCCATTTATGGTATTCCATCAAAAGACCCTTCCCCGGAAAAAATCATCCAATTAGGAGAGGAAGAAGAACAGTTATATCGTGCTTTAAGACATTTAAAGAGATCCTATCGAGAAGTAATTATTTTAAGGAAAATTAAAGGGCTATCTATTCAGGAAACTGCTGAAGTGCTGGAGTGGAATGAAAGCAAAGTGAAAAATACCCTTTCAAGAGCTTTAAAAGCTTTAAGATCACAGTTACTAAAGGAGGGATACAATCATGAAACAACATAATGATTATACTGAAATTGAAAAAATATTTCGAGCTTTTGAATCCATCGAGTTTGATGAAAAGGATAAAAGGGATGTTTACGCTAACATTAAGAACAATATAGAAAAAAATTCAGGAGAAAAAAGATTTATCAAATGGTCTAACTATATCATGTCAACTGCTATAGTAGCAATTTTCTTCATTGTAGGCGGATATTTGTTTACACACCAATTCATACTGAACCAGGCACACCCTTCTCCACAGGATAAACACTTGGAAACCATCCAGACTTATCTAGAAAATGAGTTCACTGGACCTAGTGAAGAATTAACTGACATACTTGATAAAGGCCTATATTCATTTGAATTAGATGCCTATCTGGAACAGAACTATGGTGATCTTGCAGCAGACATGGAAAAAATGATTAAAGGGAATTATGTATTGTCATTTTTAAGAAGTGCCCATCTCGGTGGCTATCAATTAAACCCAAAAAATATAGACATACAAAAGATTAAAGGAACTCGAAACAACGTCTATCAATTCAAAGTTGAGGTCGAATATAGCAAAAATGGTCAAACAAACACGACTGCGGTTACTGGAGTGTTAAACCTCGATGAACATGGCAGGATTTTATTCATCCGAAACATGGATGACGGCGGTTTATTTGAGCAACTCAAAAATTAAAATCTAAATCCAAAAAAACCGGGCAAAAACAGCCCGGCCTTTTTTCGCTCTGCAAGAAATAACGAATCATGCTTCTAAATAAATTTTTCAAGGCACACTTCTCCGCTACAAACAAAACATGGGTTTTCAAGTTTATCCTCCGAAGAAAAAATCGAAAATATTGCCCGCCGTAGAGGAATCTTTGTTATAAAACTCGGAGTAACCGCAATTTTTGCAGTACACAACCGTAAATTGGTTATGCTGCACATCGAAAAGCTTTGATAATCCCGCTCCGGTCATGGAAACTTCTTTGGTGCCCGCGTCCATACTGCCGCATTTTATACACCCTTTTTTTTCTTCAGACATGGCAAGACCTCCTTGTTTTTGTTGTTATCGAATACGAACATGCCATTGATAAGATTTCAGGGCAAATGATTGTCCATTCAGCACCGATTTTGGTCACTTTTTATTTTTCAGCATAAATACCCACATAAACGTTAGCGCCTGCTGAAGCTCCACTGGTAAATCTTGATAATGCTTTTCCTTTACCTCTCGCTTATAAATGCCATGGCCATCCACGACTTCCCATCCATTTTCTTCAGCCAGCTGCTGAAATTCCCATGGCATCATCGTATTGCACACTGCAGGCTTTCCATACAATCGTGAATAGCTGTTCATGCGCGGTTTCGCGGTGGGTCCAAGAATTCCTGCGCAGAGGTAACCATTATTTTTGACGATTCGCTTCAGCTCCTGAAGTGCTATGACGGGAATTTCTGTCCATTCCAGTGAATTAATAGCCATAACCGCATCAAAAGTATCCGGCTTAAACGATAAATCCGTCAGATCTCCCTGCACAAAGCACAGCTGGTCACTTTTCACTCGCTTGTTCGCGAGCTCAATCATTTCTCTGGATATATCTACTCCCGTTACATCATAACCAGCCCGATAAAGTTTGTACGCACCATATCCGTCACCGCAGCCTATATCAGCCACTTTGCTTCCCTTTGGGATATGCCTTTCTATAAAAGGAATAATTGTCTTTCTGCTTCCGCTGTCCCACATAGTTTTACTGTTTTGATTCCAATAAACCGCCCTCTCATCCCAGGCTTTTTCTGCTTCCCTGTGCCAATCAAAATGATCTGTCATGGTTCACTTACTCCTTTTCCATTCCTTCTCTCTGTAAATCATATGTATACATGTTCTGCTTTCATCACCAGAAATCCTGTTTTTCTGTTTTGGTGCCTGTCACTTGTCGTTTTTTGTCAAAAGGATGTTAAGTTCTCCTTCGATTTTTATGGATATTTATGGTAACATTTAAACTAGAAATCACAAACTATTGCAAACCGCATAAAATCAGGAGGTACATGATGAACATTAAAGGCATCAATCACTTATTGTTTTCCGTATCTGACCTTAACCGATCTATTCAATTTTATCAGGATGTGTTTGGAGCCAAACTGCTTGTAAAAGGCCGCACCACAGCCTATTTTGATTTGAACGGACTCTGGCTGGCATTAAATGTTGAAAAAGATATTCCTCGTAATGAAATCTATCAATCATACACTCATATTGCATTTTCGATTGATGAGGAAGATTTTGAACCTATTCTTGAAAAATTAAAATCATTACATGTTCATATCCTTCCAGGACGTCCAAGAGACGACAAAGATAAAAAGTCCATTTATTTCACAGACCCTGATGGTCATAAATTCGAATTTCACACAGGAACCCTAAAGGACCGTCTTCAATATTACAAAGAGGAAAAGCAGCATATGACCTTTTACGAATAAATGCTTCTATTTTCCTAAATTCATTCAAAATCCACCTGAATATGAAACTTTTGGTAATATGAATCGTCTATAACTAATAGAGTAAAATTTGAATGAACCAATCTATTAGGAGGGGTTAAACATTGAATAAGAAGAAGATTACGACTCTGGCATTATCATCAGCGCTTCTTTTTTCAGGGGCTGTGCCAACTTCTGTTTTTGCAGCATCAAATGTCATCAGTGCTAAAAGTACTGCTGCGGATACCGATTCTTCCCATGAGACGCAGAGCGTCGTTCAGAGTGAAATCAGCGAAGAACAGTTAATTGAAAGAGTACGAGAATTATTCCCGGACAAATTTGATTTTATCCAGGATGACGAATTTGAAATGCGGGTACATCATTATGATCCTGAGGAAGGCAGAAAAGAATATTCGCTGGATTTCTCGAAGCAAATGAATCAAGATTATGTACATGCCCAATTTTCTTTCAATGAAAATCTAGAACTCCAGTCACTCTATTATCGGCCTGCAACCACAAAGGAAGCATTATTCCCGCCAGAAGTGACTAAAGAAGAAGCTGAAAAGATTGCAAAAGACTTTCTTGAAAAACTCCATTCTGATGACTCTTTTCAGCTAAATGACGTTACATCTGCTTATTACGGAACTAACCAGACACTGACTGAACCGATTGAATACCGATTTATTTTTGAAAAAACATTTAAAGGGGTTCCTGTTAACGGGCAGAGCGTCAGCATTGAAGTGCTTGGCAATGGAGAAGTATCAAGGTACTACACTTACCGGAACAATGAAACACCAACTTTTGAACAAAAAGGTAATGTCCTATCAAAAGAGGATGCTTTAAAATCCTTAAAAGATAACATCAAACTGGACCTTCGTTACCGTGTGAATTACGATTATCGGGGGGAAGATATATCTGTTGATTTAATCTATCAGATGGATCCGACGATTAATGGCGTTGACGCACAGAGCGGGCAGCTGCGAATTGGACAAAAGTTTGTCGATCAACTGCCAGAAACCTCTGAAATCAAAATGCTGAAGGAAACCCCTGTACAAAGGGAACAAAAACCTTTAACAAAAGAGGACGTGCAGGCTTTATCAAAACAACTGCTTGAACCGGAAGACGATCATATTAAGCTATACATCGAGCAGATTACAGAAGAGAACCGCTACGGAATAGAGACTTATGCTGTCCATTATATGTACCGTACAGGAAACAGCGGTTTTGGTTCTGCCATTCATTTTAACAAACATACGGGAGAACTCATTGACTTTTACAAAGACAACTATCGAGGAATAAATGAAGAGGAAACCAGTAAAGAACCTCAATTAACAAAAGAGGAAGCATTAGAAAAAGCAATTGAATACATCGAAACTTACGCATCACCCAATATGCATCACTTTGCCTATCCATTAGACACGCTGAACGCATATGATGAAAGAACACAGTCCTATAGTTTCCTTTTTCCGCGTATAAAAAATGGAGTAACTGTGGATGGGAATTATATGCGCCTTCGGGTATCAGCCGAAGATGGCAGCCTTCTGACATTGAATCAGCGTTTCCACGAAATTGAAAAATGGCCAGATATCGAGGATGCTGTGGCAAAAGACAAAGCACTAAAAGCATTTAAGGACAATATCGATGTCATGCTGAAGTACATGGATCTTGATTATGCGGATGAAAAGTCCCATTATGAACTGGTATATACCCTTCAATATAACAAGCCTGCCAGCTATTATGATGCTGTGAAAGGTGAGTGGGTCAAATACAGTACCACTTCAGACTCCAGTGAGTCTTTCAAGGTGGAAGACCATGCAGCTGAAAAAGAATTAAACTACTTAATTGAAGCAAACATTCTAACCGTTGAAGATCCGGAAAACTTTGATCCTGATGAAACATTAACAAAAGGAAAAGCTCTGGAGATATTACTCAAATCTTTTGAACGCTACTACAGCTATGATGATTACGGTCAGGAAGGTACTTTCGATAATATCGATTCCGATCATCCTTTATTCGGAATTATCGAACGGTCTGTTGATAAAGGGATCCTGGATGCCAGTCAGCCAACCTTTGATGCAGACGGCAAAATGAACAAAGAACAGCTTGCTATATGGTATACACGGATTTTAGGACTAGATGTAGTTGCCCAGCACACAAGTATTCTCAAGCTGGATTTTGACGATATAGACAGCATTGATCCTGACAATCAGGGATATGCGGCTATTGTTCATGGTCTGAATATCCTCCCGGCAGATGAAAATAATGAATTCAATCCTGATGAAGAAATCTCCTATGCCGATATGGCTGTTTCGCTGGTAAAATTGGCCAAAATGGCACAGGAAATGAAGACCAATTATTAATGTTTTATAAAACCCGTGGCTGGGACAAAACTTCATAAGTAAATGAAATATCCGAACTATATTCAAACATCACATGAATTAGTTCGGATATTCTTTTACTTCGTCAAAATGCTTCGCTTTCCGCGGGCACGGCCTCAACTTCCTCGACAGCTCATCTATTCGCTGTCTGCGGGATTTTCGGCTCGTGCTGTTCCCGCGACGTATAGGACGTGCTAGTGTCGACGTTGGCCACAGGACGTGGCCGGTTTTAGTCGACCAGGAGTCTTCGCATTTTGACTACGTAATTTTCAGTAAAATTGTTCGGCTTTCCCACCGCTCATTTCTTTTTTGTCCCAGCCTCATTTCTTCATATACACTGCTTCAACGTTGATCATCATCCAATGATAAAAAAACTGATACGGGGTGAGTCTGATGAGAATTACGGAACGGTTCCCCTGGCTCTACCCGGTGAGAGTCCAGCAAAAAAGAATATCCCGGCATATTGCCAACATCCTGACCCGGCAACGTTTTTCCCGGAAAACAGAAGATTCGTCCCTTTTTCCCTACACATGCAAAAAGCATCAGTCTGTATTAAGAAGAAAATTAGGTGACTCAGACCCATTGCTCCAGGAAAAAAAGATCACAAATCTCAAAATTGCATCCAGTCAGATTGATGGAGTCGTCATTAAACCCGGCGAGACCTTTTCCTTTTGGAAGTTAGTGGGTAAACCAACCCGAAAAAAAGGGTATATCGAAGGGATGCTGTTATCTCAGGGGGAAGTGATTACCGGAATTGGCGGCGGCATTTGTCAATTGGCCAATTTATTGTACTGGATGGCCCTCCACACCCCTATGGAAGTGGTTGAGCGGCATCATCACAGCTTTGACCCATTTCCCGATGACGGCAGGGTCCTCCCCTTTGGCAGCGGAGCAGGCGTCTTCTATAATTATGTAGATCTCCGCTTCTATAATTCAACTGAACAGTCTTTTCTTATTCATGTATGGTTAACCGACAAACATTTAAAAGGAGCGATCTACACGGATCAAGATTGGCCTTACTCCTATCATATTTTTGAAGAAAATCACCGTTTTTACAAGGAAAAAGATAAAGTTATTCGTACCAACGATATCTGGAGAAAAGTTATTGATAAAAGAACAGGGCAATGTATAAAAAAGGAATTTCTTATTCATAATTGCGCAGAAGTGAAATATCAAGTTCCTGAAGCGTATCTGTCCCGTTCATAGATAAAGACTGGGATATTCTCTGAAATAAAATAATGCCGCCGATGACTATTTCCTTGCGGTGGACTGACTTGAAAACCTTTCAGAAAGCACTGTATTTGAACACCCATTTGGGCTTCAAATCCTGGGAGTCATTCCAGCGTGCAATCCCACTATACCTCGTTCTAAAGATCCTTACCAATTCAGAATAGAAAAGGGGGAGCAAACATGGACCTGAAAGAGTTACTAAAGAAAATGAAATCGATGTCTGATGATCAGATTAGGCAGCTTGATCTTACATCTGTTACCGACCAAATGCTTCAAAATCTGGGCTCGGTTGACGCGGAACTTCGTGATCAATTGATTTATCAAACATTTACAAGGTTCATTTTGAATGACTATTTATCCGAAGATACCTTAACGGACATTTTTAATCGGTGCTTTAGTGATGAATATTTATTTTATAACCTCGGTCAGACAGAGGATGATTCTGTATTTACACGGTCATTTTCTTCTCTGGTTATTGCTCTTATTTTATATAAGGATCAGCAAAAAAGGTTCTTACAAGATAAAATGATTCATCAAGCATTCGAAAAGGCTGTTCACTACCTAAGAAAAGAAAAAGATTTAAGAGGCTATATTGATGAACAGAAGGGGTGGGCTCACAGCATTGCTCACGGTGCTGATATGATGAGTCAATTCGCTTCTCATCCAGCTGTCTCCCCTGAAATACAATTTCCATATATACTGGAGACGATCTCTGCTTGTATTCTTAAAAAAGAACAGGTATATACAGACGAAGAAGACGAGCGGCTTATATTAATTATTGAAAAAATGATTAAACGTGGTTTATCCGAAAAACAATTGTTATTCTGGAAGGAAGAATTAATCAGCCAGTACCAAAAACTGGAGTCTAAACGATCTTCGAGTTTCCGCCCGTATTGCCTCCGTACCAATCTTTTAAACTTTTTTAAAACCTTATAT
This sequence comes from Bacillaceae bacterium, assembly GCA_017656265.1. Lineage (GTDB taxonomy): Bacteria > Bacillota > Bacilli > Bacillales > Alkalibacillaceae > Melghiribacillus. Next base: position 10,833 of record JACDOD010000011.1, on the reverse strand, counting down.
TTTAGATTAATGTCATACCATTATGGAGGTGAAACAAGAAAAAGGATTGAAACGTTTATTATCCGGGATCACCAGAACATGTATCATACTTAGAGGAAATAAGGCTGAGATAAACGTGCAATTAAGCAATCAATATCCGAACTGTATTCAATCGTAGCATGAATGAGTTCGGATATTTTTACTTTAGCCATTTGTTCGTCTTTCCTCTCATTTCCTTATGGCCTTTCCCCTTTTTATGTTTATCACCGTTGACAAATCATCTGAATTTGATTAAGTTTTGATGTTTTGAGCCATACTATCGATTGTAATTGAAGGTCATATAGTCGTATTTTTTGCATAAAAGGGGGGATTGGTTATGGGACAAATTTTGCTGGAACAAAAAAGGGTAGTTTATGATGACTGGGGTAAGGGACTTCCAATCGTCCTGATTCATCCCCCTGGAATGGGTCGGAAGGTATTTCTCTCCCAGGAACCATTAGCGGATGACTTCCGTTTGCTCATACCGGATCTTAGCGGACATGGCGACTCTGCAACCCAAAAAAATGAGATTACCATCCAGGAATATGCGGATGAAATCAAAGCCATGTTAGATGAAGAAAACATCAGCCAGGCCATTATTTGCGGTTATTCTGCCGGTGGGACAGTGGCTCAACAGTTTGCGCTAAGTTACCCTGGCCAGACTACTGCAGTTATTTTGTCTGGTGGATTCCCAAAGGTCAACACCCGGATGCTAAGGGTTCACTTTCAGTTAGGCATCAAATTGGTCGAGGTTTCCTGTAAAAGTCTCGCCCAACTTTTAGCTAAAAGTCATACCAGTGACAAACAGATTCAGAGCAAGCTTTACAGCCATATGTTAAAAACAAAACCATCTATCTGGCATAATTTTTATCAGAAGGCACTGATGTTTGATTGTTCGGACCTTCTTCATCTCATCGATACTCCTTTATTCACCATTTATGGAACAAAGAGTCCCTGGATATTAAAACACGATAAATTATATGAGCGATGTCCTCATTTATATAAAACCATTATCAAGGGCGTTTCCCACCAGATTCCTTCTAAACAATGGTATACGTTTAATCAGCTACTGCGGAGATTTATCAAAGAATACATGTAAAACCCTTGCTACTTCCGTTTCAGCAAGGGCTTTTACTTTTCCATCTACTGTTTTCTTTTTTCGTAACCTTCCCGGGGGATTTCCTCATCCCTTCCATCTGAACGTTCAATTTTACCATCAATGGTCCCTTCGGTTAATGTATCACTGGCCTGTTCGTGAGTCAAAGCAAGCCCCCTGGACAGATCATCCTCTCTTTGATTATCTTCAGGCTCATCATTTTTTTCTGCTAAAGACTCCTTTCCTCTCTTCTTTTGATCCATCTTGCCACCTCCCGTCATTTGACTTATTTTTATTGTTTATCAACCGTTCAAAAATATGCCTTCTAGTATAACTTCAAGAATATTTCTTTCACGGCCGGAAAACATATAAAAAAAGTGTTTTTAAGGAGGGTTCTATGGATCATATAAAAGCACTGGCAATTAAATTCGTCATTGGATTTATCGCCATTTACTTAACACTGGGATTAGCTTTTGGCATTTCGTTTGCAAATGTCGTACTGATTTCGTTCATAACAGGTGTGGTGGCATATGTTGTGGGAGATCTGTTTATTCTAAGAAGAAGCTCAAATACAGGGGCAACGATCATGGACTTTATTTTAGCCTTTTTCACCATCTGGGTTTTGGAAATATTGTTTGTAGATCCGGCTTTTGCGCCCGTGGTAACGTCTTCGATGGTAGCGGCCACTGTTATTAGTATCGGCGAAATTTACTACCACCGTTACCTGGTCAATCATCATCAGTATTTCAAAGATGAAGAAAATGCCGATAACAGAAGGACATCCCTGCAGGAAAGCTATTCGCTGGAGACAGCTGAGGAACCGTATCCCGATTTGGATGATAACGAAAAAACGGAGTAAGGACATACCTCACTCCGTTTTTTATTACACCCGGCGCAGTTTGATTTTAGACACGGAATGATCCTTTCCCTTGGTCAGGATCAAATCAGCCCGATTTTTAGTTGGGTAAATATTTTCAACAAGGTTCTTACGGTTGATTTCATTCCATATTTCGGTTGCTTTATCCACTGCCCCCTGATCTGTAAGTTTCGAGTAGCGATGAAAATACGAATTCGGATTTTTAAAGGCGGTTTCCCGCAAAATCATAAAACGTTCTACATACCAGCGCTGGATATCCTCCTCGTTAGCATCTACATAAATGGAAAAATCGAAGAAATCCGAAACAAAAACGCTTGGTAGCTGACGGCTTGATTTGCTTTTTCCCACCTGAAGAACATTGATTCCTTCAACAATCAGCACATCCGGACGATCTACAATTTGTTTTTTAGAGGGCAATACATCATAGTACAAATGGGAGTATACAGGAGCCTCAACCCTGGGTGCCCCAGCCTTAATCTTAGCGAGAAATTGAATTAATTTCCCTGTACGATAGCTCTCCGGAAATCCCTTTCTGTTCATCATATTTCTTTCTTTTAAGATCTGATTGGGATATAAAAACCCATCTGTAGTCACTAAATCAACTTTTGGGTGATTGGGCCACCTGGATAGCAGCGTTTGAATGAGACGAGCGGTCGTGCTTTTCCCAACGGCAACACTTCCCGCAATTCCAATTACAAAAGGTACTTTTCGGTGATTTCTGCGGAAAAATTGGTTGGTTTCCTGATGTAGTGTTTGTTTTTCCGTTACATATAAATTCAACAGCCTGGACAGCGGAAGATAAATTTTGGATACTTCTTCTAATGAAATCCTCTCATTAATCCCTTTTAATGCTTCAAATTCTTCCTTTGTAATGGGGGCACGTATATTGCCGCTTAGCTCTGCCCATTCATCCCTTGTATAGGATATAAATGGTGAATGCTGCAAATCCGAACGATGCTGGTACATGATTATTCCCTCAACTTTCCGATCACTGAATGAATACTTAACTTCCTCTTATTATTTCCGATATCTATAAATAGAACTCGATAAAAAACTTGTCTTTCCTTGAATGGAGTTTACCGTTTCTTCATTTTCACTTTCATAACATTTTTCAACAAATCACAAATTAAATGAAATAAAAAAGTGAAAATTTTCGCATTTTGTTGAAAGATGGTGTTAGGTTTCGTAAAATTTTCATATAATAGTAGATATTATTATTGGGTCTTTAGACATCTATTTAATAATTTATCATATTCTGGGGGTCAGGTCATGCCTATTCGGATTATTATCGCAGATGATCATAAAATTGTACGATCAGGTTTAGAAATGATGATTAATGACCATGAGGATATGGAAGTGATTGCCACAGCAGCTGATGGTGAAGAAGCCTTCCGGAAAACCGTTGACTTAATGCCAGATGTCGTCATCATGGACCTCAACATGCCCCCAGGCGAAAACGGACTGATTGCAACCCAAAAACTGCAGGAAGCTGCACCAGAAGTCAAAATTCTCGTACTAACCATGCATGATGATAAAGAATACATATTTAAAGTGCTTCAAGCAGGTGCTTCCGGCTACATATTAAAAAGCGCCGATGATATGGATCTGATTCAGGCCATTCATACCGTTTATAAAGGGGACGCTTATCTGCATCCAAAAGCAACGAAACTGGTAATTGAGGATTATTTAAAACATGCGAAGGCAGAGGAAGAAGAACGATTCCATGCTTTAACATCAAGGGAGCAAGAAATTCTGTCCTATATAGCAAAAGGCTATACGAACAAAGAGATTGCTGACATGCTGTATGTTTCAGTAAAAACGGTAGAATCTCACCGATCGAATATCATGGACAAGCTGGAGCTCAAAACAAGGCCTGAACTTGTGAAGTATGCCTATGAACACGGACTTCTTGAGTTTGAATAAAAACGTCTACCCCAAAAAGATGGTGAAAAATAATGTCTCCCATGAAAAAGCAGGAAAAATTGACGTTTTTTTTTATAGCCATTGGCGTTTTCGGGTTTGTGATAACCCGTTTTTATCATGAATTCCTATCATTTTTATATGACAGTTCCTATTTTTTGATTTCCCATACCATTCTTGAATTATTTAGCATATTTGTGTCCATTTCCATCTTTTTTCACGGATGGCTTACCTTCCCCCACACAAAATCTTTCCAGAGGCTGTGGCTAAGCTTAACCTTTTTATCAGTTGGCGTAATCGACCTGGTCCATACCTTATCCTACAAAGGGATGCCATTCTTTCAGTCTGAATACACGGTTGCTATAGCTACATGGTTCTGGATCATCGCCCGCTTTACTGAAAGCGTTGGGCTCGCTTATATCCTCTCGCTAAAAAGCGACTTTCCTATTACGGTTCAAAAGAAAAATTGGATGACAGCTGTCAGTCTGGTCTATATGGTTTCCATTATTTTCATCGTGCTCACCTTTGCAGGACAATTACCTGTTCTAATTGATGCGAATGGTGTAACAAGCTTTAAAATGACGCTGGAGTACATCATATCAGCTATTCATTTGTATACATTCTGGATGATTATACGGCAATATTTTCAAAATAAAAATGCGGACCACCTGACTGTATCGGCAGGGCTATTGTTCATATTAATAGCTGAACTCGTTTTTACCCTTTATAAGGACGTATATGATATCGATAACTTATTAGGCCACGTTTACAAAGCACTGGGATATTTCTTTTTATTAAGGGGGATTTTCTTCCCGCAATTCGAACAAGTTTTTACAGAAAAGGAACAAGTCCATACCCAGTGGCAGAAAGCACGTCAGCGACTAGAAGAGCAGGAGAAGAAAATGTCCACTCTCACCATACAGGCTCAGGAAGAAGAGCGAAAGCGTGTGTCCAGGGATCTGCATGATGGTGTCGGCCAATCCCTTTACAGCATGCTGGTCTCTTTAAAAATGATTCAAAAAGCTGTTCGCGATGATAATGTTAGGGAAGAATTGCATAACTTACAGCAATTAGCCAGCCAGTCACTGGAAGATGTAAGAAAAATCGCATTCCAGCTGAGACCGAGCATCCTGGATGATTTAGGTTTAATACCAGCTATCCGTTCCCATATTGAGCGGTATGAAAAAACATTCAATATTAGAGTGGAATTCCATGTTCAAGGATTGAAAGAACGACTTGAACCGGAAATTGAAACAGCTCTATTTCGAATCTGCCAGGAAGCCTTAAACAATGCTGCTAAATATTCAAAGACCCCGGTCGTATATGTAACTATCATAAAGGCTGATGATGCGCTGCAAATGGAGATTAGAGATGAGGGAAAAGGATTTGATATTGGCCGATATGAAGTGTCTGACCGGAAGAGTTTGGGGCTTTATGGTATGAAGGAACGAACAGAACTTGTCAATGGGACCTTCACCATTGATTCCCGGCCTGGTGAAGGCACTTCCATTGAAGTTTATATCCCTCTGAACAACATTTAATCCTTTAAAAACGGAATGATGTTGATATAACTATTACACCCCCTGTCACTGGACAATCACCAAAAAGTCCGGCAGGGGTTTTTTGTTTTTTGCCAGGTGATATCTCAGGCAAAAGGTTAACCCCCCATACCCTCCCTTTCTGAACGTTATCAGGGAATTCCCTGATAGGACGTCTCTTTTTTCTCTTATGAATAGATTTCGCTTATCCTGAATGTTTGAACTGTCCTGTAAATTTCAAAAATTTTGAGTTATGGGGGAAATCCCCCGAAATTTATAGGGAAAATCCCGATATTCATGACCCGTCATTTCCTTCATAATAAAGCTAAACGAGGCGGCAAGTGGTTTAAGAGTAAATATATGGTTTTTACATTGGGGGATTTTAATGACTAATCATACGAATTATCCAAATGAGCCTTACTCAGTATTATCCACTTACACAAAAGAACTATCCAAATTATTTCAACAACTGTCATCTGACTTAATAGCCATTCAGCGAAAATATAAACACAGTCCTGATTCTGAAAAACCTTCACAGAGTCTGGATTACTTACTGGATGAAATGGATCATCTGGAATCCGAAATCCTGAATAATGAAAAATTGCTAAAATTTATGATTCGTGAACAGGACACTGAACGAAAGACATTATCCTATGAGCTTTATCATGTGATCGGTCAAACCCTTTATAGTCTGTTGATCAGCATCAGAATGATTTTAAAACTAAATTTGGATGATGCGATCAGGGAACATTTTATGGAACTGAAAGACGCTACAAATGACACATTGAATAAAATCCGGGAACTTTCATTTGACTTGTTTCCATTAATGGTTGAAGATTTAGGCCTGATTACAACACTGCGATCCTACATCGAGAATCTCCAATCCAATTATGATACAACCATTCACTTTCATTATAAGGAGTCGGGTACCAGGGCCGGAGTCAACATCGAGACCTGTCTATACCGTGTTTCCCATGACATACTGGATTACCTCGTCAAGATAAGACAAACCCATGATGTTTCTGTTCAATTGGTGGAAGATGATCAGGAGATTTCAATGATCTTTATAAGTAAAAATTTAAAACCAGTCCCAAAAAGCCATATTTTTGAACATTTATTACTGGCTAAAAAACGGATTGAACAACAAAGTGGAATGCTTAAATTTAGCAGTACCCCTGATCATCAAACACTAAATATTAAAATTGTTATCCCCCAATCATAATATAATAGATTTTCATTTACTTTTTAAAGGAGGTGATACGGTGACCAAAACATTGACTAAAAACTTTATAGTCCTGGGTATCATCAGCGTGATCTCACTCTATTTACTCATCGTTCCAGCTCATCACTCCCAAGAATTTTTATGGTTTCACTTATTATTGGAATTTTTCAGTGTAGCGGTGGCTTATTCTATTGCCATTCAGGGGTGGACCATCTATCGTTTAACATACTCACAAAAACGTTTATGGGTGGGTGCTTCCTTTTTAAGTGTAGCATTGTTTGAACTATTTCATACCATTACATTCAGCAACATCATCATGACCGCTTCCAATGAATTGATACATCTATCGTCATGGTTCTGGCTCCTTGCCAGAATATCCGCAGCAATTGGAATTGTTCTATATTTAACCCTTTCTGACACAAAACTTACCGATCAAAAAGGAAGGCTCATCTATCCAGGCGCTCTTCTCACAAGCATTATTTTCATCATCGCTGTTTTGATCTGGGGTCAATCTCTGCCAGCATTAAACAGAGATGTGGAGACTTCTGGGGTTTTTCATGATATTGTGGACCATTCTTTTTTCTTGTTATACGCTGGCATGTTCATTGCGGTTGTCCAGAAATATATGACAACAAAAAAGCAGCCCTACCTAACTATACTATTCAGTCTTTTGTTCATTAACTTAAGTGATATCATTTTAACAATGGTGATCAACCCAAGCCATAATTTGATTTTCCTGGGGCATATATACCGTGCTCTGGCTTACTATTTCTTATTGAAGGCCATATTCTTTCAATCAGATGATTCCATTGAAAACATGGTTGAACAAAAGGATAATGATCACTTAACCGGACTACCAAATCGACTATTATTCAAACAAAAAATACAGGAACAAATGAGGGATCACCCTCAAGAGGCTACAGCTGTGATGAGCTTTGATATTGATCGTTTTAAAAAGATAAACGACGTACTGGGGCACGAAAAAGGGGATCTAATTCTAAAAGAGGTTGTCAAAAAAATCAAAAAAATACTCCCCCAGGAAATGACCCTTTCCAGATTAGGGGGAGATGAATTTGCGCTTTTAGTTCCTTACATCAGTAAAACATCACTGATCAATTTAGCTAATAACATTATACGTGAATTAAAGAAGCCTGTAAACCTTTCCAATTATGAATTTGAACTTGAAATTAACATTGGTATTGCCTGTTATCCCTTTGATGCCAAAACGCCTGATGATCTTATTAAAAACGCAGGAATTGCTATGTTATATGGGAAGAAAACAAATCAACCATATACATTTTTTAAACAGTTTATGATTGATGAAACTCAGGAAAAAGCCTTAATCGAGCAACATTTAAGAAAAGCGTTGGAACATAATGAACTGTCATTGGTGTACCAGCCTCAAGTCAATTTGAAATCAAAAGATATCATTAGTATGGAAGCTCTGCTGCGCTGGGATCACAAACATTTAGGATCTATTCCACCCGGAAAATTCATTCCAGTAGCTGAAGAATCCGGCTTAATCATTGATATCGGAAAATGGGTGCTGAGACAAGCCTGTCAGCAGCTCCATAAATGGCACTCTGTTGGGATGACTAGCCTTGAGGTATCTGTCAATATATCTATTCGACAGTTTTCACAGCCTGACTTTGTGCTGTATGTGAAACAAATCATAAACGAGACCAGAATTGCCCCTAATAAATTAACACTGGAAATCACGGAAAGCATGACCATGGACTATGAAAGTGCCATTCCTATTTTAGAACGTTTGAAACAGATGGGCATAAAGATCGCAATCGATGATTTTGGCACAGGATACAGTTCGTTGAGTTATTTAAAAAAGTTGCCGATTGACTACTTAAAGATTGACCGATCTTTTATACAGGATATTGAAAAAGATGCAGACAGCTGTTCCATTGTTGAAACCATTATATCCATGGCGAAGCATTTAAAGGTGGAAGTCATCGCAGAAGGTATTGAGTCGAGGGAACAGCTCAACCTCCTTCTTAAAAAAGGATGTGATCATGTACAGGGTTTTTATTTGAGCAAACCGCTTGTACCGGAAAAGTTCAAACAGCAGATTGAGTATATTTATAAAAAAATCATTTAATACTCATTTTCACTGAGACAGATTTATGAAACAGATCAATGAAAGGGGAAAACCGCAACATGTTCAAAAAACTAAATTTTAATTCCTTAAAAACAAAACTCATTGCCATGAGTCTAATTATCCTGGCCGTACCTTCCCTGCTTATTGGCATTATTGGCTATAACTCCAGTAAAGGTGCTCTGGATAATTTGGGCGCGACCAATTTGGAAAATAATGTGCATATGGCCATTAAATTAATTGAATCACTGGATCAGGAAGTTCAAAAGGGAACGTTAACACTGGAGGAAGCACAGGAGAGGGTTAAGACACAACTCATTGGCCCAAAGCGCGATGACGGAACGAGACCAATTGATCAGACAGTAGACATGGGAGCGAATGGGTATTTCTTTGTACTGGATGAAAACGGTATTCTGCTTGCCCATCCTTCCATTGAGGGGTCCAGTATTTGGGATGAAGAAGACGAAAATGGAAGAAACTTTGGACAGGAAATGGTTCAAAAAGGAATGGAAGGCGGCGGTTATACCTTTTATGACTGGCCACTGCCCAATGATCCCGAATCGATAGCACCAAAGATTACATACGTAGAGCAGGAACCTGGCTGGGGATGGATTGTTGCAGCTTCGACCTATATGATGGACTTCAATAAAGAAGCGAACAGTATATTGTATACACTCTTTATTACGTTGGGCATTGCTTTGCTTCTAGGTGCTGTTATCATCTGGCTCTTCAGCAACCGTATTGCTAAGCCGATCAATACCATAGCTAACCAGATTGGTCAGGTGGCAAATGGAGATCTGACCGTGGATCATATTGATATCAAAGCTAGAGATGAAGTCGGGTATCTTGCAGACAACTTCAACAGAATGGTGGATAACTTAAAAGATCTGATTTTTAAAGTCATGGATACCTCTGAACAGGTAGCTGCTTCATCAGAGCAGTTAAGTGCAAATGCGGATGAAACATCAAAAGCTGCAGAACAAATTGCAGGTTCCATTCAGGAAGTATCATCCGGTGCAGAAGAACAGATGAAGAAAGTTGAGGATTCTACAGAATTTGTCATGCAAATTTCCAGAGACGTAGATACCATTTCAGACCAGGTTGATAAAGTGAATGAATCGACGACAAACACATCCCAACAGGCCGATCAGGGTGAAGTCATTGTAAACAAAGCTATAGATCAAATGAAGATTATTACGTCTCAGACAGAGGAAACTGCACAAGTCATTGAGATGTTGAATAATAAATCTGCGGAGATTGAAAAAATTGTAGCATTGATTACTGATATTGCAGAACAAACCAACCTGCTTGCTTTAAATGCTGCAATTGAGGCTGCCCGAGCAGGAGAACATGGTAAAGGATTTGCAGTGGTTGCAGATGAGGTTCGCAAGCTGGCTGAACAATCCGGACAATCGACCAAGCAAATTAACGAACTCATTCATGATATTCAAGAAAGTACAAAACAAGTCGTTGAATCCATGGCTAACGGTGAAAGTGCTGTTCGGGAAGGTACTCAGCTAGTTAACGACGCCGGCCGGTCATTTAAAGATATATCCGATGCTGTTGAACAAGTTTCAGCACGTATGGAAGAAGTAGCCCGTTCGATTGAACAAATTAATAATGGAACCCATTCACTTGTTCAGTCTATGGAAGAAGTAAACGGTATTACCCAGCAGACAGCCGGTTTTGCCCAGGAGGTAGCCACAGCAACAGAAGAACAAACTGCCTCTACAGAAGAAGTCAGTGCAGCTACCAAAACTCTTGCTGAAATGGCACAAGAATTACAGGATGCGATCAGCAAATTTAAAATTTGATAACCATACCTCCCCTCAAAGAGCCCCCGGCCCTAATGGCCCGGGGGCTTCTTGTTTCACCTGCATGAAGGCCATTTCTCTCGCGTTTCAGCTTCGTTTTGGCCTTCATCCCTCTGATGAAGACCATTTCTCTCGCGTCCCAGCCTCGTTTTGGCCTTCATTTCCCTGATGAAGACCATTTCACCCAGTCAAGTCCTTAATTATGTGTAAATTCTGTCTGCAATGTTTCCCTTTTATAGAT
>JACDOD010000010.1 GCA_017656265.1 Bacillaceae bacterium | reverse complement strand
AGGTACTAATCGATCGAGGACTTAACTTAGCCAACACAGCGTTCAGGGATGATGCGGATTCCACTTCTTATCTAGTTTTCAGGGTGCAAACCCTAAACCTATATACTTATTGTCTGGTGGCGATAGCGGAGAGGTCACACCTGTTCCCATTCCGAACACAGAAGTTAAGCTCTCCAGCGCCGATGGTAGTTGGGGGTTTTCCCCTGCGAGAGTAGGACGCTGCCGGGCAGTACAATCTTTTATCGCATAAACCATTGTTTAACGGTTATGCATTACCGCGGGGTGGAGCAAACCCGCTGCAACGAGTTACTTCTTTGAAGGTTTGCGAGCAACTAGAACGCATCATTGGATAGGCTAAATCGTTGTGAGCAGTCAAAATTTACATGAACTAAGCTTTTTATCGCATAAACCATTGTTTAACGGTTATGCATTACCGCGGGGTGGAGCAGTCTGGTAGCTCGTCGGGCTCATAACCCGAAGGTCGCAGGTTCAAATCCTGCCCCCGCAACCAAAACGGTCCGGTAGTTCAGTTGGTTAGAATGCCTGCCTGTCACGCAGGAGGTCGCGGGTTCGAGTCCCGTCCGGACCGCCATTTAGTACATAGATCAATGCATAATCAGCCTTAGGATATAGAACATCCTAAGGCTTTCTTTATGTTTGAGGAAAGGGTACAATCATGTACGTGAGTGATTTTGTACATGAATGAAAAAGTTTTGCTAACGACAGATATTTACCTGTTTTTTCAGTTTTTCACTTGTTTTTGCTATATTAGATATAAGTAATGAACTATCAAAATGATGGACTGGTGTATTCTTATGGATGAATTTTCGTTTATTCACTCAATACAGCCTAAATATTACCGCCAATCATCAACCTTAAAGGGAATTGGAGATGATGGAGCAGTTTTTCGCCCGCCTGCTGATATGGATATTGTGACTGCCACCGATACTATGGTACAAAATATTCACTTTCGGCTCGACACTATGGAACCGGAACACATCGGGTACCGTGCTCTGGCAGCTAATTTAAGTGATCTTGCTGCAATGGGGAGCATTCCGATTTCATATTTTGTATCCATTGTGGCACCTGAATCATGGACACATAAAAAACTGAAGTCCATATACAAAGGAATGAATCAGCTGGCAAGTGAATATAGCATGGACTTACTTGGCGGCGATACCGTATCAGGCGATCAATTAGTCCTTTCGATAACCGTTATAGGCTTTGTGGAAAGAGAAAGAGCAAGATACCGTCATCATGCAAAAGAAGGGGATATTGTGTTTGTGACAGGGACGCTGGGAGATTCAGCCCTGGGATATGATTTGCTTACTGGAGACAAGTATTCCATTGAAGATCAGGATTATTTTATCCAGCGTCATCGCATGCCTCAGCCCAGGGTCTCGTTTAGCAGACAGCTTAAGGAATTGGACCGGTTATGCTTTAATGATATTAGTGACGGGATTTCCAGTGAAGCGAATGAGATCGCAGAAGCGTCCCAGGTTGATGTACATATTGATTATGAGAGTCTTCCGGTTCATCCCAAAATGAAAACGTTACCGAAGAAAAAGCAGGCAAAGCTTGTATTATCCGGGGGAGAGGATTTTGAACTGATAGGCACCGTCTCAGAAAAGGATTGGCCTGCGGTTTTAATGGCTTCTAAAATAACCAACACAAACGTTGCTAAAATTGGCTATGTTCGAAATAAAGAATCGAAAAAACCAAAAGTATGTTTACATGAGAAAGGAAAAATACGGGTTTTAAAAAAAGAAGGATATAACCATTTGCGATAAAAGGTGATGTTATGAACACATATGAGATTTATACCCATTCAGATAAAGAAACGATGGAACTGTCTTTTCGTCTGGCTAAATTTTTGCAGCCCGGTGATGTCATTACCCTAGAGGGAGACCTGGGGGCAGGGAAAACGACATTTACGAAAGGGCTGGCGAAAGGATTAAATATATCCCGTACAGTTAACAGTCCTACTTTCACAATCATTAAGGAGTATGATGGGGACTTACCTTTATATCATATGGATGTGTACCGTCTGGAGGACAGTGATGAGGATATCGGTTTTGATGAATATTTTCATGGTGATGGAGTATCTGTCGTTGAGTGGCCTGCGTTTATCCAGGACTTTCTGCCGGAAGAAAGACTCGACATCGAAATCACTTATGCAACCGATCATGAACGGAAGCTGGTATTTAAACCAGCCAGCAAAAGATTTGATCAAGTTTGTAAGGAGTTATTGTTATGAACATTTTAGCTATCGACACTTCCAATCAGGTGATGAGCACAGCGGTTTTAAATGGGGAGCAATTAATTGCTGAATATACAACAAATGTGAAAAAAAATCATTCCATCGCCTTGATGCCAGCTGTTGAAAAGGTGTTAAAAGAAGCCGGATTGTCTCCTGAAGATTTAAATAAAATTGTGGTAGCACGGGGGCCCGGTTCATATACGGGGGTCCGCATTGGTGTGACAACAGCCAAGACAATGGCCTGGACCTTAAACATTCCGGTTGTCGGAGTGTCCAGTCTGGAGGCGGCTGCTTTCAATGGGTTATACTTTCCTGGATTAATTTGTTCCTTTTTTGATGCAAGAAGGGGCAGGGTTTTTGCAGGAGTTTATCAGCCTGAAGACGGGGAATTGAACACGGTTCTTGACGAGCAAAACGTCCTTTTTACGGATTGGCTGGAAGAATTAAAACATCAGCAGGAAAAGGTTTTGTTTATCGGAAATGATTTTTCGCTGCATCGGGAAAATATCATGGAATGTTTAGGAGATCAGGCGGTAATTGCTGAACCTTACTATCATATCCCGAGAGCAGCTGTGTTGGGGTATATTGGGAAGGACCGGGATGAAGAAGTGATTCACTCATTTACGCCGAATTATCTGCGTCTGGCAGAAGCTGAGGCAAAATGGCTGAAAGCAAGGGGACGTGACAATGAATGAAGTGACCATCCGCCCCATGACCATCCATGATCTGGATGATGTGATGAAGATTGAACACGAGTCGTTTTCATCACCATGGAAACGGTCATCTTTTGTCAATGAACTGATGGAAAATCCTTATGCCTTTTATTATGTGATCGAACAGAATAACCAGGTTTTTGGATACTGCGGGTTATGGATTGTCTTTGATCAGGCACAGATTACCAATATCGCGATTCTTCCGGAATTCAGGGGTAAAAAATATGGAGACAAGCTTTTTTCTTTTGCCCTGAAGAAGGCAAGGGAAAAAGGTGCCAGTTTCTTGACCCTGGAAGTCAGGGTTTCAAATATACGGGCACAAAATTTGTACCAAAAATTTGGCATGCAGCCAGTTGGGTTAAGGAAAAATTATTATCAGGATAATCAAGAAGACGCTATTGTAATGTGGGTGAAATTATGATGGACAAAAAAGATCAATATATTCTAGCTATTGAAACGAGCTGTGATGAAACAGCTGTGGCGATCGTGAAAAACGGAAAAGAATTACTGTCAAATGCGGTAGCATCCCAGATTGAAAGTCATAAACGATTTGGAGGTGTGGTGCCTGAAATTGCATCCAGGCATCATATTGAGCAGATTACCATTGTACTGGAACAGGCATTAAATGAGGCAAAAGTGACAATGGAGGAGATCGATGCCATTGCAGTAACCGAAGGGCCTGGACTGGTAGGAGCTCTCTTAATAGGCGTTAATGCTGCTAAAGCACTGGCATTTGCTCATCAGAAGCCTCTTGTTGGTGTACATCATATTGCCGGGCATATTTATGCCAATCGTCTCGAAAAAGAATTTTCTTTTCCGCTGCTGGCACTGGTAGTCTCAGGCGGTCATACCGAATTAATCCTGATGAAAGAACACGGAGATTTCCAGGTCATTGGTGAAACGAGAGATGATGCAGCAGGCGAGGCCTATGATAAAGTAGCGAAAGCATTGGGTCTGCCTTACCCGGGAGGTCCACATATCGATCGGTTAGCAAGTGAAGGGAAAGCTGCCATTGATTTCCCACGCGCCTGGCTGGAGGAAGGTTCCTATGATTTCAGCTTCAGTGGCCTAAAAACAGCCGTCATCAATACACTGCATAACGCCAGTCAGAAAGGGGAAACACTGAAGAAGGAAGATATTGCAGCAAGCTTTCAGGAAAGTGTCATCGATGTTCTGGTTACGAAAACCTATCGGGCTGCACAGGAATATCAGGTAAATCAGCTGATTGTTGCCGGCGGGGTGGCAGCCAATAAAGGGCTCAGGGCAAAATTACAGGAGCAATTTGCAGAAACGGATATTGAAGTACTCATTCCGCCTCTATCCCTATGCACGGACAATGCCGCTATGATTGCAGCTGCCGGCAGTATTGCTTTTGAACAGGGGCATCGGGCTGGATTAGATTTAAATGCCAATCCGTCATTAAGTCTGGAGCGATATGCAAGACGATCCAGGAAATGACTAGAAAATCTATAGTTATGAAAAAGGACTGCCTGATTATAAAGGCAGTCTTTTTTTCATTGATGGAGAAGGGATTGAAATCAGTTTCCCACTCTACTAAAACACCTTAATTTTTGACTGAAGCTATCAACAATGTTTTCAGTTTTTCGATGTCATCTGGAAAGGTTATCGAGGAATATGTGGATAACACATATTATTTATCCACAGTTTTTCACTGTATAGTGGATAAATCAGCC
The DNA here is from genome assembly GCA_017656265.1 of Bacillaceae bacterium. Classification (GTDB taxonomy): domain Bacteria; phylum Bacillota; class Bacilli; order Bacillales; family Alkalibacillaceae; genus Melghiribacillus. The sequence continues at coordinate 129,196 of JACDOD010000010.1, read as the reverse complement.
GAACCCTGCCCACAACTGAATCTTGACTGTGGAATAAAATTGTGGATAAGTAAGGAGTGAATTGTGGATGATGTGGAAAAGATCTGTGAATTTTAAAAAACCAAGGGTGATTCTGTGTATAACTGTGTGGATAACTGTTGTGTGATGTGTGAAACTGTAAATAATTATAAACAAGTTTTCGATTTTATTCACAAAAACCCCTTACTGTCATTATTTCAGCAAGGGGTTAGTGGAATGTCCTTCTTATTCATCTAATCTTTCTTGAAGTTCTGCCCACTCGTGCATCAGTTCATCCAGTTTTTCCTGGCAGTCCTCTTTTTCTTCGTTAATTTTTTTCAATGTTTCATAATCATTAATGATTTCTGGGTCCGTCATTTTTTGGTCACATTGTGCGATTTGTTTTTCAAGTATATCAATTTGATTTTCTAGTTGTTCAATTCGCCTTTGAAGTTTTCGCAACTCCCGTTTTTCCTGTTTGAATTGATGATAATCTTTGGCCGGTTCGGGGTGATCCGATACCTTTGTTGTTGCTTTTGGTTTGTTCAGTTCCTGTATTTCCTTTTCTTCCTGCTTCTTTTCGATATAATAATCGTAGTCACCGAGATAAACGTTCGTTTTATGACCAGACAGCTCAACTACTCTGTCAGCAATCCGGTTAATAAAGTAACGGTCATGTGAGACAAACAGCAGAGTCCCTGGAAAATCGATTAAAGCGGATTCGAGCACTTCTTTACTGTCTAAATCTAAGTGGTTGGTAGGCTCGTCCATAATCAGAAAATTGGCTTTTTGCAGCATCAGCTTAGCTAGAATCAAGCGGGCTTTTTCTCCGCCACTAAGAGCAGATACGGGCTTTAGGACATCATCTCCTGAGAATAAAAAGTTGCCGAGAATGGTGCGGATTTCTTTTTCCGGCAAGTTGGGATAATCATCCCAGAGTTCATTTAGTACCGTTTTATTGGCGGATAAGTTGGTTTGTTCCTGGTCATAGTAGCCAATTTGGACGTTTGTACCATACTGTATCTGCCCCATGGCAGGTTCAAGCTGGCCGATAATGGTTTTTAACAGCGTTGATTTTCCGATACCATTCGGGCCAACAATGGCGACCCGATCCTGACGGCTGATGTCTATGTCAACATTCTCAAAAATAAAACCATCGGATGGATCATATTGAAAAGCTAAATCCCGAATTTTCAAGACATCGTTTCCGCTTTGCCTCTCTATCTCAAAGGAAAATCTAGCTGACTGGTTATCCAGTGTAGGCTTGTCCATTTTTTCCATTTTTTCGAGCTGTTTTCTCCGGCTTTGAGCCATCTTGCTTGTGGAGTCTCTGGCAATATTTTTCTGGATGAATTCTTCAAGGCGCTTTATTTCCGCCTGCTGCTGTTCATACAATTTAAGATCCCGTTCGTAGTCCTTTGCCTTTTGCCGCAGATAGTCGGTGTAATTGCCCTTATATTTTCTGGACTTTTGAAAGGCAATTTCGTAAACAATATTGACGGTTTTATCCAGGAAATAACGGTCGTGAGAGACAATTACCACAGCTCCGTCGTAGGATTGCAAATGCTGTTCAAGCCAGCCTAAAGTCTCAATATCCAGATGGTTAGTGGGCTCATCGAGAATTAAAATATCAGGCCTGGACAAGAGCAATTTTCCCAGAGCCAGCCTCGTTTTCTGTCCTCCGCTCAGGGTATGAATAGGGGTATCAAAATCATATTCCTGAAACTGAAGACCATTGAGAACCTGCTTTATTTTGGCTTCATACTGAAAACCGTCTTTTGATTTGAACAGATTTTGTTTTTCATCATATTCTTTCAGAAGCTGTTCATAGGCTTTCTGATCCTGAATGAGGTCAGGATCTCCCATTTTCTCTTCCAGCATTCTTAATTCTTTTTCTATTTTTTTGATATGGGCAAAAACCTTCTCCATCTCATCCCAGATGGAAAGGTTGGATTCCAGTCCTGTATTTTGGGCTAGATAGCCAATGGTGACATCCTTTGGCATATAAATTTCGCCGTCATCATAGGAAAGTTCGCCGGCCATGATTTTTAGCAGAGTCGATTTTCCGGCGCCATTCCGTCCGACGATGGCGATTCGGTCACGATTGTGTACTTCTAATTTAATATTCGATAAAATAAGGTCAGCTCCAAAAAATTTCGTAATCTGATTTAGCTGCATGACAATCATCTGAATTCACCTCAACGTGATAAGTTTATCTTATCTGGCTGAGGTATTGCAAGATAACAGGGTTTCAGGGAGCTTATGTGACGGGGCTGGAGATTGGTGTGAGGAGGAATAGATATGAATGAAGGAGATCAGCATAAAATACCCCAGGCAACTGCCAAACGATTGCCGCTCTACTATCGTTTCTTAAATAATTTATCCAATCAGGGAAAGACAAGGGTTTCCTCCAAAGAGTTAAGTGAAGCGGTAAAAGTTGATTCCGCAACCATTCGCCGGGATTTTTCCTATTTTGGCGCACTCGGTAAAAAAGGTTATGGATATAATGTCAATTATTTATTGTCGTTTTTCCGAAAGACACTGGATCAGGATGAAATCACAAAGGTTACCCTGATCGGTGTAGGGAATTTGGGGACTGCATTCCTGCATTATAATTTCACAAAAAACAATAACACAAAAATTGAAATGGCATTTGACCATAATCCGGGAAAAGTTGGGCAAGAAGTCGGCGGTGTCCCGATTTATCATATTGATGAGCTTGAGGAACGCCTGAACCATCAAATTCCAGTGGCTATATTAACGGTGCCTGCCAGTGCGGCCCAGAGCATTGCGGAACGGATTGTACAAGCTGGTGTTGAAGGAATTTTAAACTTTACCCCGGCCAGAATATCAGTGCCAAAACATATTCGGGTACATCACATTGATTTATCTGTCGAACTTCAATCCCTTGTGTATTTCTTGAAAAACTATCCCCTTAAAGAAGAGGAAGAAACCAATTAATTTAACGGAAAGAGGATGGGACAAAAAATTAATAAAAGGTGGAAAAGACGAACAAAAAAGTTAAAGGCGATAACATTCGAACTCATTCATGCGAGGTTTGAATGCAGTTCGGATTTTTCATTCCTTTATCCACATTTGCCCCGGCCCCTTTTATTTTCCTATTAAACTCGTAAGACATTGAAATCGAATTAAAAGAGTGGTTTCCTTTTCATAACTGGCAGGATGGGATAAAATAGTTTCGAGTGACGAAATATTTTATTAGACCAATTTCAGCACGGGGGATTTTGTAATGAGTAAACTGCCGTCAAAATGGTTAGTCGTGATTTCGGTTTTATTTGGAACGTTCACAGTCATTTTAAATAACAGTATGCTGAATCCAGTAATGCCCTATTTCATGAATTTATTTCAGGTAGATGCGGTTGCTGTCAGCTGGATTCTAACCATCTTTATGGTATCGATGGGGGTAACGATGCCGATTACTGGCTACCTTGGGGATCGAATCGGCAAAAAGAAAGTCTATCTTCTCGGATTAATTTTATTTATGGTGGGTTCGGTCTCCGGGGCCCTGTCCCAAACTTTAACCATGATGATTGTCTCCCGGGCTATTCAGGGAGTGGCCGGCGGGTTGATGATGCCGAATTCCATGGCCCTTATTTTTCATGCCTTTCCCAAAAATGAACGGGGGCTGGCAGTAGGGATTTATGGAGTTGCTGCCATGGTAGCACCGGCAATTGGACCTACAGTCGGCGGGTTTATTGCAGAATATTTTGACTGGTATTACTTATTTCTGTTTAATATTCCATTTGCGCTGGCCGGGCTGCTATTCTCTGTTAAATATTTAAAACCGACTGAAACGAAGCCGGATCTGTCCTTTGATTTCATTGGTTTTTTATTGGTGTTCACAGGAATTGGGAGCATTCTGCTGGCATTAGGGCAAATGAAGACACTGGACACCCTTTTGCAGTTGAAAAATATCGTATTTATTGTCATCGGGTTGATTGCTCTTGGGATTTTTGTCTTTTACGAACGAAAACAGGAGCAGCCTCTTCTGGAATTATCGGTGTTTAAAGTACGGACGTACCTCATGTCCATAGTTGTGACATCTGCTGCATCCATTGGGCTGTTTTCCGGGATCTTCTTGCTTCCTTTGCTGATTCAGGAAGTCTATGGATTAACCATGGTAGAAACCGGAATTGTATTTTTTCCTGCAGCGCTGCTGAGCGGCCTATTTATGACCCTGGGAGGAAAAATTTTAGATGTTAAAGGTCCGAAATATGTGGTTCCTATCGGTTTGATTATTCTTACGGTATCCAATGCTGCTCTTGGCTTCGTGAACCTGGCTACTTCGTATTGGTATATCCTGTTCATTAACGCACTGCGGGGAATGGGATTAGGGTTTGGCAATATGCCGGCAACAACAGCCGGGATGAATGCCATTCCCGATGATCTTGTGGCTCAGGGATCGGCGATGAACAATGTCATCCGGCAAATTTCCTCATCTCTTGGCATTGTCCTTTTCTCGATTTTATATGAAGTACGTCGGGGACAATTGATGCTCACAGATCATTTAACTCTGCAGGAAGCCACGTTACAGGCCATTAATGAAGCCTTTATAGCTTCATCTATCGTTATAGCCCTTGCGATTCCGGCATCCTTTTTGCTTAAAGGGGTAAATGAGGAAAGTAAGAAAACAGAAGTGGGCTAAATAAAGAAAAGGGTTAACAAAGTTCCGGGAAATTTATCCCGTGACTCGGTTAACCCTTTATTTAATTTATTTTTTTGAATTCTTGATTCGTATATGCAGTCCGATTAAACGGATCGAAATAGCGAAATCAAAAGTGGCTACAATAGAAAGGATGACGGTTGTCCAATTCCAGACCGTATCTTCCACACTTTGAATGGCCAGATACGTAAATAAAGCTCCTATGAAAAAATACAGCATAGCCATAAATAACGGTGAAGCTCTCATAAAATCATTATCCTCCAATTAAAATAGTTTGAAGTTGCTCCAGTTCTTTTTGCATCCGTTCAATGTCTTCAGGCGTTAACGAATACTGGGCCAAAACAGCCATCGTATTCATTCCTAGATGGGCCATGATTGGGACAATAATTTGTTTTGTTTTAACATACAGATAGGCAAATACCAGTCCCATGGAAGAATAAATCAGCAGATGTTCAGGGTCTAAATGGATGAGTCCAAAAATAACAGCCGACAGGAGTGCAGCAAGGAAAAAGTTCATTCGTTTATAAAAGGTTCCGAATATAATTTTTCGGAATATAATCTCTTCTAAAATCGGGGCATATAGGATTGGTACAATGAGAAATGCAGGACTCTGTCTGGCAATATTCATTAAATTTTGTGTGTTTTCAGACCCTGGCTTGATATCAAACAAAAACCATTCAATGTTTGCCGCTATTGCCTGGGCAAATAAGGCCATGAAAATTCCTAAAACGGACCATAGAATAATGGTTTTTGCATGTGAGGATGTGCGTTCATACCTGACCATATCCGGCTTTAGTAAATATAATGTAACAAGTACTCCAATGGTAAAACTGATGATGACCCATGTGGAAACCAGATGTTCTTCAGGCACCTGGAACAGCATTAACAAAGGTATGCCAATTATGCTTGAAAATTGCACAATGATATAAGTCAAAATAACATACCAGTATCGTTTCGGCAATTTCGACGACTCCTTTATCGTTCTTTTTCTTAATACCTATGCATATGGTAACAGGGGATAAAGTATCAAATAATTTTTATTATTTTAATACGCTCTATCCCTGAATTTGGAACGCAGACTATGTATGAATACATCTTTTCCAATACAACAGCATGTATAACTATACCACATAATGGATATGCTTAGGCAAGTGTTTGCTTTTATTATAAAGCAGATTGGAAAAAGAAAAAATTAATTTCAATACTTGCAAATTTTTACGGGATTGATTATTATATTAATTGGTGTTAGCACTCAAGGTAAACGAGTGCTAACAACAAACCTTCAACCATTAATTTCAAATTTGAGGAGGGTGTCTGAATTGTTAAAGCCACTAGGTGATCGTGTTGTCGTTGAAGTGATTGAGCAAGAAGAAAAAACGTCAAGCGGTATCGTACTGCCTGATTCCGCTAAAGAGAAGCCACAGGAAGGAAGAGTGGTTGCAGTAGGTTCCGGCCGTGTAACAGACAACGGTGAAAAAATTGCGCTTGAAGTTTCTGAAGGTGACCGTGTGATTTACTCAAAATATGCTGGGACTGAAGTGAAATATGACGGAAAAGAATACTTAATCCTTCGTGAAGATGACATCCTTGCTGTTGTTGGATAAGGCTATTTGCGAAGCAGAAAAGGCAAAATACCATAATTTTTGAATATAAAAATTTGAAAATATTTTTAAGGAGGGCACACTGATGGCTAAAGAACTAAAGTTTAGTGAAGACGCTCGTCGTGCGATGCTTCGCGGTGTGGATGCACTTGCGAATGCAGTAAAAGTTACCCTTGGACCAAAAGGACGTAACGTAGTTCTTGAGAAAAAATATGGTTCTCCACTAATCACAAATGATGGTGTGACAATTGCTAAGGAAATCGAGTTAGAAGATAATTTTGAAAATATGGGTGCTCAGCTTGTTGCTGAGGTAGCATCCAAAACAAACGATGTTGCCGGTGACGGTACAACGACTGCTACTGTATTAGCTCAGGCTATGATCCGTGAAGGCCTGAAAAACGTTGCATCTGGAGCAAATCCAGTAGGCGTGCGCCGCGGTATTGAAAAAGCGGTAGAAGTAGCTACTGAAGAATTAAAACGCATTTCTAAGCCAATCGAAGGCAAAGAATCTATTGCTCAGGTTGCTGCCATCTCTTCTGCTGACGAAGAAGTAGGTCAGCTGATCGCAGAAGCAATGGAACGCGTAGGAAACGACGGTGTAATCACAATCGAAGAATCGAAAGGATTCAAAACTGAACTTGAAGTAGTAGAAGGTATGCAGTTCGACCGTGGTTACGCTTCTCCATACATGGTAACTGACCAGGATAAAATGGAAGCTGTATTAGAAGATCCATACATCCTGATCACGGATAAGAAGATTTCTAACATCCAGGATGTGCTTCCTGTGCTTGAGCAGGTTGTACAGCAGAGCAGACCAATCCTGATCATCGCTGAAGACGTTGAAGGTGAAGCATTAGCTACATTAGTAGTAAACAAACTTCGCGGTACATTCAACGCGGTAGCGGTTAAAGCTCCTGGGTTCGGTGATCGCCGTAAAGCGATGCTTGAAGATATCGCTATCCTGACTGGCGGTCAAGTTATCACAGAAGATCTTGGTTTAGAACTGAAGAACGCTTCTATCGAACATCTTGGACGCGCTACTAAAGTAGTAGTTACAAAAGAAAACACAACTATCGTTGAAGGTGCTGGTAGCAGCGATCAAATCGCAGCACGCGTAGGTCAAATCCGTGCTCAGCTAGAAGAAACGACTTCTGAATTCGATAAAGAGAAACTGCAAGAACGTCTAGCTAAACTTGCTGGCGGTGTAGCCGTCATTAAAGTAGGTGCAGCTACTGAAACTGAACTGAAAGAGCGTAAACTTCGCATCGAGGACGCTCTGAACTCTACTCGTGCAGCAGTAGAAGAAGGTATTGTTTCCGGTGGTGGAACTGCACTTGTAAACGTATATAATAAAGTGGCTGAAATTGATGCTCAAGGCGATGAGCAAACTGGTGTAAACATCGTGCTTCGCGCGCTGGAAGAACCAGTACGTCAAATCGCTCACAACGCTGGCCTTGAAGGATCTATCATCGTTGAGCGCCTGAAAAAAGAAGAAGTTGGCGTAGGATTCAACGCTGCTACTGGCGAGTGGGTGAACATGGTTGAATCTGGTATCGTAGACCCAACTAAAGTTACCCGTTCTGCCCTTCAAAACGCAGCATCTGTAGCGGCTATGTTCCTGACTACAGAAGCTGTTGTAGCAGATATCCCTGAAGAAAATGACAACAGCATGCCTGACATGGGCGGCGGCATGGGCGGAATGATGTAATAAGGACTTTAAAGCCTTGTAATATCAAGAATGTGAACAATCGCCCAAAGCTTTTGACCACATTTTAACCACATGATTCATAAATTAAGGTCTTCCGTAAGTTGGTACACTTACTGGAAGACCTTTTTTATGTTATAGATCATTGAGTCTGTTTCTAATTCTTTTCCACAAATCGCATCAGACAATTCCTTTTTGTAATGATAAATATGGGAAACGATTTCATGTCTGAATTCTTGGTCAAAGATGTAAAAATCGGTTGCAGGAAAATATAATAGATCAGGGTATGGAAGAAAAAGGTTGACAACGATGGATCCTTACATAAGAGCTCCACAAATCAATTCGCTTTATATGGTTATTCTCATTCTCCCAACACCTTCCTATAGTAATCGGTCTCCAGAATCTTCACCGAGTAATAAAATTTTTGGTCCACAACACTTTTGATTCGTTCCATGTACACCTCATCTGCTACACTGCCATTCACTGGTGTAAACTCACCCGTCAGGGCATTGTAGAATCCTTTGTCTGTAATAAAGCTTTTATTGCGAAACATCACAAGTGGCGGAGCATCAGAGAAAATATCCCTCCCCATCAAGAGCCTTGAATCATATTCGAGTCCCAGCAGATTTGACAGGGTTGGAATAATGTCCAGGCTTGATGCTGGCTCATCTATGGTAACTGGTTCCATGCCTTTCGCGTATATGATCAAAGGACTTTTATAAAGCTCGAAGTTTTCTTCTACTTGATGCCCTGCAAGTTCATCAATGGTTTTATCATCCAGTCCATAAGGATAATGGTCTGGACTTATGACAATCAGGGTTCTGTCGGCTATCCCGGCTTCTTCCAGTTTGTTCAGCAAGTATTCAAGAGCTCGATCCAGTTCCACCTGTGTGGCCAGATAAGCTTTTGCCTGTTCAGACAGAGGGAGATCCTTTACAGCTTCCCGGTTTTTGTAGGCCATTGAATTTCCGATAAACGAATACTGCATGTGTCCGCTGACAGTCATGTAATAAGCGTGAAATGGCTGATCATTGATATATTCAGGTATCGTTTTCTGCATCATCTCAAGGTCAGACTCCGGCCAGGTTTCCCGGACGTCAAGACCATTTCCTAATCCTTTATACTCATATCCCATATTGGGATGGGATACATCTCTACGGTAATACGTATACGTGTGGTTATGGTAAGCCACCGTCTTATATCCCAGTTTTTTTAGTTGGTTCCCCATAACAAACGGGAGATGATTATCCCCAGATAGGTAAAAACTCCAGACGCCGCTTTTCGGGATTAAACTCGTGCAGGCCACATATTCACCATCAGAAGTGCTCACGCCCCAGAGGGGGGTATAAAAGTTGGTAAACCGGAATCCTTCATGGGCCATTTTATATAATGTTGGCGTAATTTCCTTATGAATAGCATAAGGGGCAAAGCTTTCTGCAGTGATAAACACTAAATTATAATCTTTAAATTTGCCTGTATATTCATTCTGGGATGTGGGCTTAACATGCTTAAAATAGTTATGCATATTTTTGATGGTTTCGTTGTTCTCACTGGCAATCAGCTGATCGAAATCAATATCCATGACATTTAACGGCCATTGCTTTTCCTCTGCCTCTTTCTTTTCTTTTTTGTTGTCTTTCTGTGCTTCTTTAGATGGCTGGGGGGCAGGCGGCACAAGAGGTTCTGTCAATTCTGGTGACCATCCGGTGACCTGCCGCTGTAAATCAATTCTCATGGTTGTTATCAAACCAAGCCTCTGGACAGAAAGGGCAGGGAAATTAGTTTTGTAATATAAATCATAGGCAGCGTGCTCCTGCTCCCTTCCGCTAACATGTATGATTCCAACAGCTCCAAAATGGATGACAAGCAGACTGAAAATCAGAACGCCTTTAAACCGCCATTTACCCGGCTCATTGGGAACAATCTTTCTTTTTAACAGAACCATTCCAATACCAGGCAAAAGAAGCAGCAGAATCCAGCCTGAATATTTGAACATGTAATTTAAAATATCTTTCCAGAAATCCATTACCTGACCGGCATTTGCGGCGGAATATAAGCTGTAAAAAGTCCTGAAAAATTTATAATAGATCAGCTGAGAAGAATAAATCATCCCTGACAGTAAAAACAGTACCATGGAGAGTATGTAGTTTGCGGTGTGATGAAAGGAACTGCATATGAGAAATAAACCAATGGCAATGGGAATGAGAAACAGGATAGAGATGAAATAATCTGCCGGATCAAGCATATCCCCAATCCCAAGACGAAAAATGACCTCCATAAACAGGAAGGATATCATGAAATAAATGAGTAAAATTATATGGCGCTGATTGATTTTCATCATTAAAACCAACTTTCTGTAAAAAGTGCCAGTGAATCCAGCCTGAAAACTTTTCTTTTTTATTATTCTTCATTATCAATATTTAATAAGTTTCCAGTTTCATACATCCTCAAAGGAACGTATCCTTAACTTACAAAATGAGGAAAGCGAAAGTACAGGTTTTCATTTTCACAAACTTGATTTTACGTGTACAATAAACATATACAGCTTAAGGAAAAAAGACTGCCTGATCATTTAAAAAGGAGTATAAATTTTTCAAGGTAGGTTAACATGTATTATAGTAAAAAGTGACAGAAAATTTAAAATGATCAAAATTGGTGTTTTGTTCTTTTTGGCCAGAAAAACCGTCCACTGCAAAGCTTCAATTGAATCAGCATGATATATATTAAATTGAAATAGGAGGACTCTAACCCATGTCACAACATACGATCATCTATCATCCGACAGTAGGAAAATTGTTAAAGAATATCCAGGAGGTCATGATTGGAAAGGATGAAGTTGCCAGGCTGTCCCTGGTAGCTTTACTTGCAGAGGGGCATGTTCTTCTTGAAGATGTTCCCGGTGTAGGAAAGACTATGCTGGTGAGGTCCATTGCCAGATCCGTAGACTGTGAGTTTAAGAGAATTCAGTTTACCCCCGATTTACTGCCGTCTGACGTTACAGGAACTTCGATATACAATCCTAAAGAATTAAAATTCGAATTCAGGCCAGGACCGATTATGGGGAATATTGTATTGGCCGATGAAATTAACCGTACTTCTCCCAAAACCCAGTCCGCACTTCTGGAGGGGATGGAGGAACATAGTGTCACTGTAGATGGCAAGACAATCCCGCTCAAGAAGCCTTTCTTTGTCATGGCTACTCAAAATCCAATTGAATATGAAGGTACGTACCCTCTTCCGGAGGCACAGCTTGACCGTTTTCTGTTAAAACTATCAATGGGCTACCCATCTCAAAAAGAAGAAATGGATATGCTAAACCGCACCTCCAATCAGCATCCTATTGAAACGATCGAAGCAGTAATAACAAGAGAAGAGTTAATAGAACTGCAGAAACAGGTTCGGGATGTGTATGTTAGCGTTCCGGTTCAGCAGTATATTGTTGAAATGGTGAGTGCCACAAGGAACCATCCATATGTCTATCTCGGGGCGAGCCCAAGGGGATCCATAGCTTTGATGAAAGCTGCCAAAGCTTATGCGCTTATGCATGACCGTGACTATGTTGTGCCGGATGATGTCAAGTACCTGGCTCCGTTTGTATTGCCGCACCGCATGATTTTGTCCTCTGAAGCTAATTTTGATGGAAAAGATGAAAAGGGGATTATGGAAGAAATTATTCAGCAGATTAAAGTTCCAATAGACAGGGGAGAACAATGAGACAAACAGTTTCTGCGTTTACCAAATTAATGATAGTGGCAGTTTTATTTGCTGTTTTATTTTCATATGCCATGTTTCAGGGTGGCTTTGTGAGCTGGTTTCTGTTTTTTAGTTTTGTTCCCATTCTCGGTTATTCTGCGTTATTGGTTCTTTATCCGTTAGCCTGGCTTCAGGTTGACCGTAAGCTTTCACGCTATGTAATTGAGGCTGGGGAACAGGTGGAAGTTGATTTATCCATCAGACAGAAGGTGTTTTTTCCGTTTTTTTATATGGTCATAGAAGATCATCTGCCGGATACGTTAAACTGGCAGGATACAAAACAAGAAAAGTATCGTTATCTGGGCAATCCTGAAGTCCTGAAAGAAAAAAAAGAAATGAAGAAAATTTTATTTCCAGGCCTGAGAAGGAAGCACGTGTTTAAATACAGCCTGACTCACATCCCCAGAGGAGAGCATGCCTTTCATTTCATTATTGTAAAAGTGGGGGATCCTTTTGGGTTCGTTCGAAAGGAAAAGGTGTTTCGAGTGCCGGGCAAGCTGTTTGTTTATCCCGCTGATCGAAAACTTATGCTCCACCAGGGCGTGCACAGTTTTGAAGAAGGAACAACCCCTTCCTATACCCTGACAGTTAAGGACACAACCGTAGTGTCCGGTGTGCGCGAATATATGCCTGGAGACCGTTTTTCCTGGATTGACTGGAAAACCACTGCCCGAAAAAATAATGTGATGACAAAGGAGTTCGAACAGGAAAAAAGCAATGATGTGGTTGTGATATTGGATGCAGCCCTGAGCCGAAACGGTAATTGGCTCGCATTTGAAGGTGCAGTCGAGACCACGATGGGCCTGCTGTTTAATCAGACCATTGATGCCGGCCGTATCCATTTTATCTGCCATGGAAAGGATACCCGTGATTTCCAGATAAACGCAAATGAAAGAAGCAGAGAAAAAGTCAAGCGCTTTTTAGCAACGATTCAGCCAGAGCAGGGAATGCCTTTTTCAAAGGTGTTAAGAAACGATTTCAGCAGATATAATCAAGGATATGCTTTTATGGCGGTCACAACGAATCTGACCAGAGATCTAATTGAGACATTAATGAAATTGAAACGGAAAAACCAGCGTATCGTACTGTTTGTCATTACCAGTGAAAAGTGGGTTTCTGAACTGGAGGAGAAGAATATTCAGCATCTGCAGAATCAAGGGATTTTGGTTAACTTGCTGACCGAAGCAAAGTTAATGAAATCCCAATTAGAGGTGAACGCCTAATGAACAGGAATGATACCTTTTCCAGACAGCATTCTGTCTTAAACTTAATCGTATATATCTGTGGATTTCTCCTGTTCTGGGAATGGCTAAAGCCATTGGAAAGCTTCACAGATACAGGGAGTATCCAGGTGTTTTTGCTGTATTCAGCCTTCTGTTTTTTCCTATCTTATCTGCAGTTGGCCTGGTGGATTACATCACCGTTAAAGCTGCTGGGGCTCCTTTTTGTACTGGATGGGCTGTTTATACGTGAATCCCTTTTATCACTGGATTGGTATAAGCTGTTCTTGATGGATGCCGCTTATAATATGCAGGCGATGCTGAGCCAGGAATGGTGGAATATGACACCGCTGTTTCGGAGTTTTCTGTTTTTGTTGTTACTGTGGCTGTTGAGTTATTTACTTCATTACTGGTTTATCATTGCCAAAAGAACATTGTTTTTTGTCGTCATGACGGTCATTTATGTGACGGTCATTGATACGTTCACGGCCTATGTGGGCAATGTATCTATTATGCGGGTATTTTTAGTATCGATGATTCTTCTGGGAATTACCCACTTTCAGCGGATCACTCAAGAAGAAAAAACAGAGAATTTTGAAGGCAAAAAGGCACTCAGATGGATATTTCCGCTGTTCGTCTTCATTTTCTCATCCAGTGTAATTGGATATGCAGCACCTAAATTTAATCCCCAGTGGCCAGACCCTGTACCGTTTTTGCGAAGTATGGCCGAAAATGCAGGGGGAGGAGCGGTGCAGACAGTCATCCGAAAAGTCGGGTATGGTGAGAACGATGAGCAGCTCGGAGGATCATTTATTCAGGATGATACGCTCGTATTCCAGGCCATTGTGGATGAGCCTCAGTACTGGCGGATAGAAACCAAAGACTTTTATACAGGAAAAGGATGGGTGCGAACTGTTCAGGAAGATTTTGTTGAGTCCTTAAATGGTCAGATCGATATGAACATTTTTTCGGATCAGGTGGAGACAGAGGAAAAATCAGCGACCATTTCTTTTAATCGGAGTCAGTTGCTGCCGAAACTGATCTATCCTTATGGAACAGAACGGATCAGTTCAGCCAGCGAAACCTATTATTTATCTTATAGTTCTGCCACTGGCGAGATTTTTGCCAGATCAAACGATGATAATCAGCTGATGAGATTGAATCATTATCCGATTATTTTCCAGGAGCCGAATTTTACGTTTAAAGCTTTGCGAAATATTCCTGATGAAGATCCGGAGTTTATTAAACAAACCTATACGCAGCTGCCGGAGACGGTTCCGGCTCGAGTTATGAATCTGGCAGAGCAAATTGTAAAGGATGAACCGACCCGCTACGATCAGGTTCGAGCAGTGGAACGATTTTTCCGGAATCCAAATTTTGTCTATGATACTCAGGGAATTCCAGTTCCCCGGGATGGACAGGATTATGTCGATCAGTTTTTATTTGATACGCAAAGGGGATATTGTGATAATTTTTCAACAGCGATGGTCGTATTATTGCGTTCAGTAGACATTCCTGCCAGATGGGTAAAAGGCTTTACTTCAGGCGACCCAATCGATGGACCGGGGAATTTGCCGGATGGTATGGAACTCTACAATATAACTAATGCCAATGCCCATTCATGGGTTGAGGTATATTTTCCGGAAATTGGATGGGTGCCGTTTGAGCCTACCAAGGGGTTTTCCAACATGGCCGATTTTTCCACAGGACTGACACTGGAAGAATTGCTGGCTGGTGATACACCTGATCTGGATCGACCAGAACAGGAACCTCTTGCTGATGCCTGGAACCAGACAGACGTGGAAAATCAGGGGGCCGGCTCAGGGCAATTTAACTTGTTTTCAAACGTGTCCAAAACCGCATGGATTTTGATCGTCGCCATAGTTGGCCTGTCTGGATATTTTGTCTATCGATATCGTTTTCACTGGATGACATGGTGGAAGCGTCAGCAGCTTCAGAGTAAGCCAGATCATTTGAATTATCAAAATGCCTATCGCTTTTTACTGTCATTACTGGAACATAAAGGGATGATGAAGAAGCCGGACCAGACACTGAGGGAATTTGCCTTTGATGTTGATCATAGTTTAGGTACCAGTGAAATGAAGCGGTTAACGTATTTTTATGAGCAAATGATTTATCGGAATCAGCTGAATGATGAGCAGAAGAAAAAGATGAAAGAATTATGGGAAAATTTAATTAACAGGGTCTTGTCTTGACCATCAGGACAGCGGCTGTTAGAATGATGTCAAATTGTATAGAATGATGTTGAAGTCTTCATATATCCTCGATAATATGGTTCGAGAGTCTCTACCGGGGCACCGTAAATGTCCCGACTATGAAGGCAGAAGGACGGTTTATGGGATTTCTGCCAGCATAGGCGGAAATTCCATTTTTTATACGGCTGGGAGCCAGGTGCTTTTTTTGCCGCAGAAGGTTTTTTTTACGGTTTGAGACAGGAAGGAAGACCGATGATGATCTGCGGGTGTACGGAAGTTTTACTCAAGGGAGAGAATGTATGCAGGCCGTAAAGGAAAGTTAAAATAAACATTGTGGAGATCAAAAGGAGAGCTGACAAAATGATGCAAGTGGATGAGATGATTTTAGTCCTGGATTTTGGAAGTCAGTATAATCAGCTGATTACCAGGAGAATCCGTGAATTAGGTGTTTACAGTGAACTGCATTCACACAAAATGACGGCAGAGGAGATTCGGGAGTTAAACCCAAAGGGGATCATTTTATCAGGCGGTCCAAACAGTGTGTATGCAGAAAATAGTTTCCGATGCGATGAGAAGATTTTTGATCTGGATATTCCGATTCTCGGCATCTGTTATGGAATGCAGCTGATGACCCACCATTTCGGGGGGAAAGTAGAACGTGCCAATCAGCGTGAATATGGGAAAGCTACTATTCAGGTACAAGGTGATAAGCCATTGTTCCATCAGCTGCCGGATGAACAGGTTGTATGGATGAGTCACAGTGATAAGGTAGCAGAGGTTCCTGAAGGGTTTCAAATAGACGCAACGAACCCATCATGTCCGATTGCTGCCATCAGCAATGAAAAAGACAATTTGTACGGTGTTCAATTTCACCCGGAAGTCCGTCACACCCAGTACGGAAACGATATTTTGAAAAATTTTGTGTTTGAGGTTTGCGGGTGTGAAGGAAACTGGACCATTGAAAACTTTATTGAAATGGAAGTCGAAAAAATCCGGAAGCAGGTAGGAAACAAAAAAGTCTTGTGTGCGTTAAGCGGCGGTGTGGATTCATCTGTGGTAGCCGCATTAATCCATAAAGCAATTGGTGATCAGCTGACCTGTTTCTTTGTAGACCATGGACTTCTCAGGAAAAATGAAGCGGAAAGTGTCATGAACACATTTCGCGATGGATTTAACATGAACGTTATTAAGGTTGATGCAAAGGAACGCTTTTTAAGTAAGTTAAAAGGCGTTACTGATCCAGAGAAGAAACGCAAAATAATCGGTAATGAATTTATCTACGTGTTTAGAGATGAAGCGGAAAAGCTGCAGGAAATGGACTTCCTGGCTCAGGGAACCCTTTATACGGATATTATCGAAAGCGGGACAGATACAGCTCAGACGATTAAGTCTCACCACAATGTTGGTGGCTTGCCGGAAGATATGGATTTTGAATTGATTGAACCATTAAATACCCTGTTTAAGGATGAAGTGCGCCGTTTAGGTCTTGAACTAGGGGTTCCAGAAGAAATTGTCTGGCGTCAGCCGTTCCCGGGCCCTGGTCTAGCTATTCGGATCCTGGGAGAAGTGACAGAAGAAAAGCTGGAAATTGTCCGCGAGTCCGATGCCATTTTGCGGGAAGAAATTAAAAATGCGGGCCTGGACCGGGATATCTGGCAGTATTTCACCGTGCTTCCGAACATTCGCAGTGTAGGTGTTATGGGAGATGCGAGAACCTATGATTACACGATTGGCATTCGTGCAGTTACTTCTGTGGACGGAATGACTTCTGACTGGGCAAGAATTCCGTTTGATGTGCTCGAACGTATTTCTACAAGAATTGTCAATGAAGTAGAGCACGTGAACAGGGTCGTTTACGACATAACAAGCAAACCGCCTGCTACAATTGAATGGGAATAACGAACATTAACAGGTTTATGATGAAAAAATATTCGTTTTTTAGTTGACAATGACCGTCGAACCATGTAAGATAGTCCTGTACATGAATAATATTGCTGAAAATGGCAAAACCTATCACCGTCGTATAATTTTGGGAATATGGCCCAGAAGTTTCTACCGGATCACCGTAAATGATCTGACTACGGGGGTGAATTGCATAAACATTGTCTATCCTTATGTGGATGTACAGGACGGCTTGTGCAATTTTCCTTCGTAAAGACACTTCTGGCCATGGTGCTGGAAGTGTTTTTTTATTGGCTGATTAGCGGTGTCCACAACGTAAAAAGGAGGATTTTTACATTATGCGAAAGTTTTTTAATTTTGATGAACTGGGTACAAATTATCGTACGGAATTTGTAGCAGGTCTTACCACGTTTTTATCCATGGCTTATATTTTATTTGTTAACCCGATGATTTTAACCCTTGCAGATGTGGAACAACTGCCTGAGGGAATGACCCGAATGGACCAGGGGGCCGTATTTACAGCTACAGCACTGGCTGCAGCAATTGGTACGTTAATTATGGGACTGTATGCCAAGTATCCGATTGCTCTCGCTCCAGGTATGGGACTAAACGCCTTCTTTGCCTATTCTGTTGTTCTTGGAATGGGAATCCCATGGCAGACAGCACTTGCGGGTGTTCTGGTTTCTGGATTGATTTTTATTGTACTGACGGTTTCTGGTATTCGTGAAATGATTATTAATGCCATCCCAGCCAACTTAAAATATGCAGTAGGAGCTGGTATCGGTTTATTTATTGCGTTTATCGGTCTGCAAAATGCTGGTATTATTCAGGCTAATCCTGCAACACTGGTTGGTCTTGGTGATTTAAGCAGTCCTGGAACATTGCTGGCTATTTTTGGAATAGTTGTAACGGTGATTTTATTAGCTGTTGGTGTTAAGGGCGGTATTTTCTATGCTATGATTATTACTTCTATTGCCGGTATGATTGTCGGTTTAATTGATCCGCCAAAGGGTCTTAATGATGTTGTTGGCTCTGTACCAAGTTTAGCACCGACATTTGGTGAAGCGATTGCGAACCTGGATCAAATTTTCACTCAGCAAATGCTGGTCGTTATTTTGACATTCCTGTTCGTTGACTTCTTTGATACAGCTGGTACGCTTGTCGCGGTAGCATCTCAGGCTGGATTTATTAAAAATAATAAGCTGCCTCGTGCTGGACGGGCTCTTTTCTCAGATTCAACAGCGACCGTTGTTGGTTCTGTATTAGGTACATCTACTACCACTTCTTATATTGAATCAAGTGCAGGTGTAGGAGCAGGAGGACGTTCCGGATTTGCATCAGTCGTTACAGCAGCTTTCTTTTTGCTGGCACTGTTCTTCTCTCCACTTCTTGGCGTTATTACTTCTGAGGTAACAGCACCAGCACTGATTATCGTAGGTGTGTTAATGGCCGCCAACCTGAAGAATGTGGACTGGGATCAGTTTGAAATTGCAGTGCCTGCATTCTTAACAGTTATTGCGATGCCGTTAAGCTACAGCATTGCAACTGGTATTGCCATCGGTTTTGTATTCTACCCGATTACGATGATCCTAAAAGGGCGTGCAAAGGATATCCATCCAATTATGTGCTTCCTCTTCATCGTATTCGTACTATACTTCGTATTCCTGCAGTAAAACACAAACAAAATCCGGCAGGTGCCTGTCACTTGTCGGATTTTGTCATTTAGATGTTGATGGTAAAAAAGCGGTTGACCGATTCTAAAAAAATTGTTATATTTTAAAAGTCGTCATTTTATTTAAATTTGTGGGCCTGTAGCTCAGCTGGTTAGAGCGCACGCCTGATAAGCGTGAGGTCGGTGGTTCAAGTCCACTCAGGCCCATTACGATAATGAATACGAAGAGTCTTACGGGGCCTTAGCTCAGCTGGGAGAGCGCCTGCTTTGCACGCAGGAGGTCAGCGGTTCGATCCCGCTAGGCTCCATTTTTTTTATGCTCTTTTTACCAGAGTGAAGTCCGGCAACTCTGGTTTTTTACTGCTTTCAAAGGGCCCTTCTGGTTGAGGTGGTGCCTGTCACTTGTCGAAAATTATTTGGTTAGAACCTGCGCCGTCGTTGTTCGACAAGTGACAGGCACCATATTGATTATTTTGTTTTGTTTAGTTTTATGGGGACTTTATGTTTGCTGGATTCTTTGGTGATGAGGCGGTACAGGTGGATAATCAGCAGGCCGTTCTGATAATCGGCATGATATTTATCACTTCTCACAGGAAATGGAAGATCCAGTTGACGCTCAAATGATCCCTCTAAGATTTCTTCCTGAATCATCTGTCCCCCATAGTCCGGATGAACTTTAATCTCACCTTTAATTTCCAGCGTTGCATAATCAATATACACATCAATACGATCAGCATCCTGATTGCCGGGAATATTGCAGATACAAACAATCTCATTATCTGCCTGATACATGTTTACTTGAGGGATCGGCGGCTTCAAAATACCTTCAAACTCATTCCAGAATTGCTCACCGAAAAATCGGTCCATGTTCTTTTTCCATTCATGCATGTTTTTGAATGGATCCAATTCACGTCACCTCTTTCCAACCATTTTCATTTTACTGATTACTAAATTGCGATATATTATATGCAGATAAAATATAATCGTGATAAATGTCTATTTTGATCTGATAAAGGAGGCATTCACTTTGCTTGAAAATGGCATCATCATGCTGGCTATTATCCTGAGCGTAAATATCGTGTATGTATCCCTGTTAACCGTTCGGATGATTTTTACACTGAAAGGCAGACGCTATATTGCTGCAGCAGTGGGCACATTTGAAATAACCATTTATACCCTGGGTCTGGGGCTGGTCCTGGAAAATTTAAATGAAATTCAAAACTTAATTGCCTATGCTCTTGGTTTTGGTCTTGGTGTAATCGCTGGCATGAAAATCGAAGAAAAACTCGCCCTTGGCTATATTACGGTAAATGTAATTTCGTCCAATCCGGATATAGAATTTACCCGCAAATTAAGAGAAAAGGGATATGGAGTCACCAGCTGGGATGCCTATGGGATGGAAGGAAATCGCCTTGCTATGCAAATCCTGACGCCAAGAAAATATGAACTAAATCTTTATGAGGCCATAAAAACGATTGATCCGAAAGCCTTTATCATAGCTTATGAACCCCGCCATATTCATGGGGGATTCTGGGTAAAGCAAGTGAAAAGGAAGAAAATTAAAAAGGATCTGGAGGAGTGATGATATTGGGAAAGAAAAAGAAGAAAAAGTTCAGAGTGGAAGACAATGAAACCCTCGATGCGTGCTTGTCGCGAATTCAAAAGGAAGGATACCGCCCAATCAGACGAATTGAAAAGCCAATCTTCCAGGAGAACAAAAAAGGAATTGAACCCGTTGGGAGAGAAATAATATTTGAAGCAATTTCGACGGAAATGGACAAATAGATGCAGGGAATGTCCCTTTCATTTACAACGGGTTTATGCTTCAAAAGGCCAAAAACACCAATAGCAGGGCTGCCGATGAGAAACTTTTATGCTGGCAACCCTGCCAGGGACAAAAAATTCATACTCATACCACACAGGCTATTTGGCTTTGCAAATACTAAGATTCATTTGAATGATGGTGGTGGTTTGACCCCTGATTTTTTTGCCCTTGATGATTTTTTTCATTTGGCTGAAGCATCTCCATCTGATTTTCAAATAAATAGGTTACTGGACAAAAACGCACAATTCCTTCTCCAACTTTCATGGCTGACAGTGCAATAATGGTCCAGTTTCCTTGCTGCCATGGTCTTTTCTGCAAATTGATCATTCCGTAACAGATTCCCGTTAATCCACATGTAATGCGTACGAGTGAATTCACAGTGCCAATATTTTGTTTTACCATTTTTACCCTTCCCTTCAGAAGTTTAATGTTTTAAAATTTTACATGTAAACATTTCTAAAATGGAGGATTCGTGATGAATGAACACCGGTACAGATGGCGCAACAGACAATTACGTGAACATATTGCAGTAATTGACGGAAAACGTGCACCTACCATTTTGTTAAAGAATGCAACGTATCTAAATGTATTTCTCAAACAGTGGATGAGCGGCCATATCTGGATCTATGAAGACCGGATTGTTTATGTCGGGGAAAAACTTCCCGATAAAACAGATGGGACTGAAATAATTGACTGCAGCAGTCAATTTTTGGTACCTGGTTACATTGAACCGCATGCTCATCCATTTCAGTTATATAATCCCCACAGCCTGGCTCAATATGCATCACAGACAGGCACAACTGTAATGATTAATGATAATCTGATGCTTTTATTTTTATTAGATAAAAAGAAAGCGTTTTCTCTTTTGGATGACTTAAATGACCTGCCTGTTTCCTTATACTGGTGGGCACGTTTTGATTCACAGTCTTCCCTGCAGGATGATGAGGCATTTATTAAAAATGCCAGTGTCCTTTCCTGGCTGAAACATGATGCCGTCATGCAGGGTGGGGAACTCACATCCTGGCCGGATGTGTTGCGTGATGATGATCGGGTATTGCACTGGATGCAGGAGACCAAACGGATGAGAAAACCTGTTGAAGGGCATTTTCCGGGAGCATCTGAAAATACATTGACAAAAATGAAACTGTTAGGAGCAGACGGTGACCATGAAGCCATAACGGGTGAAGAAGTGTACCGCCGTCTTGTGCTAGGGTACACGAGCGCATTGAGGTATTCTTCGATTCGGCCTGATCTGCCAAAATTATTGAAGGAATTAAAACAATATGATATACAAACTTACGACCGAATGATGTTCACAACCGATGGTTCAACCCCTTCCTTTTATGAGGACGGCATTATGAATATCTGTCTGGAAATTGCTTTAAAAGAAGGAATACCTCCGATTGAGGCCTACAGCATGGCTACCTATAATGCGGCAAAATATTTTGGGATTGAACATCGGGTAGGAAGTATCGGTCCGGGACGGGTAGCGCATATTAATTTCCTTGCTGCCAAAGATGATCCGCACCCGGTATCCGTGCTAGCTAAAGGAAAATGGATGAAAAAAAATGGGGAAGTTTATGCTAAAAATGTTACGTTTGACTGGTCCAGGCACGGATTAACCCCGCTTGAGATTGATTGGGATTTGACCGAAGATGATCTTCAGTTTTCCCTGCCGGTAGGCCTGAATATGATGAATGACGTAATTATGAAGCCATTTACTGTAAAAATGGAACTGGCTGCCGAAGAATTAAGTGAGGACAATGATGAAGCCTTTGTGATGCTAATGGACCGAAAAGGAGAATGGAGAATAGCAACAGTCCTTAAAGGATTTACCAGATCCCTGGGCGGACTGGTCAGTTCCTATTCCAATACAGGAGACTTCATTCTTCTTGGAAAACGAAAAAGTGATATTCGTCTCGCATTTAAACGAATGAAAGAAATCGGGGGCGGGATTGTTTTAGCGAATCATGGAAAGATATTATTTGAACTGCCTTTGAACCTGGAAGGTGTGATGTCAGATGAAAATATGGATGTATTAATTGGTAAGGAAAAGCAATTGACATCCATCATTAAGGAACATGGGTATGGCTTTGGGGATCCAATATACACATTACTGTTTTTATCATCGGTTCATCTCCCATATATACGCATTACGCCTAAAGGGATTCTGGATGTTAAGAAAAAAGAGGTACTCTTTCCTTCGATTATGCGTTAAAATATTAATGTATAAAAGTAAAAAGGTGTGATAACACTTGAAGAAAATACTGCCCTTCATCATCATACTAACCTTACTTCTTGCTGCATGCGGACAGCAGGAGAGTTCCAGCAATATAGATGAAAACCAGGAGCCGAAGCTTAAGGAGAATGAAACGGCTGTAGAGAAGGAGGAAGAACAATCAGAAGAGGAACTGGAGGAGCCTGAGAAGGAAGAAGAACCGGAACTTCCTGAATATGTTTATCCGTTAACAGGTTTGCCGGCAGAAGAACCTGTCGATAACCGTATTGTTGCTGTGATGATTAACAACCTTGACCCGGCCCGTCCTCAGTCTGGGTTGTTAGAAGCGGATATCGTCTATGAATTTCTGGCTGAGGGACCGATTACCCGATTTTTAGCTTTATACCAGAGTCAAAGACCGGAAGTGGTGGGACCAGTCCGAAGTGCCAGGGAATATTTCATTGAAACGGCAAAAGGACATGGCGCGATCTATGTCTATCATGGGGCTGCGACCTATTTAGAGATGAAATTAAAGCAAGGCTGGGTCGATAATCTAAATGGAGCTTACTATGATAATGATCGTCACCTGTTTAAACGGGAGAACTTCCGGGTTGCGCCTCATAATTCCTACTTGCTTTTCGATGGAGTTTATGATGTTGCCGAGCAGCGGGGTTATGAAATTAAGAAAGAGCACGCCTCTCTTCCGTTTTTAACCGAAT
This sequence comes from Bacillaceae bacterium, assembly GCA_017656265.1. Taxonomy (GTDB): domain Bacteria; phylum Bacillota; class Bacilli; order Bacillales; family Alkalibacillaceae; genus Melghiribacillus. Next base: position 105,684 of record JACDOD010000010.1, on the reverse strand, counting down.
CAGAAATCAGTTCAATGGAAGGGGAGCCGGCTGAAAGCGTCACAATTACATACTATTCATCACCCCTTGAGGAAGTCAGGTTTGAATACGATCCTCAGCGTGAAAAGTATGTGCGATACAATGATGGTGACAAAACCGTTGATTTAGAAACAAAAGAAGAAATTACCGTCGATAATATTTTTATTGTTGAAACCAGTCACCGGGTCATTGACGACAAATTAAGAAGAGCGATTGATCTCACTTCAGGAGGAAAAGGCTATTTAATCCATAAAGGAATGGTCAAAGAAGTAGAGTGGAAAAATACGGATGGCCGCATTTTGCCATATTTGAATGACCAGCCCGCCGGCTTTGTCCCGGGAAAAACCTGGATTAATGTGATCCCTGAGTCACCGGGTATAGCCGAGTCTGTAAAAATAGATGGGTGATTCTTAACTTTTTAAATCCAGTCAGTGCCAAACTTGAAACAGGTAAAAAAGTTTAGAAGACCAGTCTTAAAAAATGATTTTAGTTTATTTTGAGGAGAGTGGATGAACATGCAAATTGATAAACTGCGCGGGAAGGAATTAGATCAGCTTTTTAAAGCGATTCTGTCCTTGAAAGATGTTGAGGAGTGCTATCGATTTTTTGATGATCTGGCTACCGTTAACGAAATTCAATCCCTTGCCCAGCGGTTGGAGGTTGCTAGAATGCTCCGTGAAGGGTTTACCTATCATAAAATTGAAACCGAAACAGGCGCATCAACAGCTACGATCTCCCGTGTAAAAAGATGCCTGAATTATGGCAATGATGCCTACGAAATGGTACTTGACCGGGTTTATAAGGAAGAATAAGAAAAAGGAGCTGTCTCATCGTCGAAAAACCGACTGGAGACGCTCCTTTTTTTAAATAGAAAATCGGCTGCAACCCTCAGGTGGGGAGTTTTTGTTGACATGCAGCGGTGCTCAACCCCTCGAGCTGCTTCGTCCCCCTGCGACGCAAGTAGTCCTCTCGGTGGTCCTCCAGCCGTTTTCGGGGCTAAGCGGGGCGCTTCCGCTTTTCTGATCAGTACTGAATTTTCTCTTTTATGAAGTCTTTCAAATCGGCTATTGGAATCCGTTTTTGTTCCATTGTGTCACGGTCCCGGACTGTTACCTGGTTATCTTCCAGGGAATCAAAATCATACGTGATACAGAATGGTGTACCAATTTCATCATGACGGCGATAACGTTTACCAATTGAGCCGGACTCATCATAATCCACATTGAATTCTTTTGCGAGATCAGCGAATACTTCCTGTGCCTGCTCAGAAAGCTTTTTCGACAGCGGGAAGATGGCTGCTTTGTATGGCGCTACGGCCGGATGAAATCTCATCACCGTACGGGTGCTGCCATCTTCCAGTTCTTCTTCGTCATAAGCATCAGCCAGGAAGGCAAGAGCCAGGCGGTCAGCACCTAATGCTGGTTCAATTACGTAAGGAACATAACGTTCGTTATTGTTTTGCTGATCAATATACTCAAAATCTTCGCCGGAGTATTCGGCATGTTTGGACAGGTCATAATCAGTCCGTGAGGCAATACCCCAGAGTTCTCCCCAGCCAAACGGGAATTTGTACTCCAGATCGGTTGTGAAATTACTGTAGTGGGACAATTCATCTTCGCCATGTTCTCTGCGTCGGATATTTTCATCTTTTAATCCGAGTGACTTCAGCCAGTTATGACAGAAATCAAGCCAGTAGTCAAACCATTCTTTTTCGGTACCCGGCTTGCAGAAAAACTCCATTTCCATCTGTTCAAATTCACGGGTACGGAAAATAAAGTTCCCTGGTGTAATCTCGTTTCTGAAACTTTTTCCGATCTGTGCGATTCCAAATGGCAATTTTTTGCGCATGGTTCGCTGAACGTTTTTGAAATTCACGAAAATTCCCTGAGCTGTTTCAGGACGAAGATAAATTTCATTCGAAGAGTCTTCGGTTACGCCCTGATAAGTTTTAAACATTAAATTAAACTGACGGATTTCTGTAAAGTTTGCCGATCCGCAATCAGGGCAAGTGATGCCACGATCCTTGATCATTTTTTCCATTTCTTCAAACGGCAGACCATCGACAACTACTTCTTCTCCCTGTTCCGCCAGGCTTTCTTCGATCAGTTTATCCGCTCGGAAACGGGATTTACAGTCTTTACAGTCAATCATCGGGTCGTTAAAATTGCCCAGATGTCCGGAAGCTTCCCATGTTTTTGGGTTCATGAGAATGGCAGCATCCAGCCCCACATTGTATGGAGACTCCTGGACAAACTTTTTCCACCAGGCATTTTTTAAATTGCGCTTCAGCTCAACGCCGAGGGGACCGTAATCCCACGTGTTGGCAAGGCCGCCATAAATTTCGGATCCCTGAAAAATAAACCCTCTGTGTTTGCAATGGTTGACTAATTCATCCATGTTCTGAATCATAAATATCCTCCTTTTAGCACGTTTTTTATCCATTAAAAAACTCCCGTCTCTGGACAATAGCCCAGGGACGAGAGAGATCTCCCGCGGTTCCACCCTGATTGATGCAGAGTCATGAACGCTGCATCCTCTTTCAGCATGAACGTACTCTGGACTGCCTTTTCCCTAAATCATTCTCCAGGCTCCCACCGTCCCTGGATCGCTGTAAGAAGAGGATTTAGATACTATTGATCCTTCATCGTACATTTTAGACGTATTTGCTTTTTGATTATTTAATATTAGCACAGGAAAATTAGATAAACAAGTGGAGAAGGGGACTGTATTTTCCATAAATGTGAGTTTCGTTTGTGCAGGTTATTTTTGATATAATGAGGTAGCGGATAATCGATATGGAGGAAGAACAATGTATGAAATGAAAGACTGGAAACATGTATTTAAACTGGATCCAGACAAAAACATATCAGATAAAGACCTGGAAAAAATCTGTGAATCGGGAACCGACGCGGTCATCGTCGGCGGTACGGATCATGTTACGCTGGAAAACGTGCTTGACTTACTTTCCAGAATCAGAAGATATACCGTTCCGTGTGTACTGGAAATTTCCAATATGGAATCCGTTACACCGGGCTTTGATTTTTATTTCATTCCTTCGGTGTTAAACAGTAAAGACCGAAAATGGATCACAGGCCTTCATCACGAAGCAGTTAAGGAATTTGGCGATGTGATGAACTGGGATGAGATCCGGATGGAAGGATACTGTATTTTAAATCCTGAAGCAAAGGCTTTTCGGTACACCAATGCTGTGCTTCCTTCAAAGGAAGATGTGATTGCATATGCACGGATGGCTGAAAAGATGTTCCAATTTCCGATTTTTTATATGGAATACAGCGGTACATATGGAGACCCTGATCTCGTACAGGCAGTTAAAAGTGAACTGGACGAAACACTTCTCGTATATGGCGGGGGAATCTATACGGCTGAACAGGCTCGGGAAATGGCCCGTTATGCTGATATCATTGTAGTAGGAAATGCCATTTACGAGGATGTGAATAAGGCTCTGAAAACAGTGATGGCTGTTAAACAGGAACAATAACTGAAGCAAGGGGGAGTAAGCTTGAGTATCTCTGCAGAACAAATTGTTAATGGTTTAAATAAACAGCAAAAAGAAGCGGTCAAAACAACAGAAGGGCCGCTCTTAATTATGGCTGGTGCCGGAAGTGGGAAGACCAGGGTTCTGACCCACCGGATTGCCTATCTGTTAAATGAAAAGGACGCTTCACCGAGAAGTATTCTGGCGATTACCTTTACGAATAAAGCGGCCAGGGAAATGAAAGAGCGGGTGGAACGGCTGGTAGGACAGGAAGCAGAGGAGATCTGGATGTCCACCTTCCACTCCTTATGTGTCCGGATTTTGCGCCGGGACATTGACCGGATTGGAATTGACCGGAATTTTACCATTTTGGACGCCACGGATCAGCTGTCCGTTGTGAAGCAGGTCATGAAGGACATGAATATGGATCCGAAAAAATGGGATCCCCGCGCCATCCTGAACCGAATCAGCTCAGCAAAGAACGAGCTGAAAAGCCCGGAGAAATTTGCCGAAGAAGCAGGGGATTATTTTGACCAGATGGCATTGAAGGTGTATGAGCAGTATCAGAAAACCCTTTTGAAAAATCAATCCCTTGATTTTGATGACCTGATTATGCAAACCATTCAATTATTTAAAAGGGTTCCGGAAGTGCTGAGCTTTTATCAGCGCCGTTTTCAATACATTCATGTGGATGAGTATCAGGATACGAACCATGCCCAGTACCAGCTGGTGAAAATGCTGGCTGAACGCTATCAAAACCTCTGCGTGGTGGGAGACTCTGACCAGTCTATTTACCGCTGGCGGGGGGCTGACATCCAAAACATTTTGTCCTTTGAAAAGGACTACCCCAATGCAAAGGTGATTATGCTGGAGCAAAATTACCGTTCCACGAAAAAGATTCTTGAAGCAGCAAACCATGTGATCGAACATAATACCTCCCGCAAGCCGAAAAAACTGTGGACTTCCAATGAAGACGGGGATCTGATTCAATATTATCAGGCAACCACAGAAAATGATGAAGCCCTCTATGTGGCAGACCAGATCGAAACGTTAAGAAAGGAACAGGGCTGGTCATATAAGGACATGGCCGTACTTTACCGGACCAATGCCCAATCGCGTGCCATTGAGGAAGTCTTTGTAAAGGCAGGGATCCCCTATCAGATGGTGGGAGGCACGAAATTCTATGACCGGAAAGAAATCAAAGATCTGCTGGCCTATTTGCGCCTGATTGCCAACCCAAATGATGACATCAGCTTTCAGCGGGTCGTGAATGTGCCGAAGCGGGGCATCGGAAAAACGTCTCTGGATAAACTGACGGCTTATGCCCAGAATCATGATCTGTCTTTATTTGAAGCTGTAGGAGAAGTAGAACATACCGGTGTCAGCAGAAAAGCGGCCGGCTCACTGATAGAGTTTCAGAAGATGATTCAGAATTGGAATCAGATGCAGGAATATTTATCAGTGACGGAAATGGTAGAAGAAGTGTTAGAAAAAACCGGCTATGAAGAGATGCTTGTCCGGGAAAAAACCCTGGAGTCTGAAAGCCGTCTGGAAAACATTAACGAATTGAAGACGGTGACCAATCATTTTGAGGAAGAAAATGAGGATAAAACGTTAATCGCATTCTTAACCGATCTGGCTCTGATTTCTGATATTGATCAGATGGAGGATGAGTCCGACGATGATAAAGTGGTGCTCATGACGCTCCATTCGGCCAAGGGTCTTGAGTTCCCGGCAGTATTCTTAATTGGCATGGAGGAAAACATTTTCCCTCACAGCAGATCCCTAATGGAAGAAGAAGAGATGGAAGAAGAGCGCCGCCTGGCTTATGTAGGGATTACCCGGGCAGAAAAACGGCTGTATTTAACTCACGCCCAGATGCGGACCATTTATGGACGGACAAATGCCAATAAAATCAGCCGTTTTATCGAAGAGATTCCAGAATCCCTAATTGAAGGAAAGGAAAGGGAAACCTCCCCATTTGGCGGTTTTTCAGCGGAACCATTTGGGTCATCCCACACAAAACCGTCCTTCCGCAAGGGGCCAAAGCGGGAGCCCAGACGAATACAGCCAGCAGGTGGAGGATCAACCGACTGGAAGCCAGGTGATAAAGTGATTCATAAAAAGTGGGGCGAGGGAACGGTTGTAAAAGTGCAAGGGACAGGAGAAGAAATGGAACTGGATATTGCCTTCCCGGCTCCGACAGGCATTAAACGATTGCTGGCAACATTTGCCCCTATTACGAAAGCTTAAGTGAGGTGACCAAGGATGAACAGACAGGAAGCCGAGAAGCGGATTGAGACGTTAAGAGAAGAACTGGACCGTTACAACTATGAGTACTATGTTTTAGATCATCCCTCTGTATCTGATGCCGAATATGACAAGAAAATGCAGGAACTGATTGAACTGGAAGAAAAGTTTCCGGAACTGGTAACGCCTGAATCACCGTCCCAGCGGGTGGGCGGAGAACCACTGGATGCATTTGAAAAGGTACAGCATACCATTCCAATGCTTAGCCTCGGCAACGCCTTTAACGAAGAAGAACTGCGGGACTTTGACCGGCGGGTCAGGGATCTGGCCCAGTCTGATTATTCTTATGTCTGCGAATTGAAAATCGATGGTCTGGCAGTTTCCCTCCGTTACGAAAACGGTGTATTTGTCCAGGGAGCAACCCGGGGAGATGGGAAGACAGGCGAAGACATTACGCAGAACTTAAAGACCATTAAAAGCATTCCATTAAAAATTTCCCAGCAGGAAACCATCGAAGTGCGCGGCGAAGCGTTTATGCCGAAAAAATCCTTTGTTGCCTTAAATCAAGCAAAGGAAGAAAAAGGGGAGAACCTGTTTGCTAACCCTCGGAATGCAGCAGCCGGATCTCTGCGCCAGCTGGACCCCAAAATTGCGGCCAGCCGTAATCTGGATATTTTTGTGTACAGTGTCGGGCAATGGGAAGCAGGGAATCTTTCCACTCACAGTGAACGCCTGGACTATTTAAAAAAGCTAGGCTTTAAAACGAATCCTGAATGGAAGAAGTGCAAGAACATTGAAGAAGTCATTGAATATGTGAAAGGGTGGACCGAACACCGGTCTGATTTAAGCTATGAAATAGACGGCATTGTGATCAAAGTGGATCAGATTGATGTCCAGGACAAACTGGGTTTCACAGCTAAAAGCCCGCGCTGGGCAATTGCTTATAAATTCCCGGCTGAAGAAGCGATTACCAGACTGAAAGATATTGAGCTAAGTGTGGGACGTACGGGTGTTGTGACCCCAACAGCCGTACTGGAACCGGTTCAGGTAGCCGGAACCACTGTTCAGCGCGCTTCTTTACATAATGAGGATTTAATCCGGGAAAAGGATATCCGTATTGGGGATACGGTTGTCATTAAAAAAGCAGGGGACATCATACCGGAAGTGGTGCGTGTCATCATGGACGAGCGCACCGGCGAAGAAGAGGAATACTTCATGCCCCGGGAATGCCCGGAATGCCATAGTGAACTGGTTCGTCTGGAAGAAGAGGTAGCTCTGCGCTGTATCAATCCAGGCTGTCCCGCTCAGCTTCGGGAAGGGCTTATTCATTTTGTTTCCAGGGATGCCATGAATATTGATGGACTGGGAGAAAAGGTCATTGCTCAGCTTTATCATGCAAACCTTGTTCATACAGTCGCTGATCTTTATAAATTGGACCGTGAAGAGCTGCTGAAACTTGAGCGCATGGGAGAGAAATCGGTTCAGAATCTCCTGAATGCCATCGAAGCATCGAAGGAAAATTCACTGGAGCGGTTATTATTTGGTCTTGGTATTCGCTATGTTGGAAGCAAAGCGGCCAGTACGCTTGCTGAACATTACCGTCATATCGATTCTCTGATGAAGGCAGACAGGGACGAATTAATGGCAATACAGGATATCGGAGAAAAGATGGCTGATTCCATTTACCGTTATTTCCAGGAACCCCATGTGCAAGAGTTAATTCAGCAGTTAAAAGAGCTTGGATTAACTATGGAATATAAAGGGCTGACCAGTGAAGAAGTGGCACAGGACTCACCATTCTCAGGAAAAACAGTTGTATTAACAGGCAAACTGGAACAATTTAGCCGTTCAGAAGCCAAAAAGAAAATTGAGGCTCTGGGCGGAAAAGTAACAGGCAGCGTCAGCAAAAATACCGATCTATTAATTGCAGGAAAAGACGCCGGGTCCAAGTACGATAAAGCGCTACAATTAGGTATAGAGATCTGGGACGAAGATAAAATGTTAGAAGTGTTAGGCGAATAGGGAGTGGGAATATGAAAAAGTTTTTCCTGGCGTTGATGGCTTTTTTGATGATCCTGTCCGGGTGTGCCCCGAGTTACAACAACGAAGAGGAAATTGTACAGGAGACCGAAGAGGAGCAGAAAGTAAGGGTTATTGCACCGAACTATACGACATCTGATGAAGAGTATAAAGTTCTTCTCACAGAAAATGAAGGATTTGATCCGGGGGAGGCACGGGGCGTGATTGTCAATCAAATTGCGAACCGGCTGGACATTGATGAACTGGAAACAGGGTTAATGCGTCACGCCAAGAGTGTATTTGACCCTGAAGATTACTATTTTCAAAGCGGCCAGTACGTGACCGAAGAAATGATTTATGATTGGCTTGAACGAAGATTAACGGATGAACAGGTGGAGCAGTATTTTAAGGATTACCCCAATTCCCGTTTGACACGGGAGGAACTGCAGGACGGTCTGAATCCTCCGCTGCAGGATGAGACGGATGAACAGGCGCACCGGGATAACCCAAAATACCTGTCCCATATTTTGGAGCAGAATTACTTGCTGAAAACCGACGGAAATAAAGTAGAATTGGGCGGTGTTGCCATCGGACTGGCTTTGAAATCGACTTATCGCTTTCAGACTGAACAATGGGGTCCCTACTACTATGAACAGCTAAGTGACGAAGAGATATTAGAAAACGGGAAGCAAATCGCTGAGAAAGTGCTGCAGCGGCTGCGCCGGATTGATGCACTGAACGATGTTCCGATATTAATTGCCCTGTACAAGCAGGAATCCCATTCATCCCTTGTCCCCGGGAATTTTATAGCCAAAACGGTAGTTGATCCGCAAAACATGATGATCAATGAATGGGAAAGGATTGATGAACATTATGTACTTTTCCCGTCCAGTGAAGCGGATACGGCTTACTATGAAGATGCCAATAGAATGGAAGAATTCACGAATGAAATTGCTGAATTTTTTCCAAACTATGTAGGTGTGGTAGGAAAAGGTTTTTATGCAGATGATCAGATCAATCAATTAAAAATAGACATTACCATCGAATTTAAAGGGAAGGCGGAAGTGATTGGCTTTGCCCAGTACCTGTACGGACTCGTTATTGAACTATTTCCAAATTATATGGATATAGAAGTAAACGTTCAATCACCATTTAAACAGGAGATTCTGCTTGTTAGAAGATCGGGTGAAGAAGAACCGTCTGTTTATATATATAACTAATTATTATTTTTCTGATATAAACTTTTCTGCCTGTTTCAGAAGATGCACAAATTTTTTGATGATTCTTGTTTGAAGTGCATGTCTGAATGGGGTAGAATGATACGTGGAAACGCTTCATTTGTCCAGCAGACAAATGTTGTGAAATAGAATAGGAGTTAAAGGGAGGCGTATCAAACATGGTAGTACCATACACACATGAGCCGCTAACTGATTTTTCCAAAGAAGAAAACCGCAAAGCTTTTGAGGAAGCGCTGAAAAAGGTTGAAGGTGAATTAGGAAAAGAGTATCCGTTGATCATCGGTGGCGAAAGAATCTACACAGACGACAAAATCAAATCATTTAACCCTGCCAATCCAGATGAAATCATTGGATATGTATCAAAAGCCAACAAAGAGCTGGCTGAAAAAGCGATGAAAGTGGCAACTGAAACATTTGAATGGTGGCGCAAGTCTAAGCCTGAAATGCGCGCTGATATCTTGTTCCGTGCAGCAGCCATTGTCCGCAGAAACAAACATGAATTCTCTGCTCTTCTTGTTAAAGAAGGCGGTAAGCCATGGAAAGAAGCAGATGCTGACACTGCTGAAGCGATTGATTTTATGGAATACTATGGACGTCAAATGCTGCGAATTAAAGACGGTTTCCCTATCAACAGCCGTGAAATTGAAAACAACCGTTTCTTCTATATCCCGCTGGGTGTAGGTGTAACGATTCCGCCATGGAACTTCCTGTTTGCCATTATGTGTGGTACAACAGTAGCTCCGATGGTTTCTGGAAATACGGTACTGCTTAAACCTGCGAGCTTAACTCCAGTCATCGCACACAAATTCGTTGAAGTACTTGAAGAAGCAGGTATGCCGGCTGGAGTTGTAAACTATATTCCAGGAAGCGGTTCTGAAATCGGTGACTACCTGGTAGAACATCCACAGACCCGTTTCATCAGCTTCACAGGTTCACGTGAAGTGGGTACACGCATTTTTGAAAAGGCTTCTAAAATTCAGCCAGGCCAGAAATGGCTGAAGCGTGTCATCGCTGAAATGGGCGGTAAAGACACCATTGTAGTAGACAGCGATGCTGACCTTGAGCTGGCTGCAGATGCTATTGTGTACTCCGCATTCGGATTCTCAGGCCAAAAATGTTCCGCTTGCTCCCGTGTGGTAGCTCTTGAGGACGTTTACGATGACCTGCTAAAACGTGTAGTTGAAAAAACCGAAAAAGAAGTAAATGTGGGAGATCCTGCAAATGGGGATACTTACATGGGACCAGTTATTGACAAAGGTGCCTACGATAAGATTATGAAATACATCGAAATCGGCAAAAAAGAAGGTAAGCTGATGACTGGCGGAGAAGGAGACGACTCTAACGGATTCTTTATCAAGCCGACCGTTTTTGCTGATCTTGACCCTGAAGCTACCATCATGCAGGAAGAAATCTTCGGACCAGTTGTTGGATTCACAAAGGCTAAAACATTTGACGAAGCCATTGAGATCGCAAACAACACAGAGTACGGCTTGACAGGTGCGGTAATCACCAATAACCGTCTGCATCTTGAGAAAGCCCGTGAAGACTTCCATGTTGGTAACCTGTACTTCAACCGCGGCTGTACAGCTGCTATTGTTGGATACCATCCATTTGGCGGATTCAACATGTCTGGTACAGATTCCAAAGCGGGCGGTCCAGATTACCTGATTCAGCACATGCAGGCGAAGACAACATCTGAAATGCTTTAAACCATCGATAAAGAGCAGATAGAAGACTGCGACTAAAATTTAAGATGGAACAGCTGAACAAAATATAAGCAGCTTGAGACTCCTGGTCGACTAAAACCGGCCACGTCCTGTGGCTAACGTCGACACTAGCACGTCCTGTGCATCGTGGGAACTGCATGAGCTGCATGAGCCGAAAATCCCTAAAGACAGCAGAATGAGCTACTTTAGGGACCTTAGGCCATACCCGCGGAAAGCGAATCATGTTGACGAAGTAAAAAATCCGAACTAGTTCATGTTACGAATAATGAATTTAGTTCGGATTTTTCATTACATTATGCCCGTTTGTCTCCGGCTCTTTATTTTCCTGTGATCATTTCAAGATTTTTTTTATTTTGTAAGATGGGTATAAACTATATATAGAGAGTTGAGGAAGTATAGTTCACACATGATTGGACAAATTATACCTCAGAATCCTTTCCCTCTCTGGATAAAGCTGTCATTTTCACTTCATTGCCTGTGTTTTATCACTTCAGAAAAATGATTTTTTCTAGGCAGAAATGCTTATTTTTTAATCACCAAAATGCCTGAAAATAAGGCAAAAGTACAGGAATTTCCAGAAAAAGTTTTTGAAATTTTTGAATTATTCCTTTATGATATTAGTGTTAAAGTCTATTAAACAAAGGGGGTTTGAACATTGGAAGGATTATCTGCAGCAACCTGGTTCTGGCTGTTTGTTCCAATGCCTTTATTGATCATTTTATCCTTAATCACAATGTTTACGGATAGAGGTGAAGAGAGCTAATGGATACAGCTACTTTAGTCACATTTATCGTCTATCTCGCCGGTATGCTGGCAATCGGAATCATTGGTTATCGTATGACAAGTAACTTATCAGATTATTTCTTAGGGGGAAGACGTCTGGGTCCAGGAGTTGCCGCATTGAGTGCCGGGGCTTCTGATATGAGTGGATGGCTTTTGCTGGGACTGCCTGGAACTTTGTTCGCGTCCGGTTTTTCCGGAGCCTGGATTGCAGTAGGGCTTTCCATCGGTGCATACTTAAACTGGCAGTTTGTTGCCAAACGTCTGCGTATCTATACTGAGGTATCAAATGATTCAATTACCGTTCCGGATTTCTTTGAAAATCGTTTTCGTGATCATTCCCACGTGCTGCGTCTAGTTTCCGCACTGGTTATCCTTATTTTCTTTACTGTTTATACCGCATCGGGAATGGCCGCAGGTGCAAAACTGTTCAACTCCGCTTTTGATCTTACTTATACCCAGGGGTTATGGCTTGGTGCAGTTGTAATCATAGCGTACACATTTTTAGGCGGATTTATTGCTGTAAGCTGGACGGACTTTTTCCAGGGTATTTTAATGTTCTTTGCACTGATTATTTTGCCTGTTATCGCCATTAATGAGCTGGGCGGATGGTCTGAAACCATGAGTATTGTAAGCGATCTCAGCCCGGGTCATCTTGAAATGGTAGCTGGTGTTGGCGTAATCGGAATACTATCGTCTTTAGGATGGGGTCTTGGTTACTTTGGAATGCCGCACATCATCGTTCGCTTTATGGGTATGAAATCCCACAGAGATACAGGAAAAGCACGTTTTATTGGAATTACATGGATGGTTCTAGGTTTATACGGTGCTATTTTCACAGGTGTAGCAGGCTATGCTTACTTGAACTCTGTGGATACGGGAATTGATTTAGCGAATTTTGACTCAGAAACCATTTTTATTGTCCTTTCTCAGATGTTGACCCACCCGATTATTGCTGGTATTCTGCTGGCAGCGATTCTATCGGCTGTTATGAGTACCATTGACTCTCAGCTGCTTGTATCATCTTCAGCAGTAGCAGAGGACTTTTATAAAGGGTTGATTCGAAAAGATGCTACGGATAAGGAATTAGTGGTAGTTGCACGTGTTTCAGTTCTGGTTATCGCACTGATTGCCATCTTCATGGCATATGATCCGAACAGTTCCGTCTTTGGATTAGTTAGTTATGCATGGGCTGGATTTGGTGCCGCCTTTGGACCTATTGTCATCCTTTCACTGTTCTGGAAAGGTATCACAAGAAATGGTGCCATTGCCGGAATGATTGTCGGTGCTGTTACTGTTGTGGTATGGCATAACCTCAGTGGCGGACTGTTCGACTTATATGAAATCTTCCCTGGTTTTGTGCTGAACTTCATTGTTGCAGTTTTAGTCAGCATGACAGGTGAAGGACCTTCTCAGGAAATTCAAGATGAATTTGAACAGGCACGCCAGATAGCTGAAGGAAGATAATGATTATATTTAATTAATCACCAACTGCCTGATATCGGGAATAACCGGTATCAGGCTAATTTTTTGAGCATTTCTCCTATTCTCCTGTTTCCTGCTCTCCAGCCGATATAGTTATTTGCCTAAAAGAAGCGGAAATTCCCGTCTATAAATCCATGCACCAGAACCTTTGCTTATACAAGCAAATAAATTGTTCCTTCTAAGAAAAAGAGATATATTGGATAATAGAGGGATATATATCCATATAAGGGTAATTATTTCATTTATGGTATGTAAATTGGTCATATCAGAGGAGAGTGATAATCAGTGGGATTGTTAAGGCGAGGAATTACGATTCTGAACTTTGACCAATTCGTTGAATCTCAACAATCATTGCTGAACATCCCTCATGAAACGGTTTCTGTCGATGACATACCTTCGACGAAAAAATTTTGTGAATGGAATGCGCTGAACCAGATTCGACAGCGGTTATCCAGGCGGGGTCAGAAAGGGATTACGTTTGTAGGAAGCGGAGATTATCATTATGTGTCCTATGCCTTGCTTTCTGAAATTGAACAACCATTTTCTTTAATTTTGTTTGACAATCATTCGGATATGCTGGATTCCCCATCCCAAAATTTATTGTCATGCGGATCATGGGTGAAGAATGCCTTGAGTATGCCTAATCTCAAAAAAGTGATTGTCATTGGAGCTCACCCATCATCTTTCAGTGAAATTCCCGACATGCTTCGTTCTAAAGTAATCTTCACTCCTTACTCTTCTCATACCAAATTAGCAGCAGACATTCAGACAACTTCTTCAATTGCTGCTCAAGGAATCGTTCAAATAACCAAAACCATCCTTTCTCTCTTACCAACCGAACACATATATATCAGCATTGATAAAGATGTATTAAGTAAAAAAGATGTACTGACAAACTGGGATCAGGGGCAGATGTCCTTATTCGAACTGCTCACATCGCTGGAAATCCTGATCCGAAAGAAAAGCGTATGCGGCGTTGATGTATGCGGGGAAATGCCTGCAGATCCTCTGGAATTGTTTAAACCGGAAAAACGGCTGTACATCGAAAAAAATGAACACGCCAATCTAAAAATTCTTCAAACATGCCTGGGCCATGTGAGCTGAATCTATGAATCTAAAAATCTAGGATAGCCTCCTTTGCTGCCAGTAACGGCGGCTTTTTTTATGCGGAGGAACGTTGAATCACTGTCTTTTTTCAATCGAGGAATCAGGGTTCACGCGCGAGATATCAGGGTTCACGCGCGAGATATCAGGGTTCACGCAGGAGAAATCAGGACTCACGCATGAAGAATCAGATCTCGCGCGCGAGATATCAGGACTCACGCAGGAGAAATCAGGGTTCAGGCAGGAGAAATCAGGGTTCACACGCGAGAAATCAGGACTCACGCATGAAGAATCAGATCTCGCTCGCGAGAAATCAGGGCTCACGCACGGGAAATCAGGGTTCACGCACAAGATATCAGGACTCACGCATGAAGAATCAGATCTCGCGCACGAGAAATCAGGGCTCACGCGCGAGAGATCAGAGCTCACGCGCGAGGAATCAGAGTTCACACGCGAGGAATCAGGGTTCACGCGCGAGAAATCAGGGCTCACGCACGGGAAATCAGGGTTCACGCACAAGATATCAGGACTCACGCATGAAGAATCAGATCTCGCGCACGAGAAATCAGGGCTCACGCGCGAGAAATCAGAGCTCACGCACGGGAAATCAGGGCTTGACGCAAAAGCATCTGAAGGGATCTAATCCGTTAGATCAGAAAAAATAAATTTATAAATTTTAACTGTGCTAAAAAATCGCGGGTAAAATGAATCATCACTATTCCTCACCATGTCGAAATTTTTCTGAATTTTTTTCTAAAAAAAGGTTCCAAACACTTTTTATCTGTTATATAATACAAACAAACAAAATAAACTGTAGTATAACAATGAGGGGTGATTATTTGGCAACACAAACTGCAGGGGTCAAGGTTGTGGGGGAGATCTGCCCTGGATATGAAGAGATTTTATCCTCTGATGCTCTCCAATTTATTGGAGAATTGGAACGCAACTTTGGCCAGCGAAGAAAAGAATTGTTA
Source organism: Bacillaceae bacterium (assembly GCA_017656265.1). GTDB lineage: Bacteria > Bacillota > Bacilli > Bacillales > Alkalibacillaceae > Melghiribacillus. The sequence goes on along the minus strand of JACDOD010000010.1, from coordinate 90,593 downwards.
CAGAACAGAGATAAACGACAGCAGGAGTTTGATCGGGGGAAAAGGCCGGATTTTTTACCCGAAACAAGACATATTCGGGAAAGCGACTGGACCATTGATCCCATACCGGAAGACTTAAAGGATCGGCGGGTAGAAATTACCGGACCCGTAGACCGGAAAATGATTATTAATGCTCTGAACTCCGGGGCCAAAATGTTTATGGCCTGTTTTGAGGATGCCACTTCCCCTACATGGGACAACATGATACAGGGACAGATTAATCTTCGGGATGCCGTAAATGGTACCATCTCTCTTGAAGGCAAAGGGAAAACCTATCAGCTGAACGAAGAAACAGCGGTTCTGATTGTGCGGCCGAGGGGGCTCCATTTAGAAGAAAAGCACGTGCTGGTGGACGGCCAGCCCATAAGCGGAAGTTTCCTAGATTTCGGGCTGTTTTTTTATCACAATGCAAAAAGACTCATCGAAAAGGGAACAGGACCTTACTTTTATCTTCCAAAGCTGGAAAGTCATCTGGAAGCCCGGCTCTGGAATGATGTGTTCCGCTTTGCCCAGGATTATGTAGGGATCCCACAGGGGACCATCAAGGCGACAGTTCTCATTGAAACGATTCTGGCAGCCTTTGAAATGGACGAAATTTTGTATGAATTGAGAGAACATTCCGCTGGTTTAAACTGTGGACGCTGGGATTACATTTTCAGCTATTTGAAAAAGTTCCGCAATCATGATGATGTGATTTTGCCCGACCGGTCGCAGGTGACCATGACGGTGCCATTTATGCGGGCGTATTCATTGTTAACGATACAGACCTGTCACAAACGAAAGGCACCGGCAATCGGCGGCATGGCTGCTCAGATTCCTGTAAAAAATAATCCGAAAGCTAACGAAGAAGCGTTTCAGAAAGTCAGGGCGGATAAAGAAAGGGAAGCAAAAGACGGCCATGACGGGACATGGGTGGCCCATCCGGGACTGGTTCCGGTAGCGATGGAAGTGTTTAACAAAGAAATGAAAGAACCGAATCAAATCGAAACGAAAAAGCTTGAGGACCTGAATATTACGAGTGATCAACTTCTGGAAGTTCCAGATGGAGATATTACCGAAGAGGGTGTGCGTCTGAATATCAGTGTGGGCATCCAGTACATCGCTTCCTGGCTGCATGGCAGGGGAGCAGCACCGATCAATCATCTAATGGAAGATGCGGCAACAGCCGAAATCTCAAGAGCACAGCTCTGGCAGTGGATTCGTCATCCTAAGGGGGGCTTAGCGGACGGAAGAAAGGTGACGGTGGAACTGTACCAGCAGCTGAAGGAAGAAGAAATCGAAAAAATCAAACAGCAGGTCGGAGAAGAAGCCTTTGAAAATGAAAGATTTGCTGAAGCGGTGGAGTTATTTGACCGGTTAATTTTAGACGATGCGTTTGTAGAATTCTTAACATTACCCGGTTATAACATACTTGAAAAATAAAAGGGGAGGATGTTGACAATGACAGATGAAAGAATTCAAAAACTCGAGGAAAGCTGGAAAAATGAGGAGCGCTGGAAAGGCATCAAGCGTCCTTACACAGCAGAAGAGGTGATTAAACTACGGGGTTCTATCGATATTGAGTACACCCTGGCAAAGCGGGGAGCGGAAAAACTTTGGAATTATTTACAAGATAAAGATTATATCAATGCTCTTGGTGCTTTAACGGGGAATCAGGCAGTTCAGCAGGTGAAAGCCGGGCTGAAGGCTATTTATCTTAGTGGCTGGCAGGTAGCTGCGGATGCAAACCTGGCGGGCCAGATGTACCCGGATCAAAGTTTATATCCGGCAAACAGTGTTCCCCATGTGGTGAAGCGGATTAATCAGGCGCTGCAGCGGGCGGATCAGGTTCATCATGTAGAAGGAGACAGTTCCATTGACTGGTTTCAGCCAATTGTAGCTGATGCTGAAGCAGGATTTGGTGGGCAGCTGAATGTGTTTGAACTCATGAAAAGCATGATTGAAGCAGGAGCCAGCGGTGTTCACTTTGAAGACCAGCTATCTTCAGAAAAGAAATGCGGACACCTGGGAGGAAAAGTCCTGCTGCCGACTCAGAATGCGGTACGCAACCTCATTTCTGCGCGCCTTGCAGCGGATGTCATGGGTGTTCCAACACTTATCATTGCCCGTACAGATGCAAACGCAGCAGATATGGTGACCAGCGATGTAGATCCATATGATCACGAGTTTATTACAGGCGAGCGTACACCGGAAGGATTTTACCGGACAAAAGCGGGTTTGGATCAGGCGATTGCGAGGGGCTTAGCGTATGCACCGTATGCGGACCTGATCTGGTGTGAAACCGCGAAGCCAGATTTAGAGGAAGCAAGAAGGTTTGCAGAAGCCATTCACGAAAAATATCCAGGCAAGATGCTGGCGTATAACTGTTCACCGTCGTTCAACTGGAAGCGGAATCTGGACGACAAAACCATTGCAGAGTTCCAGAATGAACTTGGAAAAATGGGGTATAAATTCCAGTTTGTTACCCTGGCAGGATTTCATGCTCTCAACCACAGCATGTTTACACTGGCCAAAGGATACAAAGAGCGGGGAATGGCTGCTTATTCCGAATTGCAGCAGGCTGAATTCGCAAGTGAAAAAGACGGATACACAGCTACCAGACACCAGAGGGAAGTGGGAACCGGATATTTTGATCAGGTATCCATGGTTATATCCGGCGGGACTTCTTCCACAACAGCTCTTAAGGGATCTACGGAAGAAGAACAGTTCGTTACTTCTTCCTAACACCATTCGTTTTTTCGGTTATCACAACCAAAAAAATTCTGCACACACCTCCCCTTCCGCACAAAGGGGAGGTATTTTTATGCCCTCTGAAAAACTGTTCAAAAACTTCCCCCTGGTTAGCACAAAGATAACAGGAAAAGATTGATCTGACAACTTTTTTTCACTTATTCCCTGTGCTGAAACGTGGTAAAATAGTAAAGTATGAGAAAAGTTGCTTTTCCTATTCATAGTTTGCTATCATCAATAGTATTGTAAGGGTCGACGAAAACTTGGAGGTGAAGACAATGTCTGAAATTTCAAAAGAACAGGTAAAACACGTGGCTCATCTGGCTCGCCTGGCATTTTCAGAAGAAGAAGCTGAAATGTTCACGAAACAGCTGAGTGCCATTATTGATTACGCCGAACAATTAAATGAACTGGATACGGAAAATGTAGAACCAACTACCCATGTACTTGACCTGAAAAATGTGCTTCGGAAAGACGAACCAAAACGATGGATTACTCAAGAAGAAGCATTGAAAAATGCTCCGGACAAAAAAGATGGACAGTTCCGTGTGCCATCCATCTTAGAATAAGGAGGGATTTGCAATGTCGTTGTTTGATCACAAACTAAAAGACATTCAGGAGCTTTTACATAAAAAAGAAATTACCGTCCGTGATTTAGTCAATGAATCCTACAAGCGGATTGAAGAAGTAGACGGTGATATTCAAGCGTTTTTGACTTTAAATAAAGAAGAGGCGCTAAAACAGGCTGAAGAACTGGACAGCCAGGCTAATCAGGCTGGAGAATTTTCTCTCTATGGGATGCCAATCGGCCTTAAAGATAACATTGTAACAAAGGGGCTGCGCACAACCTGTGCCAGCAAAATTTTAGATAACTTCAATGATCCTTTGTATGATGCAACCGTGGTTCAAAAGCTGAAAGATGCGAAGGCCATTACCATCGGAAAATTAAACATGGACGAGTTTGCCATGGGTTCATCCAATGAAAACTCCGGCTATATGACTACCCGTAACCCATGGAATACCGATTATGTACCAGGGGGTTCCAGCGGAGGTTCTGCAGCAGCGGTAGCATCCCGCGAAGTATTTTTTGCATTAGGTTCTGATACTGGAGGTTCCATCCGCCAGCCGGCTGCTTTCTGCGGAGTTGTCGGAATGAAGCCTACCTACGGGCTGGTATCCCGCTTTGGACTGGTCGCCTTTGCTTCTTCATTAGATCAAATCGGACCAATCACCCGTACGGTAGAAGACAATGCCCGTCTTCTTGAGGTGATTGCCGGCCATGATCACATGGATACAACCAGCGCCAATGTTGAGGTGCCTGCTTATAGCGAAAATCTTGTAAAAGATATGAAAGGCTTGAAGATCGCGGTTCCAAAAGAATACCTCGGCGAAGGGGTTTCTGAGGAAGTAAGAGAAGCAGTACTAAAAGCATTAAAAGTCTACGAATCCCTTGGAGCAGAATGGGAAGAAGTTTCCCTGCCTCACTCCAAATATGCCGTAGCAACCTACTACCTGATTGCATCATCTGAAGCATCCGCCAATCTGGCCCGTTTCGACGGTGTCCGTTATGGTGTTCGTTCTGAAAAAGCGGAAAACATGATCGATATGTTCAAGCTGTCCAGAAGTGAAGGCTTTGGAGACGAGGTTAAACGCCGTATCATGCTAGGAACTTTTGCCTTAAGTTCCGGCTATTATGACGCTTACTATAAAAAGGCGCAAAAAGTCCGCACCTTAATTAAACAGGATTTTGAAAACGTATTTGAAAATTACGATGTCATCATTGGACCGACTACTCCGACACCTGCCTTTAAGGTCGGCGAAAAGATCGATGACCCATTAACCATGTATGCCAACGATATTTTAACGATTCCGGTGAACCTGGCCGGTGTGCCGGGAATCTCCGTGCCATGCGGTTTCTCCAGCGAAGGACTGCCAATTGGCCTGCAGATTATCGGTAAACATTTTGATGAACAGACTGTTTATCAGACCGCTTATGCCTTTGAACAGGAAACGGATTTCCATAAGCAACAACCTCAGCTGGGAGGTGCAGGGAAATGAACTTTGAAACCATTATCGGATTAGAAGTGCACGTGGAATTAAAAACAAACTCAAAAATTTTCAGCCCGAGCCCAAACGCCTTTGGAGCGGAACCGAATACAAACGTAAACCCCATTGATCTTGGTTATCCCGGGGTATTGCCTGTATTAAATGAGGAAGCCGTAAACTTTGCCATGAAAGCGGCCATGGCCTTAAACTGTGATATCGCAAGCTATACAAAATTTGACCGGAAAAACTATTTTTACCCGGATAACCCGAAGGCTTACCAGATTTCCCAGTTTGACGAGCCCCTGGCTGAAAACGGCTGGATTGAAATCGAAGTAAACGGCAAGAAGAAAAGAATCGGGATTACCCGCATTCACATGGAAGAAGATGCCGGAAAGCTGACCCACTCCGATGAGGGCTATTCCCTTGTAGACTTTAACCGTCAGGGAACCCCGCTCATCGAGATCGTATCAGAACCGGACATGCGCTCCCCTGAAGAAGCGTATGCCTACTTAGAAAAGCTGAAAAGCATTATTCAGTACACCGGCGTTTCCGACTGTAAGATGGAAGAAGGCTCCCTGAGATGTGACGCCAACATTTCCCTTCGCCCAATCGGCCAGGAGGAATTTGGAGTCAAAACCGAGCTGAAAAACCTGAACTCGTTCAACTTTGTGCAAAAAGCACTGGAGTTTGAAGAAAAGCGCCAGCGCAAGGTACTGCTGTCCGGCGGTGAAATTCGTCAGGAAACCCGCCGCTATGATGAGCAGACAAAAGAAACGATCCTGATGCGGGTGAAAGAAGGTTCCGATGACTATCGTTACTTCCCGGAACCAGACCTTGTGCCTCTTTACATTGATGATGAGTGGAAAGAGCGCATCCGCGCCGAAATCCCTGAATTGCCAGATGCCCGCAAAAAGCGGTACATTGAAGACTTAGGGCTGCCTGCCTATGACGCCGGCGTACTCACCAGCACGAAAGAAATGTCCGACTTCTTTGAAGAGACCATTCAGGCTGGTGCCGACGCCAAACAGGCCTCCAACTGGCTTATGGGTGAAGTGTCCGGCTATATGAACAAACATCAGAAAGAACTTCACGACCTGGCACTGACTCCGGAAGCCCTTGCAAAGCTGATTCAGCTGATCGAAAAAGGCACTATCTCTTCTAAAATTGCGAAAAAAGTATTTGCTGAACTCGTAGAAAAAGGCGGCGACCCTGAAAAAATCGTGAAGGAAAAAGGACTTGTCCAAATTTCCGATGAAGGCAAACTGAAAGAAATCATCGGAGGAATCCTGGATGAAAACCAGCAGTCCATTGAAGACTACAAAAACGGTAAAGACCGCGCTCTCGGATTCCTGGTTGGTCAGGTCATGAAAGCCACAAAAGGACAGGCCAATCCACAGATGGTGAACAAAATCCTCCGTGAAGAAATGGATAAACGATAATTAGAGATTATGAAAACACCTATGGTCCCAACCATAGGTGTTTTTTAAATGTTACATAGAGGCCCTCATCTCACTAAAAAAGGAATCCATTCTATGTTTGAGGTGATAACTTTTTATAAAGCAGAGGGCGGTTTTTCATTCTAACAGATGAAAAAAGCAATATCACGAACTTAAAAGGGGACCATTCGTGTAAATGTCCTTCATCGGGCTTATGAAGACCAAAAGAGAGAAAAAATGAGTTTCTAATGTCCCTCATCGGGCTTATGAAGACCAAAAGAGAGAAAAAATGAGTTTCTAATGTCCTTCATCGGGCTTATGAAGACCAAAAGAGAGAAAAAATAGGTTCAGAATGTCCCTCATCGAAGGAGTTTTTACAAATAGGCCATTCTGCACATTGAAATTTGACGGGGGCCCACAAAAAACACCTCATATTACGATATAGGCCCTCTCCCCTTTTCAAATTCTTCCAAAAGAGCTATTATAGAAAAGAACTCAACTTATATTTCGATTTGCAATGAAGGTGAATGCTATGAAACGTGCACGTATTATATATAATCCAACATCAGGACGCGAAGCTTTTAAAAAAGAACTGCCAGAAGTGCTTCGTCGACTGGAAGAAGCAGGATATGAAGCATCTGCCCACGCCACAACAGGAGAAGGGGATGCGATCCGTGCCGCTGAAAAAGCCGTTGAACGAAAGTTTGATGTGGTCATTGCAGCCGGTGGGGATGGTACGATTAACGAGGTGATTAACGGTCTGGCAGAAAAGCCAAATCGACCAAAGATGGGCATCATCCCAGCGGGCACAACGAATGATTTTGCCCGGGCCATCCATGTTTCACGAGACATTCAAAAGGCTCTTGATGTAATCATTGAAGGTCATACAAAAGCGCTGGATATCGGACGTGTCAATAATCAATACTTCATGAACATCGCCGGTGGAGGAAAACTGACAGAACTGACCTATGAAGTGCCGAGCAAGCTGAAAACGGTGCTTGGCCAGCTGGCTTATTACTTAAAAGGAGTGGAGATGCTTCCGTCTATTCGCCCCACCTATGTTGAAATCGAGTATGACGGAGAACTCTTTAAGGGAGATATCATGCTTTTTCTTGTGGCGAACTCCAACTCTGTAGGCGGTTTTGAAAAACTGGCTCCAGGCGCCAGAATGGATGACGGCCTGTTTGATCTGATGATTTTAAAGAAAACGAATATCGCTGAGTTTGTCCGGATTGCCAGTCATGCATTAAAAGGCCATCATATCCATGATGATCAGGTGATTTATACCCAGGCGAACAGAGTTAAAGTTTATACTGAGGAAAAAATGCAGCTGAATCTCGATGGGGAATATGGAGGATTGCTCCCTGGAGAATTTGTAAATCTTCATAAGCATATCGAATTCTTTGTACCGCAAGGATAAAAAGGCGGGCTTGATTGACTCAAGCCCGCTTTCCTTATGAGAGAGAGCCCCCTTTCGACAAATATCCCCAAAATTCGGGAGGTGACAGGCACCTGTCGAAAGGAACGGCAGCCGCTGAGAATGGCACAGGCCCCGCAGAATAGGTCAGATGCCTGATGGTTTACGGAATATATTGCTCAACCACAAGGACCAGATCTCCACCTACGAAATATAAATTAAACAGACGTTTGTGGCTTGAATTCCCGATTTCTGATTGAAACGTGTCCAAATTTGCGTATTCAGGTACAGCGCCGTTTAACAAATATAATTCTACTCCTGGATGAGCAGATACTTTTTCATAATGCTCCTGATCATTCACAATTTTAAAATGGTTCGGAGCTGTCTCATCCTGCACCATTTGAGCGTAATCCATCATAAAGATAATGCCTGATTTTCCCGTCGTCACCTCACGAATATAAGCTTGCCTGTGGACGATATCCGGCAAATAACGTACCTTTTGTGACACCATATCCACCTGTTTACGAAGGTTTTGGACATATTCATTCTTCACCGGATTATATCGTTCTAATGTATCTTTCAGCTCTTCAATCTGTTGATCCTTTTCTTCAATTTCCTCTTTAAGTTTGGAAATCTCAACGGTAAACTCCTCTTCCACGTTCTGAATCTGTTCTAACAGTTGATTCACCTGGTCCAGGTCAGACTGAGTCTTCCTCTCATCATCACTTGAGCATCCGAATAAAAAAAATACGGTCAATCCGATGCTAAGCCATTTTTTCACCATGATCATCTCCTCTATTGATTAAGACGCATAGAAGTAAAAGACAGTTACAATCACACAATTCGAGCATCAAACATTTATTTTCGGACTCTGGCTACTGTTGCATGGTTCAGTGACAATAAATCCTCTACTTTAATTTTTACTAAGGATCGATCAGAACCGCCGCCCGTATAAACCCAGTCCATTTCTGTTACTTTAGGATCCATTAAAAAAATGGCGTCGAAGCCAAAAGAAGGTACTCCGCCGGCCGGGAATCCTGCCCGTGCCAGAACTTCCTCCTGGTCAGCCATTCTGGGCCTTTCTATATTTAATGCTTTCGCCACACGCTTTGTACTGACCCGATTGTTTCCCTCCACTATGGCCACAATGAATTCCTGATTCTCACCAATCATGCAGACATTTTTTACGATATGATCTTCTGATGAGCCCACTGCTTCCGCTGCTTCCTGAACCGTATGACAGGATTTTTCAAAAACAAGGTGTTCGGCATCCATAACGTTTTTGTCCAAATACTCTTTTACTTTAGCCTCATATGGATTCATGGCGTTACCTCCTAAATACTTTAATCCAATAATGTTTCTTTTTCAGGATTTCTTAAAAATTCAAATAGGGTTTTGATCTGGGATGCTGTATTTCTGTTGGAAGATAGAGGGGGCAACTCTTGTTCAGGGAAAAATTGAATATCCTGTGTTTCCAGTCCTGCTGCGGCTGATCCACCGACAATTTTGCACTGAATAAACAACTTATAGTAATCAAAGGGCTGCGGTGGATGAGGGTGTTTATTCGTATCCAGCACCGCAAGCAGCCGAACAGGAATCACATCAAAACCAGACTCCTCCTTAATCTCTTTTACAATATTTTCAGAAGGGGAAAGGCCAGTTTCACAAAAACCACCCGGCAATGACCAGCAGTCATCCATTTTTTCTCGGACCATGAGGATTTGATCATCCTGAAAAACTACTCCCCGAACATCGACTTTTGGAGTAGGATAACCGATCTCTCCTTTAAACAAGTGGTGTATTTTCTTCATATCCGTATTGGTGTATTCCGAGAAAATTTCACAGCTGATTTCCCTTAACTCCTCATAGCGTTCGATGTCATAACCATCTTTCGAAAATGCTAGTCCAGCCTGGGCGATGGACTGTATCCGCTTTGCCCACTCCAGCCATTTTTCACTCATGATATTCATTCCTTTTCTATTCAAGTTTTTTGTTATAAATAATAAAATTCTTCCTTTTTGTGTTCTTTTACAGAGACCTATACTCCTTTAAATTCTAACTATGATCCATAAACCCTTCTACATGTTGCATAGAATTTCCAGAAGTGTCTCTTTTGAAGGCAAAAAAACTGCCGGGCAGTTGCCGGCAGTTAATTTCATTTGCATTAGTTTCCTAAAATGATATCTAACACAGAATTTCCGTTTGCTTTTACTGAAGTGCCATTGTCTGTTTCAGCTTCTGCTGACGTGTTTGCGTTTAGGCTGGCATCTCCTTTTACAGCCGTATCACCATTTTGCAGAAGGCTGACAGAAGTTAGTCCGAGCTCTTTTGCCGCTTTTACAAGATTATCATGATCCTTTAACTGTGTTTGGAGCTCACTGATGGTTACATTAACCAGTTCAGCAATGGAACTCAGCTGTGCAATTTCTCCATAGGCAAGACCTTCAGCCTTCAATTTGGCAATGATGTCCTGGTCTAAATCAGCCAGGACTGAAGGCATCTCCTGGAGTAATTGAGTCTGCAGAGCTAGACGTTCATTTAGATCGGCTGATATATAATCTGCATGATCAGTTAGCAGTGCCTTTCCTTTTTCGGCTGCAGATGTCAGCTGATCCAGTGATTCCTGGATATTTTCATTTTCAGCCTTTAGCTTCACGAGAAGCTCCGTTGCTTTTTCCATATTTGTGGCATAATCAGCATAGAGTTTGGTGAAATATTCTGTGGCTTTTTCGGTCCCCAGTGATTGCAGTTCCGACAGCCGCTCATTGGCTAATGACAAATGCAAATCCAGCTTACTTTCTGAATCAAAGGTCAAAAGGAGCTTAACTTTTTCGAACAATCGTTTCAACGTGTATAGAAAACTGTCCGGGTTTACGGGGTCAGATTGAGCTTCGGTTTTGCTTTGTGCGTTGGTTTCCGCACTGGTTTGATTCGAAGCTTGCATATTGGCTGTTGTTTGGGATTCCGCTGTAACAGTATCTTCCGTTTCAGTTGTAACCTCACCTTTCACTTTGCCAGATTCCTCTAGTTGTACTTGCTGTGATGAAGAATCAGAGTTCCCGTTTTGGTTTTGATTTGATAAATTGGAGGTTACAGATGTATTCGCTTCGACCTTACTAGAAATATTTAATTGTACGTTATTTTCATGAAGATCTGTTTCCACCTGTCCGTCCAGATGAACCTGCTGCTCAGTAGATACTTTCATTCCAGTATCATCTGCAAATACAGTCACAGGTGTCATGAGCAAGGTGGTGCTGAGCAAAACAGAAATGGTCCTGTTTTTCATCTAAAACTCCCTCCATATATTGTAATCCGTTTTATCATTACATCTCTTCGGATTTGTGGAATTTTTTGAGGGGGAGTCAAGGATAAATTTGGACAAAAAAATGGAAAATAAAATTCGACAAGTGACAGGCACCGGGATTCCTGGATAAGAGGGCTTCATGGTTTCCATTCTTATGTAACTTTTAACAGTCTTTTTCGTCTTATTAGGGAGACTTTTATCAAGTGTAAGGAGAATAGGCATGGGGTATATAAGCGGCGGAATATTTCATTTTTTGGTTGGTGCGAGTTTAGCATATGTAATGTTCAATAAAGACCCGTCTATTAGAAAACGAATTTTCATTTTATGCTTAGGTGGTATGGCTGGCATCTCACCTGACATAACTAAGCTCTTTGGTGATATTTTAGGTCATTCTATATTTTTTGCACCTGTATTTGGTCTGCTCTTTGCTTTCGTTCTTCGTACTTTTCTAAAAGAAGATTTTTTATTTTTAAAAGCATGGTTAGTGTTTTCTTTAACGGTGTTATTTGGACATATCATGATTGATTATATTGGCAATGGTGTAGCCCTTTTCTATCCATTCATAAAAGGGGAGTATTCTTTTAGTATTATGATGAGTTATTCTTACTTTGTAATGGTTACTCTTTTCATTGGAATATTGGCCGGGATTTTTTACCGAAGAGGAAGGTTATTCATTTTAGCATCCATTATTTTAATTAGTCTATATTTCGGTGGTTTATCAGTATCAAAGATGATACTTGAGGAAACTCTAAAAAAACAATATCAAAGTGATAATATTAACTTAATAATTACTTTTCCAAACGGATATTCAGAATGGAAATTCATGGTTAGGACTGATAAAGTCTGGGTTAGTGGGCATTCACCCATTCTTAGCTCTGAAATTTATATAGATGAAGAGAAAAAGGTAGGCGAACAATATTTAATAAAAGATTTTAATGGCTAATGGGAGCGTTTTGCTGCTGGACTGTTACTCTTGTTTATATCTTTTAAAAGCTGTTGATAAAATGCTTTTTCGGAAATTTTCCCTTGCAGGTGATCTCGAACAAGTTTTTCATTTTGTGGGCTTAATTCAAGTCCTTCCAGCCGCAAAGAGGCCTTTGCCTGCTTTAATTTATGTTCAAAGTTGTGATTGACCTCGGTTTTGACAACCATATCTTATCACCCGATTCTGAGAGTATATATTTATTTTACCATAATTATGGGGAGTTTATAAGACGCCGATATGGTCGGCAATCCCTTATACTCATTATGTAAAAACCCCCTCCATATGATACAATTCATAAAGCAAACAAGAACGGTTAAAGGAAGATGAACATGGCAAAAACAAAACCACCAGTTGAAAAAAATCAAGTCATTGAGCTGAAATTTTCGGATTTAACCCATGAAGGAAACGGTGTGGGAAAAATTGACGGATATCCGCTGTTTGTTCCTTATGCACTCCCCGGAGAAAAAGGGAAAGTGAAAGTGGTCAAAGTTAAGAAAAACTTTGGCTACGGGCGTCTGATGGAACTTACGGAAGAAAGTCCGGAGCGGGTAGAGCCAAAGTGTGAGGTGTACCGCCAGTGCGGCGGGTGCCAGCTGCAGCATATGAGCTATCAGATGCAGCTGGAGATGAAGCACAAGCAGGTGACTGATGCTCTCAGGAAGATTGGTCATATCACTGATGTCCCGGTACACCCGGTGATCGGAATGGACGAGCCGTGGCGCTACCGGAATAAAGTGCAGATCCCCGTTGGCGAGCGGGAAGGGGGGCTCATGGCCGGCTTTTATCAGAAACGGAGCCACCGGATGATTGATATGAGCACATGTCACATTCAGGATGAAGACAATGATCGCATGGTAGAAACCGTTCGCCGTATTGCGGAAGAAGCGGGCATCAAGCCTTACGACGAAGAAAAACATAGAGGTGTTCTGCGCCACATCATGGTACGGACCGGACAGAAGACGAAAGATATCATGGTGGTGCTGATCACCCGAACCCGGGATCTTCCCCATAAGATAAAAATCATCGAAGGCATCCGCGAGGCTTTTCCGAATGTCAAATCCATTGTGCAAAATGTGAATCCGAAGCGGACCAATGTCATTATGGGCGAGGAAACCCGGGTGCTCTGGGGCGATGAGTATATTTATGATGAAATCGGCGACATCCGCTTTGCCATCTCCGCCCGGTCCTTTTACCAGGTAAACCCGACCCAGACCGAAAAGCTGTATAACAAAGCGCTGGAATATGCCCAGCTGTCCGGGAATGAAACCGTGATCGATGCCTACTGCGGGATCGGCACCATTTCTCTGTTCCTCGCACAGCGGTCGAAAAAAGTTTATGGCGTGGAAGTCGTTCCCGAAGCGGTGGACGATGCGAAGCGGAACGCCCGGCTGAATGGCATCGACAATGCAGAATTTTTCGTGGGCGAAGCGGAAAAAGTTATGCCGTGGTGGAAAGCCCAGGGGCTACAGCCGGATGTAATCGTCGTCGATCCGCCCCGCAAAGGCTGTGATGAAAAACTCCTCGAGGCCATCGTGGACATGCAGCCCGACCGCGTGGTGTATGTCTCCTGCAACCCATCCACCCTTGCCCGGGATTTGAAATTTTTAGAGGAGCACGGATTTGAAACAAAAGAAGTCCAGCCGGTGGACATGTTCCCGCAGACGAGTCACGTGGAGTGCTGTTCGTTGACAATTAGAAAAAGGTAGCCACATCCTGCCAGAAGAGCGTCTCTATGGCTGAAACATGGCCAACGAGACGCTTGATTTTTGTCCTGATTTTAGTCGCTAGTTTAAAAAAGGGTAGTGGCTCATTTTCTATTACCGTTTTTACATATTTATATGGACTTAACTCATTTCTTAATATTCGGCGGTGCCACTGTTTATCAACTTTAAGCAATAACTCAAATATTTTAGTAGGAGTGGTTTAATGAAGAGGTTTAATAGTAAATTGTTGATTTATAGCTCTTTAATATGTGTACTTGTAACCGTACTCATCCCCAGTAGGTACATTGATGAAGGAGTGGGAAAATATGTATATGGTTTTCCTTTTACAAATGTTACTATTTATCAGCTAGAACCTTATAGTAAATGGTTCTGGATTAATTTTATTGCTGGTAATGACGGAATTTCTATTAACCCATTGAGCATTTTGTTAAACATAGGATTTTTTACTTTATTTTAAAGTTTATAGTTGAAAAAACAACAAAGATTGGCATTACTGCCGATCATCAAAGAAATTAAATTAACTAAATATTAGTCAGTATCTATATTTTTAGCCACCTTTATTGGTGCTTTTTTATTTTGCTCTTAGGGGCTATGACAGTTTAATTCAGAACGATGAAAATAAAATAATGGGGAAATGGTTGCAGTTGCAATTACAGTACCAATTGCAGCAGGGGATTTTGTAATTTCATACACAAACCACCTAAGAGCCACCCAAGACGCAGAAGTTTCGGATGTCCAAACCTTGAAAAATTTGATATACGTATTCATGTGGGATATCAGCAACCAGCCTATCATTTTAAAGAATCATACCATAAAGGAAGAATCAGACACGTTTAATTGTAGAGAACCTATTATTTGGAGGTCTTTTCTTTGTTATTCTTTATATCTTCAATCGTTTCAAAGACATATGAATAAATTTTATTAACATTATTTTTTGTATAATTACTGTCTTTGATTGGGTAGTTAAAACGATAGGTCCGGTATTCATTATCATTTTCAGGGTAAAATAGCCCTGATATAAACGTCTGATTATCGTTAATCCTGTCAGCATATTCTTCATAAGGAATTTGATTGTGCATGTTTATAAAGGGAAGAGTGTAAGCTTTTGATTCAATAAAGAAAATCGGGATATGCAGTTTTTTATACATATTTCTATACTTTCTTTTTGAAGCTTGTGATAAGTACTTATTCGTAATGAATATTCCGTCATATGAACCTTCTTTTAATGCAATTAAATTTTCCAAACTTATTTCTTCAAAAAAAATTTTATCCCCTCTTACATCTGGAATATCTCCAATGACAGCTAAATGAAGAGGATCTCCTTTATATAAATCAGTAGAAGTGCTTGGATTGTTTGCAGGTGGACTTTTATGATCCCACAAGCAACCAGTAAGCGATAATAAGAACAACACCATCGGTATTAGAATTATTATTTTAGCACTTTTCATATGACCCCAAGTCCTTTCATTATAAATTTAAAGAAGTATTCACTTCATAGTAGTAATTATACTAAAGGGAGTGTGATTGGTGAATGGTGGTGTTTATACCTGTATTTGGAAAGTTTGCTTATATAATTCGAATGCAAAGTGAAACAAGCATGTGATTACTCCATTGGATAATCACATGCTAAAAAAGCTTTTAATTAAAAGAAGTATTATTAATTATATAGAAATATATTTTCACTTTGGTAAACATAAGCATAATAATTTGAAGTGTTAGACGCACTAGGGTGATTGTTACATTCCTCAATGATTGGATCCAGACCCTCACATAACAAGAAAACAGTCAACTTCTAAAAAGAAGTTCCGAATAGTTCTCGGTAATCTGGGTAACCTTGCATGTCAAAATCCCATTCACGACCATTTCCATTAAAGCCAGAACTACCTTCTCCCCTTTCTCGTTCTAAGCGTCAAAGGAGTTTCAATATTTAATGCAAGGTATTAAAAAGGAATTTACTTCCATATGATTTGATGAATTGTTAAAATAAAATTAATGTTAAGTTAATTTTTGGGGGATGAAGATGTTAAAGCGAAAATTTGGAGACCGTTCAGAATGGAAACGTGTAATTGATAGAGACTACGTACAATCATTCCT
This sequence comes from Bacillaceae bacterium, assembly GCA_017656265.1. Classification (GTDB taxonomy): domain Bacteria; phylum Bacillota; class Bacilli; order Bacillales; family Alkalibacillaceae; genus Melghiribacillus. Next base: position 74,818 of record JACDOD010000010.1, on the reverse strand, counting down.
TAAACGAGCATGTGAATGATCACTTGTTATGGACAAGCAGTGATTCAATAAATGGAGAGTTATATTGGGTTTTAGCGACTGAGTTGGCCGTGGAATACGGCCAACTCTTGTTGTGAAAAATATATACTTTGAATGTGCTATTGCATGTTTTGGAAGCGTAAAACCTGCTCTTTACCTTTTTAAATATTCTTAGTTGCCATCCATTTGGAAAAGTCTATGAAAAACGCAAAGCATGCAGAGATTCCGAAAAATATCATTAATGACAGGGAAATGGTATGAAGATAAGAATCCCCCCAGGTGGTTGCAATTAAACTGGCAAAAAATAATACAATGGCTGAAAAAAGTATCGAAAAATTATTTGCATTATTGTACAGGGTCAAAATCCATTTTTGACCATTACTTGATAAACTATTGATAGCAAACTCTCTCGTTTTCATCCAAAACACCCCGTAAACCATCCCTGTTAGCATGCTTAAGATGATTAAATAAAAATAGGTATACGCAAGCGGCCAGTTTAATAAAACAACACAAGTTAAAAAAAGTATGGCTAAAATAGAGTACCCCTCAAATCGGAGGATTTTCCAGGATAATCGTTTCTTAATCAAAGGGAATATGGCTACTGTTATGATCCCTGAAGCATTCATCAGCATTAATAAAACCCCGCTTTTAACAACTGCTGAACTTAGTTGGTAAGAGTCTCGAACAATCATAATAACATTGTTAGAAAAAATATGAACTCCTGTTGTGGCAGTAAGCAAATAGATTATAAAGAAAGTGGTTTGGTACTTGAGTTTGATATCCTTTTTCTTAGCAGGTTCTGACTTTGTATTTGGGTTTTCCTTAGTTTTTTCAACATGATTAGTTGAGATGCGAAAAACGCTGGAGAATGACCACATTAAGAGAAAGGATAATAGGAATAGGATGATGAAATTAATATATCTATGGGAATAGAATAAAGAAAAATATAATGGGCCTGCCATAATTCCGATGAGTTGAAATAATGTTGCTGCACGGGCAAATTGACCCCTACTCTTTTTTTCTGTTTGCTTGACGTAAAAATGATCCATTTGATTATATAATGCCTGAATGAATCCTCGTAATAGTAAGAAAGTTATAATGTAAGGAATAGCGGTTTGCCAAACCCATAATGAACATAGCAAAATGAGAATAAACAATGTTTGGATCCAGGTAGAATATTTATTTGTATGATAGTTAAGGTTTGCCTGTGAAATAAAAATAGTCAATAGACTTGAGACAGCCCCAAAAAGCAAACAAATGGATATATAAAATGTTTGATCATGGGGATATTTTTCGTTAAAAAAAACTTGTGGAATCACATTCTGCAGCCCCGCATTAACAAAGGACGCAAAAAAATACAATAGACTTCGTTTCATCATACTGCTTGTTAACATGAGCAATAAATTCCTCTTCTATTATTTTATTAATGTGAAAGCCTCCAAGAGCCTACTATCATACCCACAATAAAATTAGACTTAAGGGTAATAGAACATAAAGCATTTTAGTCCAGATTCCATTCTTGTTGTACTTGATCGAGGAAATCATGGTGATACCTGATGCAGTAAAAAATAGATAAAAAAATGGCGCTTGAAAACCTCCTGGGTTAGTTAAAAAAGGAGAAATAATAACGAACCAGCTTGCACATATCGTAGTAGGTATTCCAATAAAATACTCTTTATTTTCTATTTCACTCATACCAGCTATATTAAAAAATGCTAAACGCCACAAACCTGCTGCTACATATAGGGTTAATACAATAAGACTAGACCAATGTGAGAATCCTAATGAGTATGCCGCAAATGCAGGAAGAAAACAAAAGGTTAATGCGTCTGCTAAACTATCTAATTGTTCACCAAGATGTGTATGATCATTTAACTTGCGTGCAATTGCTCCATCTAATCGATCTAAGGCAATAGCTAGAATGATCAATGTAAGTCCAATCTTAGTATGTCCTTTTACAAATAGGATGGTGGAAAGGAAACCGCTGATAATAACCATCGTTGTTATCAAATTGGCCGGTCCCAAATATTGAAGGGGTGGAAAATAACGTGAAACGCTAAAATTTTTCATATGAAACATCTCCTGATACATTTTTTGTCATTGAATAAATCAAATTATTAAACTTCCCCATAACCAGAAAAATAATGGGGCTGTGAAAAAAGTGTTATCAAAACGATCCAAAATCCCCCCGTGCCCAGGTAAGATCGAACTGAAATCCTTAATCTCAAGCTTTCTTTTTAGTGAAGAAAGCAGTAAATCCCCTAGATTTCCTGCCGTGGTGATGAAAATCCCAATCAGTATATGCGTCCAAAAAGGCTCATTATGTAAAATTGGAATAACGGTGCTTAACAATAAAAGCCCTAATAAAGTCCCAATTGCTCCACCTATATATCCCTGTAGTGATTTATTGGGGCTAATGTTAGGAAATAGCTTCGTTTTTCCGTACTTTTTCCCAATTAAATATCCGGCAGCATCGTTTAATTGCAGTAATAGAATTAAAGCGATAATCGGTGCTGCACTTTGTTCCCGTAAAATAAGTAATGACGCAGCACCTATTCCGAGAAAAGAGTATACGAATAAAAAAGCAAAGCTTTTGTTACGAATGGAAGCTGCTTTTAAAACAAATACGGACATAGCTACTCCTAAAAAGAGGGCGGTGGATTGAAATGAACGAAATTGAATGAGAAAAATAAAAACGACTGCCGAAAAAATGAGAAAAGGGACTCGTGATATATCATAATGTTTCCGGAGTTCATCACTTGCTAGCATGTAGATGAGGAATACTAAAATAAGAAAACTGGTTTCTGTTGCAATGCCTAAAACCATGACATGTAAAATCACGGTAATGGTAATCACGCGTTGCAGCATATTTTTACTTTTTGAAATGAAGGAAATGACAAGAAAAATGGCAATAATCGTAAGACAGGTAAAATAAAAGTTGGAAAGCATTCAATATCCTCCTTAAAACAGGAAAAAGAGTTGACATATTATTTCTTGAGAATTAATATGATAATTAATAAATTCAATAAACACATTATACATTGAATATATAAGGTGGTCAATGAAATGGCTAAAAAACAAACGAAACGAACGTATGACAATTCATTACGACAACAGCAACAGCAAATGACTAAGGAAGCCATTCGTAAGGCTGCAGAACAGCTTATCCTGGAAGGCCAAACCCATTTTACAATCCAGGAGGTGGCGAATAAGGCAGGTGTATCTTATGGAACAGTTTATCGCCATTTTGAATCGAGAGAAGCACTTATTGAAGGTTTGATTAATTGGAGTGATGAAAGAGCCCCATCGTATCCTACTAAATTAGAAGATATTCCAAATTGGGTGAGAGAAGCTATTCCACTTTACACGGATAAACTCCCGGTTGTAAAAGCCATGGAATCCATCTTAGCTGATATGTACAGTAAACAGGTACCAGCATCTACGATAGAAAGAGACGAATTGTTCTTAAAGCTTGTTTCTGAGGCGGTTCCAGAATTAACTGATACAGACAGAAAAATTTACACAGCAAATTTACGTTTATTGGTAAATATGAGAACTTGGGCAGATTTGTACACAAGGCTGAAGTTAAATGAAGAAGAATTGGTTTCGGCTGTTTCAGAAGGAGTCATTGCTGTCATAAATCAAATGAAGAAGCGGGGAGAAGAACTTAAAAAACTCCAGCGGTAATATGTCAATGCCCTGATCCATGGAAATTGGGAATTATTTTTGTGAAAAAACGTTTAGAGTTCGGAGAATGGACATCCCTAAAGAAACCCAGCCCCCATTAATTACTTCGTCCCCTAGAATCCACATCATAACTGGAAATTCTTCGAAAAGAAGTTTCTAAAAATACTATGCGAGGAGAAATAAGGATGGAAAACACTTATTTCGAAAGAAAAGCAAACAAAATAAATAGAAAAACCAGCATTCTATCCATAAAGGAAAAAACGGCAACTAAAGTAGATCAGGTTGGAGTGAAAGCGGCTAACTTAGCTGTTTTAAAGCAGGCTGGGTTTCAAGTGCCTGACGCCATTGTTGTACCAACTTCCTACTTTGCACATCATATTAACGAGGTTTTAAATCAAGAAAATAATCTCAAAGGGAAAGCGCTACAAAATGCCATTATGGCAACTTCCATTGACCGTCTTTTAAAAGAGGATTTAAAGATAGCATTAGATGCATTTGAAGAGACAACATTTGCTGTACGTTCTTCTGGAACGGCTGAGGATCTAGAAGGAGCTTCCTTTGCAGGACAATACGATACTTTTTTAAATGTAAAAGGATTAAATTCAATCATAGAAGCAGTGAAAAAATGCTGGGCATCGGCTTTTAGTCCACACATTTTAACGTATCTTGATGACAAGGAAGTGTTAGCTGGTGGAATGGGCGTTATCATCCAACCCCTTATATCAGCTGATTCAGCTGGCGTAGTTTTTACGGCAAATCCAGTTACACACAACCAGGATGAAGTGATTGTTAATGCTGTGAAGGGTATTGGTGAACGATTGGTATCTGGTGAAGCTATCCCGGATGAATGGATCGTAACAGAAGATCAAGCTATTGCTAAAAAGTTACCAGAAAAAGCTCTTAATGAAGGTCAAGTAAAGAAAATCGCAGCTCTTGCACGACAAATAGAGTCCTATTATCAAACACCTCAAGATATTGAGTGGGCCATAAGGAAAAGCATGATCTATATACTCCAGGCACGCCCAATCACCACATTAAAAAATGAGACAGAAGAAAATAATCCAGTAATGATACCCATTCCAATTGATGTGCCTGAGGGTTATTGGGAACGAGAGGAGTCCCATTTCCCAGATCCCTTAATGCCTGCAACAAGAACTACCTTCACGCCGGTGGTTAATCGCGCTTTTCGAATAGTGTGTGAGGAGAAGGCCGAAATGATTGAAGGTTTGGAACAAAGGGAAATAGGGGGCTGGATCTACCAACGTACAGTTCCTCTTGGAGGAAAAGGTAGAAAAGCTCCACCTAAATGGCTCTTACCCCTGTTGATTCGTATCGTTCCTCAACTGAGAAATCGCATTGCAGGATCATTAAAGGCTGTTCGCGAGGATTTAGTTGGGCAGTGGCTAGATGCCTGGGAGTTTAATTGGAAGAAGACACTGGTTGATCAAGCCAATCAACTCAATGAAATTAAGTTAACTAGCTTAACAGACCATGAACTTGTCAAACACCTTGGGAAAGCATATGACTTTCTTGAATATAGTTTAGAACTACATATGAAACTTAATGGAGCGATACAAAACATCCTTGCTGAATTTGCTTTTTCATGTAAAGAAGTTCTGAATTGGGATGAAGAACAAATGATGTTATTGTTAAGTGGTTTATCTCAAATGTCGAGTGCTCCATCTCGGGAGCTTGCAAAGCTTGCAGAATATGTTCAAACACAACCGGAGTTGAAGCAAAAGATCAAACAAGGAGTTGCTATAACAGAACTAAAGCATGATCATCCAGAGTTTTATGAAAAATTCTCGAATTATCTGAAGGAGTTTGGACAACGTTCGATTAAACATGAATTGGCTTTTCCTACTATTGCAGAAACACCAAATACGATTTTAGGTTTATTAAGGAATCAATTACAAGTTCAATATCATCCTGATCAGGATGAAACATACTTAATGGAACAACGTAAAGACCAGCTTAATCAAGTTGATCAAATATTAAAACATAAGTCTCCGGATGAGAGAGCTCGTTTCAAAAGGATATTGTCTCGGGCACAAAAAGCTTATCCATTACGAGAGGAACACGGTTTTTATGATCGCGACACACCGCTTGCCATTCTCCGTTATGCATTTTTGGAAGTAGGCCGCCGTTTGATGGTAAGGGGAGACTTAACTAGTGTTGATGATGTGTTTTTCTTAGAATTCAATGAAGCCCTAGATGCCATTGAAAATGATAATTTAAACATTAAAACAGTGATAGAGAAGAGGAAAGGTCAACGAAATTGGGCGCTTGCTCATCCCGGACCAGCTAGTTATGGAACTCCACCCCCGCCCCCACCAGCTATGGAGGCTTTTCCTAAAGAGGTTCAGGATGCAGCGAAAGCCACATTCTGGACAATTGAAAAAACGTTTGCTGCTAGAGAAAGCAGCCGTGTTCAAAAGGATGCAACCCGTATTGAAGGTATCGCTGTATCATCGGGCCGTTACACTGGAAAAGTTCGCATAATTCATAATGAATCTGAATTTAGTAAGATTGAGCCGGGTGATGTTCTTGTATGCCAAATCACATCACCGTCCTGGTCCATACTGTTTCCCATCATAGGAGCACTGATCACTGACTCAGGCGGCATCCTTTCCCATTCTGCCATTATAGCCCGTGAATACCGTATTCCTGGCGTAGTTGCAACAGGTAATGCTACAGAATTGCTGAAGGATGGGCAACTAGTAACAGTGGATGGAAATAAAGGCATTGTGGAAGCGAAACCAGATGCATGAATGAGGAGGACGTAATATGTCAAACGTACTATCAATGAAAGATTTAAAGGCTATTCGGTCATTTTGGGATCATGAAGCCGGAGTTGAAAATTGGATTGTCCTGGATATCTATGAAGCTATGAGTCGTCGTTTTATAGGAGATTTCAATATCATGGACCAGGAAATTTTTAATGAAGATTTTCATCAACCTAAGTTGTTTGTTGCCAATCACCAAACAGCGATTGAATCCCCCCTTTTTATTTATCTGATGGGTGGAATTCAAAAGGAATCAGTTGTAGGGTTAGCAAAAAAAGAGCATCGTGGTTCATGGATTGGCAAATTGATGGGGATGGCATTCCGTTATCCGGGGGCTTGTTGGGATCAACCCATGGAATTAATAGATCGTGAGAATCCTCGTTCTGCTCTAAAGGCACTAAGAAACTTATTTCATAAAATGGAAACTTCAAATTATTCTGCTTTGATCCATGTTGAAGGAACAAGGGCGACATCCACAGGGAAACCCGTTCAAATCATTAGCTCCTCTATTATAGATTTAGCCATAAAAAAAGATATACCCATTACACCCGTTCGGTTTTTAAAGGGATTACCAGTCATAGATAAGAATGAAAAATATGAGTTTCCATACGGATTCGGCAAACAAGATGTTTGGGTAGGCAATCCAATTTATGCTAGTGAATTACATTCTATTACCCAACGAGAACGAAAAGAAAAAATACTAGACAAGATCAATAATTTAGGTGGTTCCTTTACTAGTGAATTGCCCTATCCAGAAGCATACAGCTGGCAAGAAAAAGCTCACAAGCGGTGGTCTGGAGAATATGGTGTATCAGAAGAATGGGCAATCATCTTACAATGTTTAGACGAGTTTACACATAAAAGCGATGAAACAATCATGTTTCTTGATTATATTAAAAGTGGAAAATGTACCTTTACGGGCATCAAAAAAACATGGTTCATGAAACTGTATCAACTAATGAAAGCTTAAGATTAGGAACGTTAGAATAGAAAGGGTGATTAGACATGAGTAAAGTTCTTATTGCTGGAGGAACTGGATATATTGGAACGGCAACGGTTAAAGCAGCTTTGGATTCAGGATTAACCCCAGTTGTACTAACCCGATCCGAGGAAAAGGCAGAAGTACTACGTAAAAAAAACATTGAAGTGGTCATCGGAGACCTTTTGGAAAAGGGTGAGTGGCAAGAGGTTGCAAAATCGGTTGAGTATGCCGTGTTTCTAGCCTCACCTCCAACTTGGGGGAAAAAAGTAACAAGGAAAATAGCTTTGGCGTTTCAAAAAGGACATGAAGAAATGACGAAAAAATTCCTTGATGCTTTTATCAGTAGTCCTATCAAAAAAATCATTTATATTGCGGGAACAAGTTATTATGGTGACACGGGGAACGGTACACCTAAGAAGGAAGAAGATACGAACGAACCCAAAGGATGGGGACCTTATATTGCTCCATCGGTTAAATTGCTTTCAAATTATATCTCGAAGGGTTTACCCATTGTTACTGCTTTTCCAGGACAAGTATATGGCCCCGATTCATGGATGCAGCAACTTTTTTTAAATCCTATTTATCAAGGCAAACCTGTAACAGGATTAAAAGGATATAACCCCATGTTTTCGCCGATTCACATTGATGATTGTGGTCGAGCCATTATTCATCTTCTCACAAATGGAATGGACGGTGAACGTTATATTTTAGTGGATGACCTGCCAATTCCTAGCCATGATTTCCGGAATTTGATAGGTGATGTGATGCAAAAAACTGTCCGAACTCGTGAAGTCCCCCGTTGGCTTTGCAATATATTATTAGGTCCGGTGTTGACCGAATATGCGACCGCCCATACTAATTTTAGTAATGAAAAACTTAAGGCGGCAGGGTTTGTATTTGAGTATCCTACTTATCGTGAAGGTATTCCGCAAGTCGTTAATGAATGGATTGAAAAACAAAAGAAGTATTAAGGTAAACACCACTACATCCTTGTAGTCTGTGAAGCCACGCGGGGTGCGTATCGCAGATTGTGCGAAAAGGAGAAGCAGGTTTCCTAAACGGTTTCCTGCTTTTTTTTGGCTCTAAAATATATGTTGGGGTACAGAAAAAATTCTGAAAAAATAAAACACGCAAACTCCTAATTTTGTTAGACTATGTTTAGACCCAATAAACAAATAACAAAAAGGAGTTGCGTGTAGTTGAATTCTAACATGTCTTTACCAGGATTAGAAGAGTTTATCATTACAAAATCTTTGGAGAAAGATGGGTACTATCAACTCCATGTGGAGTTGGAGAGAGTGCCTCATCGTTGTCCCAGGTGTGGACAAACCACAGATTGCGTACATGATTATCGAGTTCAGAAAATTAAGCATACCCAAATATTTAGTAGAAGAACGGCCATCTTTTATCGAAAACGACGATATGTATGTAAAAACAAAGATTGCGGGAAACGTTTCTACGAAGAAAACTCAATTGTGGAACGCTATCAAAGGCAGTCTGTGGAGTTTAACCAGTCAATAGGGATTGAGTTAATTCATGGCAAGAACTTTAAGGATGTGGCTTCTCGCTTTGGCACTTCGCCAACGACCGTTATGCGCCATTTTGATAAGATTAGTTCTTCCATGTTAAAGGAGACTAATCAGTTACCTGAAGTTATTGCGATTGATGAATACAAAGGGGATGCTGGTGGTGAAAAGTATCAAACGGTCATTGCAGATCCCATTCATAGAAAACCATTAGAGATCCTGAAAGATCGTAAAAAAGATACCTTGGTGGCTTATTTAAGAGAACATGGGGCTAATGTAAAAGTGGTGGTCATGGATATGAGTCCTTCCTTTAAATCAGCTGTAGATCAAGCATTGGGCCGTCCTATAGTAGTAGCGGACCGATTTCATTTTTGTCGGTATATCTATTGGGCTTTAGAGAGAGTGAGAAGGAAGGAGCAGAATGCTTTTGATGATTACGATCGTAAGAAGTGTAAGCGAATGCGCCATGTGTTTTATAAACATTATGAAAATCTAACGGAAAAGCAGTTATGGTACTTACATTACTACTTAGAAAAATCGGATGAATTAAAAAGAGCGTATCAATTAAAAGAAGCCTATCGCTTATGGTTTGAAACCGCCAAAAGTCTTGCCCCCAGTGGTTTAAAAGAGATTAAAGAAAGACTTTATCAATTTTATGATCTTGTGAATTCTTCAGGTATTAAGGAATTTAAAAGAGCGATCAAGACGTTTCAAAATTGGCAGAAAGAGATTATGAATAGTTTTGGATTTGACTTACATAATGGCTTTGTTGAGGGAATTAATAACCAAACCAAAGTCATCAAACGAAATGCATTTGGCTTTAAACGTTTTGATCGTTTCCAATTAAAGGTGTTATTACACCATCAGTATAAAAATATAGATGTTCGAGTCGCATAAATTAGGAGTGAGCTTGTGCTCACCCCAACATTTGACTTAGAACCTTTTTTTTATGTCACGATCTGGTGAAGAGAAACGGTAATTAATCTTAAATTTCCGTCAGCAAACACCTCAGCATCAGAAAAGTTTATACTATCCCTTTTTGGGTTGTTGATTTGATACCCCCTCATAAAAGTTCCACCTTAATTGAATTTGCTCTCCTTTTTTTTGTTAGCGTTTTTCGGATGGGGAATGATTATATTTTAATTGAAGAGTCAGGGTAACCATACTTTTCAAAAAGCTTGTTCATTTTATAAAGTCCTCTACTCCTTTCGCATAAAAATAAAAAAGCACCGACGATCTATCACTTCCTTTAAGAGAATACTCTCCAAAAGAGGAATTGATAGAACATCGGTGCTCCCGAATGTTCATTCCTGAAAATTTTTTGTTGTAGCGTTGTAATTTAATCATATAAATACATTTGTATAAAAGTCAAATAAAAGATAAATTGCTTAAAGAGTAAAAATTAAAAGTGGTCTTCGGTTGTTCAGTCTTGAGGATTGAAATACAATGTCAGCCGACTGACCGTTCTTCTCTTTTGATTTTAATTCCTCTTCTGGAGTGAGTATGCGAGAAGGGACGTATTTTGCATTTAGTAATCCTGTTCATTACAACTAGAGAACCATAACTTTGTTTCATTAACCTATTTTTTATAATAGCTGGAATTTTTTCACCTGTTCGTTGAGGTGTTCTGCTAGTTTAGCCAGTTCATCAGCACTGTTTGAGATATCTTCCATTGAACTGCTGGTCTGCTGGACAGAAGCCGAAGCCTCTTCAACACCTGCAGCAGCCTCTTCTGATACAGATGCAACTTCTTCAATGGAGCGGTTCATATCTTTACTATTATCACTTATGTCTTTCAGATTTTCAGAGATTGACTGAATGCTTGCTGCCATTTCAGTAAATGATTGGTTCATTTTTTCAAATGTTTCACCAGTTTGTCTGATTTGCTGTGTACCAGATTCTACTTCATTGTAGCCGAATTCAAGGGATTCTACCACATTTTTAGATTCCGTTTGAATGGAGGAAACGATACTAGTTATTTCTCCGATTGAAGTTGAAACTTGCTCTGCCAGTTTCCGGACTTCATCGGCAACAACAGCAAATCCTTTTCCGTGTTCACCTGCTCGGGCAGCCTCAATGGCTGCATTTAATGCAAGTAAGTTTGTCTGTTCCGCAATATCTTCGATCACTTGAACAAGTTTAGAAATATCTTTGGTTTGCTGATCCAGCCCTTTTACTTTTGCAACAGCATCATTGACGATTTGATTGATTTTCTCCATTTGTAAAACAGACTGGGTCATCAGTGCCTGTCCTTCTTGGGTCATGGATACGACTTCATTGGAAGACTCAGAAATGGTTTCGCCCTTTTCATGGGATTCCTGAATTTTTTCGAGGAAGTTTTTCATCATTTCCGAAAGGGAAGTGGCGCTGTTGGCCTGTGTTTCAGCCCCGGCTGACAATTCCTGCATCGTTGAGGCAATTTGTTCGCTGCCCTCTGTAACTTCATTGGCTGATTGGGTGAGCTCTTCACTCTGGCTTGAGACCTGATCTGAAGCATTTGACACACTATGAATGATTTCTTTTAGCCCATTTTTCATTATGTTCATGGCATTGGCTAATTGTCCGACTTCATCTTTTGTACGGATTGTTAAATCTTCCTGACTTAGATCCCCATGGGCTATTTTTTTCATCTGATTAGTTACCTGTGATATAGGTTTTGCTATTGAATTAGAGAATAACCAAATAACTAATACGCCAACTATTATTGAAATTATAATTGTCATTGTAATCGTATAAAAAATATCATTGGATTTTTTATTAAAGTCCAGCATATATGTACTGGCAGCAATTACCCAACCCCAGTTGGGATCTTGTTCAGAGTAAGAGATTTTAGGTTCAATTTGGTCTGGATAACCAGGTAAAGGCCACTCATAATAGGTATAGCCTCCATTTTTTGCTATATTAATAATATCTTGAATAAATTTATTTCCTTGATCATCTTCTTCGTCCCAGAGATTTTGTCCTTCGATGGAAGGATGGCCTAATAAAATTCCTTGATTATCAAGAATAAAAAAGTATCCATTTTCCCCAATGTCAATAGACTGATCTATCTTTCTTGTTCCATCATTTTGTTTTTCTCCTATAAGCAAAACCTTTGCTCTTTCCTGTGCATCTTCCAGGCTAATAGCGCCTTCTTCAACTTTTGTGTTTAATGTTTCTATTAGTTTTACTGCCATTTTCACATTGTTTTTAAGGTTGACTGCTCCAAGGTCATCTAATCCGGTCTTGCTGGAATTGTATGAAATAATTCCTATTGTGACAGACGGAATGATAAGTAAAATTAGGGCAATCATAATAAGCTTTGTACGTATAGATTGCAAAGTAAACTTTGTTATGTTCATTTATAGTTTCCTCCTAATTCTCTCTTTGATTTTGTTTTCCTTCTAAATTTAGTTGAGCTAGCATGTCAACTATTTCTTTGTATTAAGCAAATCTTCCGTATGAATAATTAGTATTAAACGATTTTCCTGTTTAGTTACCTGGAATTGATAGTCAGCTATATTAGATACGTTTAGTATAGAGTTATGAGAAATATCCACAATTTCCTTTGCTTTTTCTTCAACAATCCCCAGCTGACTTTTATTTTACCGAATGCCAATTATGGATGTGGATGAATCCAGGGTGAATGAATGAGAAAATAAAAAAATTCTTTAAATTAATCAGGGGAATAATTTTCCCACGAACATGAGATACCCTTGAAAAAAATGATTATCCCCTTGGAATTTTTGTTATTTCCTCCAGTTGCTCTATATAATTAACATGGTCAATCGGCAAGGGAATTTCACGTCATTAACAGTATTTTTACATAAAATTAACCCCCTTTTTTTGAATGATGTTTGTTCTTAAGTTGTTTTTTTATTTTTTTATGAAGTTAACAATGTCTTTTTTGTGATTCGTTTTTGCTTTCATGATGAGTACCCTTTCATGGATCATAGAGAATTTGTTATTTAATCACAAAAAAAGACCCACCGAAAAAAGTGGATCTTAAAAAATCCATCTTCTTCGGCAGCCCGGCGGCCGTAGTCCATAGAACTTTAGGCCCGTAGCTTTGCGTCCCCACCTTTCGATAGGTTTGCCATTATCGGAAGAATATTCCTTTTAATGTGTGATTTTTGTCCTGCATATTTTATACCATAAAAAAGTGATTATTTCTACTATTTTAAATTTTTTGGTTCTCCGCGATAAAACGTGCTTGATTCTCCCTCTATTGTATGATTGCTAAATACTAGGCTGTTTGCTGATATTCCACGCGAATACGCATATCAAATATTTCAAGGTTTGGACATCCGAAACTTCTGCGCTTCAAGGTCTTGATCAGGTTATTTGTGCCTTCTAGTTTCTCTTTCGTTAGGAAAGATCGAAAATAATTTAATATTGGCTCTTTCTACTGGAGAATTGTTTTGAGAATCTTCTTCGTGGCTTCTGCACCTTCCGTCAAATAATGGCGGCACCAGGCTTCCAACACTGTTTTAGCTTGTTGCTCATTCTTGTTTTCATAGATGGAGTGAAAATCTTGAAGGGCTTCATATTGCTTTTTTAGATCTCCGTTTTGTTACAGCCATTCCTGAAGGATTTCTTTCTCGTCAGGTTTTAACTTCTCTGGCTTGTCATTAAGAGACGACGCTTATGGCGGATTTGTTTATGATTCGCGCATAGTTTCGATCGAGCTTCCGAGCTCGATCCGGGGCTTTTGTAAACATTTGAATCACATGAACTTTGTCCGCTACAAGGGCTGTCTCTGGTCAGATTTCATGAACCATATCCACCATCCCAGGAGCTAAATCCGTTGCGATTACTTTATGTGCTTCAAATGGGTGTTGTTTGAGGGGGTTCCTGAATCGCTTCCCGACTCTTTCTAAGGTGAGTCTGCTAAGACATGACCCGTATGTGCATCAAGAAGAGTGACGCTATAGTGATGTCCCTTCTTATGGGCAAATTCATCCATATACAGAGCCCTGGGAGCTTGATCGGCTTCTGGTCGAGCCTATGTCTCTCTGGCATATTGCTAGAACTAGTCGGCAACAGAGATGATGGCACCTCCATCTCCTTAACAACCGATTCAAAGATGTGGCCGTTGCATTTGAGGGCAATCATCTTTTTATGTGTGCCTCGACTTTATTTTGGGCAGAAATATCGGGCCATGTGACCACAAGGTTATCAAATCACTGCCGGTGAACAGGGACCCTGATATAAATGTTCTCCCCTGTTGAAATCCAGGAATAGCGTAATACCCTGTTCTTCCGTCTTTCATGATTTGTCTACAATGGAAACAAATGGGGCAAATATGGGAATGGGGACTGATAACTTAATCGAACTGGAAGAATGTAACAATACGTATATGCATGAGGTATTTTCGTCATTGTTGGGAGATGTTTTACCCAGTTTGATAAAGTCATTAAGTGGAAGTGAAAGTGGCGGAAATAGTCATTGAAATGGACTATCGTGAAGTTGCATGTGTGTTAAATGAGTGGACCGCCGTTCATCTTAGTCATACAACCGAAGGAAGTATGGTAAGGCGTGTAGGAGAACCACAAGCACAGGCTGAAAAAGAAATGGTGGAAGAATTAGAGAAGTTGCCTCTCTGCCAGAAGGGAAAAAGATAGACTTTTTATACGCAGAGGCAGACGGCGTGTTTGTACGTGGCACAAAAAATAGAAAAAGCCATGAGGTTCGTCACGCCATCATCCATGAAGGTGGGATCAGAATGGAAAACGGATTTTATTAAGGAACCCAAAAGTGATCATAACCATGCAAGACTCAGCAGAAATTTGGAAAGAAGTTCAAGCCTTTACGACTCACCATTATTCGTTAGGGAGATGCACAAAGCGATGGTGGGGCAGGAGATACGGCAGAGAAGTTTCAAGAAGCGTTTTCCCAGTCGAAATACTAGGTGTTGAATCAATTAGATCCTTACCACGTTTCCCAGGCTCTAAACCGAACATTTGGTGGAGGGAAGAATCCATTTAAAGATGGTGTAAGAAAAGCCATAAACGAACATAATCAAGATGATTTTAAGCTTTGGGTGGATACGTTTGAAAGTACGCGCTGGAAGAAGAAAAAACCATTGAAAAGCTCAAGTCATTCCGAACATATATCAAGAACTGGGACCGAATTTTTGATTGGAGAGAAAAGGTCGAGAATTCGCCTAAAGATGCGTGAAGTCTAGGAGCCATGCAGTCGAATCAACCGCACATTTCGTTCAGTATGAAGAAACGGGGAATGCATTGGAGTAAAGGAGGTGTAGCGGCTTGCACTTTAAGTCCGACAGGCGAAATGGGTCATATGTTTGAGGGGATATGCAAAGTATTCATCTTCATTTTGCTACATCATAGAGGAACAAAAACAGTCAGCACATTTAGCAATATGAGCAAATAAACTTTCCTTTCCGTTACTTTTCTTTCTCCCTATTTTCTTCATTAACTGTTGAACAGCATTAAAATCCTCTTCAGAAATAATAGAGGGGTGAGCATTTTCAATAACAATTTGCATATCAGACTTTACTTTTTTTCTTACTGTGTAAAGTTCGGATTCAGCAAGATTATGTGTAGTTTTTTCACGGCTGTGAACTAGCATGTGCGGATCGAGGAGTAGGGTTCTATTTTTATATTAGAGAAGACTCTAAAACATGGGTATATTTTTTGAAAAAAACGGCAGAAATTATCAAATAAATTCCTTAATAAGAAAAAAATAAAAAAATATAATTTTTTTTGTAACCTTTCTTATTATTTCCACGACTAAAATGTTGGATATAGAAAAGGTGATTATATTGTCCAACATAAAGTATATTATCAGATCAATTGGGTATGTCTGGAAAACAAGTAAAATTTCATTATTACAGTTAGTGTTTATTCGAATCATACAAGGAATAATACCTCTATTATTAGTTTTTATTCTAAAAGAAGTAGTTAATGAGGTTTCAGATGTTTTGTTAAATGAAAGTGATAGTTTTAAACCTCTATTTATGTGGCTGTTAATTCAATTTGTTACCTTAAGTCTAGGTTCTTTTTTAGAAAAATATTCAATAACAGTCACAAAAAAGCTTGAATTTAATATTGAATACTACATAAAGGAAGAAGTTTCAAGGAAAGCACTGGACATGGAATACATGTACTTTGAAAATCATAATTTTTTTGATCATTTTCAACGTATTCAGATAAATGTGGCAAACCGCTTTCTGAAGCCGATATTTTCCATAATGGAACTTGTTCGAAATTTAATTACAGTATTTTCATTGATAGTATATTTGATATCTATATCTCTTTTTATGGGTGCAATTGCCTTTTTAACCATGATTCCAGTTTATTTTATTTACAAAAAGCTTGGGATGGAAAAGTTTCACTTGTTAAAATATCAAACCCCAGCATCTAGAGAACATCAATATTTGACATCAATTATTACTAATAAAGACTCAAATAAAGAAGTTCGCCTATTAGGATTACAAGACCACCTATTAGGTAATTGGTCTAAGGTATTTCGAAAAAATCAATTTGAAATGCTCAAATTGATTTCAAAGCAACAACGTTCAAAGTTTTACATTGATTTACTTTCAGGTGCTATAAATTTGTTTGCATTACTTTATACGGCCTTCTTACTAATAGAAAAGAACCTAAAAGTAGGTGATTTTGTTTCAATAAGTGATGCGCTTTTACGAACACAAAATACCATGAATCAGATTGCAATAACATTTGCTGGATTGTCTGAAGGAAGTTTATTTTTAAAAGACTATTTTGAATTTTTAGATAAATATAAAGGTAAAAAAATAAAAGGAACTAAAAGCTTTCCTATAATTTCAAAACAGGGTATAGAGTTTAAAAATGTTACTTTTAACTATCCACTATCCAATAAATTAATTCTTGATAAAGTTTGTTTTAACATTAAACCAAATGAAACAATAGCGATTGTTGGAGAAAACGGATCAGGCAAAACAACACTCATCAAATGTTTATTAGGTCTTTATAATTTTAAAGGAGACATATCAATTAACGGCATTTCCATAAATGAGATAAATAGGGAAGATTTATACAAAAATATATCGGTTGTTTTTCAGGACTTTACTAAATTTAATTTATCATTAAAGGAAAATATTGTTTACGGGGATATTAAAAATTATAATAACGAAACTAAGCTTATGGAAATAATAAAAAGGTTAGATTTAATTAAACTTACAAATTCATTAAGAGATGGAATTGACACTAGGCTTGGGCGAATGTTTAAAGGAAGTGAACAATTATCAGGTGGCCAATGGCAACGTGTCGCATTGTCACGTGCATTATTTAGAGAACCACAAATTTTAATTATGGATGAGCCAACATCTGCTCTTGACCCAAAAACTGAAGCAAGCTTATTTAAGCAGTTTAATAAAATTACTAAAAATAAAACAACAATATTTATTTCTCACCGAATGTACTCATGTAAATTTGCAGATAGGATTCTCGTTCTAAAAAATGGAAAAATATATGAATCTGGTACGCATGAGGAATTAATGTATAAAAAAGGCGAATATTATAACCTCTATTTAGCACAGACAAAAATGTATGGTTTAACAAATTCCTAATGGGAGAGTCAAAGAAATGAAATTAATATTAATTTTAGCAAGTATATTTTTCGGGTATTTATATTTATTCAGCTTCTTATCAAAAGTGAGGAACATTGATGAGCATATATCTATAATTTATCAGTACAAAATTATTCCTTATGGTTTTGTAAACACTTTTTTTAAAATAAATCTTACTGTTGAGCTTGTGTTATCTTTTATGTTTTTGGTTGGCGCTAAACTAATATTAGCAATTTACTTATCTATTACACTTCTGGCTTTATACACTATAGCGATTTTGGTGAATCTATTTAGAGGGAATACAGAGATAGATTGTGGATGTGGCGGTATTCTCGGAAATCATAAATTATCTTATAAATTAGTTTTTCGTAATTTACTCTTAATATTCTTAACAATAGAAGTTTACTTTCTCTATAAAAATTATTCGCTTTTAACAATATTTCAAGATAAAGAATTTCTATTAACTCAAATAGTAACCATACCTTTTATTTTTATTGTTTTTTCTATTAAGGAATTAATAATAATAAAGCGTCACCTTGATTTTTTAACTGTATAGGAGGGTTTTAGATGAATAAATTATTAGTTGTTTTTCACATAATTTTATGGATTGTTGTTATAGCACAAGGTATTGTTATTTTCTGGTTAATGCGTTCTTTAAGAGAATTTATTTCTAGAATACAAAATATTCAAGGTATAAATATGGAGAAAGAAATATCTGTTGGTTCTTTAGCTCCAAAATTTAAAGTAAGAGATCAATGGAATAATCCTGTATCAGTAGGTCTAAAGGATAGAAGTACAAAGGCTCTTTTGTTTGTCACTTCTAAATGTACAACGTGTGACCGATTAATAAAACGGTTAAATGAAGAAAATATATCATTCTCAAGAGACTCAATAGTAATAATTTCTAATGATATATTAGAAGGCGAAAAGCAAGAAATACTAAATAAACAAAAATTATCTACTGTTATTTCAAAGGATATATTTACTAAATATAGTATAACTAGAACTCCTTATATTGTTTTAGTTAACGAACAAGGAAGTGTACAGGAATCGAAAATAGTACGATCATGGAATGATGTAAACAATATTGTACTAAGTAAAAAAGTAGGCTGAAAAATATTAAACCTTGAAAGGAGGTGAAAAAATGTTTAACGATGTTAATCCAGAAGGTGTAATCAATTGTGATTGTACAGAAACACATTGTGGACGAAGTTATTGCGGTCAAGGCTTTTCAACCTATGAAACAAGTTATGACTGTAATACAGGTGAAGATTGTCAGACAGTAGAACTTTATTGTGGATGTTAACTTTATTGAACTAAGTAAAAAAGTAGGCTGAAAAATATTAAATCTTGAAAGGAAGTAAAAAAATGTTTAACGATGTTAATCCAGAAGGTGTAATCAATTGTGATTGTACAGAAACACATTGTGGACGAAGTTATTGCGGTCAAGGCTTTTCAACCTATGAAACAAGTTATGACTGTAATACAGGTGAAGATTGTCAGACAGTAGAACTTTATTGTGGATGTTAACTTTATTCAATGGATAAGGGCGTATGCCCTTATCCTACCTTGAAAGGATGTTTACTATTGTACGTAAGTTTCGCTATTTTTTCATTAGCAATTATTAGTTTATTGTTACCAATTGTTAGTATTAGAGAAACTCTTTTGTTTACATCAATGATAAAGGTCCTCCCAAAAAAGCCAGCTAAAATAGATATTAATGGCCCAAAGTTAGGAACTTTTATAGGTGATTTAGAGGTTGTCGATAGCGAAATGAATTTACTTACTTTAAGTGAGTTTCTTAGTAAGGAAACAGTGTTAATGTTTGCAGATACTGGTTGCATTCATTGCTCAAGTCATTTAGAACGATTCATTGTAGCAAAAAACGAATTCCAAAAATATGATTTTGTTGTCTTAGTAAATCAATCAAATATCGATTTTAATCAGTACAGAGATATCTCCCTTCCAACAATGTTTTTAAATGAAGGCGATGAAGCTATGAGTAAGCTGAATATTAATTTATTACCAACATTTATCTTTGTGTCAAAGAAAGGACAAGTGTTAAGCGTATTAAAATCAGTCAGAATGTTTCAAAAGTTGTTTGATAAGTATGAAAAAGTAAAACTTGATAACAACATGAAAAATGATTAATATTTTTATGTTTGTATTCCTCTGGATAGCTTATTATTTCCATTTAATTATAACTTAATTACAATGGAATATTCTTAGATACCCTCATACCAAAAAAACTAGAGATATATAAAGAGAGAAAAATGAGGTGTATTTTTTCGATCAATGGATTTTCTTCATATTGTTTTTATAATGGATAGATGTATATCTTCTACTCCTATGTGTTAAATGCGTTAAAATCGTAATTCTCAAAAATATATATTTATTATTTCTCGCTTTTTAAAGACAATATTATGAACTACTTAGGTTTCTGCATATACAGTTGAAAGAAAGACCATACCCTATCCATCCAGTCAAATATGGGCGGATCTAGTCCTTATTGTGTACAAAGAAAGAAACGCTAATATGTTTTTTACAGACAACAATTATAATGTATTTGTTTATTATAAAATAAAAGTACATAACTTTGCAAAAAAATAATAATAAAATAACAATGCAAAAATACACATAAATTTTCTCTATTTGATGTGAAGAAAGATAGCCTGTTTGGAAATGGCTAGACCCCTTTATAGTTGTACACATCATACTTATAGAGGCTCCAGGTCAAATAGCAAAAATGGTTATTCAATTACAAATAAAGTAGATATATGTACCTGTGTAACCTTCAAATCCTAAAACGTTTTTCTGAAGAAATTTTGATTCTGAGAAACACAATGCCCTTGGATTTAGGTGTCTTGATATTTACAGATTAAAGTTGTCGCTTCATGACCAATCTAAATAATTAAACTATGAAAAAGGGGTAAATATGATAACGCATACCCTCACATTTGATTTGGAAAACATAAATTAAACATTTATAAGTTATTTTTTTAGGTAAACACTTTTTGCTTTTTTTTGACGTGCATCGGATTCACTAACACAATATCGTACCCTCTGTCTGTTAAAAAGTAAGCGAGGTTTAACCAGTAATGTCCCGTAGGTTCCATGCCGAAGATGACATGGTCTTTTCTTTGTAGCTTTTGATGATCCTTAACACAATCCAGAAGCTTCTGGTAGCCCTCTATACGGTTTTCAAAGTTCAGTCTCTTGCCAAACTCGAACCCGCGAATATCCTGTGCTCGGGCAACGTGTTTGTCTTTAGCGATATCAATGTCTATAATGAGTGTGGGTGTGTGATTTGCGAAATTTTACGATTTTGAGTATAATTCATGTCTGAGTCCTCCTTGGTATTTTGATTAAATTCGGGGTCATTGCAATGACACCCTGTACTATACCAAGAGGGCTCTTTTTTTATCAAACCTCAAATTTCTTCATTACAAGAATGCTACTATTATCCAATACAAGAGGATAAGGAGTCACGTTTAATTGAAAAAATTGCATTATAAAATAAGTATATGACTTTAAGTATTTTAGGGAATTAAACAACTAATGGGTGCAAAGGATGTTTGAGAAAAATTTATTAATCCTAATTTTCAATTGGGATATCTACTTCTAATCTTCTATTCTTTTGCAATGCTTAACAAGAAAAAAACTATAATTTATTAGAATACTAAATGTTATTAAAAGTAGGTAAAACTATGAAGAATAAAAAAAAGTTGTTTCAAGAATTTTTTAAACTTGAAAATTACAACCTTGAAGATGAAATACAAGAAATTATTAATAGGTTCCGACAGTATAGACCATACGATGTTTTTTGGTTAATAAATAGTCTAATTATGGATAATACAAGGTACGTATTTGATAATAGAGAAAAGCGAGTTTCACCTAAGCTGATAAATCGATTGTTTTATTTATATAAAAAAAATTCAGCTACGAATAGTAATGTGAAAATTAAGAACAAAATTAAGGAATTGGAGTGGTTGAGGAATAAGTTAATTAAAATTGTAAACTATTATTGTATGATGCAATTTGATCAAATAAATGAGGAATATGATATTCATTTTTCTTTACGTAATTTTCACCCACTCAACTTTATCACTTATCATTTTGATTATCCATATACCTCTTGGTTTCAATACTTACGTGCTTTTGAAATTAATAGTAAAGTTATTGATCAAATATATAACAAAGATAATTTAACAACTTTAGAAATTGAGAAGGGTCTATTGATCTGCATATTATATGATTTTATATATCAGGATAATCAAAAAAATATTTTTAATGATTTATTATTTGAAAAAGAAATATTCAAATTTGATCATTATTTGACTAGTTTTTCTGTAAAACAATTTTCGAAAATTTTAAGAAGGTTTGGTATAAAAGATAAGGAATTTATTAACAGTTTTTTCCCTGTTTTAAAAAATAAAAGGGAGACAACTTTAAGTTATCCTACAGATAAATATTATAATGAAGATTTTTCCTTAGGGGTGCGGCATAAAGGAAGGTTATTTTTTCCACGTTCAAACTTTGTACTTGATGAGTTTTGGAATTATATTTTAGACCAGGAAGAAATGATCGGTAGAAAAGATGATTTTGTTGAAGAGTACACTTACATGTTGTTGAGCAACTTTTTTGGAGAAGAGAATGTATATCGTAGCTTATACGACGAAAATGGTGCAGAACAAGATATTATTGTTGTTTATGGAGAATTCATCTTGTGCTTTGAATGCAAATCAGAAGTATTAAAAGAACCATTTAGAAATTCTATAAAATCAGATAAGAGAATGAAACAAAACTTTAAACGAGTTATTCAAAAAGCTTATGAGCAAGGACTGAGGGTGAAAAATAGTATCAGAAATAAAAATTCCAAGTACTATGATAGTGATAAAAAGAATAATCGTAATATAATCTTGAACTTAAGTGAATATAACCATAAGAATGTGATTATGGTTTGCGTAACAATTAATAACTATTTAAATTTATCTAATCGTGTAAATATGTATCTTAAGGTTATAGATAATGATAAAAATTACCCTTGGATTATTGATATATTTAGTTTGGAACATATTTTTAATAAAATTAATACTATACCAAAAGTAAAAGATGAAGAATACTTTATTAAATATGTTAGGGAAAGAATTAAATCTTATCAAGCTATACAAGCTATGGGAGCTGAAGAGTTGGAGTGTTTTGGGTATTATTTGAAGTATGGAACATTTGGTGATTCTTTAGATGGTTGGGTAATGAATGTTTTAGGAAATGGATATGCCACATTTGTTTTGGATTATATACCTAGCCCAGAAATAAATCTTATGATTAATTATTTTTTTGAACTTATAGCAATTACTACACAAGATAAGAATAAAAGGTAAGGTATTAATAAGAAAAGTGTCTATAGGCTTTCGTTTTTACAAAAAATTCTTGAAAATATATATATATCCCTTTTACCGGCTCAACACACGTAGAGTGCGTATCACAGATCGTGCGAAAAGGAGAAGCAGGTTCCTAAACGGTTTCCTGCTTCTTTTTTATGCCAGCTCTGTTGAAGAGAAACGGTAATACATCTTGATGTTTCCGTCAGCAAACACCTCAATCTTATGGACAAGGTGATGCGATACCTCAGGTGCACAAACTTAAATATTTCATGCCTCTGACGTAAGTGGATGTTTTATTTGTAATGGAAAACGATTGTTACCATTCTCTCTAACGAATAATACATCACTCCCATTAATCATATGACGTTCTGTATGAATCCCTTTATAATCTGGAGTATAATGAAAAACGATTTTATTCGTATCTCCATTAGTGATTTTTGAAAGAATATCATCAATTTTTATGTCTTTTTTAGAAATAATATCAAAAATATCAATTTGTTGATTTTCCTTCTTATAAATTACGATTACATCCTCGCGCTCCAGGTAATAAATATCATGGTTATAAACATACATACAATTAAACATTAAAATACCTTGCGTATGTTCCGTTCCAAAACGTTTGGAAACAGGCACTCTTTCGGATGCAAACTTATAAATGAAATTTAAATCTTCTTCATGGTTACAATCGAGTTTTCGGATACCCGAATACGCTGAATTGCTCGGCGAATGTCGCATTGAATAGTTCATTGAATATTGAGTCTCATGAACTGATTTAAACCCAAACTTTGGGTAAAAATCTAAAACAGACTGATTAGCAAATAAGTACATAAAATCGTACTTGTTCTCGCATTCTTCTAAAACTTTATTCATTAAACTAGCAGAGAGCCCTCGCCTTCGATAATCTGAATGTGTCATAACAGTTCCAATTTGTAACGCTCTTTTTTTCTCGCCATCAATAACTAAATCTAGAACATTAACTGAAATATTTGCTACAACTTTACCTCCATCAATGTAAGAAAAAGGAATATAACGGTTATTCCAAAAACCTTTTTGATACCACTCTTCAAAACTTATGCCAAACACCATTGTGGCAAGCTCATTGAAGCTTTTTCTTAAGTTCTCATCATCCTTGTAGTCTTTAATAAATTTTAGATCGTTCATTATTTTTCTCCCTCATCGTACACATTTGTTTAAAACGACTTTCATATTGCAAATTCTCACTCTTAGCTCGTAGCAAGAGCCCCGTTAGTGAAGTAACTTTATTCCTTTGATAGTTTTTTGTTTGAATAATATTTTGCTAAAAATTCATCCAAGATAACTTTGTGACTTTTAACAATGTTGCCTGGCAATTCATCAGGATAAAAGAAATCAAATTTTATTGATTCAGATTTGTCAACGTTTAATTCTCCTTCATATCCCTCTGAATAATAGGCAACTGTAACAACATAAAATTCATCGCCATTTTCAGCCTTTATATAATTTTGTGGACCTGAATAAACATTGATTAGGTTTAATTGATCAACGCTTAGACCAGTTTCTTCATATAATTCTCTTCTTGCAACATCTTCAGTAGATTCTCCTAGTTCCATTAGACCTCCAGGAATTCCCCAGGCACCATTCGGAAACTTTCGTTGCTGAAGTAATAGCCTACCTAGATTATCAACAACAACTGTAACAGAACCTACAAAAATCAAAGGCCGATGACCAACGATCTCCCTTAACTCTTCTATGTACCCCATGATGGTAACTCCCTTTTAATAGCATCTCTTATTAAACATTACTGCTCCGTTAGTCAAATAAACTTTTTTTAAAAGTTATACTATCACAATACCACAAAATTGGAAATTTTCATTCAATTATCATTATAAAATTGTATTTTATAAATCAGTGTAAAAGAAAAATAGAGCAGTTGGGGCAATAACCTTTCAAGGAAATGTAATGATAGAAATCTTTAGGGAGAATGAGAATTCCCAAAAGGGGAGTAAAAATGGACGAAAAAACTTCGAAAGGGCAATCCTAAGAGAAATTGAAGAGGAAACAGTATTAAATCAATATAATATATATGGTCGATAAGAGGAGAGTGGCATATTAATGGATCATAATAAGAAATTAATCTGTACAGATCGGAATCGCCAGAACAGATACATCAATTCCCATCAACTCATGCCACGTGGAGTGCTGTACGCTGCTGGTCAGCAAACATTGATAAAGTAGCACATCTATCTATATTATTTTAAGAAACGCTCAAGCTGAAACGAAGCTTGAACTTTTTGTTTAAAGGTACCAGCCATAAAAGTAGTTTTTATACAATAGAGTTAAAATTAATCTAAGTACTTATTAGGTATTTTAAAGTCACTACCTATAAAAATGCTATTTTCGTAATCTACATATCTGCCAACGATCCCATAATCTTTTTCTTCAGTGTAATAGCCAAAAACCACTTTCTTTTTATTGTTGGTGAAAACACTAACCTTATAACCTGGCGTTGGGAAGTCAATGTTGCCAGTTGAAATGTTGGATGCACTTTTAATCGATTTTAAAAATTTGTTTATCAACCTCTTATTTTTAATTCTATTTCCTTTCCCCTCATCATCCCATTTTCTGACGACTATAGATACATCTTTTGAATTTTCATTAACAAAGTCGTATGTGTACTCTTTCGCAGAACAACCAGATATCATAATAAGCAAGACAAGAAATATTACTTTTTTAAACATTTAGTCTCTGCTCCTTCCTTTTAAATTAAATTATGAATTTCAGCTTGTAGAATAGTCCTTGAATTTGGACTTTGTACAAGTTGAGAGGATGGTACAAAAAAGAAATGAACGATGGAAAAGCCGAAGCATTTTGATGAAGGAAAAATATCCGAACTTATTCATGTGATGATTGAATATCGTTCGGATAATTAACCTTCTTATGAAGTTTTGTCCCAGATTCTTAGAACTGAAATTAATTCAGCTGATTGGTTGCCAAAGGTTCACTTACTTAGTCATACTATAAAATACATAGCTATATTCATGAGAATATTTGTGATACATATCGATTTCGGTTTGTAGTTCATCAATAACCTGTTTAGCAACTTCATTATCTTTATACTTCTTCTTCATTTGATTCAGATTATTTTGTAATGGAGTATAATAGTGATCTGTCCAATCCGTAACAGGCAAAATAAAGTGGGATTGATATTGATACCCTGCACGCTCGATTTGCTTAATTTTGTTTTCAATCGTATCAATGAATGGATAATCCTCATTCCAGTAAGCGGAGATTTCCTCTGATGGCGTATTGGTTATCCAGCTTATTTCACTGCAGATGAGATATCCATCTTTTTTCAGGTACTTTTTCCAGTCACGAAGGCCTTTTTCAAATCCAGCTATATAAATTGCATCTTCTGACCAGATTAAGTCGAATGAGCTCTCCTTAAATGGCATTTCAAACATGGACATACATTTTCCTGTTACTCTGTCCGATAATCCATATTTTTTTGCCGTTTCATTTAAATGTTTAATAAATGGCCCATGATTATCGATAGCAATAACCGATGCATTAGGAAACTCCTGTGCTAATAACATAGAGTGAATGCCATTTCCGCAGCCTATATCCAAAATACGAATAGGGTCTTCTTTTGACCGATTAAACATGGATATTGCTTTTAATGTAGATGCTTTACTTCCAGGTGCAAGCCTGCTTAAACCTTCGAACGCTTCAAAAAAATACTTTTCCATTTATATAGAACCCTCCGATTGATTTTTGTATTTTAAATTAAACTGCAGGAGGGTGCATGACAAACTTATTACTTACTTTGCAAACCCCTCCTGCTTTACTACCGACTCATTGTTATTCCCAAACATTAAAAAACATCCTTCCGTTTATGATTTACGCTCAGTCTACAGTAAAAAGAAAGATATTGTTAATTAGGATGACAATATGGTAATCGACGTGCCAAGGTTGAGATTGATCACGAAAGTACGGTTCTTTCATACTCTGGTTAATAGCTTTGTGCGACGGTATATAATCTTCTTTTCTATAATTCAGTACCTGCTTCAAAAAAATACGTGCCATAAAAAGAAACAAAATTTTACTGTTATTCAAAAAAACGTATGCTATATTGTGAATAACAATAAAAATCGGGGGTGTTGTATGAAACGGGGTAAAATTTTATTTTTACAGATAGCTATTTATGTTATTGGAGCGGTTGTGTTTAGTTTGTGTATTTTTGCTTTGCCGCCTCTGGCAAGTAGTGCAGCAGAAATGTATCCAGAGTATGCCTATTTGCAATATCCAGTTCTAATCGGGCTTTATGTCACAGTGATACCATTTTGCTTTGCCCTATACCAGGCGTTAAAACTGATCAGTTATATCACACAAAATAATCCTTTTTCAGTGCCGGCTGTAAAGGCATTGGGACTCATAAAATATAGTGCAATGACGATTGGAGTGTTATATATAACTGGAATGATCGTTCTTGGAACGCAGAATGCTTTGCACCCTGGCATTGCAATCATCGGTCTTGTTATATTTTTTGCTTCCATGGCTATTATGGCTTTTTCGGATGTTCTTCAGGAGCTTTTAAAAAATGTATTAAAAATGAAAACAGAAAATGATTTGACCATCTGAGGTATAATCACTGAGGCTGATGATCCTTTTAACATCCTATACTACTAAGCATCGTTATACGAATAAGACATGCGAAAAGCATTGACAACTATTCGGACTGTTGCTAAAAATGAACATGGCAACATTGAATGAAAAGAGGAGAAGACCATGCAAACATCCACCAGGCTTCCGATTACGCCTGCGTACGATCCCTGGGAAGCGTACGCTGATATTGATGATTATGGAAAGCTGGAATTAACGAACGTCGAGTTTACCACCACCACGCTCTGCAATATGCGCTGTGAGCATTGCGCGGTTGGCTATACATTGTCAACGAAAGATCCGGAGGCGCTGCCGGTTGACTTGCTACTCCGCCGGCTCGATGAAATTCCGCACTTGCGATCACTCAGCATTACCGGCGGTGAGCCGATGCTGTCCTTACGATCGGTGGAACAATATGTGGTTCCCCTACTTCGTTATGCACATGAGCGTGGAGTGCGGACACAGCTGAATTCGAACTTGACCCTTGATCTGGCCCGTTATGAACGGGTGATTCCGTATCTGGATGTGCTGCATATATCCCATAATTGGGGCACGATTGAAGATTTTACTGAAATCGGATTTGCTATGATGAAGCGGAAACCGACGCGGACCCAGCGGGAAACATTTTTTCAGCGCATGATTGATAATTCAAAAGCACTCGCTCGGGCAGGGGTGATGGTGTCGGCGGAAACGATGTTAAACAGGCGGACGGTCGATCATCTGGAAAACATTCACAGGCAAGTTGTGGAGGAAATGGAGTGCCATCGCCATGAAATTCATCCGATGTACCCGAGTGACTTTGCCAGTGGCTTAGAGACACTCAATCTTGACGAATTGCGTCAGGCGATTCACCATTTACTTGATATTCGCGATAAAAACGTCTGGATGTTGTTCGGTACACTGCCGTTTTATCCGTGTAGCGATAATGAAGAGGATGTGAGCTTACTAAAACGGCTGTATGAAAGCAACAACGTTACCGTTCGCAATGATCCGGACGGTCGATCCAGGCTGAATGTCAACATTTTCACCGGCGATGTCATCGTCACCGATTTTGGTGATGAGCCGGCGCTTGGGAACATTGTCCACGATTCGCTCCCTGACGTTTATCACAAATGGCGGGAATCAAAGCTGGCCAAAGAACTGCTTTGCCACTGCCCAATGGCGCGCTGCCTGGGCCCGAACGTTCTTGTAAAAGAAACCTATTATCCCAATGTCGACTTTAGAAAACGTTCGGCACGCATTGCCCGTTAGAAAACAGCTATGACACTGGATCGCATGATAAAAAGTTTTCATAAACATGTGAACTTAACAGAATCTCAGCATCCCAACCAGGAAACGGTGTCCATTGCTTTTTTGGACACCGTTTTATAAAATATGTCCGCTTACAATGGGCCGAAATCACGTTGTGCGGAAGACTGCTAGCAGGGAAAGGTTAATCTTTCACTCCCCCCTCTTCAATCAATATCCGCCAATAGATACTCCTGAAAACTCCTAAAAATAGCCCCACATCAGGATGTTCATTTCTGTTTAAAAAACAAAAAGTTTAAACCAAATAAGGCTCTTGGATGTCTAATAAGTGAAAGACAAAAAGAGAGGGTGAATTCCCATCATTAAATTAGTAAAAAAAGCTCAGAAAGGAAATCAAAAAGCCTTCCTAAAACTGTTTCAGAAATATCAGGAAGATATGTACCGAACGGCTTATGTCTATGTCAAAAATAAAGATGATGCTTTAGATGTTGTGCAAGAGGTTGCTTACCGTTCTTTTAAAAAGATCCATACACTCAAGGAACCGAAATATTTCAAAACCTGGTTAATGAGGATCACGATAAATTGTGCAACGGATGCAGTCAGAAAAAATAAAAAAGTCGTACAGCTAAAACCGGAATATGAGAAATTTATAGGCGCAGATCATGAAGACATTCCCCTTTCTATCACATTACAGCAGTTGATCGATGTTCTGGAGGAGAACGAGAAAAGCATTGTACTCTTACGGTTTTATCACAACCTTACATTTAAGGAAATAGCGAAACAGCTGGAAATACCGCCCGGAACGGCAAAATCCATTCTTTATCGTGCGTTAAGGAAGCTTCGAAAACAATTGAAGGAGGCTGATGTCCATGAGTAATCCAATTAAACAGGAAATAGAAAAAATTGAAATTCCTGAAGAACTGTATGATCGGGTAAAACTGGGTGTGAAAAAAGCAAAAGCTGAAAAGAAAAATCCAGGGAAAAAGTGGCTGGGAATTGGTACAGCTGCTGCGGCTATAGTGTTAAGTATGTCTATTTATAACGGAGCCATTGCAGGCATCCCGTTTGTCGGAGAGGTCATTGAAAAATACATTAATTCAAATCAAAACCTGGATTATGATGCTTATAAGACGTCCATTGGAGAAACAGCGGAGAATGAACTTGGTAAGTTGACTTTAAATGAAGTGATGATGGATGAACAGCAACTATTCCTAAGTGCCACATTTGAACCAGCAGAGGATGTTGATTTTGATTACCAGACACATATCATTCCATCCGTAAACATTAACGGTAAAGATCTTACATCTATAACAGGGGGACAGTCAGTTGAGTTGAACGATTCCATGTTCACGATTTATAACGATATCGAATTACATGAATCCATTGATACGGAAACTGTCCAGCTGGAAATCAGCTACGACAACTGGGATTATGAAACAGTAGTTGAACAGCCCTGGACGTTTAATGTGGAAGTATCACAGGAAACGTTATTAGCAGAAAGAAAAGTTCTGGATATGCAAAAAGAGATCCCATTATCTCATGGCGAAACGATTACGATTCAAAAAGTGGTGGTCACCCCAATCTCCACGATCGTATACTATGACTTATCAAAAAATGCAAGTGAAGATATTCATTTTAAAATCAAGTCGGAAGATGGTGAAATCAAGACATTTTCATCAGCTTACAACAGTAATGATGATGGCGATGTGTCCTTTGCACGATTTAACGGATTCCATTTGGAAGATGATCATTTTCAGTTAGTGGTTTATGATGGAGAAGACAAGCTATTAAGTGAAATACCTATTTCATTTGAATGACTTAACAAAGAGATCATGGGAGATGAAGGTTCTTAGTTATTCGCCACTTAACGAATGAGCAGAATCGATACAGCGGAGTGCCTATTCCTATTTATCAGATGGAAATATCTACAGAAACAAATCTATGGAGAATCCTGAGTTCTGTCCAATAACAGAGAAAAACTGAAGAAATTTCTGGAAATTAGAGAATTTTCACTTTTCCCCTGGGTAAAGGCTGATGTCATGTTTCAAGAAATGGTATAGTGAAAGCAGATATGATGATCTGTCCATCGCTGCAGAATTTGAGAAGGGGGGAAGATTATGGATGTAAATAAAAAATGGCTATCCATTCCGAAAGATATTCGAAAAAAATTATTAAAAAATGTTTTTTGTGTAAATTGTTTAGGCGCTGTAGAGATTACCAGTTATATCATCGAAGAGCACGAAATGGGAATTGTTTTGAAAGGGAAGTGCAAAAACTGTGGCCATGACGTTGCAAGGGTAGTTGAAGATGTATGATTGCTGTTTTTTCTAAAGCAATTCCTGACTTTTTCACACCCTTTCAGCAAATGCAAAATATCGGTCAATCTAATGCAATGTCCAAGGCAATGAACTGATCAAAACCGGAAATTACATGGAAACACTTCCGATTTAACAGCATTTGGACATTCTTAAAACTCAGAGTCGCTATCCTCTAGATTAGGGGAGCGGCTCTCTTTTTTATAATGTAAAAAACGAAAACTTCTTATATTAATCATGATTTCACATATACTGGCGATGGCAATGTATGGGGTTTATTTGGTAAAAGAATCTATCAACCTTACAAAATAAGGGAATGTTTCATATTCATTTGCCCTCTTAGCTCCTTAATTACCGAAAAGTCCAATTACTCCTATTACCATAAGGATAGCGATAATCAGAACCATTGCTGCACCAGTATAAAAAAAAATCCTTTTTAGCCATTTATCAAACTTTCTCATGTTTTTACCCCCTTAGGATATTACTCATTTATTATTGATTCCATGGATTTATAGTGTATTATTAGAATACCAAAAAATGAAATATATGGTAAAATATAATTTAAGATTGAATCAGCTGGCTCAAACACTAAAAACGGAGGGGTGAACTGATGGGAAAAGGTATTTTTGCAGCTGTCGCAGTGATGCTGGCACTTCTTATTGGCAGTTCTGTGTATGCTGACCCTGAAAAAGGCAGCAGATCGTTTGAGGTACCGACAACCCCAGAAGAGCAGCAGATCAAGGAAAAAATAGATCAGGCAAATAACGAGTTCAGACAAAAAGTTTTAGATGATATAAAAAAATCCTTTAGTTTACAGGGAAGCGATTTTAAAGAAGCAAGATCTGAATTATTAAACGATCAAAATTTCAAAGAATTTAGATGGGTCTATATGGAAGTGGTGAAAAATCAAGAAGAGGGAGATATTATGCCTGTTTTGTATTATAACCAGAATCAGGCATATATTTTAGAAAAGAAAAGCGATGGAACAAACGTCATGTATACATTGAAAAAGGATAGTTCCGAATGGGTGATAGCAGATAAAAAAGTGAGTCCAGGAGCTCAAATAGAACATCCACTTTCTGATCAATCGTAATGTTCTAATGGGATGGATGTGTGATGGCTCAATCGAAAAATATGTTTCTTTTTGTTGCCAATGATTTTGTAACGGGCTTAGGAAACAGCATTTTTAATATATTGATAATGTGGTATGTCTATGATGTAACAGGTTCAGCTATTTCCACAGCGATTATAGGATCTTATACACACATTAGTAGCTTTTTGATAGGGCCGCTGGCTGGAGTTTATGCAGACCGTAGTAAAAAGCCGCTGTCTCTTTTTGTATGGACATTGAGAGTCAATGGAATTCTGTTATTAATAATGGTTTTATGTATTTTCTTATTTAGTGGTGCTATTGAAATCTTTGCTGTTTACCTTTTGGTAGCTTTAAGGGAAATCACCTTTACGATGGAATACCCGGTACAAACGAGGATCATTCCTTCAATCGTTCCGGAAAAAAGCGTGACCAAATTAATCGGTTACAGGAGTGTGACAGGGAATGTTTCTTCCCTTATAGGGAATTCCATTTCAGGGTTTATTATTGCCTTCAGGGGTGTACTCGGGGGAATGATTTTAAATTCAATCACCTTTTTTATTGGTGCTATGCTGATTAGTTTTTTGCAGCTCATTCCAAAAGAGAACGGTGCTGTACAGGAACAGGAAATGGCAGCCAGTGAAGAAAGGGACATGAAAAAGTCAAGAAGCAGCATCTGGTATGAAGTGAAGCAGGGATTGAAGATCATATGGTCCAATGATTAATTGCGTAAAATCACGATTCTTGCCAGCCTGATCAACATGGTAAGCATGGTTGGTCCCATATTTGTCGTATATTTTCAGGATTATTTAACGAGTTCTTCTCAGAGCTACGGTGTCTTCCAGGCCATGATTGCATCAGGAAGTATCTTGAGCGGATTAATCATTGGAATGCTGGTCAAAAAAGTTAAAAACTCAACAATCATCTTAGTGGGATGGCTGCTGCTTTCGGTTCTATTTTTATGGATGTACGTGAACATAAGCACATGGATCACGTTTGGTATCGGCTTTTTCCTGGGGATCGGTTTAACGTTACCTGCTATTGCTTTAGAAAGTGTTCAAATTTTAATCATACCTGATGAGTACAGAGGACGGGTATCCACCACGATGCAAGCGATCAGTGTGGTCTTAATCCCTTTATCCAATCTGCTTGGAGGCATCATTGCCGATCATTTCGGAGCCAATGCTGTTTTTTTAGTTGCCGGTATATGGCAGTTTATCATGGTTATCATGGTGTTTAGAAATCGTGGGATATTTATTACAGCGATGCATTCATAGTGTAAAAATGATTTCCTGAAACGGGGTGAAAAAGAATAGGGAATACCATTCTTTATTAGATGAAACGCTCAATGTGGCTTCAACTTTAAAAGATATAATCTATTTGAGGTAGTTCGTCTCATTGAGAGACGAACTATTTTTTGTGAAGGAAATTGGAAAAATTATGTTAAAATAAATTTAAAGATTTTGAATAGTTGTACTAAAATTACAAGAGTCATTAAAAGGGGATATAACTATGGAGAATATGACCATTAAAGATTTGCAGAAGTACATTAAGGAAAAAGATTATAAACCCGAACTAAAGAACGCTTATTTCCAGAAGTTAATTGAGGAAGTCGGAGAACTCTCAGAAGTATTGAGGAAGGATAAACGATTAAAACAACAAGGTACTATAAAAGGCACAATTGAAGAAGAACTATACGATGTCCTGTATTATGTAATTGGGTTAGCAAATGTTTATAATATTGATTTAGAAGAATGTTTCATTCTAAAAAAAGAACTCAATAAAGAAAAATATAAATAAGTAATGAAAGTAAAAACGCTTGGAAGTTTCTCCAAGCGTTTTTAAGTGTTAATTTTACTGCTAATTCTTTTGTTAACTATAACGTTATTTAGAATAGAAAATTCAATGTAATTTTTAATTTTCTCCACGTTATGTGAACTACTTAACATAATCCACCCTCGTTTTATTTGCTCCACAAATAAAACGATCTGAAATCTGAACAGTTAGTTGTTAAATCATCATGGTTAATTCTGTATTCGATTTCAGTTCGAAGTGCAATTTTATCTGAGATGTTTCTCAATATCTCTTGTAACACTACTATCTCCCCGTTTTTGTAGACGGGTGTCAGTGTACTCTTCAAGCTGTATCAAAAGAATTGACACACATAAATATGTAATATAATATATACATATGATTACTATGCATATATATACTATGTATTGGAGGGAGACTGTTATGAAAATTAGTAAAGAGTTGCTAAAAGGTAGTACCACTACTCTTATTTTAAGCCTACTTAATTCAAAACCAATGTATGGCTATGAAATTATTAAAGAGTTGGAAATGAAGTCTGAGGGAATTTTTAGTCTTAAAGAAGGAACGATTTATCCCATCCTGCACACCCTTGAAGATAAAGGTCTGATTATTTCTTATTGGGAAGATGGCCACGGGAAGAGAAGGAGAAAATATTATAAGATCAATGGAAAAGGTAAGGAATTTATAAAGGAAAAAAAAGAAGAATGGTCAATCTTTAAGACTGCAGTGGACGAAGTGTTGAAAGGAGAGAAAATCGTATGGGATTAGATAAAGAGTTTGAAGTTTATATTAAAGAATTGTGTAAACAAATAAAGAATAAAGATGTACACGCTAGTATAAAACTTGAAATAAGTGATCATTTACAGACACTTAAAGAGGAAGCCTTGCTTGCTGGACTCTCAGAAGAAGAGGCAATCGATCAAGCATTGGCTCGTATGGGAGATGTAAAGTTACTTGGAAAGCAGCTTAACGAGACCCATAAAGCCCCAATGGATATCAAAACCATACTTCCAGTAATGATAGCTTCACTGTTTGGATTACTAGTAATGTATTATTTACAATTTCATTCTACTTTTACAGAGATTCAAGATATGAAAGTATTTAATAAAAGTCTTATCTTTTACTTGTTAGGAATTCTGCTGATGCTAAGCTTGTCTATGTTTGATTATAGAAAGTTATTAAAGTTCTCCAAACACCTATATGCGGGAACGGTCCTAATTCTATTAATAACTGTTCTTTTTGGTGTTAGAGTCGATGGTGTTCCTTTTTTAATTTTAGGTTTTGCCAATATTAATTTTACCGAGATTACTCCTTTTCTCCTGGTTATGTCCTTTGCTGGAATCTTTCATTCTTGGAATTGGAATGATTCTCGAAAATCTTGGCTTGGAGTAGGTATTCTGGCATTTCCTATCTTTTTGTTATTAACAACAAGTGCCATAGCAACTTCCATCATTTGTATTATTGGCTGCACAGCCATTATGTTTGGATCTAGAGCCAGTCTTAAACAAGCAATAACATTCGCAGCAACTGCCTCTATATGGCCAATCTTCAACCTGTTGGTTCTATCTCAAAATTATACATCGATCGATACCAAGGATATTAAAAAAATAGAGTTTATTGGAAATAGTCTTAATCTAACCCCAAATTTAATTTCTGAAGTACATACAGATTTTATATTTACGTACATCATCTATTCCTTTGGCTGGTTAGCCGCGATTATTGCTTTCGTATTGGTTATGTTTTTTATTTGGAGAATGTTGAGTGCTGCGAAAAGCGTTAATTTCATTTATGGTAAAATGTTGGTTATAGGGTTGGCAGTAACATTTGCAAGCCAATTTATACTAAGCATCCTGACAAACCTGGGCTTATCGCCTTTACCTGGTGTAGCCATGCCATTCATGAGCTTTGGAGGCTCACATATATTGTTGGAGATGATTGCAGTAGGTCTGGTTTTAAGCATATTCAGAAGACGAAAAGCAGCTGATATACTCTGGTTGGACGTAAAAAATAATACCTAAACTATTATAGTGATATTCCCTTAATTCCCCTCTTCGGTAATCATATAAAGGGGGAATTATTTTTTTATTTTAGGATGCGTAAATTAGTTTAAGTGTCATAACTTCAAAATATCAAAAAATAACAGATGACTATGCCTATCATTGTTGACCCAGTATAAGTCTACTATGCATTAAAGAATGACGACTTTCATATTCCACATTACTTCCCAATAATTGAAGAAGGACAATATTCGGATCAATTAGCTGATCTTCAGTTATTGCCCCCGTTAGCTGAATAACAATAATCAATGAATTTTAGAAATTATTATTTTCCTATACATCCCATTCATCATAACTGGTGAATCTTCTTCTACCATTAAACTTTTATTATTTTTTGGAATTATTTCTTCAAAACTTCGGCCAATATCAGTTCCTAACACGCTAATAATTGGTCTTAAAAGCACTTTTGGTATTGAAAGCTCTTTATTTTTAGGGGCGAATTTATCAAAAATAATGATTTTTCCTTCGTTCTTTAAAACTCTCGCGATTTCTTGAAAACATTTATTAGCATCTGGTACAACGGAAAAGTATTAGACTTGCTACTACATAGTCAAAGGATTCGTCTTCAAAAACCATATTTTGAGCATCCATCTCTAAAAATTTAATCGTAGAATTTTTGAACCTTGTTTTTGCCTTTTCAAGCATATCAGGTGAATAATCAATGGCTGTGATATCTAAGTCAGAGTAATTGATTAACTCTAAATCAGCTCCCGTTCCTACGCCAACAAACAAGATTTTTTGTTCTCTATTAAACGGCATTAATTGGAATATTTGTTTTCGGGCATTTAAGAAGATACCTGAATTAAAAAACCTATCATAAAATGGAGAACCGATTTTATATATGACTTTATTCCAAGAATTATTCAGACCCCTACACTTCCATTCAATATTCAATAGTAATTATATTAATCAATCTCCTTAATGTTTTACCATATATAGCCACCTTTAATGAAACAGGATAGATTATAAGGTGAAAATCAATCCAATTTATGTCTTTTGTTTAATCAGGCAGTGATTTCGCTATCTTTTTGTGATGGGAAAATCGGTTCATATTATATGAAAATTCTAACATTTCATATATACTATTATAATGAGGAAAATTGGAAGAGCCTTCATACTCTGCATGCTATGATTAATCAGTAAAATGCAGCCACCCCATTGAGATAAGGGGGAGACGAATTTGTCATTCTTCTTGAGGATATTAGAAATGAAGAACAGGCTGTAGAAGTTGCTGAAAGGATCAATGAGAAGTTTCAGGAGACATTTCATATTGAGGATCACCATATCAATACCACCACTTCAATGGGTTTATTTATCATAGAGAATTAAAAGCACACGATCAATTCTATTGTTTCACTGGCTGATCGGGTGTTTGTACCAGACACAATAACTATTTTGTTTTATTGGATGAACCAAGTAATTGAGGTGAGCGTTGTGCTATCTTATCCAACAGCTACAACAAGAGATGAAAAAATGGCCATCATCAATAAAATTTCCGATCGTTTATTAAAAAAGTATCCAGAAAAAGTGCTGGCGATTGGCGTATATGGCTCAATAGGACAGGGTACTGATGGGCCGTTTTCGGATATCGAAATGCATGTCGTAACAAGAGACGGAGCTAATCTTGAAAGGCATGAGTTTGTATACGAACCATTCAAAATTGAAATTGATACTGAGCAAAAAAGTAAATTCTTTCAAGAAGCAGCAGAAGTGGATGACTCCTGGCCGATTAAAGCAGGGATGTTTGTACATATTCTTCCCATTTTTGACCCTGAAAACATATTTGAAGAAGTTAAAAAGCTTCCTTTTCAGGTTTCCGATAAAGCTTTCCGAGATACCATGAGGGAATTTATGATCTGGGAACCTTATGAAACGATGGGCAAAATCAGGAATAACTATAGAAGAAACAACTTGAACTATCTCCCCCTTGGAGCTAAGGATCTCGTGTGGCAGACGGCCAAACTTATCGGGCTGGCCAACAAAACGTATTACAGCACCAGGGCCAGAACACTTGAGGAGTCACTATCCATGAAGTCAAAGCCTTCCGGATATGAGGAGCTTGTGAAAAAAGTGATGGTAGGCCAATTAGATGACAAAGAGCAGGTTTATCAATTGTGTGAACATTTATGGGAAGGCTTAAATATATGGTTTGATGAACTCGGGATTGAGTATAAATCGAAGGAACTGCCGTTTTAATATTTCTAAGAAATGATGTTTGTTCTGTTTACTATTGCTTCCGATTCACAACGGAAGATCTAATGTCCGTTCGCTATGATTGGCCTTATTCAAATTGCAAACAGATTATAAAAGCAAAAAAGACCTTTTAGGTGCCATCTCATTTCCACCTTAGAAGGTCTTTTTAATAGCAGAGATTACCCGAGAAGCACCCACCTCTTAGCGTTAGCGTAGGGGGTGGGAGTACGTCACTGCCTGTATTTTTACAAAAATAAAAAAGAAGTTATATGGTTTCTGAAAACGGAGCCTAAATTGTAATAATATTAAAAAATCCGTTGCGAATCACTAACATCTGTTATATAATAATAAACAATTAAAATATCTGTAATATAACAGAGGGGGAACCAAAATGAACGATTGTCCACACTGTAATGGAAACGGGGAAATTGAGGAACGCCGGTATTTTTCTGAAGCGGGTCAGAAGCGGGAAGGGATTAAAAAAGATTATGTGGTTTGTCCTGTTTGTAATGGGAACGGAGCGCTGGAAGAAGTAAACGGGTAAATGAAATTGGCAAAGGAGAAATGGATGCAGAAACAGCCGGTCTATAAGGGCCGGCTGTTTTTCGTTACTAATACCGATTAGATCAGAGAATTCCGTACAACTTCTTACATGAAACGTGTTCACTCCTATAAATGTCCGTTATCGTACTTATGAAGGGGACAGCTGTTGTTTTATAATGTCTGTCATAAGTGGTTTAATGAAAACTGTTATGGTTGCAGTCCCACATTTTTTTCAGTTTGTGCTAAAATAAACCAGCTGACATGTTCATTTTAAAAAGAAATGGTGTGAATTGATGATGAAGGTTAATCCAAAGGAGTTTTATATTCATGATTTGCGCTATGTCATCCGATCCGCACAAGAAGAGGATGCTAATAACCTCTCTGAAGTAAGACTGCAGATTGATGGTGAAACAGAAAACCTCGACCGGGAACAAGGCGAGGGCTACATAGATGAGATCGGTTTTAAGCAGTTGATTAAGGATGATACGAATAGCAGCAATAACTTATTTTTAGTAGCTGAAGTGAATGGCAGAATTGCAGGTTTTTCAAGGTGTGAAGGAACCCAATTAAAAAGAATGGCCCATAAAGTAGAGTTTGGAGTTTGTGTACTAAAGGAGTTCTGGGGATATGGCATTGGAAAAAACCTTTTAAAAGAATCCATTGACTGGGCTGACTCGACCGGCATTAAGAAAATCACGCTGAATGTTTTGGAAACCAATGAAAAAGCGATTATGCTGTATAAAAAATACGGGTTTGAAGTGGAAGGTATTTTGAAGAAGGACAAATTATTATCTGATGGAAAATTTTACAATACCATCATCATGGGAAGGTTTAATGAATAATCAGCACAATGCATGCTTTAATTAGTTTGTCTACACGGCCTTGAAGCATCATTCATAAAAAGTTAGTCCGTATTGTCTTTCATAAGTGCTATGAGAACCAAAAGGATCTCATTTTTGCGCAGTTTTGATCTTCATAGGAGCGATGAAGGCCATAAGGAGCTCATTTTTCCGCTGTTTTGATCTTCATAGGAGCGATGAAGGCCATAAGGAGCTCATTTTTCCGCTGTTTTGATCTTCATAAGCCCGATGAAGGCCATAAGGGGCTCATTTTCCCGCTGTTTTGTACTTCATAAGAGCGATGAAGACCATAAGGATCTCATTTTTCCGCAGTTTTGATCTTCATAAATGCGATGAAGACCATAAGGATCTTGTATTTGCGCAGTTTTGATCTTCATAAGTGCGATGAAGACCACTAGGCCCCCGCTTTTACGCTATAATGTTCTTCATCCGAAGTACGAGGAACATTCGCGGCATAAAACAGAGAGGACATGTCCTTCATAGACGTCATGACAGACATTTGTGGTGAAAAAGGAAATGTCATTTATCGGTGAGGCGAGGGATCATTGAATTATCAATTAATAAAGGAATGTCCTTCATCAGTTATCAGAAGGACATTCCATCAGGTTTTAAGATATACCTTTGTCAAAATAAAAACTACTTCCTGTTATATCCTTCAAATTCAGGTTTTATTTTATGTATCATGATCTTCTGATAAAGTCCTGGAAACAGTTTGTGAATCCAGAGGGATGTTTTGGCGACTGGGCTGATATACAAAAGTTTTTTGCGGACAAGCACCCCTTTTACAATTTGATCGGCCACAACATCCGGAGTTAATACATTTCCGACGGTCTGTTTTTGATTGGAGACCTGGTTCCCGTCGCCGCTCAGGGCGGTGTGTTCCATGGCGGTTTTCATAAAAGTAGGGCAGGCGATGAGGATGTGTACCCCTTGTTCTTCCACTTCGGTCCTCAGTGTTTCAAAAAATCCATGCAGGGCATGTTTGCTTGCGGAATATCCGGTTCTTCCATATAGAGGGGCAAAGCCGGCCACGCTGGACACCACGATATAGGTACCCTGTGACGTTAAAATGTGAGGGAGGGTGTAGTGGGTTAAGGTAATGGTCCCATTGACATTAACGTTCAGGACATTTTCCAGTACCTCCAGTTTAGTTTCGTAAAAAGGACTCCGGTGGGAAATGCCGGCATTGTGGATCACCGTATCAATTTTTCCGTGCTCTTCCTCCATTTTTTCAACGGTCTGTTTGCACTGTTCTTTTTTCGTAATATCACATACATACGTGCTACAGGAAATGTGCTGTTTTTCCAGCAACGACTGAAGGGACTGCAGATTGCCGGAATGAAGGTCGACAGCTAGAATTGTTGCTCCTCTTTTTCCAAAGGCTAATGACAATTCACGGCCCAGGCCGCCCGCTGCCCCTGTGATGAGAATATTTTTTCCTTGAAATGGCTGTTTCCGATCCAATGGCTACCCCTCTTTCTTTTGATCATTATCCAGCATCTTGGAGTTTTCAAATGAAATGGCCGACACATAAGCTTACCCGAACTGGTGAATCACTGTGATGGTTTCATAGATGGTATCTGGTGTGATGTCAGAATAAGGCAGGAGCAAAGACGTGTCTAACTGATGGATACGAGGCATGGATTCATATGCTCTGTCCGAAGTAACAAATGGTCCATACCAGTTAGTTAAGAATAGTAAAAGAAAACCAGAATAAAGTCAATGATATTTACAGAAAATTTCATATATTTCAAAAATATTGTTGTGATTGAGGCAATCTTTAGCTATAATGGGGATTAATAATCGCATGGATGGGAAGGAGGATATTTTGCTGGTTAACTGGTAGTGACGTTATGACAAGTGAGGAGGGATGTGAATTTGGTAGATACAAATAATCCCGTACCCTTTCATTATCAAATTAAGGAAACGTTGAAAAAAGAAATTTTGGATGGACAGTATAAAGAAAAAATCCCCAGTGAAAGGGCATTGATGGATCGTTTTTCCGTTAGCCGCACTACGGTGAGGGAAGCGGTCAATCATTTAGTGCATGAAGGAATCCTACATAAAATTCATGGGAAAGGAACGTTTATCGCCAAAAGGAGGCCGGTTCAGGACTGGCTCAATTCCCTGCACAGTTTTACAGAAACGGTGAGAAATATGGGGATGATGCCTGGTTCGAGACTATTGACGAATAAAATCGTCAGTGAACCGGAATATGTATCGGAAATCATTCATGAAGAACAGTTTTATTTAATCGAGAGACTTCGAACAGCTGATTCCATACCAATTGCGATTGAAAGGCACTATTACAGTTGTGATTTAGGAAAAAAGCTTTCCCAATTCAATCTCCAGACATCCACGATTTATGACCTCATTGAACATGAATTAGGAATTGATATGGTTGAGGCAGAACAACTCATCACGTGCAAACCAGTCCCCAGAGATGATGCAAAAAATTTAGAAGTCCCCACTGATTCAAATGCTCTTTATGTAGAACGTACCATTACAGATCATCACGGAAAAATTATTGAATATTATACGAGCACCATTAAGCCTGAAATGTATGTATTTCGGATTAAAACGAAACGCCATAAGGCTCGTTTTTGAAAGCGATTTCACTTTATGAAGGGCGGTGAGTCATCTGACATCACATTTCTATTTTCCGAATCAAATCAGGCTGGGAGCCGGCAGTCTGAAGGAACTCGGAGAAGCTGTTAAGGAGTTCCAGGCTTCCCATATGTTTGTTGTGATCAGCTCGAGTGTAAGGAAACAGGTTGGAGATGCCGTGCGTAAAATGGCACGGGATGCAGGTCTAAAGGTAACCTTCTTTTCGGATTACAAAGGGGAACCAAATACTCATCACGTCCAAAAAGCTTCCCGCGGCCTCGTCGATTCTCAAGCTGACTGTGTAGTGGCTATAGGTGGCGGGAGTGCCATCGATCTGGCAAAAGCGGTGGCAGTGTCAGCAAAAAATCCTGCGGTCACGATTGAAAGAATGAAGACATTAGCCGATTTTGACAGATTCCCTTTAATTGCTATTCCCACAACTGCGGGCACAGGTTCAGAGGTGACGAAAATTTCGGTCATTACCCATGCGGAAACCCGGGTGAAGATCAATCCGGGACACCCCCGGCTGATTCCTGATACCGCTATACTGGATCCAGAATTAACCGTGTCACTTCCGCAGAACCTCACGGCTTTTACCGGAATGGATGCTCTTGCCCACGCGATGGAAGCCTATGTATCGACGCTGGCTAATCCCATGAGTGATGTGCTGGCACTGGAGGCGATGAGTTTAATCGGAAAATTTTTTCCGGCGGTTTATGAAAATCCTGATGATCTTGT
This sequence comes from Bacillaceae bacterium, assembly GCA_017656265.1. Lineage (GTDB taxonomy): Bacteria > Bacillota > Bacilli > Bacillales > Alkalibacillaceae > Melghiribacillus. The sequence continues at coordinate 31,780 of JACDOD010000010.1, read as the reverse complement.
GGCCCGGGAAAAAATGCTTCTGGCCAGCAGTCTGGCAGGGATTGCGTTTTCCAATGCATCCACCAATCTCGCCCATGCGGCAGCCCGTCCGCTGGGAGCAAGATTTCACATTCCCCATGGGCTCAGTGTGGCACTGGTATTGCCCTATGTGATGGAGTTTGGACTCGATGTGAATCAGGAACGCTATCAAAACATAGCGCGGGTTCTTGATCAGGCGGGGCAGGATCAACGTGCCGAAGATGCTATAGCGATTGTGAAGAAGTTGAATAAGGATTTTCACCTTTACGAACACGGAAAATCTTTTATTCAGAAACAGGAACTGGTTCAGGCCATTCCGCAGCTTGTCAGGGATGCCCTGTCCGGCAACGGAATTCAAACGAATCGAAAGCTTCCGGATAAGGATGATGTAACAGAGGTTTATACAAAATTAACAGAGGATTTATTTTAAATTTTACATAACAGGGGTGGTTTTGAATGGCAGAAATGACTGGCGGAGAAGTCATTGCGAAGATGCTGAGTTTAGAACAAGTGGAAACGGTGTTTGGGATTATCGATGGGACGTATTTCGGACTGTATTCTAATTTTGAGAAATATCATATTGATCTGTTGACACCACGCCATGAAACGAGTGCTGCCCATATGGCCGGTGCTTATGCCCGGGCAACGGGAAGATTAGGCGTATGTATGGCCAGTAACGGCCCTGGTGTTGCCAATATTTTGCCGGGTCTGGTCGTGGAACAGGCCGAGGGAAACCGGGTGCTGGTGATTACCAGCTCGAGGAGAACCGGCATTATGTATCCGGACCGGGGAGGAACTTATCAATGTTTCAATCAGACAGGGGTCATCAAGCAGATAGCCAAATGGAGTGAAACCGTTCCGTCCTTTGAGCGGATACCAGAACTAATGCGGACGGCTTTCAGAAAATGTTATGAAGGACGACCCGGAGTCGTTCATATTGATATTCCTGAAAATATATTAAACTCTAAATTTAAATGTGAGATGGATTTTCTCGAACCACATCAATATCGGTTAATGGCTTTGCCCGAACCGTCCCGGCATCAGGTGGAGGCAGCAGCTGATTTGCTGATCAATGCTGAATTTCCCATCATCCATGCCGGAAGCGGTGTGATTCATGCACAGGCCTATGAAGAACTGGAGCAGACAGCAGATCTGTTGCAATCGATGGTCACCACAAGCTGGGCGGCCAGGGGAGCCTTTCGCGAAAGCAATCCTTTGATGATGCCGATGGTTTACATTGAAACGAATAACAAAATACGCAATGAGGCAGATGTTGTTCTGGTGCTTGGCTCACGGATTGGAGAAACTGACTGGTGGGGGAAAGCGCCGTACTGGAAGACTGATCAGAAAGTCATTCAGGTGGATATTGATCCATCCATTATTGGTGCCAACAAGCCTGTCACTCAGGCGATTCAGGCAGATGTGAAAACGTTTTTGCAAAAACTGAATGAGGTACTCCTGGAACGGAAAGAACAGATCAGATATTCAAGCCGGAAGACCTTGATTGACAAGTTTTTAGCAGATAAAGAAAAGACGAGGAAAAAATTGGATCAGAACTTAAGCGAATGGGGTGCACCGATGAACCCCGCCCATGTTCCGGCTGTATGTAAGGAAGTTTTTTCAGATGATACCTATATTGTCATCGATGGAGGAAACACCGCGATCTGGTCTAATTTTTATTACGAAATTGAAAAACCTGGGTCCGCTCTATCCACCTATAAATTTGGCATGCTTGGATCCGGGGTAGGGCAGGCCATCGGTGTAGCTGCTGCCAATCCGGATCAGCCCGTTCTGTGTATAATCGGTGATGGAGCTATGGGATTTCATCCGCAGGAGATTGAAACCGCTGTTCGCAACAACCTGCAAGTCGTTTATGTCGTCATGTGCGACAAACAATGGGGCATGGTGAAAATGAATCAGCATTTCGCCTTAAAGCCTTTTAAAACGATTATGAAGAAAACGTTAAGTCCGGAAGAAAGCATTAATACGGATTTAGAAGATATCCAGTTTGATAAACTGGCGGAAAGTATGGGGGCATATGGGGAATACGTCAATGATCCGAAAGAGCTAAAAGGGGCACTGGAGCGGGCGCTTGAGACAGGGAAATGTGCGGTAATCCACACTGAAGTTGATCCGGTCAAGCATATGTGGGCACCAGGGTTAAAATATTTTAAAGATATGCATCAGGAACCAAAGGGTAAGTAACCATGGGAATTGATCAAGTACAATTAAACTTCAGTCCGGCCACCCTGATGCTGATGAACATTTTAATCGGATTTATTTTGTTTGGGGTGGCACTGGACTTAAAACCGTCTGACTTTAAGCGCGTGCTGGTGACCCCGAAGCCCGCTTTGATCGGATTAAGCGCCCAGTTTCTTTTGCTGCCAGCTTTTACGTATCTGCTCGTGATTTTGATTCAGCCTCTTCCCAGCATTGCATTAGGAATGTTTCTGATCGCAGCCTGTCCGGGCGGAAATCTGTCTAATTTTTTAACCTATTTAGGAAAGGGAAATGCTCCATTATCCATCACGATGTCCGCCATTTCAACAGCCTTAGCCATTGTGATGACACCGCTGAACACTATGTTCTGGGGTTCATTATACAAACCGACCCATGATTTACTGCGGTCATTCAGCATCAGCCCGGTTGATTTGTTTGTGACCATTGTGATTTTGCTTGGAATTCCCCTTGCGTTAGGCATGTATATCAATCACCGATATCCTTCCTGGGCGAAGAAGGCCAATAAATGGATGAAGCGCATTTCCATTGTCTTTTTTATTCTGTTTGTACTTGGTGCATTAGCTGCGAATTTTAACTATTTCTTAGAGTATGTGGGAATGGTGGTGATCGCGGTATTTTTGCATAACTTGACAGCCATATGTCTTGGGTATTTTTCATCCCGGGCCTTTGGACTGCCAGAACCGGACAGGCGTGCTATTTCCATTGAAATCGGCATTCAGAATTCCGGGCTGGGAATGATTTTAATTTTTAACTTTTTTGATGGACTGGGAGGAATGGCCATTGTAGCAGCCTGGTGGTCCATCTGGCATATTATCGCCGGTTTAACACTGGCGGGCTTCTGGTCCAAAAGAGAGCCGAAAAACAATCTTCCGGTGAATGGAGGGCTGTCCACATGAATATTTTAATCACAGGAGCATCAGGGTATATTGGCCATTTGCTGGTCAACCGTCTGATGGAAGTAAACATGGAACGAAAAGAAAAGTGGAAGATTGTTGCTGCCGATATTCGAGAAACCCCCGCGTTTCAAGGAGGGGAAGGAGTCGAGTATGTTCAGCTGGATGTTCGTTCGGATCAGGTGGAAGAGGTTATCAGTAAAAATCATATCGATACCGTTGTTCACCTGGCCACCATTGTCACCCCGGGGAAAAAAAGAAATCGGGAATTTGAGTATTCAGTCGATGTAAAAGGAACGGAAAATGTGCTTCAAGCCTGTGTGAAACATCATGTCAAACGATTTGTGATTACATCCAGCGGAGCGGCCTATGGCTATCATCCGGACAACCCGGAATGGATTACCGAAGATCAGCCCCTGAGAGGGAATGAGGAATTTTCCTATGCTTATCATAAAAGGCTTGTAGAGGAGATGCTCGCCTCCTACTCCGAGAAATATCCGGAGCTTGAACAGGTGATTTTCCGGATCGGCACCATTTTAGGAGAAACCGTTAATAATCAGATTACCGCTTTGTTTGAAAAAAAGGTGGTGCTGGGAATTGCGGGTTCGGACAGTCCCTTTGTTTTCATCTGGGATCAGGATGTGGTGGAATGTCTGGTCAAAGGAATTACGGGAGAAAAAACCGGGATTTTTAATGTAGCCGGAGACGGAAAGCTGACCATTGATGAGATCGGAGCGATTTTAAATAAAAAAGTCCTGAGGCTCCCGGCATGGCTTGTAAAAACAGGTTTGTTTGTCCTGAAGCGGTTATCCCTGACGCAGTACGGGGAAGAACAGGTGAATTTTCTTCGATACCGGCCGGTACTAGATAATCAAAAATTGAAAAGTGATTTTGGGTACACGCCCCGATTAACATCCAGAGAAGTTTTTCTATATTATCTGGAGAAAAAAGGTCTGATGAATGCACAAGAGACAAAGGGATTTTCAGCATAACACAAAAACCAGTTATGAATCTCTGTCATAACTGGTTTTTTACGTTCTTTGTTAGCTATTCCTTTGTCAAATAGGCGCTGAACAGCCAGTGCTGTTTTTCATAGTAGGATAGGGCATCCTCAATTAACCCGCCGGTGTAGGCACTATCCACATTCTGGCTGATCTCCCTCAGTTGAGCGATTAGCTTCCGTAGATCTTTAACGACGATGCTTGCAACCGTAGGGCCATTCAGATCGACTTTGCTGGGCAGCTCTTTAATGGTTGCCAGTTTTAAGGCATCCTTTAACGACCCTACCGGATAAAAGCCAATCATCTTAATCCGTTCTGCAATCAAATCGATCTCCTCAGCTACATGCTCATAAAGCACCTGGGTTTTTTCGTGAATTTCAAAAAAACTGGGCCCGATTACATTCCAGTGAACGTTGTGAAACTTGATAAACAGTACCTGAAGATTAGCCAAATAATGATTCATCGCTCTGGCTGCATGTTCAGCCTGTTCAGGATTTAATCCTATGCTTTGTGGACTCACTTTATAGTTCATTCTATACACCCCTGATTTTATTTTTCAGTATCGCAAATTAGCTGCTATATTAGTCTATGTTTAAGGGGGGATGGGTGTAACGCCTAAACTTAGTTTTTTTTTCGGGGGATGGCGAAGGGAATAGTTAACAACCACACTTAAGGAGAAAGGAAAATTGCTTCCAATTCAGGTGTTCCTTCAGCATAACCCACAGCAACAGCCGTGTATGCATTTCCTCCCTGCAGATTTACATTCGGTACAGTTAATACAGTTGTATTTGTTCCTGCCAGCCGAACCTCCAGGTTTACTGTTCCTGGACTTAAGTCAAGATAACTGGTTACTTCTTCAAAACTGACATTCGGAAAAATGACTTCGCCGCCCTGTACAGCAATATCGACAGCTGGTGCATCCGGTGAAAGGTGCCAGAAGCGAGCGTTAGCTGTGTCATAAGCTGTACGTGTCTTATCAACCGCAGGAATCAGCTTTAGATTCTCTACATTTCCGGCAGCAGCTGCTGTATAACTTCGGCCCGGCTGTACACTGATTCTCTGTCTTAATACTGGATTACCGGTATACTGTCCAGCTGGATAAACTTCTATTAAGTAGTTTCCAGCAGGAATGGTTAAATAGTCACTGACCTGTTTGTAGGACAAATTTTGCAAAACTCGCTGTCCATTTGCATATACATCTACTGCAGGTGCATTTGGGGATGCATGTAAAACCCTCAATCTTGATGTTCTATGTGAAGATTCGTCCCGGGACCATATCTGGTGACTGCTCATGAGCTTCTCTACACATTTCAGATGTTTCTTGTAGTAGTAAATATGAAGATTCGGATCTCTATATTGAAAGAATTTTGCAAACAACTCATACTTCATCGCTTTCCGTGCCAGTTGATCCATTTCAGACTGATATGGGTTCATAATCATGTCACTCCTTTGTCTAAAATTGAATTCCATATATAAAATATGTACAAAAACCCAAAATCGTAATTTGTCCAGACAGAGAGTTATAGATTTATGTGTAAATATACAAATCTTATTCCATATATGTGTTATAATATTCAGAAAAAAGAGGGGGAGAACAATGGAAGAACAAGTGCAAAAAGGGATACAGGACTACTATCCTGATGATTTTTCTTATTGTTATGGTTGCGGGCGATTGAATGAAAAAGGGCATCATTTTAAAACAAGCTGGGATGGAGACCGTACCGTGACTATTTACAAACCTGAGCCTGAACATACAGCGATTCCTGGTTTCGTATACGGAGGAGTGATTGCATCGCTGGTTGACTGTCATGGCACAGGATCTGCCGCTCTTGCTTTACATAGGACAAATGGACATGAACCAGGGGATGGCACCGAGCCTCCAAGATTTGTAACCGCCTCATTAAACGTGAATTTTTTAAAGCCGACACCTCAGGATGTGCCGCTGAGGGCAGTCGGGACAGTGGAAGAGATTCATCCGAAAAAATGGAAAGTCAACACGGAAGTTTATGCGAATGACACGCTGTGTGCCACAGGTGAGGTGGTAGCAGTTGTCATGCCGGAGAATTTTGTGAAGAAGGACCAATGATAATCATAAACACGTTTTTTATAGAAGAAAAATAATAATCTTGAAAATTCGAAGAGCAGCAGATTGCTGCTTTTTTATTTTTCTCATCTACGGGCACTTTTATGACATAGATTTACAGTATGGCTTAATATCAGGATTGGTGCACCTCTGATCTGATTCAGAAGTTGAGTATCGGGATTGGCTTATTCCTTGTCGGGGCACAACACACTCCTATCAGGATGCAGCGGATGGAGATGAATCAAACATGCTTTTTCATCAGTTGTTCATAATAAAAACGAATTAATATCTCTGTGACAGGTGTGTGACGTATGGGAAAGTGGCTATTTTTATTAGTCATTTACGGTGTACTGATCTATACAGGACTTCAGCATAAAGAGCTGGTCATCGACTGGATTTATGAAACCTCATCGGCCGAGATACCGCTGATGCTCTTCCTATCCGCCTTTCTATCCGTTTTTCCCGTTGTACCCTTTACAATGTTTGCGGGAGTTATGGGCATCAAATTTGGCATTGTAGTAGGGATGCTGATCAACTGGTTTGGAGGGATCACTGCTGCAGCTATGTTCTTTTTGCTGGCCCGACTTGGTTTTCAAGAAGCATTTCATCAAAAGTCAGCAGCGTATAAAAAGCTTCATGAATTTAATCAAATGTTTGAACAAAATTCTTTTTTTGCTGTGCTTTTAGCACGAATGCTTACCTTTTTTCCTCCTCCAGTGGTAAATGTTTATTCGGGCTTAAGCCGAATGTCTTTCTGGGCATTTATATTGGCGACTGGTCTAGGGACCATTCCAGGAATGTTTTTTCTCGCGTTCAGCGGTCATCAGCTCGTTCAATCTTTGAAATTCTTTATGCTGGGGGTTGTGGCGTATCTTTTATTTATTGCACTGATATTTTTTATTTACCGGAAATGGATGAGAGCCAGGGAAAAAGCAATGGCAGAGTGGGAATGAATATCACCCTTTAAATAGGGGGAGGAAGTCCTGTACAATAACCATAGATAATATAAAGAGGAAAAGGTGTGTTCAATGAGTCGCATAATCGTAGTAGGAGCAGGAATATTAGGAGCAGCCACCGCTTATCATTTGACAAAAGAAGGAGCAGACGTGACCATCGTGGACCGAAATGACCCTGGTCAGGCCACGGAAGCAGCAGCAGGGATGATCTGTCCATGGCTTTCCAGACGCCGGAATAAGGCATGGTACCGTCTCGCCACAAGTGGGGCGAGATATTATCCAGAATTAATTGAAGCGCTGGAATCTGAAGGAGAAGAGGATACCGGATATAAAAAAGTTGGTGCGATCCGTTTGCATACCGATGAGGAACGGGTGAGATCGTTAGAAGAACTGGTCCGGTCACGAAAAGAGACTGCCCCTGAGATAGGGGAGATTACCTGCCTATCCAGAGCGGAAACAAAAGAAATGTTCCCTCCCCTGGCTGAAGGAGATTACATGTCCCTGCATATCACGGGAGCTGCCCGTGTCAATGGGCAGGCGCTGAGGGATGCTATTTTAAGGTCAGCGAAAAGAAAAGGCGCCAAATTTATTTCAGGCAAAGCAGAACTGATTGCAGAAGGTGAAAAGATTCTCGGGGTGAAAGTTGATAGCCAAATGATTGAAGGGGACCAGGTCATTGTGACAGCCGGAGCGTGGGGGGCTGAAATCCTTGAGCAGGTTGGACTTAAGTTTTTAGTTTACCCCCAGAAAGCACAAATTTTGCATTTGAAATTGGTTGATGCCGATACGGATGACTGGCCAGTAGTCATTCCGCCGCAGCATTATTATTTATTGCCATTTGAGGATGGGCGGATTATAGCTGGCACGACCCACGAGGATGACAAAGGGTTTGACCTGCGTCCGACCGCAGGAGGAGTGGGAGAGATTTTAGGAAAAACTCTGGCGGTAGCACCGGGACTGACGGAGAGCACATTACTGGAGACGAGAGTGGGATTCCGTCCCCATACGCCAGGCTACTTGCCGGTTTTCGGCTATGCCCCGAAATATAAAAATTTGCTGGTAGCCAACGGACTTGGTTCAACTGGATTAACAGCCGGGCCTTTTTTAGGACTGGAGATTGCAAGAATGGCACTAAGGCTGGAAACCGAGCTCGATCCTTCCGATTATGATATAGCCCAGGCTTTTGAATAAATAAATGGTGCCTGTCACTTGTCGAAAAATCTTTACGGAAAAGCCGCATCACTTCCGTGTTTTCGGAAGGAGATGCGGCTTTTTAATCGCAATATAGCATTCGACAAGTGACAGGCACATCCATTGATTTCCCCGTTCATATTCGGACAATCTTCATGAATACATTAGTATTATCGAGGTGAGTCAGGAGGTGCAATTATGATTATCCATGTAGTCCAGAGTGGGGAAACACTATGGGCACTAGCCAATCGTTATGGTGTTACGGCCTCACAAATTGCTCGAATAAATGAACTTCCCAACCCCAATCAATTAGTGGTAGGTCAATCCCTTGTCATTCCAACACCCGCCCGCCAGCATATTGTCCGCCCAGGGGAAAGCATCTGGCAAATCGCTCAGCAATATGGCGTAACCGTAAATACCATCGTTCAAGCAAACCAGATCACGGACCCATCCCTCATTTATCCGGGGACCGCACTGTTCATCCCTCCCCGAATCCATGAGGTTCAGCCCGGAGAAACGTTGTGGCAGATCGCCCAGCGCTATGGAACAACGCTTAAGTCCCTCATGAACGCCAATCAGATTCAAGATCCAGCCTTGATTTATCCAGGAACTCAACTGATCATTCCTTTCCCGAAGCCTGTTATCGATGTCAATGGCTATCTTATCAATATGGGGGAAGAGGGTGCGCAAATCATAAGGCAAAGGGGAAGGTACTTAACCTATTCATCTCCTTTTGCCTATATTATACAAGAAGACGGGGGCTTATCCCGCATTAATGATAATCCAATTATTCAGGCCTCCTACAATGAACGGGTAGCTCCCATGATGTCCATTACCAACTTTACTTACAGAGATCCCGGATCCCGGCTGGCCAGTACCATACTGGCAAGTCCCGAACTCCAGGAACGTCTGCTCACAAATATTATCAATACCATGCGGGAAAAGGGCTATCTTGGTCTGAATATTGATTTTGAAAATGTATATCCTCAGGATCGCGAGCGGTACAATCAATTTTTGCAGCGAGCAGTTGACCGTCTCCATCCGGAAGGCTATTTTGTTTCCACTGCACTGGCTCCAAAGACCAGATCAGACCAGCCTGGCCTCCTATATGAAGCACACGATTATGCTGCACATGGCCGCATTGCTGATTTTGTCATTTTGATGACGTATGAATGGGGATACCGATTAGGTCCGCCTCGTGCCATTTCTCCCCTTGATCAAATCCGCCGGGTGATTGATTATGCTGTATCCGTTATGCCAGCCAATAAAATTTTCATGGGTTTTCAGCTTTATGCCCGTGACTGGCTGATCCCACATGTACAGGGGCAGGAAGCAGAAACCTTTGATATGCAGGAAGCCGTTCGGCGTGCCGTTCAATACGGTGCAGCCATCCAATACGATCCGGTTGCTCAGTCACCATTCTATCGTTACGTAGATGAACAGGGCCGCACCCATGAAGTCTGGTTTGAGGATGCAAGAAGTGCACAGGCTAAATTTGATCTGGTCAAAGAGTATGGTCTGAGGGGAATCAGCTACTGGGTTCTTGGCTATCCATTTCCACAAAACTGGACATTGCTTGAAGACAACTTTCAAATCAGAAAACGTGTATAAAAAGTTTTCCAAAGCGAATGGAACAAATTGGACATATTCTGGAAAGTCTCCAGGAAAAAAACTTCCTTCATCCTACAGACAAATTAACGAAAGTCTTTGTCCATACAACTTTATTCTTCACTCTTTCGCTGTTATGCTTATTATTCTCATGTCAGTAAAACCTTTTTGAAATCAAAAAGTTGAAAAAAAAGACATCCAGATGATTTATTTATATCTGATAAAAAACAACATCTGAATAAAAAACACCAAAGCCAGAGACATAAAGAAATGAACGGTGAGCAAACAAGCCGGCAAAAGGAAAATTTGCGCAGTTTACATGCGAGACTCCAGATCGACTAAAAACAGCCATGTCCTGTGGCCAACATCGACACTAGCACGTCCTGTGCGTCGTAGAAACAGCACGAGCCGAAACTCCCAGAGACAGCAGGATGAGCTGTCTTAGAAGTCTTAGGCTGTGCCCGCAGAAAGGAAAACATATTAACGAAAGTAAAAAAATATCCGAACTCATTCATGTGACCATTACAATGGAATGGAGTTCGGATATTTCATTTTTATTTGCACACCATTTTGTCCCAGCCTCTGTTTAAACAATTAATGAATCAATGGATTTTCCCTGTTAAAAATCCCTAATCTGCAATTTAATCCTCATTTATGCATATTCCTTTTTGTTTCATGCTGATGATTGTTCGGATGATCAGCATGATTAAAACGATGGACAGGACAATCAGGAGAAAGATTCCGATTCATATGCTTAATTTGAAAGTGCTGCTGATTAATCCATACATTCATGACATACAACGTAAAAGCCAGGTGAATAGCGGCTCCTAATCCCCACAATATCTCCGAACTCTCTGCTGAAATAGGCAGGGTGCCAATCCCGATTAAAATAAAACTAATGGAAGTCGTAGGGAAAAAGCTCAGTTTCACGGGATGGCGCAATTCCGCCTGAACAGCCCTGGTATATCTGAAAATTTTCATGGCATAAGTCAACAATAAAATGATAAATACAAGAATCGTTGTCCCCAGCATCATAGGACTGACAGAAAACGGCAGCTGAAAGATGGTTTTTTGCTCTTTGCCAGGCGGTTGTTAATCCTGACAGCCCCATTACCGTTGCAAAAAACGATATAGGGAAAAACTCAAGTCGTGATTCTCTTTCCATTGAAATGGCCTCCTTTCAACCAAAAACATCTATTACGTTTTTGCCAGAACATTATAGATGATAAAACTGTTCAAATATATGGGGGAAGTCCCGCATTTTTAGACTTCCCTTTGCGGATGAAAAATTCCATCAGTGAATAAATTAATGGGATGTATTGGTGGAAAGGAGGCTCAAAGAAATTCTATTTATGCAAGTTTATCAAGCAGCTGTTTTGTCGTTAAAATCCTGGCAAATTCATCATATAACGTGGCCAGAGAAAGTCGGTGAATGGTTTCGGCATCATAATATTCGCCACTCTGGTCCCTAAGCCCAAATGCTGCTGTGGCATCTGAGACCAAAAAGGTGTTAAACCCATAATTCGCGCTCATTCTGGTTGTAGTAGACACACAATGTGGAGTAGTCAGTCCTGTAATGACAGTTGTGGTGATGCTCCGGTCTTCTAAAAAGTCTTTTAAATTCGTCCCGATAAAAGCACTGTTAGCTTTTTTGACAAACACCGGTTCTTCTTTCAGAGGTTTTCCTTCATCTTTGATTTGAAATCCCTCATTTGCAGGATAGAAAAGCGAATCCGGGTGGTCAGAGGTATGTTGAACATGAATCACCTGCCACCCTTTCCGCCTCCAGACACTCAGCAGTTTCCCTATATTATTCTCTGCATCCGGGTTATTTCGCTTTCCCCATTTAGGATGCTCAAACGCTTTTTGGACATCAATGATGATCAGTGCGGTTTTTTCATTGATCATTCTATAACCCCCTCTGAATCTTTTTCCGGCTGCAGGCCCATTAAAGCACCGAAATATTGGGAAGCGGTCGTAAAGCAGATAAATGCACATAATTCACTGATTTCCTGATCGCTCCACTCCTGTTTTAAAACTTCAAACAGGGATTCAGGCATGTTGCCTCTATATGTTAAGAAGGCTTCAGCAAACCCTACAGCAAGAGATGTTTTTTCATCAAAGGTTTCTGGGTCTGGCTTTCCTTTCGCCTGACAGTATTCACATCCATTTTTTTGTGCCAGTGTTCTTCTTACCTGCTCCTTTAATTCGGCAGAGAGTATGCCACTGTCACCCAGGATCTCGCCCAGATGATTCCAGGCATTCATAATGTGCTCATTATGACCCAGCAGCCGCTGAAATGGTGTATTTCCTAATTTAGAATCGTTTATTCTTGCCATATGTTTCACTCCTTTGTGAATATAATAGAAAATAAATGTTTGTATGGACATAGGAGATTTAAAGTAATATGGAGAAATATTTAAAAAGAAAAAATAAATTCAAGGGGAATACTTTATAAATGAAAATCGATGAAGTAGATAAGCGAATTTTGAATGAGCTAAACCAAAATAGCCGCATTTCTATGAGAGAACTGGGGAAGCAAGTAAATTTATCATCTCCGGCGGTCCGGGAGCGGGTAAAACAGATGGAGTCATTTGGAATTATCAGAGGCTACACCCTGGATATTGATTACGAAAAAGCGGGTTTTCCGGTGAGCTGTATTGTGGAAGCCACGATCAAGAACGGAGAACATAAGCTTTTTCGACGGCGAATCCAACAAATGAACAATGTGGAGTTTTGTCACCGGATTGCAGGAAATGCGTGCTTTATCTTAAAAATGCACTTTGAGACACTGTCTGAAATAGAAGAATTTATTGACAGTGTGTCAACCATTGCGGAAACAGTCACCCATGTTGTGTTTTCCAGTGTTGAAACAGAGGTAAGATTTTAATAGAAGGGGTTAACCGAGAAGACCCCTCCTCTTAGCGTAGGTGGTGGGAGTATGTATTGGTTAAAGATAGTAAATGCTAATATTTCGACCACATCATGGGATATGGAGAAGCTTGCCCAGGTTTGAAAGGAAATATCAAAGAAATCTAGTTGGCAAAGGAGTAGATCAATGAAACTGACAAAAGTGCTAGCCCAAAAAGCACGGGAGTATATGGTCCATCAGGCGCGACCGCTGGAAGCCGCGCTGTATGCTTATGAATTTGAAAATGGCAGCCGGGAGAAGGTTTTGGAGGAATTACTCAAATTTCAAAACGAGGATGGTGGATTTGGCCATGGTCTGGAACCTGATTTCAGACTGCCAGATTCATCTCCCCTGGCCACGACAATTGCTTTTCAGATGATGTCCAGGGTTAGTCTGGATGCCCGTCATCCAATGGTGCAAAAGGGTATCCGATATTTTTTAAATACGTATGATGAACAAAAGGGACGCTGGATAGCCGTCCCAGAAAAGGTAAATGATTATCCCCATGCGCCCTGGTGGCATGTTTCTGATGAAAAAGGTGAAGGCGATTGGGGAAATCCCACTGCAGAGATTGTCGGCTATCTTCACGAATATGGGGAACTGGTGTCCGGCGACTTTCTGGATAATTTGACAGAGCGTGCCATGGATACTTTACTATCTTATCCTGATGAGATAGAAATGCATGAAATTCTTTGTTTTGACCGAATGGCTAGCCGCCTGCGTAGCCCCGAAAAAGAAAAGGTTTATGAAAAGCTGAGGCGATCGATTTCACAGGTCATCGGAAGAAGTGAAAAGGAGTGGGAGGAGTACAGTGCCTCACCTCTGACGTTTATAGATTCACCAGAATCTCCGTATATGGATGCAGTGGATTCCCCACTCATTGAAAAAACCCTCGATTACTTAATAACTAAACAAACAGAAGACGGAAGCTGGGCACCGAACTGGAGCTGGTTCGGGAATTATGAAGAAGACTGGCCAGAAGCAAGGGAGGAATGGAAAGGAGTCCTAACCCTGAATAATTTAAAGGTACTTCGTGAATTTAAACGGATGGAGTAAGTCCTGATCTAGAACAAATCAAGTGAAGATCTTACGAAGTTTCAGAATATTAATGGTTCCTGAAGGTGTGTCATAATGAAAAAAAGGATAGGATTTGCTGCTTTTCTTATTTTAATTGTCACAATTGTAGCAGCGATTTATTATAACGTTCACTTATCCAGCAAAATCGATCAATATGAATCGGCTATGGAACAGGCGAGAATGAACCTTGTCCGCAATATGAATACACCAATCCAGCTATTAGACCATGTGATTGAAAACCCTTCACAAGAAAACCTTGAACAGGCATTTATAGAGGGGAAAAACTATGAAAGTGTCATTCGATCCTATATCATCTTGAGTGATCCAGCCAAAGGACATGTTCTTGATTGTTGTGCAATGGATGCCAGTATTTATAACCTCTATTTAACTGATGGAGATTTGTCAGATGAGGACATCCAAAAACTAAGGAAAGTTCAGGATCTGTGGAATGAATTTTTCGAACAAGTGCCGCGGCAAAGCAACATAAAGACTGATGGCGCAGAGGTCTATTACCCATATATCAAACTCGTGGAAGGAATCCGCCAAATTTTTAGCAATCAATAATAGGATGTTTGTACCACAAATACGATGAAGTGAAGGAGGAAACCGTATGGCTATAACAGAAGTTCATGTAAAGGGCTATAAAGAAGTCTTACAAAATAAACAGGTTGACATGGGGGGTCAAAAACTGGCCATTCTGTTGCCGGGCAGAGGATATAATAACGACATGCCGCTGCAATTTTATTCTGCTAAACTATTAGGCGAACTGGGATATGACATCCTGATGGTGAATTATAACTATCTTCATCAAGATTTTGCCCAATCCCCTAAGGAGGAACAAATTCAGTGGATCAGCACAGATGTGACAGTGTCTGTTGAAAAAGTAATGAAAGAAAAGAGTTATCAGGAGTTTGCGGTGGTTTGCAAGTCCATTGGCACCATTGCAGGGCTGGAGCTGTTAAAATCAAAACTCATTGAAGATGCCAGGGTGATCTGGCTGACCCCTTTGCTTCACAGCCAGCAAATTACAAGCGAGATGAAGAGGATCACGAACCCTTCACTAGTGATTATAGGAACCAAAGATCCGTGTTATATAAAAGAGAATGTCGCCGAATTGCATCAAATAGAAAATGTTGAAGTTGTTTCAATCCCTGATGCCAACCATAGTCTGGAATTGGAGGGGGATATTCAATCATCCATTCAAGTTATGAGCGACATCCTGCAAGCCATTACGAAGTTTATGAAAGGGTAACTTTTTGGCGCTTTTCAGATAAGGATGGGACCACCAGTATGTCCATCCATTTTTTCTTTAAAAATGGGTTTTATCCCCCTGGCCGTTACTTATACAATTCCAGCAGCTTATATTTTTGGGCAAATTCCATCCGTTCTCCTTTATTCTTACTGCCTAGTTTTTTCCGGATGTTCCGCCGGTGATTTTCTACGGTTTTTACGCTGATGCTCATGCGTTCAGCGATTTCTTTTTGACTGAATCCCTTTAAAGTCAGGATAAACACTTCCTGCTCCCTTGGAGAGAGGGGAATTTCAAATGAGCCTACCCATACGAAGGAAGGGATATACGTAAACCGTGGCCACGGATTAATTACTGTCACATCATGTTCTTTTCCAAGGTTTTTCCGCAAATATAAAGCAGCAGTCTGACCGGAAAAACCAGTGCCAATAACGACGACTTTCGCCATTGTTGAATCACTCCTTCTAATCTTTAATACATACAGGGGTATGGAAGCGCTTCTACTTTAACAATAGCACTTTTCTACTATTTTTAAAGGGATTCTGGGAGGGTTGAGGCGTAACCCCTAGTGATTTTTTTGATCTAATATTGTAATAAGAGGGGAAGACCTGCAGAAGTGGAAAAAGATAACTTTTATGGCTTTCAGTATGCAGAAGCAGAAAGGCAGAAACCGTTGTAGAATTTTTTAAAGTTTGATCTCCTTTTAGGACGGGTTTATGGTATATTATGATGTAAGAAAGGTGGTGAAAGATAATGAATGAGGAAAGATTGATGCAAATGCTTTCTAATTTGCTGGATGAAAAACTGGATCCTATTCATAAGCGTTTGGATCAACTGGAGTCTCGGATGGAAAAGCTGGAAACCCGTATGGACCAGTTGGAAACTCGGATGGAAAAGCTGGAAACCCGTATGGATCAGTTGGAAACTCGTATGGATCAACTGGAAGCAAGCCAGACAACCATTCTTTCTCAGGTTGCAAAAAATACCGAAAAATTACTGGATATTGAAAAGAAGCTTGATGATCTGGCTGCTGTAGTGAGAAAGCATGAGATCGATATCGAGGTCATGAAAAAAGCCATTGTCAATCAGTAAAACTTCGCTTGATGAATCTCTTCTTCCTAGAAAATTCCACAAACGATTTCCTACATGATTTTCTTTTGTTACACGTTTCATTTGACTCACATTCTGCCAATGGGTGATAACGATGCTAGTTGGTTTGATAATCGCATTTTCTGTTTTTGGGTATTTGTTTACTATATTTTTTATTAAAACGGTAAAAACAGAAGAAAGTCACCATCAATACAGCTTATATAAGCATATGACAGCTATTTTATTTGTGCTGTCCTCTTTGATGTTTGTCATGATAATGGCAGGGCTGCTGAAGGATAAGGGCTGACTATACTGAGCCAGCCGTAATCATTTTAAAAAATATTCAATTCCTCTATCCGTTGAATGGCTTCTTTTATTCGATGTTCTTCTGTCAGCAGACCCGCCCGGACAAAACCTTCCCCATGCTTACCAAATCCTTTTCCTGGAGCAAAAGCCACGTGTGCTTTTTCCAGGATTTCCCGTGAAAGGGATTCTGATGTATATCCTTCAGGAACTGGAAGCCAGGCAAAAAAAGATCCCTTTGGTGCGTCTGCATGCCAGCCAATGTTTTTTGCTGCTTCTATTAATATATTTCTGCGCTTTTCATACATTTGCCTTAACTCTTTTACGCATTGCTGGGAGCCGGTCAAGGCCACTCTTGCTGCTTCCTGAATCGCACTGAAAACACTGCAGTGGAGGTGGTCCTGCAGAAGGTTGAGTGCTGAAACCACACTTTTGTTTCCAACGGCAAAAGCAATTCGCCATCCAGCCATATTATAGGTTTTTGATAGCGTATATACATCAATGCCGACTTCTTTTGCACCATCCGTTTCCAGAAAACTTGGAGGCTTTACTCCGTCAAACCCAATGGCACCATAAGCAAAATCATGAACGACACAAAGTTCATATTTACGGGCAAAACGGACGGTTTCCTGGAAAAAATCCGGAGATGCTGTTGCCCCTGTCGGATTATTTGGGTAGTTCAGAAAGATCATCTTCGCCCGGTGTTTGACGGTTTCCGGAATAGTATGATAATCCGGCAAATAATCATTTTCCTTCAAAAGGGGCATCATTTCCATGTTGGCCTGTGCCAGGGCTATCCCGGACCAGTAATCCGGATATCCCGGATCAGGAACCAGGACGGTGTCTCCGGGGTTCAGGAGTGCCTGGGGAAGCTCCACGAGTCCATGTTTGGCCCCGATTAAAATAGCGACTTCCTCATCTGGATCGAGGGTAACCCCATATTCCCGCTCATAAAACTCACAGACGGCTTCTTTTAAAAAGGGCTGGCCGCCAAAGGGAGAATATTTATGGAATTCAGGATTTGCAGCGGCTCTCTGCATAGCCTTTACGATATGGTCCGGGGTAGGCTGATCAGGATTTCCCTGTCCCAGGTTGATGACATCATAGCCTTTATGAACATAATACTGAACATCCGACGCCAGCCGGGCAAAAAATTGTTCAGGCAAATGTTTGAGGGAGTTGGAGATATTAAAATCCAATGGACTCACACCTTTTCAAAAAATTCTTAAAACTTTAATCAAACATGTTATAATGTTTTAGTCAAAATGTAAAGGGGTTAAGGTAATTTAACCTGCCTATGAAAGAAGTCCCCACTTCTAAGCATTCGTTTAGGTGGTGGAGTATGTCACAATCAGTTGTGCCTTTTGCAGCGCTTTATTTAGTGTTGAACAATTTTTTTAATAATGGAGGAGTTATATGCCTGTATGTAACATAGAAGATTTGGAGATGTATTATCAAGTATATGGTGAAGGCAAGCCAATCATTATGATTCATGGCTTCTCATTGGATTCTGAGTTGATGATTGGCTGTATGGAGCCCGTCTTCCGTGAGAAAAATGGCTTCAAACGAATTTACATCGACTTGCCGGGAATGGGGCGGACAAAGGGTGGAAAACATATTTCCGGATCAGATGATATGCTCGATGCTGTTATTCGGTTTATCGACAAGGTCATTCCAGAACAATCTTTTTTGCTTGCCGGGGAATCATACGGCGGTTACTTATCTCTGGGGATCATCGAAAAAAAAGCTGATCAGGTGGAAGGGGCAGCATTTATCTGCCCGATGATTATACCAGAGGTGGAAGAGAGGGCCCTGCCTGAACATACTGTCATTGCCGAAGATCAGGACTTTATGGGGCAACTTCAGCATGATTATAAAAAAGACTTCTGCTCTGTCAGTGTGGTTCACGATGAATATAACTGGAAGCGATTTGAATCTGAAGTAGTGAGCGGGGCAGAAAGGGCAGATTCAGAATTTCTGGCAAAAATCAAGCAACACTATGGATTCACGTTTCATCCGATTCAGACTGTATTTGATAAGCCATGTGTATTTTTAACAGGAAAGCAGGATTCTGGCGTCGGCTATAAAGATGCCTTTCATATTCAAGATTATTTTCCGCGTGCTACTTTTGCTGTGCTGGATAAGGCTGGGCACCTTTTGCAGATGGAGCAGCCAGGATTATTTAATGCCCATATCCAGGAGTGGCTGGATCGGACATTAAAGACAGGTTCTTAAAAGAAAGGGTGATTGTTTTGAAAGAAAAACTGACGAAAACCTTTGATCAGCTAGCGAACAGTTATGAACAGGAGGATCCCAAAAGTAATGCATACAATCTGTTTTATGAACGGCCCGCAATGACCGAACTGCTGCCGGATGCCCTTGATGGTTTAACGGTACTGGATGCGGGTTGTGCAGGAGGATGGTATACGGAATATCTGATTCGCATGGGGGCTGAGGTTACAGCCATAGATATTAGCCCTGATATGGCAGAAGCGACCAGAAGGCGTACACAGGGAAAAGCGAAAGTACACTGCTGCGATTTATCTGAACCACTCCCTTTTTCCGATGACACGTTTGATTTGATTCTCAGCTCGCTTACGCTCCATTATTTGAAAAATTGGGAGGAGCCATTTTCGGAGTTTGTCCGGATATTAAAGCCCGGAGGTGTGTTCCTGTATTCTGTTCATCACCCGATGATGGATTTGTCCCTGTCTCAAACGAAAGCGTATTTTCTGACGGAATTGCTGACAGATCAGTGGAACAAAGGGGGACAAACCATCGATGTACAATTTTACAGACGCCCGCTGCAGGATATTTTCAACGTTACCTCGAAGTATTTTTCAGTCGAAGGGATAAGAGAACCTGTTCCTGTAGAGGACATGAAAAAGGTCAGCCTGGATGCCTATGAACGCTTAATGAAAAAACCAGCTTTTTTGATTGTGAAAGCTGCAAAGCGATAGGCAGGACTCGCCCTAAATCTCAAAATACATATTATGATGGAGCGATTGGCATGAAAATGGTACAGTAAAGATAGAGATACTGGACATGGATCTTTTTTCATATAGACGATCAATTCCATTGTAAAAGGAAGGGTAGCGATTAATGGAACAAAATGTCACGAAAATACAATTAGATGATAAAGAAATTATATTAATCGGAACGGCTCACGTTTCGAAAAAAAGTGCAGAAGAGGTAAAAGAAGTCATTGAATCTGAACAGCCGGATACCGTCTGCGTAGAACTGGACGAGCAGCGGTACCAATCCATCATGGAAAGCAATCAGTGGAAAGAAATGGACATTTTTAAAGTTATTAAAGAAAAAAAGGCAACATTGCTCTTAATGAATCTGGTCATTTCCTCTTTCCAAAAACGGGTGGCCAAACAATTTGGCATTAAACCCGGGCAGGAAATGATTCAGGGCATAGAATCAGCAAAGGAAACCGGTGCAGAACTGGTACTGGCTGACCGAAATATTCAGGTTACCTTTGCAAGGATCTGGGGAAACGTTGGGTTCTGGGGAAAGACACAGCTCCTCATGCAAATTGTCGGCAGCATTTTCAGCAAGGATGATATTTCGGAAGAGGAACTGGAAAAGCTGAAATCAAAGGATATGCTGAATTCCATGCTGAACGAATTTACAGAGCACTTCCCAAAGTTAAAGAAACCGCTGATTGATGAACGGGATCAATATCTGGCACAAAAAATTAAGGAAGCCCCTGGTGAAAAAATAGTCGCTGTTGTGGGAGCGGCGCATGTGCCAGGGATTACGAATGAAATTCAGAAGGATCATAATCTGGCTCAGTTGACAAAGGTACCGCCAAAATCCAAAGTGCCGAAGATCATTGGCTGGACCATTCCTCTCTTGATAGTTTCAGTTATTTTATATACGTTTTTAGCCAATCCTGCAGCCGGGATTCAACAGACCATCAGCTGGGTACTGTGGAATGGCTCCTTTTCCGCCCTTGGAGCAGCGATTGCATTTGCCCACCCACTGGCGATTTTGACCGCATTTGTAGCAGCACCGATTACATCCCTGAATCCGCTGCTTGCAGCCGGCTGGTTTGCAGGACTTGTGCAGGCAATTATCCGGCGTCCAAACGTTGCTGACTTTGAAGGGCTCTCCGAGGATGTGTACAGTTTAAAAGGGTTCTGGAACAACAAGGTCACCCGAATCTTGCTTGTCATTGTAATGGCTAATCTGGGAAGCTCCCTCGGAACCTTTATCGGCGGTGCTGACGTCGTCCGGCTCTTCTTCGAAAATTTATAATAGGTGCCTGTCACCTCCCGAAATTTGACGTATTTTGTCGAAGTGGGAGGTGTTTTATTTTCTAAGACGTATATGATGCTGGCCGGCAAGTTTGGAAGTAATGACTCCGATGAAGACCAAAACTGGGCAGAGATGTGGCGGAAATGTACTTCATAAGCTCGATGAAGACCAAAACCGGGCAAGAACGTGGACGAAATGTACTTCATAGGCTTGATGAAGACCAAAACCGGGCAGAGATGTGGTGGAAATGTACTTCATAGGCTTGATGAAGATCAAAACCGGCCAGAGATGTGGAGGAAATGTACTTCATAGGCTTGATGAAGACCAAAAGCGGGGCAGAGATGTGGTGGAAATGTACTTCATAGGCTTGATGAAGACCAAAACCGAGCAGAGGTGTGGAGGAAATGTATTTTATACTGCCATATACAATGCATACTTCAAAAAATGGAAATAAAGAAATCGCATGTGAGGGTTCAACTAAACATTCACATGCGATTTATTACATCTGCTATTAAGATTGGAAGTACAAGATCCCTGTTAAATAGAGAAAGAGAATCCATTGAAGAGAATCTTTTTGACAGGAAAAGTTATGACGTAAGGAGAATATTCTTTAATAGGGAAAGGAGGAGTAGAATGACAAAAGCAGCAGCCGGGATGGTACCGCCGAACGTCCGTATTTTCAATCTTTCATTTCTGTTTTTTGCTTCTGGCATGGTTATGTACTTAATTGCGATGATTATTGGAATTTTTGAGTTTCCGGAGCTTATTCAGGCTCAGGGGGTTCGAAATACTACAGGCTGGATGCTTGCTCACCTCTTTTTGCTGGGCTGGGCAACAATGATTGCCATGGGGGCCAGTTTTCAATTGACCCAGGTGATCCTAAGAACTTCACTTTTCAGCCGTTCCCTGGGTTTTATTCATTTTGCCCTTTATCTTGTTGGCGTGTTGACACTGACCATCAGTTTTTCCCTTTCTTTTCCGCTGGGAGCAGCAATTGGTGGAGGGTTTGTCTTCGTCGCAGTACTTATCTATGTCTTTAATCTGCTCGTGACTTTTGTAAAAAAACGTGAATGGAACATGTTTGTATTTGGTGTCACTATGAGCCTATTTAATCTTGTTATGACGGTTATTTTTGGCCTCATGATGGGGATAGGTATGGCTTTTCAGTGGATTCCATTCGATTATTCAACGGTTTTCAACAGTCATATCTGGCTCGGCATTGTGGGGTGGCTTGCGAGTCTGATTATGACTTACAGCTTTAAACTGCTGCCCATGTTTTATGCATCTCCTGTTAAAGGAAGAAAAGAAGGGTTTCTGATTCTCGGCCTGTTACATGCAGGTGTCTGGTCATACACAGCATTTCTATGGTCCCACGTACAAATGTTGAAACTATTATCTTACGTATTACTGCTCATCTCCCTCAGTCTATTTGTCCGTTTTGTCTGGAACATTCGCAATAACAGCTACAGCAAACAGCCGCCCGGGCCAGTCAGTATCCCCTATCTGCTCATTCCCCTGGTTTATTTTCTGACGATTGTATGGATGCTCATCAGTTTGGCTATGCCTGAAACTATTTTTCCCATCGAAACAAGTTTAGTCATCTTTGTTATTCTAGGCTGGTTTTCGGCATCGATTTTAGGGTACTTGTTTAAAATCGTGCCCTTTTTGTGGTGGTCCTACCGTTTTCATACAAAATGGGAGAAAAAGAGCAAAGTATTGCTGGCTGATATGGTTCCTGCTGATAAAACGACTGACATGTTACATGGATATCTCCTGGGAATCATCATGGTGTGTGCAGCCTTTTTATTTTCGGAACCGCTGCTTGGTTTAGCCGGTCAAATTCTGGCTGTCCTTTTTACTGCTGCTTATATGATTGAGATATTGAAAGTGTTTCGATATTAGAATGATGCGTTGTGCCAGGGTTCTGACCTCCGTATTACGTGCATAAACATGCTACTGAAAGGAGTGTGGTTGATGGAAGGAAAACAGGTGTATATTGAGGAATTTTCCTTTATGACGATATGCCGGAAGGAGCCGGTTTTTTTAAGAGAAGAAGGAAACCGAGAGATCTTAATATTTCCAATGAATAAGAGTGAAAACCACTTTTCGTTTTGTTCAGGGATTTTGCGCCAGGCCAGCGAAAGGCAGCGAAGCGGCGATCCTTTGCCGATTCGCATTCAATTAAAAGATGAGGATAAATGGCATTTATATTATTATGTTGAGGGAGAATTTACTGCAGATTCCTTTGTGGTTCATCTGGTAAAAGAGAAGTAGACGAGGAATTTAACAGATATCGCTGGAGTGCTGCTTATTCCTGCAGTTTGGATAATCTGCCCGTCCATTCCATCATTGGCACTGTTCGGGAATGGAATCAAGGGGAGAAAAAATATAGGAAAGGTTTCTATTAGTCAGGACAGCCGAACATTTGATAAAAGGGGTACAAAAAAAGTACCCACTTTTTGTTGCAAAAAAAGTGTGGAGGCGAGCGTATTCGACGTAAATCGAGCTAATTCGGGAAGTGACAGGCACCTGTCGAACAGGAGACTGCCTGGTAAACAGCAAGAAATGGAAAGGGGGATTTCCACCCTTTCCATTTTTAATTGTTCTATACTACTAGACCATGTTGAATTTTGAAAGTCCAGGATCGCCAGTTTATTATGAAGGTTTTGTCTTTTCATAGAAGGTGTTTGAATGAGGGGATTTTTGAGAGGTAACAGAAACGAGAAACCGATCATCGCTGAATTCATAGAAGGAAAGTAGTATATGGTTTCTATTATATGTATAACAAATCACGAATATATATCAATTATCCTTGAGAATAAAGCGATGAACTTAACATGCAAGTACGGCTTCAAAAGACAATCTTTTTTATTTCCGCCAAAAAGTGGTACAGTCCGCTTTATCCTTAATATTAAACTCGATTATTTTCTCAAGCAGTGTGTAATCAACCGGCTTGTCCCACGGGAAACGGACCAGCATCTTGCTGTGCTCATAGCCAGCCTTCACTATTTCATCAGAAAAATGAACGATGCCTGCCCGTTCAGGTGCAACCGCAAGATGCTTCTTGGATACGCTAAATCCAATAATAAATGTACCATGATCGGTAAACATAGGCTGATTCCACTTAATGGCTGGATTTAGATTTGGAAATGTCTCCCTTACCCAGGACAAAACCTCTTCCGTTCTCGCCCGATGCTCCGGATGCTCTATTTTCGCTAAATATTCCTCAAAAACTTCCATATTGTTCCCTCCCAAAAATGATTCATTCAAAATTAAGATTTTTAATGATCATTCAGTGTTCTATCACACAACACCTTTCCTGCATTTTTCTGATGGGGACATAGGAATTGTCGCAACGATCTATAGTCTGCAAAAGAGAATTTATTATCTCAATTTATACTATTTCTTTCAATAGATCAAGAAACGAATGATTCTTTTACTTGATTGTGTCAGTTACAAGTGAGGAGGAGCATATCTGCAGTTTTAAGAGGTTTTGGGCACCTCTTTATGTCTTATTTTTAAAGCAGATCCCTCAAGCGGGGGACTTGCTCAGCCAGGACTTTCGGATCTGACCGCCATTCGAATTTAGAGCCCACACCACCATATTCAAATGCAACAGCCCATGGTTCAGGCCAATCTCCTCTTTTAATGTTGGTGATTGCCCATTCTGCAAGATTCCAATCGTCGTGAGTCATAGGCATGCTGTCCCTGTAGCGGTTTCCATCATGCTGAATCCCGGTTATATGCAGTTCACGAAGATGATCCACTGGCATCATGGATACATAGTCATATACATCCATATCGAGATATTTAGTTGTTAACTGGGCGTGAGCAAGATCTAAAAGCAGTCCGCACCCTGTTTCTTCTACAATCTCTGTAATAATTTCCGGATCAATAATTGGCCGAAGAATATGTCCCTCACTCCCTCGATAGACCACATTTTCTAGTATTACATTTTCTGATCCAAACCGATTGGCAATTTTTTTCACATCTGCAATGACTTGTTCTTTTATAAGTCGAACATGTTTGGGTTCAGTTGTATCAACTGGTATGCCATCGTAATCTTCGCTAAAAGCCATGAGATGAAGATTGACATACGGTGTATTAGTTACTTTTTTTAATGACTTCACCTTATTCCAATTGTACTGTTCGATGTTGTTTAATCCTGTAGCTAATCCAAAATGCATATAAACAGGTCTATGCTGACTCACCTTCGTGATGAAATCCTCATCAAACTCCGGGCATTTAATCAGATCAACATCAATAGCCTCCTGTACAAGCAAATCTATGGCCTGGTGAGAATAATTAACAGCAAACTTCATTATTTCACCCCATTATTCTAAAATAGACTTTTTCCTAACACTAAAAAAGATATGAGTATAGTCTATCAAAATATTAAAATATTGTTAATATATACCAGGGTATAGGGGAGTCCTGAAAGGTAAAGTAAAGAGAAGAAATTAATTCATAAATAGCGGGAGATAATGTTATTAAGTTTATTGGTGTATTCCTCAGATATTTGTTTTAACATTAATGGCTCTCAAGCATGTCATCCCCGACTTCAAACTGTCTATAATATTCATCCATGCGCTCCGATAATTTGACATATGCACCGAGAATAAAATGACCGTCAACCCAATAATATCTCGGTCCTATCTCTTGATGAAATGTTTTCCATGCTTCTTTCATTTGTTTAATAATTTCAATTTCATCATCACTTAATTCGTCCCGATTGAGCAAAACATCACCTGCTAACTGATAATTTAATAAATGCTTCTTACCCAAAGAAGTTCTTATCTCTTCTTTTGGTAAAGCTATTGTAATAAAAGATCGGATCCTGCTTGTTTGATTCCTTATTGAGTGGGAAAGAAGAGTCATATTTTCTTTGGTAGATTGTTCAATCACTTGATCAAAGGCATGGTCTAATGGAACAGTGGTACTTTCAACCAATCTATACTTAGTTTCAGTTATTTGGTCTTCTAATATTTTGACTTGACGATGTTTATCCATTCCCCAGAATAATAAATAGATTAACAGACCCACTAAAACTATTGTTGTAACATTAACATGCTTTTTTAATTCATTCCTGGAAAGCATGCCTACTTACCTCCCACAAATTCTTCTCATGTAATGATTTAACAAAAAAACTTTTTTCTTTCAGAACTAAATTAACATAGTGATAGTATTTAGTTATTAAGTAATGCTAGATGATGGAGAAATTATGTCAATATACGGGGCGTTTGTTATACCTGATTAGTTAAATTTGTTGAATAGATTTTTTGCAGAAACAAAACAAACAGGTAGATTATGGTGACCTTTTCAAACACATATGCCATCTCGTAATTCTCCCCTTATGAAATACATCATAAGAAGATATCCCGGCCAGATTCCCTTGCTTGGTTTTCCAGCCGATTATGAATCTAAACATATTCCTAGAATAGTCATTTTGAATTTATGTTTAATTGGCTTCCTGACCAAAGCCTAAATCATCATAAAATTTTTTTGGCAGAGTAATTTCACACTGATCGTGTGTATAAAGGTTTTTACATAAGACTTTTTGGTTTTTGTTTGTTTTCAGCAGCTTTTTTTATCCTTCTTTCAAATTCTTTCACGCTCTTGTTTTTAAGAGGCTGATATTTTTTTAATTTAGATTTACTATAAACTTTTCCTTCATGTATGTACCATATGCCATCCTCAAAATTGTAGGACCAGTAACCTTTCCCATCTGGCCGCTTCGACAGTAATAAATACACTTCTTCTCCCCTTTTTATAAATTGTTTTTGATCTTCCTTAAAGTAATCACCATGTTGAAATAAGGTTATGTTATGTTGATTGAGGTTTCCGTGAACCACCTTATTCACCTTAAAGTTCGCTGCAGTTACATCCATTGCAGGATCTGGAACATCAACACCTATATGCTGCTCTCCGCTTTTGATGTATTCTGTAATATGTCCTTTTACAATTAAATCAACCCAATACATCTCTTCTTCAAGGCTGTCCGCTTGATTTGAAACAGTTAGTACTGATGAATGGTCAGCATTTGATGATTCTTTAATCTTTGAACCTACATACAAAACGCTTATGATACAAAATGCAACAGCAACGGTCGCTATAGAAACTTTCTTTGCCATTTCATCCACCTCTCATATTTATCATTACTTGTGTTCAGAATGATACTTGATCATCTAATACTCGGACTTGATTTTGTTTATGTATTCCAAAATAGAAAGTGAAAAGCGAAAAATTTCTAGAAAAATAATTGATTCATGTTTTATTTATCAATTAAAAATGTCTGCTGAACAAGACCTTGATAAGAAAATATATATTTACATATTTTAACATAGAACAGAGGAATAAACGCGTCAACGATAAAAATCCCCACCTATCCAATTGCTTTCCACACTATATCGTGTTACGATATACAGTAAGTAGTAATACGATGTAGGGGGTGCCATATGCGTAAAACAGAAATGCTGAAGGGGAGCACGAGTATGATTCTCCTGTCGCTGCTTTCCGAAAGGGACATGTACGGTTATGAGATTGCGGAAAAAGTGGAGGAATTAAGTGAGGGTTACTTACAATATAAGGAGGGGACCCTTTATCCGGCTCTCAAAAAGCTGGAGATGAAGGGGCTCGTTGAAAGCTACTGGCAAAGGTCCAGCGACGGGCCGCGCCGAAAGTATTACCGGGTGACCAGAAGTGGCCTTAAGGCATTGCAGGATCAAAAGAAAGAATGGAATCTGTTTCAAAAAGTGATGCACCGGATTGTAGGTGATGACAGTGTCCGGGCCTAAGCGTGTCAGGGAATTTGATGAGTATTTAACGAAACTGACAGAGGGAATTCATGTCGAAGGTCAGGAAAAGAAGGAACTTTTAGAAGAGTGGTATCAGCATCTTCATGACCATTACCAGTCACTTAAGAAAAAAGGAGCAGCAGAGGATGAGGCGATCCATTCTGCTCTAGAGCAGTTCGGGGATATTGAAATGTTGCAAAAGGAGGTCAACCAGACTTATCCATCCTCTATGAACCTCCACATACAAAAGGAAGTTATGATTGTCGCCATCTGTTTTATTGCGGCCTTAATCGGTCCTGTCATTTTGATCGGAGCCAGCCCTCAGCTGCTACCGCCGTTTGCAGTGCTGTTTGCCTATTTCCTGAATCGGTATGTCGTCAGCCGGATGAACAATCCATTTATTTCTCTGATCGGCTTTCTGGCTATCTATAGCTATTTTGTCTATCTGTTTGCTGATCTCAGTATATCGCCGCTCACTTTGGACTTCTATGTCAGCCAGCTGTTTTCCCTTCAGTTAGACCGGCTGGCTGGTTCATCAGGGCTGTTTGAATTTGTCACCATTCATATGATGTGGTACGTCATGCTTTTAGTCAAACTTTTATCGAACTGCAATTATATCCCCCTGTGGAAGCGGTTCGTCAATTCTACTTTTCAGTTCTGGGCAATGGTGTTTTTGGGAGTATTTTTTGCGAGATTTCAGGGCAATGCTGAAGGAGTCGTGCTCTACTTGAACACCTTTTTGCTGTATGGATTTCTGCAGCAGGTGATATCAGTTTCCGGCCTGAAAATGTGGATTGAGAAGCTGAATATGTATGTCAAAGGGATGGAATAAAAATATTTTTTAGGATTAGCCACCTTGTTTTTGAAACTTTAATGTCACCCTCGTGAAAGAGGGCTTCATAACAACATTCAATATTAGTTAATCCAGGATGACAGTCCTGGATTTTTTTAATAAAAACAGATGCAATTGTTAGCTGACAGCAGCTGCTTCAATTCAAAAAATACAATTTCCTGCACACAAACCTCTATTTAAAATCGCATAGTAAATGAAAGAAAAATCACGTGTACAAAATTCGGGGTTGCCGCCCAAATAAAAATGAAAAATTTTAAGGAGTGATTCCGTTGCGATTATTAAAGCTGAATACGGAAAAGGGCAAAATCTTGTCCTATGCTGTGATGGATCATGGGGATTATTCCCATTATCCATTTTTTTATTTTACGGGCACAAAGGAAACGGACTTTATTGACATCAATGAAAAGGTTCTTACCAGTTATCTCAACGACCGGGGGATGGACAACGTCAGCATTATGCCGATTGATGAAGATCATCACATGAAGAATTTTGTCATTGAAGTGAAGGAGGTGGATATCGACACAGCTGTCCGTCTGGGGTTTGGGGTGGTGGAAATTGAGGGAAAGCGCTATTTGTTTGATGCCGACCACTTAACGCCGGAGGATGAATTTTATTATGAAAATTTTAATGCACGGCTCGCCCTGTATCACTTCCTGACGATGGGGCTGTTCCGGGATCGGGTGCTGCGAATGAAAGCGGATGGCATGATCAGGATTTTGATTGATACCGATGATTATTGGGCAGTCGAACAGGAGGTCGAAAAAAAGCTGGATGAAACCAGGGGATTATTACAAAAGCTTCTTGAAAAAACAATTTTTAAAGGAAAAGGAGTGCTTAAAAGATGAAAATCAGAAACATTTCAAGCTCCACCTACAGTGTGATTCCTAACGGCAATGTTGACTATATGCTGGTGAAAGTCTTAGGACATTACGACAGCAAAGATGACGCCATATCGGATATAGTTGATATCCTTCTAGAGAAAAAGACAGAATGGGAGGTCGAAGAGAAGCGGATAGATGATTTATATCAGCTGTATGAGGAGGAGCAGTAAGCGCTCCTCCGGGTAATGGTCCTTTTCTCCAGGAATATTGGACATGAAAAGAATAAATGGGCTGCTCCGCCAATATAAATCAAATAAATTCATCACGATATAAATCGGTCATTTTTACATAAGGTGTGTGTTTGACTTCAGGAGCGGCCGGGAGCCAGATTTATACAGGAAAAAATTCAAAAGGAGCTGATGGAGAATGATTACCTCGCTTACTCCTCTGGACTGGAAGCGGAGGGCCATTAAGTATTATCCGGAAAAAGTAGCTGTCATCGATGGGGACAAGACCTTCACCTATAAACAATTTGGTGAGCGGGTGGACCAGCTGTCTGCCGCCCTTCATCAGGCCGGCATTCGGGAAGGTGACCATGTAGCGGTGATGCTGCCCAACACCCACTATATGCTGGAGTGTTTTTACGGCATCTGCCAGATCGGAGCCGTAATGGTTCCATTAAATTACCGGATTTCAGCAGCGGACATGGAGTACATTATCAATCACAGCGATTCCAAAATGCTCATCGTGGATGCAGAATTTGTTGAGCCGATTGAAAAAATCGCAGATAACCTGTCACTGGAGCAAATTATCGTGGCACCTGCTGAGGGGTATTCCACTACCCTCGACAGCGTGGAATACGAGACCTTTCTCGAACAGGCAGCCGGTCACCAGCCGCCGGAAGTAGATATCGATGAAAATCAGCTGATTACGATCAACTACACAAGCGGCACCACTTCCAGACCAAAGGGAGTCATGCAAACCCACCGGGGCAACTATATTAATGCGGTCAACTATATGTACCATCTTCAGGTCCAGCACGATGATGTCTACCTGCACACGCTGCCGATGTTCCATGCCAATGGCTGGGGAGGCGTCTGGGCCATTACCGCAGCCGGAGCCACCCATGTGTGCCTGCGAAAAGTCGATCCGCCGTACATTCTGGATTTGTTTGAAGAAAAAGGCATCACCCTGTTGTGCGGTGCCCCTACCGTCGTGAACATGCTCGTCAATCATCCAAAAGCAAAAGAAACCAAAGTTACCACCAATCCGCGCATGGCAACTGCAGGGTCACCGCCGGCCGCTGCACTGATTCAGAAAGCACAGGAAATTTTAGGGCTTGAGATGATCCATGTGTACGGCCTGACCGAAACCGCACCATTTATTCTGTACTGCGAATGGAAAAACGAATTTGACAAAAAATCTCCGGAAGAACAGGCCACCATCAAAGCGAGACAGGGCATTGAGCTCGCGCTGAACGGCGAAACCAAAGTCATCAGCCCGGACGGAGAAGAAGTGGAATGGAACGGAGAGGAACTGGGTGAGATCGTCACCAGAGGAAACGTGGTCATGAAAGGGTACTACAAGGATCCGGAAAAAACAGCCGAAGCCATTAAAGACGGATGGTTCCACACCGGAGACCTCGCCGTCACCCACCCGGACGGATACATTGAAATCCGCGACCGGGCCAAAGACCTGATCATCTCCGGCGGGGAAAACATCTCCTCCACCGAAGTGGAAGGCGTACTGTACAAACATCCGGATGTACTGGAAGTAGCCGTCATCGCCATCCCCGATGAAAAATGGGGCGAGGTGCCAAAAGCCATCATCGTCCTGAAAGAAAACACCAGCATAACCGAGCAGGAAATCATCGACTACTGTCGGGACAACATGGCCCACTTCAAAGCACCAAAAGCCGTCGAATTTGTTGACAGCCTGCCCAAAACCGCAACCGGAAAACTGCAGAAATACCGATTGCGTGAACAACACTGGAAAGGAACAAAAAAGGTGAACTAAAAGGGAGGCGTTAGGCAGAATTCCGTATTTGAAAAATGAATGCATGGGAGTATTTCAGGCAAGCGAATTTTGAAAAACTCCCTTTACGAAGAGCCCCTGGTCATTGAGAGATTGGCACTGGCCGGGGATTGTTTTTTTAAAAGTAATGAAATCTTGAGAATTCAAGCACTGGAGCAGATATGTTAGGAAGTCTCCAGCTGGAGTAACGATTTCTGCAACTGGAGGAGAGAAATCTACAACTGGAGGGATTTATTTGCAATTTCTGTTTAGAATTCTGCAACTGAGGAGAATTTTTCTACAATTCCAGGAGGGAATTCTACAACTGGAGGAAATAATCCTACAACCACGGAGCCGAATCGATTAAGTCCATATAATTGTGTAAAAACAAATCAAAAAAAGAGTGGGTCATA
>JACDOD010000009.1 GCA_017656265.1 Bacillaceae bacterium | reverse complement strand
TGCGGTTCGGGACTTGAACCCTATAGCCTGCGCACATGCCGGGCGCACAGAAAAAAATATCCGAACTCATTCAAGTGACGACTGAATCGAGTTCGGATATTTCATACCAATGTTATTTTGTCCCGGCCTCAAAGCCATTTTATCTTTCATCACGAACAAAAATCTGCAGCATACTATTCATTTCTTCTCTCCATTAAATTAATCCCGATCCCCATTAAGAGAACACTCATAAATAACAAAATACTCATAGGGTACAACGCTTCAGTCAGTGTTCCTTGATAAAGGGTCACCTTCTTTAACCCGTCCAGAATATACGTGATTGGATCAATTTTAGCCAGTAATAGAAGATATTGATTGGTCACAACTTCAATTGGCCAGAAAGCCCCTCCAATCATGGCCAGTGAAACAGAAATTAATGGGACGAGCGTGTTAAATGTTTGAATATTTTTTGAAATCCCTGCCAGAAAAACCGATAGGGAGACGATAGACAGAACGTATGGAATCAACAAAATCAGCATATTAATAAAGCCATCATAAAAATCAACGTTCAGTCCCCATTTAAATATGCTAAATATAATGAAAACCTGAAAATATCCAAGGATAAACGCATACATTAATATCCCCATATATACTTCCCATTTTCTTGTCGGTGATAGGATCATACGGTCCCAGATTCCGGTCTGTTTCGCTGTCAGGAGATGAATAACGTTATACGCAATCGTAAAAACGACAAAGTAAACCGACATTCCAAATATCGCCTGAAGTTTACTGTCATATTTAAACGATGTTTCACTCAGGAAACTTTCTGTCTTTATGCTGAACAGTTGATCATCAAGCTGAGCCATAACTTGTTCAGCCTGAGGATGATCGCTGGATCGTAACTTCTCCTGCTGCAGGATATCTGCGTAAGCTTTCCTTACGTTCTGTTCAAGCGCCATTGCATTTGAATTATCGAAGGCCACTACGATGTCATAACTGTTGCTTTCTAATATCAGACCTGCATACACCATTCCTTCCCGCACGGAACGGATGACTTCGGATTTTTCCGTAATGTCAAAAGTTTGTGAACTGTTTGCTTCCAGGTAGTCTACCACTTGTTCTGCCTGTGACTCATTTGTATCAATATAAACAGGTATTGGAGTATTTATATCACCCCCACTCCCCATAACAAAACTAAACAGTACACAGCTTAACGTTACAATCACGTACACAAAGGGTTTTCTCAAAAGCGTACGAAACTGAGCATACAGCAGACCATTCATGCAACTTCCCCCCTTTTAGGGAAAATAAATGCGGCGATTAGTGTAATAACGAACGAAAAGATGATTAAATAAAGTAAGTTGTTTCCAATTTCTCCGTATCCATATCCCTGTAAAGAAGTCAAATAGGCAGACATGGCAGCTCCATTCGGCGTCAGATTGCCTAATTTTTCAATGAATGAAGATATGAGATGTACAGGGAAAAAACTGCCTCCCAAAAATGCAATAATTGAAACAATCATATTGCTGAAAACTGATGATGCCTGTTCAGAATGTGTGCGATAATTAATAGCTGTTAAAAGGGTCGAAAGCGCACCTACGCTCATGCTAAGAAAAAGGGTAATCAGTAAAAATTGATTGATATTTGGCCAATTCACTTTAAAAATAACACTCCCTACTCCATAAAGAATGAATAGCTGGATAATGGAAAGCAGGGTGCCTGTCAAAAAGATACTGGCAACATATGCCCACCTCGATGAACTGGCAAGTATAATCCGTTCAAACACATGTATTCTTTTCTCCTCGTAAGCATAGGTACCAATGGTCGAAGCAATATATAAAACAAACATCACACTCATGCCAACCGCATAGTACATCGTCGAGGTAAGAGGATTCGTTTTTGAAACGGTTACTACAGACCCCTGAATATCCTGTGATGAAACTCTAAACTCCTGCAAATCATACCTCTCAAACAACATATTGACTTTCATTTCTTCTTCAAAGGCTGCCAATATATCCATAACAATACCAGCTGTAAAATCTTTATCTTCGTTAATATAGTAATGGAATGCTGGTTTTTCAGTCTGAACCCCGAACATATTCATAATGATGTGATAGGTGAAACCCTCCGGCACTTCCAGAATTGCAGCATACTCTCCGGATTTTTTAAGGATGTCAATCTGCTCCGGTGATACTTCTTCCAGCTGAATAAATTGTTTCAGATCGTCACTTCCAAACACTTGTGTTTTTAAAATATGAATGGGCTTAAACTGTTCGATCCTCTGCAAAACCAGGTTCCGCTGATCATCTGTAATGGGAATATCAGCTATTTCTCGCTTAATTCGCTCCAGATCCTCCTCCTCATCGCCATGCTCAGCAATAGCCAGTTTTCCTTCGAGTACCGGTGCTTCTCCCTGCCATAAATCTCCGACTGCAAAATTTATAATAAAAACAAGGACAAGCGGCATTACGAGCAGCAATGTAAAATTTCGCCTGTTTCGAATGACGAGCAAGAATTGTTTCTTAATTAATGGATAAATCATATTCATCCTCCCCCCTCTAGTCCCGCAACGCTTTTCCAGTTAAATGGAGGAAAACATCTTCCAGAGATGGCTTCTGCACTTCAACGGATTTTAATTCTTGCTTCTCTTCTTCAACTGTCTGGATAATTGTGTGAAAATAATTGGTTTCTTTCGGGACAATAATCGTTACTTTATTTTCACTGTACGATAGCTGCTGAACAGCGCCGTCCTTCTTAAACCGCTCAATAAATTCTTTCTTAAGGGACTGTGCTTCCACGATAAAAGTCTGTTCAGAAGACAAAATGTTTTTAATTTCTTGCTTTGTGCCTGACGCGATGATTTTTCCCTCATCCATAATGTAGATCCGGTCACACAGGTACTCCACTTCTTCCATGTAATGACTCGTATAAACAATGGTGATATGGTGTTCTTTATTTAATTGTTTGACGGTATCCAGGATATAGTTCCTTGATTGCGGATCGATTCCAACGGTCGGTTCATCCATAAATAGAATGGAAGGCTGATGCAAAAGAGCTGCTCCGATGTTCAGCCTTCTTTTCATTCCCCCAGAAAAATGTTTCACCAGTTCCTTCTTTTTATTTTCAAGCCCGATCAGCTGAAATACTTCTTCCATCCGCTGTTTAAGGAGCTGTTTATCCATTTTATAAATTTTCCCGAAAAACTCGAGATTTTCTTTAGCTGTTAACTCAGGATACAGGGCAATTTCCTGCGGGACTACCCCGAGGTTCTCCCTTAATTTCTGCGGATGTTTAACAACACTCTCATTCAAATAACGTACATCTCCTGATGTGGGTTTGATCAGCGTGGACATCATTGAGATGGTGGTGGATTTTCCCGCTCCATTCGGGCCAAGCAGGCCCACAATTTCTCCCTCTTCTAAAAATAAATTGACTCCATCTACAGCTCGGGTTTGCTTATATTGTTTTTTCAAATCAACCACTTCAAGCATTTTAAACTCCTCCTTCTGTATCTTTATCATAATTCAAAGGATGGGTGCTGAAATCTCACTCTGGTCACTAAACCTCTGCAAAACCATGACCTCCGTCACAGAAGGAGAAAAAAAAGGTGCCTGTCACTTGTCGAATTCGACAAGTGACAGGCACCTTTTTTCCTTTTTTTCTTCAGGCTAAATCATGTTTGACGGCAAAAATGGCCAGCTGTGTACGGTCACGGAGTTCCAGCTTATGCAATATTTGTGTAATATGGTTCTTTACCGTACCAACTGAAATGTGGAGCTCTTCTGCAATTTCCTTATTTGTTTTCCCCTTCCCCACCAGTTCTGTAATCGCAAGCTCCCTGGGGGATAGGGGAAGGTCTTTCTGAGAAGCTGAAGTTTGTTTTAATAATCTCGGAACGACCCTGGCTGCCACATCTTCATGGATGGACAATCCGCCTTTAAAACAGCTGTGGATAGCCTTTAAGAGCTGATCAGGTTCTGATGCCTTCAGTAAAAACCCATCAGCACCTTCCTTTAAAGCTTGCACCGCATATTCATCATCGTTAAAGGTGGTCAGAATTAACACATGAACATGTTTCCAGCGTTCTTTGATTTTCCTCGTTGCTTCTATCCCGTTCATCACCGGCATCCGAACATCCATAATGACTAGATCCACAACATGCTTTTCCATCATTTCAATGGCTTTCTGGCCATTGTCCGCTTCTGCCACAACCTCAAAACGGTCATCCTGTTCCACCATCATTTTAATGCCCTGACGGACGATTGCCTGATCTTCAACCAGCAAAATTCTCTTTTTCATCTTTCCTTCTCCTCCAGCGGGATGGTTCCCTTAACAATAAACCATTCATCCTTCACATAAACTTCCAGATGTCCATTGACCTGACTTAACCGGTCTTTCATACCTGTTAATCCGAACCCCCATTCAAAGGAATAATCGGGTGAAACCTTATTTTCTATCCGAAAATCCAGATCACCTAATGCATTTAAACCAAGGACAACCTTCACATCCCTTGAACGGGAATGTCTCATAGCATTGGTCAATGCCTCCTGGATTACACGATACAGGACTATATTTTGTCTGTTTGACAGCCTTGCAGTTAATACCCCTTTTCGAATGGTCAAGTCTAGAATTATATGACTCTCTGATTCTAATTTACGAATAAGTTGCAGAACAGATGCCAGTCCCTCAATCTCATCTGTTTTTAACGCACGAACAGCCTGTCGGGTTTCATCTAAACTGGCAGCCGCCAGAGTTTTCAGTTCTTCTATATCTTGACTTTGTTCTTTTAAAGCCAGCATTTGAAGCTTCATAATGAGTGCCGTCAGCTTATGTCCTACTGAATCGTGGATTTCCCTGGCAATGTTTGTCCGTTCTTCAAGCCTGGCTGCACGCTGCGCTTCGTAGGACTGGCGCTTCAAGCTTCGAAATTCCCCCAGTAATTTCTCGTAAAGATCCTGTTTCATCTCTTTTTCATACAGTTCATGGTTCAATCTCCAGGATAAATAATAATAAAACAGGACAAATACAACCCATTCAACGGACAGGGCTGGCTCAAAGAACAGCCACCCTACCGCAAAAATCATATGTATCAACGTAAATATCTGAAACGAGCGCCTGGATAATGAAAACAATGACTCCATATGGATGTAAAGAAAAACCCAATACACATAGATATTTGAAAAGCCACCATCTATGAAAGGAAAAACAACCAGCACCAGTATCATAGCCATGTACAGGCTGATGCGTCTTCTGGCAACCGGAAGGAAAAAATAGATTCCCAGAAAGGCCGAAAATATAAAAATGGTCAAATAAAGAGATAGTCCCCCGTAATACTTATAGATGGATAATGAGATAAGGATAATCAGCGGCAAAAATCTATACCAGAATTC
This sequence comes from Bacillaceae bacterium, assembly GCA_017656265.1. Classification (GTDB taxonomy): domain Bacteria; phylum Bacillota; class Bacilli; order Bacillales; family Alkalibacillaceae; genus Melghiribacillus. The sequence goes on along the minus strand of JACDOD010000009.1, from coordinate 140,480 downwards.
CCGCAAAACACCTCCCCCTTCCCTGTACCATAGTTAACAAAATCAGGTAATGGATAGGAACGTTTGTCCAGGGTTCATTACTTTTGTCGTTCCTGCTTCTTTTAACTTTTTATAAAAAGAACAAAACTGTCCCCATTCATGTTATAGAGACAGTCAGTACGTGCTGAGTTGATTCCTTTTTGCGGACATCTTCATCCAATGATGGATCCTGATTTTTCCTTCATCAGTCTGATATAAAGACTTATTGGATCGGTGCAGGTCTCCAATCCCATGAAGAATGCATGATCCGGCATCATCATGGTTACTCCGATTCAAATGGATTAAGTGATAATCCTGGTTCAGGCAGTTCAATTTTCGGCACCTGATCATATAGTTCGTGGAAATCATTGATATAATAACCGGACAATTCAAGCGTAAAGGTAAACACAGGAGGACTGGCTTCTACTCCTTCCTCTGGTACAGCAGGCTCGTTAGGACGCTGAAACTGCAGAGCATCCACCGTCATCAAGCGCCTGCTTTTCTCCAGATGTTCGATAAAGTTCATCATCTGCTGAAAGTTCCCTGTTTCTACAAACAGCTTAAAGGTAATTCTTTGTAATGGATCCTTATTCTGTTCTTCAGACTGATTCTCTCCCTGTATTTGCTGATTCTTTTGTTCTTGCTGGCCTTTTTGCAGCTGTTGGATTAACTCCTCTGGGGTTTGAAAAGACTTGCTGTTTTCCTCATTCTCTTCATTTGCAGTCAAAATTTGATAGGACTTCACGTTACTCCCTGAGGTTTGTTCAGCCTGATGAATTTCAGCAAACATTTGCAGAAGGTTTGGGTAAACCGGAAGCTGTTCAAGCAGTCCTGATAATTCTGTTTTTTCAAATTCTCCTTCAGGCTGTTCCTTTTGTCTTAATGCAGCTAAAAGCTGTTTTTCCATCTTTAGCGTCTGTACAGCTTGATCATACTCCTGTTCTAATGGTTTTAACACAAAAAGGTATCCCCAGGCTGCGCCAGCTAATAACGTGACGGTTAAAAGAATAACTATGTAAGTCTGGATTCTGGAAAGTTTCCATTTCATTCTTCGGGGCCACCTTTACTAGATTGTCATAAAGATAAATTAACTTTTATTTCGAAAAATGCCCGGTAAATGTCTGTTTGCACATCTCCGTTCAGACTATCTCCAGAAGACTCCACCTGAAGCAATTTGACTTCGTCGGTCCAGGGTTGCCGTTTCAAATACTCATAGTAATAAGCAGCGTCCATCTCGCTATTGACCTGAATTTCAAGGGTTACCGTTCCTTCTTGATAGGAAAAAAGCTGAAAAGAAGCCTGTTTTGGCAAAAGTTTGGATAATACGCCGATTAATGCCACATTGCTTAACCTGTTTTGCTCAATAGTATTGATCCAGTTTTCCATCCCGGCAAAACGTTTTAAATCCTCCTGGCTGTCTACCTTCTTTTGAATTCGTGCCTGTTCCAGCTGGACGTCCTGTATTTCACTTTGGAGCTCTGCTACATCCTGTTTCACGCTGCCAATCTCCTGAAATAAAACATACCCGGTAGCACCTCCAGTAATGAAAAGAAAGACCAAAAGCATATAAAATAACCGGCCCTTTGATTCTTTTTTTGGAAGTAAATTAATATCAACCAGCATTAGTCTCCCTCTTTCATGGCCAGACCCAGCACACTATGAAACTTCCAGTCCAATCCCTGTTCGTTGTGATATTCCATTACTTGCGAGGATATAAAATGAACAGGCATGGAAAACCGCATTTTAAAATTGTCCACGATATCCTTAAAATATGGGTGATCGCCAGCAGCCAGGATGGTGTTGATTTCTTTTTGACCATTGTTCATGGAAAATTGATAAAAACGCAAGATTCGTTCTGTTTCCATGTAGATATCTTCAAAAGCTTCCATTACCGATTCCTTTTTTATATGTTCTCGGGTAATGTCTTCCCCCTCATTCCGATCTATCCAGGAATCATCAGTATACGAAACATTAAACTGCTGCATAAAAATCGGCCGATGCTGTTCAAAAATACTGACTGTGACTGCATGGAGATTTAATTGAACGACGAGAAAATGATCCCTGTCATTGGTTAAATCAAAGGAATGAAACATCCGGTAATGGCAGAGGGAGGAAACATCTGCAGCAATGGGCTTCATTCCCAGTCCCTTAAATAAATCCCGATAAGAAAATATAATTTCCTCCGGTGCAGCTATAAGCAAGGTCTCTTTTTGATCTTCTGTTTCAGAAAGAAGAACCGCTTCTAATATTGGATTTTCAAAAGGAAGGTGAATACTGTGTCCCAGTTCAAAATAAAAATGATTGACCAGTTCATCCTTCTCAACCTCACCGGGCACCATCTGTTTTCGAATAATGACAGATGAATCCGGTACGATAAAACGAACTGATTTCCCCTTCAGCTTCCATTTCTTTGCACAAATTTTCATATGCCTTTGGAAAGCATCCTGATCCACAATCTGTCCATTCTCTACAATTCCTTCCGGTAAGTAGTACTCTCCTATATCAGCTATTTTCAGAGGGTTTTGACTCTTGATTTCCGCATAACGGATCACATAGTCTTTTAGTTCAATATTCGCTATTTTCCCTTTTCGCAATAATGAGAGTACCATCAGCTTCACCTGTCTCTGTCATTAGTGTGTAAATAAGCTCCAGTACCAGTTTAATAGCTGGTTACCGTAAAAATAAGCGAGTAATGTACCGACTGCAATAAATGGTCCGAATGGTATCGGATTTTGTCGATTAACCTTTCCTACTATTATACCAGCAATACCCGCGATCGAGCCAATAAATGCCGATAGAAAAAAAGATAACAGCACTCCTTTTAGCCCTACCACATATCCGATTACGCCAAACAGCTTGATATCACCACCGCCCATACCCCCTCTGCTGATAATGGCTATCGCCCACAGCAGCAGAAAACCTGAAGCTGAGCCAATAAGGGAATCATACCACGGACTTAGCGGAGCAAAGGTCCTCTCCACAATAAAGATCAGCAAAAACACGAGCAGAACTTTATCTGGAATAATCATATATTTCCAATCACTGACTGTTATAATGGCGAAAAGAGATATCAAGGTTAAAGCAACTAACAGTTCACAGTCAAACCCAATCTGATAAAACGCAAACACGAACATCAGACCTGTCAAAAGCTCCATAACGGGATAGAGGGGAGAGATTTTTGCTCCACACCGGCGGCATTTTCCCTTCAGCCAGATATAGGACCATACAGGAACTAAATCTTTCGGGGCCAGACGATTGCCGCATCCGGGACAGGAGGAAGGCGGGGACACAATGGATTGGTTTTTCGGTACACGAAGACCCACAACATTAAAAAAAGACCCAAAAACAAGACCGAGTATAAATATGTAAAGTGCAATCATCCACACAAACCGTCAGTCCTTTTGATATGTATTTGGAAAAAGCGTGGTGAGGGACCACGCTTTTTCTATATATTTATTGACCTATTGTTCCGCCTGATCCACTATTATGTTCATTAATATCAGCTATAGTAGCACTATTGAAAGTAATTGTTGCATTACCAACAGTTATTGCAGTTGTTGTTAATTCAGGTACTCCATCGCTATTAAAAGTAATATCGTCAAAGTGCGCTGCAATTGATCCACCTGCATCTTCTATATAGTCCTGTAAATCTGATAATGTATGAGTAGCACCTGAAGCACTGTCATCATCAATCGTTTGTACATTCCCGCCATTTTCCAAGCTATATAACTTCGCAGCATTCAAATACATAATCGCATCTGCCTTCAATCCATCTTCTCTCGACTTTTGAATAATGTTTCCAATTGACGGCACCGCAATCGCCGCAATAACACCAAGAATCACAATAACCGCCAATAATTCCACCAGCGTTAAACCCTTTTGATTTTTTAAAAACTTCCTCACCATTTGTAAAACCTCCCATTTGTTGAATTAATAATTTATGGAATTAAACATTTCAAACATCGGTACTATAATTGCCATTACGATTGTTCCTACAATCACGCTCAGCACGACCAGCATCACTGGTTCGATAATGGCCTTTAAGGAATCGGCCTGGGTATCTACTTCATCTTCGTAAAACTCGGCAATTCGAGTCAGCATATAATCCAGTGAGCCGGTACGTTCGCCTATAGCAATCATTTGTCGGACCAGTTCAGGAAAAGCCCAGTGATCCGCCATTGGATCCGTCATGGATTTTCCCTGCTCAAGGGCAACCCTCGACTTTTTCAGTACTCTGCTGATCACTTGATTTTCAATAATTTTTTCCGTCAGGGATAACGCCTGAAGGATTGGCACTGAGTTCCCAAGCAGTGACCCCAATGTTCGTGTAAACCTCGCCATCACGGACTTATGATACAAAGAGCCTAGAATTGGTATTTTCAGTATAATATAATCCAGGTAAATTTTACTAGTATTTTTTCGAAAAGTTGCTACTATTGTCACAATCATCCCGACAGTGATGAATAGCAACAGCCACCAGTAATTCACAAGCATATGGCTTAAGCCAAGCACCATTTTCGTAATAGCAGGAAGCTCTGTGCCAAATTGTTCAAACACCTGAACAAAGGATGGAATCACAAAAAACATTAAAAATACTACAATTCCAATAGCAATCATGGATACCACGACCGGATAGGTCATAGCCGATTTAATCTTCTGTTTGGTGCGGTATTGTTTATTTGTGTATTCCGCCAAATTTTCCAGTGTTTGATCAAGGGACCCGCTCTGTTCCCCGGCGTGAACCATGTTGACAAAAAAGGAAGAAAAAATTTTCGGGTGTTTCCCATAGGCAGCAGATAAAGAACTTCCTTCCCTCAGGTCCATCTCCACTTCTGTCAGTGCCTTTTTCAGCGGTTTGCTTCTTGTCTGGTCAATTAAAATACTGGTAGCTTCAAGGATCGTAACACCTGCCCGGATTAATGTAGCAAACTGGCGCAGGTAAATCACAAAATCAGACGTTTTGACTGGATTGCCAATATAGATATCTTTATTCCAGATCGTTTCTTTGATTTCATTCAGTTCTAATGCCCGCAGTCCCTGATCACGCAATTTTTTCTGGATTAATGTTTTGCTGCTGGCGTACATTTTTCCTTTATAGATTTTTCCTTTTTTATCTCTTGCTACATATTTATATTGAGCCATAGCCACTCTCCCCGAGATAGCCACGAACTGCTTCCATGGATACCAGCTGTTTTTGCAGCAGCTCTTTTATGTGGTTTTCCAGTGTCTGCATGCCCTGATCTCTGGAAGTTTGCATCAAGTTTGGCAGCTGATGCAGCTTTTCATTGCGGATCAGGTTGCTGACGGCATTGTTGTTAATCAGGATTTCATTGTCGGCTACTCGCCCATAGCTCTGATTCAACGGGAAAAGGCGCTGGGATACAATCGCTAGAAGGACAGATGCCAGCTGATAGCGAATCTGGGATTGCTGTTCGGCCGGGAAGACGTCAACAATTCGTTCAATGGTCGATGGAGCGTTTATGGTATGTAGGGTGGCAAAGACAAGGTGTCCGGTTTCTGCTGCAGTAATGGCTGTGGATATGGTCTCTAGATCTCGCATCTCCCCTACCAATATGACATCGGGATCCTGACGCAGGGCGGCCCTGAGACCAGTTGCGAATTTTTTCGTGTCCCTCCCTACCTCCCGCTGGTCAATGATCGATTGATTGTGCCGATGAATATATTCTATCGGATCTTCCAGGGTCACAATATGTTTTTGCTCTACTTTATTGATATAATCAATCATCGCAGCCAGTGTGGTCGATTTCCCGCTTCCTGTAGGACCTGTAACCAGTACCAGACCCTGCGGCTTTAACGCAATGGATTTAAGAACGGCTGGAAGATTCAAATCATCAATGGATGGAACGTTGTTTGGAATAAGGCGAATAGCTATGGAAATGCCATTCCGCTGTTTGAAAATATTGACACGAAAACGGGAAACGTCCTCGATTTCATAGGAAAAGTCTACTTCGCCCTGCTCATCCAGGCCCTGGTTTAACCCTTCTGGCATGATGGAGTAAGCCATTTCTTCCATATCTTCCAGATGAAAAGGTTCATTCCCCATGCTTCGGAGCTTTCCATGAATCCGAAAATATGCAGGAAGCCCTGTGATGAGATGCACATCGGAAGCATCTTCCTGATAGGCCCTCCTCAACAGGTTATCGATTCGTTCTGTCACGCTGTCACCCCCTTTTATTCCATGGCTGCATGAAGAATTTCTTCCGTCGTTGTCACACCGTCTTTTACTTTTTGCAGCCCATCTTCTATTAAAAATTTAAACCCATTGTTTACCGCAATACGCTTCAGTTCGGTTGTATTAGCATCATTAATAATGGCGTCCCTCAGCTCCTCATCAATGACCAGCACTTCATGAATGGCAGTCCTGCCCCGGTAGCCGGTCATGTTGCATGTCGGACAGCCAGTTCCCCGGTAAACATAGTCAATCTCCATTCCGTGCCTCGCAAAGATCGTTTTTTCACGCTCGGAAGCCGCTTCTTTCCTCCGGCAATCCCGGCATACTTTGCGAACCAGCCGCTGGGAGACAACCCCATTGAGAGATGTACCGATCAGAAACAGTTCAATCCCCATATTCTTTAGTCGCATCAGGGTTCCGATCGAATCGTTGGCATGAATCGTGCTGAATACCAGGTGTCCTGTGATGGATGCACGAACCGCCATATTGGCCGTTTCCTGGTCACGGATTTCCCCAACCATAATAATATTTGGGTCCTGACGCAGTATGGAACGGAGCCCTCTGGCAAAAGTCAGGCCCACACTGGGGTTGATCTGGATCTGATTAATTCCATTAATCTGAAATTCGACCGGATCTTCAATGGTTATGATATTGGCCTTTTCATTGTTTAAATAGTTTAAGGCCGAATACATCGTAGTTGACTTTCCGGAACCAGTCGGCCCTGTAACAAGAACAATTCCATAGGGTTTCTTTATCAATGTCATAAAATGGTTGAGGTTGTCCTCCCGGAAGCCCAGTTTTGAGATATCGCTTGTAACCATATTCAGGTCAAAAATACGGATTACGATTTTTTCGCCGAAAATCGTCGGCATCGTACTGATCCGGAGGTCGACTTCCTGGGTGTCGATTTTTTTCTTAATCCGTCCATCCAACGGAATCCTCTGTTCAGTGATGTCCATATTCGCCATAATTTTAATCCGGGTAATGAGGGATGCCTGGATATTTTTCGGCAAAACCTGTTCCGTCTTCAAATCTCCATCAACCCGATACCGGACGAGCACCTGGTGGTTTTGCGGGTCAATATGTATATCACTGGCATGCTGAACGACAGCCTGCTGGATGATTTGATTAACGAGTTTAACAATCGGCGAATCCTCGTTTTCTACCAAACTTTCCTCTTCCTGGAGATCTTCCATATTGAACCCGAATTTTTGCGAGAAATCTTCTTTGTCATAATACTTGGCTATACTCTGGATGATGTCATCCCTTGTAGCAATGACCGGCTCGATGATAAAACCGGTAGAAAGCCTGAGGTCATTGATAACAAAATAATCCATTGGGTCTGACATTGCGACGTATAATTTATTTCCCTCTTTCCGAATCGGAATCACCAGGTTCCTTTTGGCAAAATCTTTTGGAACCAATTTGATCAGGGACTCGTCAAAGGGATAATTATACAGCGTGACATGGGGGATGCCCAGCTGAAATTCCAGAACTTCCACCAGCTGAAGTTCGGTGATGAAGCCTTTTTGAATCAGGACATCTCCGAGTTTCTGACCACTCTTTTTATCCCGCAAAGCTTCCTGAAGCTGATCCTCGGTAATCAGTCCACTTTCCACCAGCAAATCACCAAGCCGCATTTGTTTCTTTTCAGCCATTTCTGTTCCCCCAGTCCATAGAAAGAATCGGAAACCCTTTGAATCTCTCATCAAGGTCTTATGAATTATGGTACATTAATAATAGTAAGAGATAAAATCTTTTAATTATAGAAAAATTTTTACCAGATTTAAAGCAAAAAAGCCTACACTTCATTATATTACACTTTTTGGGTCTATTTCACTAAAAAAATGAACGAATTAATAAGGAATATTTAGTATATAAATGTAAAATTAAGTAATTTTTTTTCTAGGCATTAATAATTGATTTCACTTGAGTTATCGAAACCACCTGATTGGGTACAGCTAAAGGATCCATCCAGTGGTCCTTCATACTCACTTACCGGATATTGTGTTCCACTAAAATTTATACCAGAAGGAGGACTTCCATCATAGTAAAGATCACCGTTAATAGTGATTTGTGATGAGTTGTTCACGTCCGGACTGAACAAAAATAATGCGTCTCCCTGAACATTTATAGAACTTCCCTGTAATACAATTTCATCTTTGAAAACCCCATTCTGGTTAATATTGATTTCAGATCCCCAGCCAGTTACACTAATCGGGCCAAAGAAAGTTCCATCATCTTCAATATTGATTTGACTGCTGGCATTACTAATCTGTACTTCTTCTTTAAAAATGGCACTGCATTGTACATTAATTACCGTTTTATAACCGTTTAATATTACCTTTTGATTAAATAAAGAGTCTTTTTCAACATTAATTTGACTCGAAGAACCATTCATTCTTACTTCATCATCAAATGATGCTCCTCCGCCTACATGTATAGATGTTTGATAATTATTTAATCTCACTTGACCGTCAAAACTAGCATTATTTTCAACTTCAATATAGCTTGAAGAATTATTTACTCTTACATCCCCTTCAAACCCCGCACTTCCCCCGATGTGAATATGGGTTTGATAATTATTTAAGTTAACTGCACTCTTAAATAGCGCATCCTGGCCAACCTCTATATAACTCGATGAACCATTAATATGGGTTTGATCTTCAAAAAGAGAATTCCCGCCAACCTCCAAATAAGTTTCATAATTGTTCAGTTTCAAAGAATCCATAAATATTCCATCATCCTGAATATAAATATAGCTAGAAGACCCATTTGCATTAACATTTTTTTCAAATGTCGCATTTCCATAAATTTCAATAGAAGTATCATAATTGGTTGATACATTCCTTGTAAAAAGGGTATCACCATTGCTTACATAATCGCCATTTACATTACCTGACTCTTCGTTGTCATACTCTTCGTCATCACCTACCCCCCATTCTGATTCATCAATATCTGAATCGCCTGGGTCTGTTCCACTTCCCGTTCCTGATCCACTCTGAAAAATCATTTTTCCACTCATAGTTTTAAATTCTGAATAAGCAATACCTGTACTGTTAAAACTAATTTCCAGCATATTGTTAATTAATGATAGTTGAAAGTTATTCACAATATAGCTATAATCAGATCCCTCTTCTGGTATATCCATTATCAGTTCATGTCCAATACCATCTATATAATCTTCAACCCAATCATATAAGGAATATATGGTGAGTGATTCCTGATGATCTTCCACATATGAATTGACGATCTCCTGAAAATGAGCAATTCCCATTTCTGCCAAATTAACGGCCTGCAAATTATTATTTGATCGGTTAATTTGTATATTTTGATTTATATTGGAGGCAAATAAAGTAGTGCCGAGTATAGTAAAAACGGTAAAAATAATTAACACCATTATAAGTGCACTGCCTCGACTACTTTTTAATACTTTCATATTTATCATTCTCCCGAAGAAGTTATACTTCTAAGCATCGTTTCTACCGTAACTTGATTACCTGGGTTAGATTTTTCCTGGATAGAGATAGTAACCGTAAGCGGTGATGCGGATCTTGTAGCATATGTTGGGGAAAGTGAGTAAAGGAACATATCATTTGAAATAATTCGATCATTAAGTACTATATCGTTTTCTCCATCTCCATTTTTATCTTCAAAAGACAGCTCAAAATTGTGATTGGAGTAATATGTTTTAGAAATGGCTGAAGTGATATAATTGGCTTCAGATTGCAATAAATTTTGTGTTGTTATATTTTTGTGTATTCTAAGCCCCGATAAAAAAATACTAGATAAAAGTACGAGGACAATACCAATTATGGTTAATGCCGCGAGTAATTCTATAAGAGAGATTCCTCTCTCACTTTTCAGGCTTTTAATCATATCCATATCCATCCTCTTTCTTCTATGGAACATAGCCAAAACTTTCAGCTAGCAGACGTTCTTGATTGGAAGATTTATAAATTTGAACATGTAATAAATGAAGCCCATCCATGGGATTATTGCAATCTATTTTCGCTTTGACATAAAAAATTTTTTCATTGAAAATTAACAGATTATCTTGTTCCGCTTCATCAAAATAACCACTATACTCCGGGAAAATATCCTGTTGGTCAACACAATTTCCTGTTGATGAATAATTGTATTGAATGGTTTCCAATACATTAGCAGCTAAGTTAAATGCTAAAAAATGAATATCATTGTTTTGAGATTGCTTCATTGAATTTATGAAAACTGCATATATCGACAACAATATGATGGATAAAATGGTTATGGCAGCGAGAATTTCCACAAGTGTAAATCCATCTTCTTTATTTTTCATAAATAAACTCCCTTAAAATTGCAATTTTACTCTAGTTATCTTTTATTATAAAGTCTTCTATCCCGATTTAAAACAAAATCAGGAATTATATATAAAAATTGAAAAAGAATTCTTCTATCTGTTTGTTTAACCTGTAAGTTTAACGCAAATATTTATATTATATTTAACCCTCAGCAAAATCTAACATCACAAGAATCCCGCCAAAACATAACAATCTCCTGATCCTCCTGCAATCTCCGACAAGTGACATCCGACAGTTACATCCGACAAGTGACAGGCACCTGTCGAATAGGAAATTTCAATGTAATTTTGTGAGAACTCGGATTTCTCTTTGAGTAGTCCGGGTTTTTGTTCGACAAAATTCGAGTAGTGACAGGCACCAGAAGAAAGACGCTCGGGAAGTTCAATGAGAAAAAGGGCATATTTCCTCCATTTTTTACAAAAAATATCACAGGTACTTTTTTTGAAATGGAGGATTTTTTTATGAAAGCTGTTACGTATCAGGGAATGTATAATGTGCAGGTTACAGAAGAAGAAGATCCAATGATTTTAAAGAGTGATGATATGATCGTGCGTATTACATCAACGGCCATTTGTGGTTCTGATCTTCATTTGTATCAGGGAAGCATCCCACTGCCTCAAGGCTATATTATTGGTCATGAACCAATGGGAATTGTTGAAGAGGTTGGACCGGATGTGACGAATGTGAAGAAGGGGGATCGGGTAGTCATACCTTTTACGGTAGCCTGCGGGCACTGCCAGTACTGCTCCCATGGACTGGTGAGCCAATGCGATAATTCCAATCCCCACTATGACTCTGGCGGTTATTTTGGGTACTCTGAAAAATTCGGGAATTATCCCGGGGGACAGGCCGAATATTTGCGGGTTCCTTACGGGAATTTTACTCCTTTTAAAGTACCGGATGACTGTGAACTGGAAGATGATGCTCTCCTCTTTTTATCCGATGTTCTTCCTACAGCCTACTGGAGTGTGGAAAATGCAGGTGTCAAACCGGGTGATACCGTGATTGTCCTGGGCTGCGGGCCGATCGGGTTAATGGTTCAGCAGTTTGCCTGGCAAAAAGATGCTGAACGTGTGATAGCTGTTGACTACATCGATTATCGTCTGGAACATGCGAAAAAAGTAAACAAAACCGAAATTTTTAACTTTACGGAAGATCCGGATACAGGCGAAACACTGAAAGAAATCACAAAAGGCGGAGCGGATGTTGTCATAGATTGTGTAGGAATGGATGGAAAGAAATCACCTCTAGAATTGATTGAGCAAAAATTAAAGCTGCAAGGTGGCACCCTTGGACCAATTCAAATTGCTACTAAAGCTACGAAGAAATGCGGAACAGTACAGATCACCGGGGTTTATGGTTCGAGATACAATATGTTCCCCCTTGGGGCATTTTTCGCCAAAAACATCACGTTAAAAATGGGACAGGCCCATGCCAGGGCTTACATGCCAGGTTTATACAAACTAATCGCGTCTGAAAAAATCGACCCGACTGCGATCATCACTCATAAACTTCCTCTGGAAAAAGCAGCACATGGGTATGATATTTTTAACGGCAAAAAAGATAACTGTATCAAAGTTGTCCTGAACCCCTGAATCGTGCTCGACAAAATTCGAGGAGTGACAGGCAGCTTTTGAGTTGGGGCAATGATCATTCTAGACAAGAGGAGCGCTTTCTTATGCATGAGAGCGCTCCTTTTGGATAGAGATTTCTCGACAAGTGACAGGCACCATTACCTTCCTTTTTTACCCCTGGTTCCCTTTTTGAATGTTTTACATATAAATATTGTAGATTTTAAATTTAGATGAATGGCCCTGTTATGGGCATAAAAACATGATTCATGTTCAGTTCGGTTGGTTTACCATGTCCATTTTAATCAGGAGAGTGAAAGGGGTATTAAAAATGGGATATGTATGGGGGGTTGATTCAGCTGCCCGCGCTACAGAAGAGCTGTATAATTGTGTGTTAAATAACTTTGGCAAACCTGAGTTCTGGGGAAGATACATGACCACAGTGGAAGGGGCTTCAGAAGGATTAACCAGAGAAGAAGTTGAACTTTTGCATAACAGCGGAACAAAGGTGCTTCCAATTTATAACCGCTTTTCAGATGCAACAGGCAACCGGCAGGGACGGGTTACAGCCAGGAATACTATTTTTCAGGCAGAACGACTTGGCATCCCTAAAGGTACTGTTCTTTTTGCGAATGTTGAACGTTTTTTTAATGTGGATGCAGAGTGGATTAAAGGATATGTGGATGTATTTTATCCGAGCGGCTATAAACCCGGGTTTTATCATGACCCAGTGGAAGGTGATTTTAGTTCGGCCTATTGCCAGGCTGCTTCGGAAAATGAACAGGTAGCAATACAGTCGATTTTGTGGAGTGCCGAACCGGAACCTGGGGTGTCGAAAAGGCGGGAAGCACCAGCCTATAACCCGAAAAAGCCTCCATGCCAGGCTAATGTATGGGGATGGCAATATGGTCGGGACGCAGACGCCTGTCCGATTGACACCAACCTGATCGATGACCGGCTTTATGCAAACCTGTGGTAGCTGCTCGACATCTTTTGACTGATTTAGACAAGTGCCTGTCACTTGTCGAAGGGGTTTTAAAGTAAATTCAGATTGCCCTGGATATCTCTTTTCCTTGCAATACGGGATCCGGGGCATCAATATTTTTCGACAGGTGACAGGCACCGTGGTCTGGCTGTTTTATACCATTGGGTGCAAAATATCAAAATTAGAATAATATCAATCAGGTCGCCGCCATAGTACATCAATATGCCGCCGATTTCTGCCTCACTTCTCGAAACACCCGAGGGAGGATAAGCATAAATATACTTGGACAAAACCGAATGTGCCCCTAAAGCAATCACAAGCAACGCAAGGCGATAAATGAAACTTCTTCTGTGGTATACAGGGTCAACATATATCATAGAAGCAGTAAAAACATACCCTGCTAAAAATACATGAATATGAATCAACAGATAAAGAAACAGGTTTTGATGCATCAAATCAAATAATTCAGTTGTGTAGAGGAGCCATAATCCTCCTACATTTAGAAGAGATGTAATGATAGGATCGCTCAAAATCACAAATGGTTTTGTTTTCAACAAGGCTGTAACCTGACGTGCCCGTTTAGCAGAAAGGGTACGGAGAAGCAATGTGACTGGTGCTCCTAAAACCATAAGAAGAGGAGAAATCATCCCGAGAAATAAATGTCCGAGCATATGTACAGAGAATTGTTCGTGGGAAAGACGAGCAATGGGACCGGTTACTGCAATAAGGGCTAATAAGTGGCCTGTAACCCAGTATAATGTTCGAGAAACTGGCCATGGTTTCCCCCGCTTCCAATTTAGAAGAACAGCGGACAGGTATAAAAGCAGTACAGTGACAAAAGGAATCGCCAGAATAACTTCAGAGACGTATACGAGTGTAGAAATCATTTTACCGGGCATGTCCAGTAGTCATTCCTTTTTTAGGCATGTTTAGTCCTCCGAGACACGATATATATACCGATGGTAAGCATAATCAGAGCGATGATATTCCATACGATATCATAAATGATCACATTTTCTACATAGCGAATCTGATGAATGCGCATGATTTTATGCTGAATAATTCCATCGTATAACTGAAAAGCACCAGCCCCTATGAATACACCGCCCCACCATCTTTTTAAGCTCACCTTTTTTCGTCGTCTGAGATCGGCAAACATAAAAAGCCCCCCGATGGTTGCAAACCAGCTGAAAGCGTGAAAAAAGCCGTCTGATATTAGACCAGCAGCAGTTGTTGTTCGATCATAAAAATGATGCCAGTATAGAAGCTGGTGAAAAATGAATTCATCCATAAATGTAACTAACCCAATCCCAAAAAGGAAACCTGACCACAGATTGCGGGATAAATAGGATCTATGTTCCGAATGAAATGCAGAAGGATGTCCTGTACGGTTTCTCATAGCGTCACTCTCCATTTTTTACACAATCTGATCATTCAATAGTATGTCTGTTTGAATCCGCACTATACAACACTGCCCCATTCTCTTCGACAATATCTGACAAGTACCTGTCACTTGTCGAGGGTGAGGAGAGTAACATAAAAATGCCCAGAGGCTCACAAATTAGGAAAGGAAGCCACTGGGTACAAAGATTTTTCGACAAGTGACAGGCACCAGAATTTAAAAGAATTTTAAAAGAATTAAATCGTCAGCAGGGTGATGCTTTCGACGTGGCTGGTCTGGGGGAACATGTCGATTGGCTGGATGGATTTGATGGCGAATTTACTGGATAGGGCATCCAGATTTTTCGCAAGGGTCGATGGGTTGCAGGACACATAAATCAGCTTTTTCGGCCTGATTTTCTTTAGCGCTTCCACAAGACGATGATCCAGCCCTGCCCGGGGCGGATCTACAATGACCACATCCGGTTTAAATCCTTCCTTATGCCATTTATAAAGCCAGTCCTCCGCTTTCCCTGTCACATATTTGGCGTTTTGAATGCCCAATTTTTCAGCATTCCTTCTGGCATCTTTCACTGCTTCATCAATAACTTCAATCCCCCTCAGTTCCTTAACACCCTCTGCCAGCCATAAACCGATTGTCCCTACTCCGCAATAGGCGTCAACGACTTTTTCATCGCCTGTTAAATCAGCAAGAATTTTTACTTCGTTATATAACTTTTTGGTCTGGATTGGATTCAATTGAAAAAACGCACGTGCCGACAGATCATAGCTGATATCCCCCAGCTTTTCTTCCATGTACTCTTTCCCTGCCAGCAAATAGGTCTCTTCTCCAAAAATCAGTGACGTTTTACGAGGATTAACATTTTGCAAAACGGACGTCACTTCCGGCAAACGTCTTTTCACTTCCCGTATGAACAGTTCTTTTTTGGGAAAGTGCTTATCAGCCGTAATTATCACAAGTTGTATTTCCCCCGTTTCAAATCCTGTGCGGACTACAATCCGGCGAACAAACCCTTCACGCTTTCGTTCATGATAAATCGGTATATTAAGATCATCAATGATTTGCAAGACCTGTTTAGTGACTTTGTTTGTGTCGGGGTGTTGAACCTGACAGTCTGTTACATCAACCAGATAATGACTTCCTTCTTGATATAGACCGGCTACTGTTTTTCCTTTTTTCTTCCCTACCTGTAGCTGACTTTTATTGCGGTACCCCCATGGATGATCCATTCCCATGGCCGGTTTGATCAGGCCGGGATCAACAGGCTTCTTCATATATCGGTCGAGTGCCTGTAGAATCATATCCCGTTTAAATTCGAGCTGCTTATCATAACGGAGGTGCTGAAGCTGACAACCTCCGCACTGGTCATAAATCGGACATGGGGGTTCAATACGGTATTTTGAACGTTTTCGAATCCGGTTCAATTTTGCCTCAATGTAATTAGGCTGGTTCTTTTCGACTCTGGCTATTACTTCTTCTCCTGGTAGTGCCCCAGGTATAAATACTGTTTTACGCTTAAAATACCCAATCCCTTCACCGTTTATGCCGATTTTTTTGATGGTTACCGGGATTTCCTGTCCCTTATTCACATGAATATTTCCTGATTGTCTGGTATGTTTCTTTTTCATTTTTATCACCTAATTTTTTTCAATACTTCTCCACAATACCAAAGATGCATAGCTTCGATAAGGAGACCAGTCTTTGCTCATTTCATAAATTTCTTCTTTCTGGGGTTTTTTATCCCGATTCATAAAGATTTTCAGGGCATTTTGGATGCCAATATCAGCTGCAGGCAAAAAATCATCCCGTCCAACGCCAAATAATAGCCAATTTTCGGCTGTCCACACTCCAATGCCGCGGATTTTTGTAATCTCCTGAATCACTTCTTCATCCGTTTTTTCAGAAAGCTCGTCCAAATTAATTTCATTATCAGCAATTAGTCTGGATGTATCAATGACATATTCCGCTTTCCGCTGGCTGAACTGGAGTTTCCTCAGATCATCATACTGCAGTCGGGCAACTTTTTCGGGTGTCGGATAAAACCATACTCCATCTTTTTGCTCGCCAAAACGTTCGACAAATCGGGAAGTTAATGTATAGGCAAATTTCATATTTAACTGCTGGTGAATAATGGTTTTCATCAAGCAGTCGTACAGGTGAAAATCCCTGACTACCGGTGTTCCTTGATGCTTTTTAAATAATGGTGCCAGGTCCGTTTGCTGAAAGTGACTGTAAATTATGGATAGATCTTTTTCCCATTGAAACAGCTGATAAATGTAGTCAATCAGAAGCTCTTTTTGATCCAGGCTGTCACTTTGAATCAGAAACTCAGGATTTTGCGTATCTCCTGCAGCCTGAACACGCACAATATGTTTTTCATCTTCCAGCCGAACTGGGATCTCAACCCAGCGTTCACCTCTGTCTGCTTTGATTAACGGATCAAAACACATACGGCTGAGGACATAGTCAAAATCATACATTCCCTTTACCGCTGCATGCTCTTTCCACATCTTCATCATCCTCTCCGGGAAACACAGCATAAAGTCAGTCTGTTCCCATTGTACATCTTAATCTTATTATGCCTGTAATGTCTGTTTGTGAAAAGATGTCTGGTTGCAAAAAGTACCATCATGAAACCTCTCCTATTTGCAAAGATTAAAGGATAGGGAAAGTGATATTTCCCTATTTTCTTTGAAAATGGAGGTTTTAAGCATGAATAACCTTAGATGGTTTCGTACAATGTTTCAAAGACAGCCTCTAAGACGCTTTCAAATGTTCGGAAGGAAAAGAAGGCGCAACGGCGGCATGTTATTTACGCTGCTCAGCCTGGGTGCTACTGTATTAACGTTTGCTTTTTCCCGCATGGGCCAGAGAGATAACGCAAATCAGAGACCAAACCCTATCCGCCGTATTTCTCCCGTATCACCACAACAGGCGGCTGTTGAATTTTCGGCTGAACTTTCTCCCGATCAAAAAGATCAGGAAAACAGAAATAAAAACCAGTAATCATCTCTCCAGCTTTTATCAAAAAATGCTTCCTGAAAAAATATGCTTATAACCTGATGAAAAGGCTGTTCGGTTTGTTCCGGACAGCCTTTTTTTATGGAGAATGACTGCCTGATTATCAACAACTTGTAAGGTGGTGGGCGACTTAAGACTTTATGCGCAGGGGCACATGTGATCAGGTCAATTTCAGAGAGGATGAGAAAAATGGGGCTGGATCACTTCGCATCTTTTTATGCTCTGTCCGTCATAGAGGGGGAACGGAGTGAATTTTCACCTTCCTGTAGAGTACACATAACGGACAACCTCACTAAACCTAATTTTGTTCCTTATGAAGTCATGATTTGCGCAAAAATTTCATGGTGTTTTGGCCTTCATAACCCTGATGAAGAACTTCTCCGCAATAATTTCATACACTTTTGGCCTTCATAATCCTGATGAAGAACATTTCCATAAAAACCCGATGCTGATTTGGCTTTCATAACCCTGATGAAGACCATTTCCACAAAAACCCGATGCTGTTTCGGCTATCACGAAGCTGGTGGAGGGACAAAAAAATTTCAAGGGTCGATAAATCCAAATGAAAAAAGCCCCTTATATAAGGGGGCTTTTACAAAAAATCATGTTATTGCTGCTGTTGAGCTTGCTGAATAGCGGACTGTGCTTGCTGAAGCTGCTGCTGAGCCTGCTGAAGCTGCTGCTGTTGTTGAGCAGACGCCTGAGTTTGCTGTTGCTGGGCTTGCTGCTGAGCCTGCTGAACTTGCTGTTGAGCTTGCTGTAATTGTTTTTGGGCCTGCTGAATTTGCTGCGGATTAGCATTTGCCTGAGCTTGCTGTACGGCCTGCTGCGCCTGCTGTGCAGCATTCAAGGCTTGTTGGATTTGCTGTTGGTTTTGCTGTTGATTTTGTTGATTCATAACGTCGGACACCTCCAGGAAATTTTGTTGGGCTGTTGCCTCAACAGTACTTATATTTTTCAATGGCAGATAAAAATATTCACCCTTAAAAATTGGGAAAATTCCCTTCTGGTGTCCTCTTCAATAAAAGACGCTTAGGGGTGTTAATCTTTTCCACATCAGGTCATCGAGGCTTTTAAATTTGTATCCCCGTTTTCTCAGTTCATCAATCAGAGGGCCCAATGCTTCTGCATTGTCCTGGGATACCGTATGAAGAAGAATGACGGCTCCGGGATGGATTTGGCTGATGACACTCTTATATGCGTACTCCCAGCCCTTCTGATGGTCTGTGTTCCAGTCGACAAAGGCTAATGACCAGAACACATGAATGTAGCCAAGCTCTTTTGCTGCCTTTAATGTCCGTTCACTAAAGGTCCCCCGGGGCGGTCGCACATATTTCATATAAGAGTTCCCCGTGATTTCGGACACCTGTTTGCGGACCTTTTCCAGCTCCTGTTTCATTTTTCCTTTTGATAATTTCGTAAAGTCAGGATGGCTCCATGAGTGATTGCCAATAATGTGCCCTTCTTCTGCCATACGCTTGATCAGTTCCGGTTCACTTTTCACATAGTGACCAGTGACAAAAAAAGTCGCGGGTACTTTTTTCTTTTTTAATACATCTAAAATTTTTCCTGTATACCCCTGTTCATATCCATTATCGAAGGTTAGATAGATGACTTTATCTCCGGATGGATCAAGGTAAATTCCATCATATTTCTCGAGAATAGGGCCATACTTTCCCACTTCAGGGGGCTGATTATTTTTTTTGGCTTTATAGCCCCAGCCATAGCCATTGTTATCGACGGCCTGTACGGATAGAGGAGTCAACAATAATACAGCTGCTAACACTGCTGCTATATGTTTACATATTTTTCTCATCTGACTCACCTGCTTTTTTTCCTATTTTTTGCGAGCCATAAAAAAACATGCATGCTGAAGTTGGATTTGCGAATATGAAAACTGTCATCCTCGTTTCAAAGGGGAAGATAGGATGGTGTTCAGCTTACAGGCATAAAAAACGCCTGCCACCGACAAAACTCGACAAGTGACAGGCACGGGCACTAACATCATTAGAAGTACAGGAACCTCAAAAGGGCAGGCACTCAGAAGAGCAGAAACCCCA
The DNA here is from genome assembly GCA_017656265.1 of Bacillaceae bacterium. Classification (GTDB taxonomy): domain Bacteria; phylum Bacillota; class Bacilli; order Bacillales; family Alkalibacillaceae; genus Melghiribacillus. Next base: position 120,890 of record JACDOD010000009.1, on the reverse strand, counting down.
GAAAAACAGAACCCCCAGAAAGAACAGGAACTTCATAAAAAACAGGCGCCACCATATGTGGCACCTCATGCGGAAGGATTCTACCACCATTTTTACAGTATGATAGCGGCGATCCAGCCAAAGATAAATAATGGAATATTGTAGTGCAGAAAGGTTGGGACGCATGTATCCCAGATATGATGATGTTTTCCATCAGCATTCAAGCCTGATGTCGGTCCCAGGGTACTGTCTGAAGCCGGTGAACCTGCATCTCCAAGAGCTCCTGCTGTTCCGATCAGGGCAGCAATAGCCATTGGCGAAAAGCCGGCTACCGCAGCAATTGGCACGTAGAGAGCAGCTAATATTGGAATCGTACCAAAAGAGGTTCCAATTCCCATGGTTACAAGCAACCCAACCAGAAGCAGAAGAAATGCAATTACTGGCTTACTGTTGCTGAGAATGGATGAAGACTGTTCAACCAGTGCTGCTACCGCTCCAGTTTCCTTTAATATATGACCATAACCAGACGCTACTAACATGATGAAAGCAATCATCCCCATCATGGAGATCCCTTCTGAAAATATATTTTCTCCCTTTGGGAAAGGAACCTGCGCAAACATAAACATCAGAACAATTCCTGTTAAAGCACCTAAAATTAAATTTTGTGTCATTAATTGAACAGCAAGGGCAGCCACAATCGCTACGAGTGTCAGCACATGCTTGTACTGAAAGCGGTGCCCGGATAGATCTTCTTCCAACCCCGCTGCGGCCTCTTCAGCGATTTGTGCTTCCATCGGGTAGTCACGGTCTTTACGGTAGCTGAAAAATACCGCAATTAAAAGACCGGCAATCATCCCAAAACCGGGAATAAGCATGGATAATGCAACCTCCTCCATGGAAATGGCTGCACCATTATTCTCCATTTCACTCTGAATGATGCCATGAAAAATCAGCCCAAACCCTGCCGGTATCATAATATAAGGCGCTTTCAAGCCAAAGGTCAGGGCTGCAGCCACACCACGGCGGTCTACTTTCATCTGATCAAATAATTTTAATAAAGGCGGAATTAAAATCGGGATAAAAGCGATATGAACCGGAATGACATTCTGGGACAAAGATGCTACACCGGCAATCACAAGCAGCATGATTCCCCTTTTTCCCTTTATCACGTTCAGGAGGCTTTTCACCAGTACATTGGTAATCCCTGTATATCCGATAGCGGCCGCAAAAGCACCCAGCAAAATATAACTTAAAGCTGTACTCGACTGATCTCCCATACCGTCTATCAACAAATCTATGGTGTCCTGAAAAGAAAGACCGGAAAGGGAACCTGCTGTTAAAGAAGCTGCAATAATTGCTATCATTACATTGACTCGAAACAAACTTAATACTGCCATAACTAGCACTGACATAATCACTGGATCTGTTAGCACTGACATGTCAAATCCCTCTCTTTGTACATTGTTTTATCTTATTATCACGATAATATATTAACGATTTATCATGATAAAGTAATTATTTAAAAAAATCAAGCCTAATACAATATATTTTTCAAATATAGTTGAGAAAGATTAGGTATAATAGCTATATGAAGCCATAGGAGGAACATATATGCCTGTATTCGTTACTGAAACGACAAAGTTTTTAAGCGAATGGTTTGAAAACCCTATTTTCCAATTAATCACTGGAGCCATCATAACGGTTTTGGCTGTATATATCATCAAAAGACTCGTGCAGTCCTTTTTCAGACGCACAGATTTTTTGGAAGAACGGAAAGAACAGACACTGGAATCTATGATTAATTCCATCGTACGGTACACCGCGACCTTTGGATTTATTATTTATACTCTGATGGTATTTGGAGCACCGGTTACTCAAGTTCTGGCTGGTGCCGGAATTCTAGGTGTGGTTTTAGGCCTTGGAGCACAGAGTATTATCCGTGATATGTTATCAGGGGTTTTTCTGCTTTATGAAAAGCAGCTGCACAAAGGAGACTTTGTTTCCGTTAACAACACGTTTAATGGAACGGTGGAAGATATCGGACTTCGTTTTCTGAAAATCAGGGAATGGAGCGGAAAGCTGCTGACGATCAGCAACGGGGAAATCAAAACGATTCAAAATTATAATATTGAAAAGATGCGGGTTATCGAAAATGTGACCACCAGTTTTTATGAGGATCCCAAAAAGGTATTTGCCACCCTTGAAGTGGCCTGCCGGAGGATGAACAATGAATTGGACACTTATTTAAAGCGTAATCCAGCTGGTGAATCTATTGAACCCTTTCAAGTGTATGGCATGACATCGTTGAATAATGATTTTCGTGGATATCAATATACAGTTATTGGTCTTGTAGATGATCAAGTATACTGGACAGCTGCCAAACGCGTCAGACAGATTCTTGCCGAAACCTTATACGAGCATCAGATTGAAATGGCCGAACAGCATATAGAAATAAAGTCCGCTCCCGGCAGACAGCCGGAATGAGCGGACTTTTTTCTTACTTAATGATTTTTTAACTGGAAAGAAAAAGCGACATAATCTTGAATCGGAATCCAGGCTCCTATCCCCTGCTTTTCCACGTTTTTTACGACAAGAGATTTTTCTGAACCCTTTAATTTGATATATACTTCTCCAAAGGTAATAACCCCTTTTTCATTGACGGCGGGTGCATAGGCATACAGATAGCCTGTTTTTTTCGTTGGGATACCGTATGTCTGGCCTTTTTTCGTCCCTTTTCCGATGACCGTTTTAAAAGATAACGGAAGGTCAACATTTTCCTGAGCCTTCAGTAAAATAAGCCGTTTAATGTCCCTGGGATGGTCAACCTTCGAGGTTAGTCCTCCATTAATTTCCTTCCTCTGTTCTTGAATATAATGCAGCGTTTTCTTGCTGTTTCCGCCGTAATTATTGACCTGGTTCACATTAATCTGCTGGTATTCCCAGTTTACGCTGGTTTCCTGGGATTCATAATTTAATGGCCAGCTTCCCAGGTAGATCATGCTCCGATAGCCAAAGGCAATGGGAGAAGGTTTAATGGTCGTCTCATTCAGCATCTTAATGAGCTCTGGATTATCAATTTTCACTTCTGAGCTTTCAATGAGCTCCTTTGTTAAATCGCTTGGTTCGAGGAAGGTGAAGTCCTTCGTCGAGTTTGGATATGTGTTTTCTTTGGAAATATTTAAAACATGGCTCGGGATATTTTTTGGTGTGATCTTTTCCGCTTTTTCTTCGGCGAAAATCATCCCGGGCAGCAGCATAAATCCGATTAAAAAGGAGATGAGCAATGCGGGACATATTTTTTTCACAATCACCACAGTCCTTTCATTTTTTTCTTATTTTTTTCAAGGAAGAAAAATCTATGCACATAATTAGGACTGCGGCAAAATCCCACTATTTCATTACTCTTTAATTTCAACAGATACCGTAATATCTATGCTCTCCTTTACGGACTGAACCATTGAACAATATTTATGAGAAAGGGCGAGGCTTTTTTCCAGTTGTTTTTGATCTAGATTTTGACCTTTTACAAAAAACGAAAGATGAATTTTCTCAATTCGATTGATCTGATCCCCGCTTCGTTTATAATCAACCGAGATCGTAATATCTTCATAATCCATCCGCTTTTTATCCAGCACCTTTTTAAAAACCGAACCGCTGCAGGCTGCAATGGAAGCGATCATCAGTTGAAAAGGACGAAATCCATATTCTGAATTCGCAGAGATATCTAACTTTCCATATTCAAATTCTGTTTCAATCTTGTTTCCCTTTAATTTAAATTCCATGTTTCTACAACCCCTCAATAAATGTTTGTACATATAAATTAACCTCTAATAACTGACTTTTGCAAAACTTAAGCATTTTTTATTTCTTTTTTTCCTCAATCGGTTACAATAATCACTGTCCATTCATCAAAGGGGGAATACTCATGGTATCTGAGAAAGGTCGGTTTCGTATTTTAATTGCACTCGTATTGATTTCCGGGTTTTCTCAAGGGATGCTGCTTCCCTTGATTGCAGTGATTCTGGAAAACAGCGGTATTTCCTCCTCCATCAACGGTCTGCACGCTACAGGTTTATACATTGGAGTATTATTAGCCTCCCCTTTTATGGAGAAGCCCCTTCACCGTTTTGGATATAAACCTGTCATTCTTGCAGGAGGGGCTCTTGTTATTTTGTCGTTATATTTCTTTACTATTTGGGAAGCCTTATGGTTCTGGTTTGTTCTCCGATTAATGATAGGAATAGGAGATCATATTTTACATTTCGGAACCCAGACATGGATTACAACGACAAGCGAAGATCATAACCGCGGCAGAAATATGGCCCTGTACGGGCTGTCATTTGGGCTCGGATTTGCCCTTGGGCCACTGATGACCAGACTGGTATCTGTACATCCCTACCTTCCGTTTCTTGTCAGCGCATCATTAAGCCTGCTCATCTGGGCATTGATGTTTTTTGTCCGAAATGAGTGGCCGGAAGATGATAACCCGTATGAAGTTGCGTCAAGTTCTTCTGCAGGGCGATTTAAAGAAGCATTCAAACTCGCATGGATCGCACTGCTCCCGCCATTTGCCTATGGATTTTTAGAGGCAAGCCTTCATGGAAATTTTCCCGTATATGGAATGCGGATCGGTCACGATGTGGATATCCTTTCATTCATCATTCCATCATTTGCTGCTGGAAGCCTGATTACGCAGCTTCCTCTCGGGATGCTGAGCGACCGTATTGGCCGAAAAAAAGTGCTGGCTCTGGCCCTTGGAGCAGGAAGTATCATATTTTTCTTTGCAGGTCTGCTGGAACACTCAGTGCTCTGGCTTTTTATTCTGTTCACCCTTTCAGGCATGCTGGTCGGTTCGATCTATTCTCTGGGGATCTCTTATATGACCGACATGCTACCAAAATCCCTTCATCCTGCTGGCAATATCCTTTGCGGCGTTTCCTTTAGTGCCGGGAGTATTATCGGTCCTTTGTTAGGAGGACTGTTTATCCAATTTTTACCTGGTGCATCATTTTTCTATTTCATAACCGTAATTATTTTTATCATTTTCGTCGCCATCACTGTGAAAGGAAGTACATCCGATACAGATATGCAAACGGGTTCCGGTACTGATGCCGGCATTTCCTGAATAACCAGGGCTCAGAACAGATCACCCTTCATATGCGTAACCACTTTTACGGATATTCATTAAAAGCCCGCCCAGCGATTAATCAGATGCTGGCACGGGCTTTTTTTCCTTTTCTGTTGACAATAACAATACCGCTTACGACAAACGATAGTCCTAATAAGACAAACAAGTGAATCGCTTCATTTAAAATCAATCCTGAAAGCATGACCCCAAACACAGGAACGAGAAACAAATACATGGATATATTGCCGACTTTATTGTATTTCATCACGTTATTCCACAAAATAAAACCTGCTGCTGATAAAAAAGAAAGATATCCGAGCAGCAATACCGCCGTAAAATTAAATTGAAAAGGGAACCATCCAGCAGCAAATCCTCCAACGGCAAGTAAGCCGATTGAGCCAAACAGCATCTGGTATGCGGTCAGGTAAGGAACCGGAATCTGCTGGCTCCCCTCTCTCGCCAGAATATTTCCAGTTGCGCCGGTGACCATAGCCAATAGGAGCAAGATCTCTCCAAGGCCAAATACCAAACTCAGCGTCCCCTGCTGAATATTCACGAATACAACTCCAGTAAAACCAATAACCAGGCCGAATACTTTTCTCTTATTCATATGGTCATTCTGGTACAAAAAATGGGCAATGATCATCTGAAAAAAAGAAGTGGTCCCGGCGATAATCGAACCCTGTATTCCTGTCGAGTGGCTTAAGCCAATATAAAACAAGATATACTGCAAAAACGTCTGAAAGAAACCTATTCTGACAATTCTGGACGTGTTTTCTTTCTGAAACCTCATATTCTGCCGTGCAAGCGAGAAAAAGAAGAATATCATTAACGCAGCCAGAAAAAATCGATATCCCGCAAACAATATCTGCTCCCACGTTTCTTCCGGACGTATATTCAGTACTTCATAACTCCATTTCACAAACGGAAAGGCACTCCCCCACAAAAAGGTGGCTGCACAGGCTGCCATCGCCGCTCCGATGGGATGCTTAAAAAACTTCTCTGCACTCATACCAGAACCTCTTCTCTCTCTAAAATATCCACTGAACTATTATAGATGAGCTTACTCTCCTGAAGCAATCCATACCCTTTATTGCTGTGACATACTCCACCACCTACGCTAACGCTAAGAGGTGGAGACATCTTTCGTAGGTAAGCTAAAAGCTCTGGCTTCTGGTCAATGAGATCCAAAATCATAAACATCCAAAAAAATATAAACAGATGATGAAATAGATCACACGCAAAAAAAGTTGTGCATACCGAAATAAAAAGATGACTATTTTTGTTGACTTCCTCCGCCGTTATGTTATTATAAAAATACCTAAATTAAAATTATTATAATTTTAATTAAAATGAAAATCATTATCAATTATTGAAATTACGGGATGTTTGATGATTTCCGCAACTAATAACCATTCTCAATTAGGGAGAGGAGTTGAGAATCGTGGGTGCCGAACCGAAAGCGATTCCGCAAAACTATCTAAAACAGCACAAAGAATCAAATGTGACATGGATGAAAAAGGCAAAAACTCACCTGGAGTTAATAGCTGCTATGACGAGTGGTGCTTTAATTCTCTTTACATGGTTAACCGAAAGCTACTTCACTGATTTATGGAGTGCTATTCTATACATCATTGCCTTTGTGATTGGTGGATTTGCCAAAGCAAAGGAAGGTATTGAGGACACCATTAAAAACAGAGACTTAAATGTTGAACTGCTAATGATTGTTGCTGCTATTGGAGCTGCTTCCATTGGACACTGGTGGGAAGGAGCCGTTCTAATCTTTATTTTTTCATTAAGTGGAGCATTGGAAACCTATACCATGAATAAAAGCCAACGGGAAATCTCTGCTTTAATGAAGTTACAGCCCGAAACAGCTCTTAGGGTTTCAGACGGCCAGACTGAGGAAGTACATGTTTCAGAACTGAAAATCGGGGATCAATTTCTCGTTCGGGCAGGTGAACGGATTCCTGCTGATGGGAATATCGTGCGAGGAACAACCTCTGTGGATGAAGCGGCCATTACCGGGGAATCTATGCCAGAAGAAAAAACGTTTGGTGATGAGGTTTTTGCTGGTACCGTAAACCTAAACGGCAGTATTACCGTCGAGTTAACAAAACCGGCAGAAGAAAGTGTCTTCCAAAAAATTATTAAACTTGTACAAAATGCAAAAAGTGAAAAATCGCCTTCTCAGCTTTTTATTGAAAAATTTGAAGGAATTTATGTAAAAATCGTCCTGTTAACCGGCCTGTTATTAATGTTTGCCCCTCATTTCCTTCTGGGATGGACATGGGAAACGACATTTTACCGGGCGATGATCTTTCTCGTAGTAGCGTCACCCTGTGCTCTGGTGGCATCGATTATGCCTGCAACTCTGTCCGCCATCTCCAATGGAGCAAGACACGGAATCCTGTTTAAAGGTGGCGTTCATGTGGAAAATCTGGGGCAGATTAAAGCAATTGCACTGGATAAAACCGGCACACTTACAAAGGGTACGCCAGAGGTAACAGACCTGTATATTCGTGAGGGTCTTCAGAAGGCTGAAGTGTTTAATATTATCGGTTCAATTGAAAATGAATCCACCCACCCACTGGCAAAAGCCATTGTCAAATATGTAAAACAGCAAAATATAGAGCCGGATAAAAGCGTTGAAAATATGAGAGATGTAACCGGAGAGGGGGTTACTGCTCAAATTGACGGACAAATATGGAAAATTGGCAAACCGGAATTTATCGGCCAGGAAGATGTTGAACGTTTCCATAACGGAATATCCCAATCTTTAGCTGATGAAGGCAAAACCCTGGTGATTGCAGCTGATGAAAAAGGGATTGCTGCCCTGCTTGCCCTGAAAGATGTGGTCAGAGAAGATGCGAAAGAAGCACTCGTTCAACTGAAAAAGGCTGGCATTCAAACGGTGATGATTACAGGTGACAACGAACGTACCGCTCAAGCAATCGCAAAAGAATGCGGGATTGATCAATATTATGCTAACTGCCTTCCAGAAGATAAGGTTGAACATATTCGAAATTTGAAGAAAATGTATTCACAGGTAGCCATGACAGGAGATGGCATTAATGATGCACCGGCACTGGCTACATCCAATCTGGGCATTGCAATGGGAGAAGGGACAGATGTTGCACTGGAGACTGCCGATATTGTACTGATGAAAAACGACCTATCCAAAATCGCTTATGCCATAACCGTATCCAGGCGCATGAGCAAAATCGTCAAACAAAATATCATCTTTTCCATAGGCGTCATCTTTTTATTGCTCCTGTCCAATTTTGCACAAGTATTAAATATGCCAATGGGTGTCATCGGTCATGAAGGAAGTACGATTCTGGTAATCTTAAATGGGTTAAGACTGTTAAGATGAGAAAAAAGTTAACACAGTCAACATGCGAGACTCCTGGTCGACTAAAACCGGCCACGTCCTGTGGCCAACGTCGACACTAGCACGTCCTGTGCGTCGCGGGAACAGCACGAGCCGAAAATCCCACAGACAACGAAGAATGAGTTGTCGAGGAAGTTGAGGCCGTGCCCGCGGAAAGCGAAGCATGTTGAAAAGAAAAGCGGAAGCGCCCCGCTTAGCCCCGAAAACGGCTGGAGGACCACCGAGGAGGCTGTCGCCGCCGCAGGGGGACCGAAGCAGCTCGAGGGGCTGGGCGCTGAAGCTAGACAACCCTTCTTTCAGTTGTAATAGGCCCAAATGTTATACTATTTTATCTATCAGAGTCAAAAATACTCAGTTGTAGAATTCATCCTCACAGTTGTAAGATTCCGCTCCATAGTTGTAAAATTCATCCTCGCAGTTGTAAGATTCCGCTCCATAGCTGTAGAATTCATCCTCACAGTTGTAAGATTCCGCTCCATAGCTGTAGAATTCATCCTCGCAGTTGTAAGATTCCGCTCCATAGCTGTAGAATTCATCCTCGCAGTTGTAAGATTCCGCTCCACAGTTGTAGAATTCATTCCTCGCAGTTGTAAGATTCCGCTCCACAGTTGTAGAATTCATCCTCGCAGTTGTAAGATCCTGCTCCACAGTTGTAGAATTCTCCTTCTCAGATTAATGGTTTCATCCCCATGTTTTCATCATCCTTCCGCTTTTAAATAGGGTATAATAACCTTGAATAGTGTAAGTTAGGCACTATATGAATTTTTTTAGAGGAGTCAAAAAATCCGAACTCATTCATGCAGTGATTGAGTTCGGATATTTTTTACCAATTGCGTTTTTGTAGTTGCCTCTGGGAAAGTCAAATAAGCATGACTCCATACCAGCCTTATAATCGCTTAAAGACGTTAAACACTAAGTTTCTTTTCAGATCACCAGACCCATCTTATTTACGAGTATTTTTTTTAAATAAAATCGCATTGATTTCTCCACCAATCACGATAATCATGGCACTCAGGTAAAACCAGATCATCAATACAATCACGCCGCCCAGACTTCCATAGGCCGCTGTGAAGTTTCCAAAATTTTCTACGTAAAAAGAAAAAGCGAGGGATACAAGCTGCCAGCACACCGTTGCAAAAACAGCACCTGGAAAAGCATGCTGTAATGGGATGGGCCGATCCGGTGCCAATTTATAGAGGATAGCCAGGACAACAACCATAATTAAAAAGGAACTGATCCATCTTAACGCGTTCCAGATTTGCAAAAACGTTTCCGAAAGGCCAAAGAACGAAAACACAAACTCACCGATCACCCTTCCGAAAACCGGCAGAAGCAAAACGATAATTGTGACGAGCAGCATGGATACGGTTAACACAATAGCAATGAAGCGTGACAGGATAAAGGAACGATTTTCATCCGTTTCATAAGCACGGTTAAATACTTTCATCAGAGCATTAATTCCGTGGGAAGCTGCCCATAATGTTCCAATAATTCCCGCTGACAGCAAACTGCCGCTTCTTTGATTCATCAGTGAATAAATATTTTCTTCAATCAGCTTCATTGTATTTCCGGGTGCATAATCCCGGATCAGATCCAGTACTTGTTCTGCGGATATTGGCAAAAATCCAATCAGTGTAAGCAGGAAAATCAAAAATGGAAATAGCGACAAAAGAAAAAAGTAGGACAGCTGGGCGGCCATCCCGGTAATATCATCCTTTGAGAAACGTTTCCAAATTTCAAAAACCACGTACTGGATATCCCTCAAACTTTTCCACCCCATCATTGAAATTTACCATGAATTATCGTTTCGAATATTCATCGAGCTTTTTGCTCAGCCGATCCAGTGTCATGAGAATTTCTTCTATACACAGATCAGCTTTGTTTAGTCCTCTCCGAATGTGACACACTGCTCTGGAAGGATGCTGCTGATATTCTGCAAGAATAGCCTTTAGCTTATTCTGTACTTCAGCTTTTTGACAATCGGATTTTTTGGCAAGCGTCAATAGAGCACCGGTCAACGCCCCGACAATCATTCCATATTTCCAGCCGGCTTTACCCAATCAGCCTCTCCCCCCTTTACAGGTTATGATCTTCCTTTATTTCATCTAATAAATGTTTACATCCTTCTGTTACCAATTCATACACATATTCAAAATTCCCTGTGAAGTAAGGATCTGGTACATTTTGTTCCTTCGCATCAGGAACAAGATCCATGAGACGCTGAATAGTTACATTTTCGTATTCATCGCGGATGGCTTCGAGGTCACGCATATTTTGTTCGTCCATTGCGATGATATAATCAAATTCATCCCAATCCTCTGCTTTGATCTGACGGGCACGCATGCCTTCATAGGAAATACTTTTCTCATCTAAAATTTTCCGTGTTCCTTCATGGGGCGGTTCACCCTGGTGCCAGTGGCCGACCCCGGCAGAGTCAACTTTTATTTGATCGCTCAGTCCTTCATCTTCTACCATCTTTCGAAAAATTGCTTCAGCCATTGGAGATCTGCAAATGTTTCCAAGACATACAAAAAGTACTTGAACCATTTCTTCAACCCCTTTTATAAGTTAAGTTCTTCTGTTAAAACTATAACTTAAAATCGCAAAAAGATGAAACGGAAAATAGAGGTTTTGGGGAATAGATTTTAAAATTACCCTTGACAATCCTCAAGAATTTTCGGAATATTTTTATATGGGACTTTATTATATTAATACTTTGAGGGGGAATAGCATGGAGAAAGTTACAGAATTTTTAGGACAGGTCAGTAGCCTGGTCTGGGGACCGCCATTATTAATTCTACTGGTCGGTACCGGTATCTATTTGTCACTGAGACTCGGGTTTCTACAGTTTAGAGCACTCCCATATGCTTTAAAATTAGCGTTCAGTCCTGGTAAACAGGATAAAAAGTCAAAGGGAGACATCACCCATTATCAGGCTTTGACCACTGCACTGGCAGCTACGATTGGAACAGGTAACATCGCTGGTGTTGCCACAGCTGTCTTTTTAGGAGGACCTGGAGCAGTATTATGGATGTGGATCACTGCTCTTGTTGGAATGGCAACCAAGTACGCTGAAGCAATCCTGGCCGTTAAATACCGTACTGAAAATGAACGCGGTGAAATGTCAGGCGGACCGATGTATTATCTTGAAAAAGGTCTAAACGCAAAATGGCTTGGTGTATTATTTGCCATCTTTGCATCCATCGCTGCCTTTGGAATCGGAAACATGGTTCAGTCCAATTCCGTATCCGATGCCCTTGAATCTACATTTAATGTTTCACCATGGGTAACTGGTTTTGTATTAACCGCTCTAACAGGACTGGTTATTCTTGGCGGTATTAAGAGTATCGGAAAGGTTACCGCATTCTTCGTGCCAATTATGGCTGTATTCTACATCATCGGTGGACTCATTGTATTATTTACCAACCTTGATTTAGTAGGTCCCGCTGTTGCAACCATTTTTACGGATGCGTTTACAGGTGAAGCTGTAAGCGGAGGTATTTTAGGTACAGTAATCCGTTATGGTGTTGCACGGGGTGTATTCTCAAACGAGGCAGGTTTAGGTTCTGCACCTATTGCAGCTGCCGCGGCTAAGACAGATTATCCGGGACGTCAGGCACTTGTATCTATGACACAGGTATTTATCGACACCATTATTGTCTGTTCCATTACGGGTATTACCATCGTAATGGCTGGACAGTATGGCGGGGAACTGGACGGAGCTGATTTAACCGCAGCTTCATTTGCAGCATTCCTTGGTGACACAGGTTCTTACATCGTAACAATCGGATTGCTGTTCTTCGCATTCTCGACAATCCTTGGCTGGTCTTATTACGGAGAAAAAACGTTCAGCTATCTGGTTGGAGACAAAGGAATCCCTGTTTACCGCCTATTTTTTGTCCTCTTTGTATTTGTCGGTTCAGTTGTTTCCCTTGACGTTGTATGGACATTCGCTGACGTTATGAATGGACTGATGGCATTCCCGAACTTGATTGGACTGCTTGGACTGTCTGGGGTTGTTGCAGCTGAAACGAAGCGGTTCATGCAGGTGGCGAAAGAAGAAAGACAGCAAGAAAAGCTCAATAATGCGTAATGATCACTGCCAGCAGCCTGCTGAATTAGGCCGCTGAATGATCGAACTGAAAATGTGGCTGGGACAAAACTTCATAAGTAAATGAAATATCCGAACTATATTCAAACATCACATGAATTAGTTCGGATATTCTTTTACTTCGTCAAAATGCTTCGCTTTCCGCGGGCACGGCCTCAACTTCCTCGACAGCTCATCTATTCGCTGTCTGCGGGATTTTCGGCTCGTGCTGTTCCCGCGACGCACAGGACGTGCTAGTGTCGACGTTGGCCACAGGACGTGGCCGGTTTTAGTCGACCAGGAGTCTTCGCATTTTGACTACGTAATTTTCAGTAAAATTGTTCGGCTTTTCCACCGCTCATTTCTTTTTTGTCCCAGCTCCATTTTTCAATGTTTAAACGCTGTTCATTCATAAATAGACAACATCTCAACATCGATAAACTTTAACTTATGTTCCCCTTCTCCAAAGGTTTTAGAAAATGTAATCTGCTCATCTGACTTTTCGTTGTTTTGTTTTTTCGCTCCTTTTACAACCAGCAGACCTGCTTTATCCTCCAGACTGTCCAGGCCAGATGCCTCGATTGTGAGGTTCTGGTTCTCCCATGAATTCATATAAAGCCAGACAATATTGCTATTTACAGTCCAATTTGCCTTCAATTCATCTATATGCAGCTTAATAGCAGGATAGGACCGGTTATGAAATCCCTTTTTAATTTCAACATCCACATCTTCAGGTATAGACAGGGTCGGGTCATACTGGTAGGAATAATGATTAATTCCATAGCTATCTGGCAACGACAAAAATTGAACATGCAAAGTGTCACCGGTCTGAACAAACTGAACAATATCATCCTGGGAAAGGGAATCTCCTTTTCCTGCCATTGTTTCATAGATGCCAAACAGAGTGAGTTCACGGCCTGAATTTGTTTCAATATTCAAGTTTTCTGCAGGATGAATGACTATTTTCGAAATCGAAGAAGGGATCTGTTTTTTTACAACTGGCAACGTTTCTACCTTCTCCTCCGCATGAACGGCTTTTTGAATTTCTGCCAGGATTCCTGTGGATTGGACCACAAAAAAGGCTACTCCAACTGTACCAATGATTCCAATAAAAAGAATGGACAGAATATCATATTTTAAAATTGGAGTTTTTTCTCTGGACTGAATGAGATATACCAGAATCTCAATCCCCAGAACAATCAAAATCGCCGGCCACCAGGATATAGCAATCAATGCCGTGTTCCAGTTGAAGAAATTAGCTAATACAAGAACTGCCCCCAGTATGATTAATGATAACCCCATGGAAAATGTCCCAATTCTCCACTGTCTCATGATTCATCTCCCTCCTTTTCCACTTTTTTGCCCATGAGCAGTTTAATGCCTACTCCCACAAGCAGCAAACTGACTACCCCTACCTGGAAGTACTGATTGTAATAATAGTAGATATTAATATCCCATTGCTGAAATTGTCTGGCCAGAGATGGAACCAATATGGAATCTAAAATAATAAAGATTCCAATAATGATTAAACCGATTCCAAGCCATTTTTGATGATTCATGAAATACTTGATCACCGGTACATCTTTCACTTCTCCCCATTCATAGCGGCTGTATTGCTGCAGGGCATCAAAAAAGCTGAAAAACCAGATGACCGGAATCAAAAAGAGGAAAAGGGAAAGATGCAATACATCCAGTAAGTATATGGACAACAGAAAGAAAATCATCAGCTGGATTCCCCGTCTCTGAAGCCCCAGGTATAAATGTCCAGCACCAGGAAACATTGCCAGAACGGTCGTCAGGACTTTGCTTTTTTCCCCGCTGATCCGATGTTTTTCAATATCCTCAATAATGGAGATATCCTCCAGTTTTTCTCCCCTATCCCTTTTATTCAGCAGCTGAATCGTATCAAACAGACTGTAGATCCAGATCACCGGCAGGATAAATAAAAAGAGGAGAAATCCAACTTCCCTTGTAAGAATGGAAACAAATAAAATCATGGAACCAAGACCCAAAAAGCCGGCAAGAAGTGTGACTCCACGCTGGTTTAATCCAAGGTGAAAATGCCCCACTCCAGGAATAAAAGAAAGGATAATAGTCAAGAATCGTTCATTGGTCCGGCTGTTCTGAATGGGAATATTCCCCTGTTGGCTGACATGACCATTTGAAACTCCATTATTGTACTGGAAAGCTGCAGCTGCAGGCTCTTTGTTCCACAGCAGAGTAATTACCATGTCCAACATGTTGATCCCCCATATTCCAGAGGCAATCAGCAGGAAAAATATAAAAATATCATCATAAACAAAGTAAATCCCAGTGAAAAAAGCCAGCCCCAGAGCCCCGATAAAACTAAATGCATAGAATACCCCTCTAATTTTTCGGTTTAAATAAATATGCCCGAGGCCCGGGAAAAAAGCTAACAAAAAAGCAAGAATTGATGACTTGTTCATGAATGGTCGTCCTCCTTTCCAGGCTCAAAATTTTCTAATATGCCTGTTGTCCTTTTCATTAATTCTGCAGTAATGGATGATTGCCGATTTTCAACAACATCCGTCAAATCAATCACTTTTTGAAATACCCCCGCAAACATTAAACCAATCGTTAGTCCTGCGGCTATGCCATAGTTGATGAGTGTTTTGCGCATAGCATGGCCGGAAGAATGGTCCCTCGAATCTGGAATTTTTTCCTCTAACAATGCCAGTGTTGCATCCGTAAAGGAATCAGAGAGTTTTTCCTCAGGATCCCATGTCTCAATCAACTGCAAGTATTGTTCAAAGCATTCCTCACACCTGTCCAGATGGTGTTCTGCAGCTTCTGCTTCAGATTCTGCCATAGTTCCATCTATGAACTTCTTTATCTCTTCCTTATTCAGATGGGACATTAAAATTCATCCTCCTTCCAATGCTCACGCATCCATTTTCTCGCCCGATACAGCCGCATTTCAACTGTCTTTTTCGCAAGGTTGTAAGCCTCACAGATTTCCTGATAGGACTTTCCTTCTAAATAATAGGCGTGAATGATGAATCGGTAGTTTTCTGGCATATGGGCAATGGCTTCCCGTATTTTCCTTTCTCGTTCCATCACAATCGCTTCCGACTCAGCACTCTCCCCATGACTGACTTGCAGCTCAGGCTCATCAAATGCTGTTAACTCTTCTTTTCGTCTTTTCTTTTTCCGGTGGGCATCTATGGCTGTATTGAGCGCAATGCGGCTCAGCCACGTTTTAAAGCCCTGGGATTGATACGAGGGGAGAGCATCCACCATTTTCAAGAACGTTTCCTGTGCCAGATCTTCTGCTTCCTGTCTGTCTTTGACAACGCTGTAAGTAATTTTGAAAATATGGTGTTTGTATCTTTCGATTAGTAGCCTCAATGCTTGCTGATTTCCTGCTTTTATTTTTCTGATTAAAACCTCGTCTTGAATGGTTCTCCCCCTCCCTTCATCAGGTTTCATTTATACAGACGCATCTGAATCTGAAACCCCTACATATTTTTAAAATTTTTTTGTTCATGCATAAAAAAACCTGACTAAAAAGCATCTGGCCTTTTAGTCAGCTGATGTCAGCCCTTCTACACATTGCGGCCCTTCGTTTTTCGGGCTATTGACATACGTAGAGACTTCATATGCCGTTAAATCTTCATCCGGCAAGCCTAAAAGGAAATCCCGCATCTGTTCCGGGTCCCTCTTTTCCGGTTCAATCCAGGCTTCTTCGTATTCTTCCGGCAAAATAACCGGCATTCGGTTATGAATGTCCTTCATAAAATCATTTGGCTCCTTTGTCAGGATCGTGCAGGTCACCAGTTCCTTTTCCCCCTGCTTCCAGCGGTCCCAGAGTCCGGCAAAGGCAAACAGTTTTCGGTTTTTCAGGGAAATACGAAGGGGCTGTTTGTGTTTTCCTGACTTTTTCCATTCATAAAAGCTATCCGCAATGATCAGACAGCGTTTTCTGGTCATTAAATGCTTGAAGCTTGGCTTGGAGGAAGCGGTCTCAGCTCTGGCGTTAATCATCTTATAGCCGATTTTAGGGTCCTTTGACCAAAAAGGCACAAGCCCCCAGCGCAAATAGCCTGCTTTATTTTTCTCTCCGTCATTTACGACACACAAAACGTCCTGTCCCGGCGCAACATTGTAACGGGGTTCGTAATGCTCCAACTTATGGCCAATGCCAAACCGTTCGAGAATCTCCAGTTCCTCTGCAAGAAGGGTAAAGCGTCCGCACATACCGAATCACTCCTTTTGATGGTTCAAAACTTCCATAATTTCCGACTGCGCCCGCTCTGCCAGATGGCTCAAAGGATAGTTCCTATATTCATCCGGATGGATCGGGTCACAGACAGTAAGGTTCACTTCTGCCGGTTTAATCCAGATGCCTTTCTCTTCCATGATACGGTAGGTTCCGTCAATAACAACGGGAACTACCGGAACATTCGCTTTCGCGGCCAGTTTAAAACTGCCGGCTTTAAAGTCATGCATCGCTGGCCCCTTCGTACGGGTGCCTTCCGGAAAAATAATCATGGAATGACCCTTTTTCAGCCGGTCAATTCCTTTGACAAAAGCCTGAACGGCCTGCCTTTTGTTTTTTCGGTCAAGAAACACACAGTGCATTTCATCCATCCAGGAACGGACAATGGGAATTTTTTTCACTTCTATCTTGGACATAAATCCAGCGGGTTTTTCAAGATACCCGAGAAGAACCATAATATCAAAGTTTCCCTGATGATTAGCCACAATTAAAACTGGGCCTTCCGGAAACTTTTCATTCCCATTAATGGTTACTTTGGCTCCCGCAGCTCTTAAGGTTCCCCTTGCCCATCGTTTCGGGAGATCAAATATCTTCTGGTCCAGCTCATCGGCAGATAATGTTTCCTTGTTGATTCTTTTTACCTTCCATAAAGCCGGCAAACTGTACGCGATATATCCAAGAATGAAAATAGCTGTCCATAGTGTTCTCATCATCTCTCTCCTTTGTTCTTTAGCCTCTGGAAGAAGTCTCAATGACAAAAGGCATATAGATCCCGGAATCCATGTTGATGCTCTCGAGATTTGGTATGGGCTTAATCACAAGGATATAAGAAGCTCCGGGCAAATAGCCGCCTTCAGGAGGAAGGACGTTCACTTGATCAGGTGAACCCTCTTCCTGCTGTAGAATGACATCTGCTTTTTCTCCATTCTCATCTAACACAAAAATATATTCACTGGTAAAATAACTGGAGTCCATTGGCTGGTTAAAGTGAATGGTCCATTGTTTTCCCGCAGCATATGCCGAGTCTTCCGGTTCCCATTTCTTGTAGTTCTGTACAATAGTCTCCCAACTGTCTTCAGGGGATTCTTTGGTAGATTCACTTGCCAGCAGATGATAGGACTCTATTTTCAAATTGTCTGTTTTTTCATCCATCTGGATAACAACTTCGTAATTTTTTTTCTCCTGATAGAGGGGGCTTTCGATCGTCAGTTGATAGGTGCCCGCTTCAAGAGAATGGTAGGTTGTTTGTCCGTATCCCTTTAACGATAAATAAGTCAGATCATCCTTTTGCAGTGTCAGAACTGCCTCCGGATCTTTGCCCGTCAGCCAGTCCACGATTAAAAACGGACCCGTTTCATACTGATCCAGATACATTTCCATAACACTAAGGCTTTTGGCAGTCTGAAATGACCAATCCCGGCTCACATCGTGCTTTTTCCCCCTTTGGTCTGTTACATAGGCTTCTACACGGGCTTCATAGGTCATCCCTGGTGCCAGCGGCCCTTTAGGTATGAAGAACACGTGATGCTGCCCCATATCTTCCATTTCAGGTGTAATGATGTATGAATCCACTTCCTCACCATTTTCACTGGTTAAAGAAGTCTCTTTAACGATAAGGGTTTCGTCACTGTTGCTGTGATAGGAAAAGCTGATTGGATAACCTGTGAAAATACGATCCTTCTGGAAAAAACGCAGTGGATTGGGGGACTCAGCGGCATACCAGGACAGTTTCACCTGTTTTTGTCCAGGAACCGGATAGACGATGGTATAACGCTCATCACTTTGACAATTCCCGCCAAAATTCAGAACTAGATCACCAGATTGGTTGACACCTGCTCCTATTTCTTCGTAAAACGGATGAATGATGCTCAGACGATGGTATGGAGCATCAAATAAATCATGTACTCCGGCGGTTCCACTTGCTTTTCCATATGTAATCCCTTCTCCCATACACCATCCTTCGTATTGAAAATACTGTGTTCTCTCCAAAACTGTTTTTCCAGTAAAATATTTATGACCCTCTTCTAATTCATGATGACCGTGGGATGGATATATGCTCAGGTAATCAGCATGGGCCTCTGCCGCCTGCTCAAGGGCACTATTCTGGTTTAATGGATTCAGTCCCAATTGATCACGGAATATATTGACCTGCTCATATGCCCCTTCCATGATGTATGATTCATCTACCGGCTGGGCATAAAACCATGAAGCTGGCCACAGCCAGAAAAGCAGAAATAATATCCAGACAAATTTCTTTGATGATAACATGCGGGTTTCCTCCTACAACACTTTTCTATTATTTTACTAGAGCCCAGGATCGATGAATAGAGTTAAACCTATGATTAGTAGAAATCTGTCAGCTGAATATAATATTATGTTAAAATAAGGAAAGGACTATGGGACGAAACAGTTCTAAAAAAACCGAATGAAAGGATTTTGTCCATGTTCGCATCATTTATCCATCAAGCAAAAGTCATCGTTTTTGATATGGATGGCACATTATATGAAGGTACAGGCCATTTTCAATTATTTGCCGAAAACATGAAAAACCTTCTCACTTCTTCACAGCAGAGCGATTTTATGAAAATGTATGAATCTTTCCGGGCTGGAAAGAGCCCCCTGAAAATCGGAAGCGTCTACGATGCAAAAGAGGATGTAATCTGGAAGTGGGATCCATTTACCCAGACATTAACAGGAGCGAGTGACTGGAACCATAACACGGTGAACATTACCGATGCGCCGGAAAAACTTTCG
Organism: Bacillaceae bacterium; assembly: GCA_017656265.1. Lineage (GTDB taxonomy): Bacteria > Bacillota > Bacilli > Bacillales > Alkalibacillaceae > Melghiribacillus. The sequence continues at coordinate 101,305 of JACDOD010000009.1, read as the reverse complement.
GTAGAAGAATTTGATTTTAAACGGTGGGTTCCTATTGGCGATGGCTGGTGGCCGCCATTTGTAATCGCCCGCCACTTCGGATTGACGAACAAGGATACAGGAGTTGCCTACCATCTCACTAAAGAGCAGATGGCCGAAAAAGATGACTATTTGAAACCTACCCCAGGTTTGAAAGAGTTTCTTGAATCCATCGTACCATTCAAAAAACTCGTGTTGATGACCAATAGTGAACAAGATGATGCTGAGCGGATTTTAGCCCAACTTGGTCTCGATCATTTGTTTGATGACCGGATTACTTCGGCATATAAACCTGTGAAGACAAAAGAGCACCTGCAAAGGGTCATGGAGGTCTATCAAGTGAATTCTGATGAAGTTCTTTCCATAGGGGACAACTTTATGAATGAAGTAGCACCTGCTCTGCAGCTTGACATGCGGGCTGTCTGGATCACTGGATCGAATCAAAAGCCCGTTGATGATCCACGCTATATAAAGATTCCAACGCTGGAGAATGCCCATCAGAAAATGAAATAAACTTAAGAAAATCCTTTCCTGGCCCACGTTGAATGGAAAAACTGAATACAACAGAGGCCTTCTCCAGCCGTAACACTGCTTTGAGAAGGCCTTTCACTTTATGGTCCTGTTCCCAGACTGACAATTCTGTAGATCACTGCATCATCCAGGTGTTCTTTTTCCACATCTACAAACAAAATTTTCCGTTTGATCCACTTACTTTCCTCATCCATCACACCATTTCCTGCAACTATGTACTGATCCCAATCAAAGGGTTTCAGGTCAAAATTTACCGAAAACTTAAATCCATCTGCACGTTGTTCAATCACTTCGATGTTATTAATGTGGTAATCTTTTATTTTTTTGCTCAGGCTGGCACTCTGCTTTAAACTCTCCAGATATTCCCTGAACATCATCATAGCAAAATTAATGGTAGATGTATTAAAGTCTTCTACTTTTAATTCTAAAATACTGTCCTTATTTTTTTCATCATCGTCATGTATTTCAGAAGTCTGCCCGTTCTGAGCCTCCTCTGTATTCAACGAAGAGTCCTGAGCAGTTTCATTCGAACATGCACCCAAAAACAGGAGTGTCAGTATAAAGAGTATTTTTTTCATATTATGGGCCTCCCTCTCTATTTATAAAGACGACAGGCCCATCAATTGGTTACAAAATCATCCTGAAAAATGAGAGAAATGCCTGACAGCATACTCATTAAGAAAAAATCCCGTCTTTAATATATTGAATAGTGTTTTCCAGTTCTTTTTCATCGTCCCATGGATAGTCTGGCATAACAATAAATCTCGTTACCATAAATCCAACCGCTGTATTAATAACTAGCCGAATCGTGGTATCCACTGAAAAATCATTCCTCAGCTCCCCTTTGTCCTGATAATATTCCACCATTTTTTTAAACTTCGGCAATACTTTTTCAGTAAATACTTGTTTATACGCCTGCTGGATTTCAGGGTGGAAAGCCATTTCCTGCAGCACAATTTTTAACAGGGGAACGTTATTTTTTACAAATTCATACCGATTTTGAATCAGTTTTCTGAGGAGCTCCTCAAATCCCTTATCTTCATGATCTTTGAACACTTGCCGGATAAAGGTTTCAGCGAAAAAAGGAGCAGCAAATTTGATAATCATCGGAGATACAATCGATAACAGTAGCTCTTTTTTCGTTTTATAGTGTCTGAAAATGGTTCCTTCCGCTACTCCAGCCCGTTTTGCAATTTCACTGGTTGACGCAGAGGCATACCCCTTTTCAGCAAATATTTCAATGGCAGCCTGAATTATTTTGGCCTGCTTTGGTGTAATATCTTTATCATCATCGCTAATTTTTAACAGTTCCTGCAAAAGTTTCTGCGGGTCCATCATGTCATGATCCTCCTCTGTTCCATTCCTCCTTATTATCCTATAACCGCCGATGTTTTTTCAAAGCCTGAATGTTCAGCAAGTAAAAGGCCAGGGCAAAAACAATAAGGATCATGATTTCCATCCAGGCTTCCGAAAGGTTCACACCCTTGATCATCATCTGCTGCAGTGCTTCTGCTCCATAGGTCAGTGGCATGATATAACTGATCCACTGCAGCCATTCGGCCAGTGTTTCAAGGGGAAAAATTCCGGAAAAAAACACCTGTGGAACGATGACAACCGGAATAAACTGCATGAACTGAAACTCATTATTCGCAAAAGCCGAAAGCAGCGTGGCCAGAGACAGTGCCGTAACAGCCAGCAAAAAGGTGACCAGAAGGAGCTGCCAGAAATCCCCCGCCATGTACATGTCAAAAACATAGAGGGAGAAAATGACGATAATGAATGACTGCACAATGGTAAAGAGGCCAAACCCGATTAAATAGCCAGTCACAATCTCCCAGCGTTTTATCGGAGTTGAAAGAAGTTTTTCAAGGGTTCCCTGTGTTCTTTCCCGCAAAAATGATATTCCCCCGATGATAAAAACAAAGAAGAAGACAAAAAAGCCGATTAACACTGACCCTACCCGATCAAATAAATTTAAATCAGGGGAACCATAATAATATTTAATTAAAGGTTCCATCTGGCCAGGTCCAATATTCATCCCTTTTCGTGCCTCCTGAAAAACTTTCATGACGGCTGTATTGACAGATGGCTCACTTCCCTCCAGCAAAATATAAGGCCTGCCATCTTTTAAACTAATATAAGCATCCGCTTCCCCCTGTTCGAATGCATCTCTGGCTTCCTGTTCTGTCATCTCGATGATTTCTCTTGCTCCGGCGTCTTCCAGACCATCGACCAGCGCAGGCAGCACTCCTTCTACAGCGATCACTGGTTCATAATCATCCCCATCTAATACGAGCCATACTAAAGTTAAAACGAGAAGGGGAGCTATAAACATCAGGCCCATTGACCGTTTATCCCGAAAAAACTGACGTATAATTCGGCGTACAATAGCCATAATATTCATCTGTTATCACCTCCATAAACAAGAAAAGCTTCTTCAATGGATTGGGTATCCGTATCCTGTTTCAATTGATCCGGTGTTCCTGAAGCCATCACATACCCATTCCTGAGAAGAGCGATCCGGTCACATTTTTCCGCTTCATCCATGACATGAGTCGTCACTAAAATAGTCATTCCCCGTTGTTGAAAATCCCTGAAGGCATTCCAGATGGACTGGCGAAGAACCGGGTCAATCCCCACAGTCGGTTCATCGAGAATCAGCAATTTCGGCTCATGAATAAGGGAAGCCGCAAGGGATAGTCGCCGCTTCATTCCCCCGGAATATTGCTCGACCACCTTATCAAGATGATCAGCCAGATCCACTATTTCCATTACTTCTTGGATCTGTTCTTTTCGTTCCCTCTTCTTTAAACCATAAATACTTGCAAAAAAATCAAGATTTTCTCGCGCGGACAATTCATGATATAACGCATCCGATTGAGCCATATAACCAATGGACTTCATGAGCTGCAAAGAAGGCATTGGCTGGCCCCCGATCAAAACTTCCCCATGATCCGGTTCCAGAATCCCGGCAATCATTTTGACAAGAGTGGTTTTCCCGGCACCCGATGGACCAAGAAGACCAAAAATTTCCCCCGGCTGAATTTCCAGATGGACATCTTTTAACACGTTCTCCTTACCGAAAGAATGGGCAACACCTTTAACATCAACCATGGCCTTCATGTTTCACATACCTCCTTTTCAACTTAGCGAGTGATTACTCACTACTATCATAACACAATTATAGTGAGTAATCACTCATTTTTGTTGTAAATTTTTTCATAATTAATTAAATCGGTAACTATTTCAACCTTGTTTACTAAAAATACGATTAATTGGAACTTAGATGTTCTGAATACAATTGATAATTCTCATCATCAAAACAAACGAAAATGACCTTTTCCAGCCCTTCATTCTCCTTCGTAAAATCCCGGACGGTCTGAATAGCCACATTTGCCGCTTCCTTTTTCGGATAGTCATAAACCCCTGTACTGATATTCGGAAATGCAACGGTGCACAGCCCATGTACCAGTGCGAGTTTCAAGGATTGTTTATAGCAGTTCGCCAGCAGCTCTTCTTCCCGGTGATGTCCTCCCTTCCAGATCGGACCTACAGTATGTATGACTTTTTTTGCAGGGAGATTTCCAGCCGTTGTGATAACAGCCTGACCGGTCGGACAGCCGCCGATCTGTCGACACTCTGCCATTATAGCAGGTCCCCCTGCCCGGTGTATCGCGCCATCGACACCGCCGCCCCCTGCCAACTGTTCATTAGCCGCGTTAACGATAGCATCCGCCTTAATTTTCGTAATATCTCCTTTAATCACCTCAATGGTTGTCACAGTTGATTCTCCTTTCCAATATGGAAGATTACATTTTCATTATAATCATTCATATAATCGATTTTATTCCCATACGATGGTTAGCAAGAAACTAAAATGGGGGAGATTACACTGCAATTTTATTATGGACATCAAATGCCTTTACGGATTTTAGATGAAGCGGAGTTCTGGAAACACCAGGAAGAAGAGCACACCGTCGTAATCCGTGAACTGGTCAGCGGCCTGGAGGGGGAATATGTTGATGCACTTAAAGAATGGGAACAGGCTCTGTCCAAAACCCATCAGCAAGTTGTACGTTACATAGAATCCATTGTCCGTTCACCTTATTATATCCCTGATCAATTGTATAACAGCGTATTGAAGCTAGTCGATTTTTGTTTGCATCAGAGCCTGGCTTTTATTAAACTCTGCCAGCAAATAAAAAACAACAGTGAGGCAGTCAGCAATAATCCAACAGCCAAAGTGGTACTGGATCATATTATTCGTGAATCTGAATATTTTGTCGGCATTGCCCAGGTGTTATTAGCCAATCAGCAAGGAGGAGCCTGAGGCCTTGCCGAAGCTTCATATGCAATGAAAGAGGCTGGGACATAAAGGGATGATCGGTGGATAAGGCGAACCAATTGCCTGAAAAAAAATTTAACACAGTCAATATGCCGAGAACCCTGGTCGACTAAAAGCGGCCACGCCCTGTGGTCAAGCACGTCCTGTGCTTCGCGGGAACAGCAGAAACAGAAAATCCCTAAAAACAGAATGATGAGCTGCCTGAGGAAGCCTTAGGCCGTTCCGCAAAAAGCGAAGCATGTTGACGGAGTATAGATTGAATAAAGTTCAGGTGTTTCTTTGTTTTGTCCCAGCCCCATTCTTTCGCAGTTCAGCCTCATGTAGTTGCCTCCCTTGCTTTGAGATCATTCATACAATCCACCGGTATACATCATAGTCAAATTGCGGGCAGCGTCATCAAGTGAAACATTTTCATTTGCCACCATGTCCCACATGAACATTTCATTGGCATAGAACCATGCTCTCGCTATATACGCTGCATCAAGATTTGATTTTGCCAGTCCTGCTCTCTGGGAATATTGAATATCCTCAGTAATCCGTTTAATAAATCTCTTTCTGATTTCAATCCATTTCTCATTTACCGCTTCTGAAATCCCCATAGCTTCCCTCATCACATTCAGCATCTTCCGTTCCTGAACAGCCAGTGTTAAAAAGAGACGTACCTGGCGTTCAATTTGCTCATAAGCCTCCTGTTTTGATTCCGGTTCAAAGGTAAGCTCAGCAACTTCATAAAAACGGTTCATGACATGCTCCATTAATTCAATAAAAAGCTCATCCTTATTTTGAAAGTAAACATAGGCCGTACCATACCCTTTATTGGCTTTTTTAATAATCTGGGAGATGGTCGTTTTCTGAAATCCATTTTCTAAAAAAACTTCAAGACCGGCATCCAATAACTCCTGTCTTGTCTGGATAGCCTGCTTTTGTCTGGGAGATAAATGCTGGTGATCCTGTCTCATCTCACTCTTCCTTTCTGACTGACTCTCTCTTACCATCTATTATAATTCAAAATTCTAAATTTTTCTTCTTATTGACATGATATCATTGACATGATGTCAATAAAATATTATAGTAAAATTACCGTAAATGACAGAAAATTTCGAACCTGGAGTGAAAGCCTATGTCTTTAACACTGAAAGATGCCCGTCAATTAGACAGGGAAGATCCGCTGCACAAGTTTCGGGATGAGTTTTACATTAAGGATGATGTCATTTATCTTGACGGAAACTCACTCGGACTTTTGTCAAAACGCGCAGAAAAATCACTTTTAGATGTATTGGATTCCTGGAAAAACTATGGAATTGACGGATGGACAACTGGGGAACACCCCTGGTTTTATCTTTCCGAAAACCTTGGGGATCAGATGGCTGATCTGGTAGGGGCTAAACCGAATGAAGTCATTGTAAGCGGTTCCACTACCGTGAACCTGCACCAGCTGGCTGCAACATTTTATGACCCCGAAGGCAGTAAAACAAAAATTCTAGCTGATGAACTTAATTTCCCATCGGATATATACGCACTGCAAAGCCAGATCAAACTTAAAGGCTATGATCCTGATGATCATCTGATTCGGGTGAAAAGCCGGGATGGACACACCCTTGATGAAGAAGACATCATGGCACAAATGACAGAAGATGTAGCTTTAATTGTACTTCCAAGTGTCCTCTATCGAAGCGGTCAGATTCTGGACATGAAACGCTTAACCGAAGAAGCCCATAAGCGAAACATTATGATTGGATTCGACTTATGCCATTCCATTGGCGCCATCCCCCATTCCCTGGATGAGTGGGATGTAGATTTTGCCTTCTGGTGCAATTATAAGCACTTAAATGCTGGACCTGGAAGCGTGGCAGCTCTGTATGTGAATGAAAAACACTTCGGTAAAACGCCTGGAATTGCCGGGTGGTTCAGCTCCCATAAAGAAAAACAGTTCGATATGGAGCATACTCTCACACCGGCAGAAGATGCGGGCGCTTTCCAGATTGGAACCCCGCACATTTTAAGTGCTGCACCATTAATCGGTTCCCTTGAAATATTCAAGGAGGCCGGAATTGAAAACATTCGAGAAAAATCACTAAAGCTTACCCAGTTTATGATGGATTTAATTCATCAGGAGCTGAAGGAATATGACTTTACCTTTGGCAATCCAATTGCAGATGATCAGCGAGGCGGTCATATTTATCTGGAACATAAGGAAGCAGCAAGAATCTGTAAAGCATTAAAAGATGCAAATGTCGTTCCAGATTTCAGGGCTCCAAACGGCATCCGTCTGGCACCTGTTGCCCTCTACAATACGTTTGAGGATGTCTATCGCACTGTTCAGATTTTAAAAGATATTATGAAAAATGAAACCTATAAAAAATATGAAAACAAACGGGGGGTCGTGGCATGACGAAGTGGATCGACATCTCCCAGCCTCTTCATCATGGTATCGGTCACTGGCCGGGGGACACCCCTTTTTCCTATGAAATTTCATTTTCAAAAGAACAGACAGGCTCGGTCAATATTGGAAGAATTACGACCAGCCTGCATACTGGGACCCACGTGGATGCCCCATTCCACTTTGATAACGAGGGAGCAACGATTGATGAGCTGGATATTAACCGCTTCATTGGACGAGCCAGGCTGATCGATGTTTCCCATTGCAAATCTATCGGTGCAAGTGAACTTAGCGATGTGAATTTACATGATGTTAACCACATCTTGCTTCGGACATCGGCACACCAGAATCCGGATCACTTCCCGGAAAACATTCCTCCCCTGATGCCGGATCTTGCTCCTTTTTTACAGGAACATGGAATCCAGCTTGTGGGAGTTGACGTGCCTTCAGTGGACCCCCTGGACAGCAAAGATATGGCCGCTCATCATGCTCTGCACCAGCACGGAATCGCCATTTTAGAAAATGTGGTCCTGCACCACCTTCAGCCGGGGGATTATGATTTAATCGCCCTGCCCCTCCCAATTAGAGGGGCAGACGGCAGTCCTGTACGAGCGATTGTAAAACCTATAAATTCGGAGGGATGAACATGAGCAGACATCTTTCAGAAATGGAAAAGGAAAAAGGTGTTCACACAGATTTTAAAAATAATATGACCTATGGGGATTATCTGCAGCTAGACAAAATCCTATCCAGTCAGCATCGGCTGTCTGACCATCATGATGAAATGCTGTTCATTACCATTCATCAGGTCAGTGAACTATGGATGAAACTGATTCTTCATGAAATCCGTGCAGCCATTGACCATATTGAACAGGATGAGCTTGACCCGGCTTTTAAAATGCTGGCCAGGGTATCTAAAATTCAGTCACAGATCATTTATGCCTGGGATGTTCTGTCAACCCTTACTCCATCTGAATATATGGAGTTTCGGGATAAATTGGGACAGGCTTCCGGCTTTCAGTCCTATCAATACCGAATGATTGAATTTGCGCTGGGCTATAAATCAGACTATATCCTAAAAATCTACGAAAAAGATCAGGAACTGTTAAAAGAATTAAAAGAAGCCTACAGAGCACCGGGTCTATATGATGCTGCCATTAAGCAGCTTGCAAAAGCAGGGTTCGATATTAATCCTGAGCTTCTGGACCGGGATTACACCAGACCTTATAAAGGAGACCCTTCGGTGGAAGCGGCATGGCTTGCCGTTTACAGAGATGTAGACAAATACTGGAATCTCTATCAGCTGGCTGAAAAACTGATTGACATCGAAGACTGGATCCAGCAGTGGCGCTTCCGACATATGAAAACGGTAGAACGGATTATCGGCCACAAAATGGGGACAGGTGGGTCATCAGGTGTAGGCTATCTAAAAAAAGTGCTTGACCACTGCTTCTTCCCGGAGCTGTGGAATATACGCACAAAACTTTAAACCTAATTCATTTGCAAAGGGGCTGAAACTATGGATGGGAGAAAAGAACAATGGTCTTCTAAATTAGGATTTATTCTATCGTCAGCCGGGGCAGCAATCGGTCTGGGGGCCATCTGGAAATTCCCCTATGTCACCGGCATGAATGGCGGAGGAGCCTTTTTCTTGATATTTATTGCCTTCACGCTGTTCATTGGATTGCCCATGCTGATATCTGAATTCGTGATTGGACGGGGGGCCGGCAAAGAAGCGATCAGTGCTTATAAAAAACTGGCACCTGATTCCGCTTGGCCATGGGTCGGCCGCATTGGCTTAATCGGAAGTTTTTTGCTGTTATCTTTTTACTCCGTGGCAGGCGGATGGGTTCTCATTTATACAGCCATGTCCATTCCGGGCAAGCTAATCAGCGGCAGCACAGACTACCCGGAACTGTTTGGTTCAGTGACATCAAGCCCTTCAATTACCTTATTGGGACTTGCCCTTTTCATTTTAATTAACGTGATTGTCCTGTCATTCGGCATTCAAAACGGAATTGAAAAAGCAAATAAGTACATGATGCCACTGTTATTTATCTTTTTCATCATCATCGTCGTCCGCTCGTTAACGTTAGAAGGGGCAATGGAAGGGATCCGTTTTTTCCTGACACCCAGCTTTGAGAATATAACCGGGGAAGGAATCCTGTATGCTCTCGGCCAGTCGTTCTTTGCCCTTGCTGTAGGATTTTCCGTAATGGTCACTTACAGCTCTTATCTTGATCGGGATGTTAGCCTTCCTGCATCGGCGGGCTGGGTAGCCATTATGAATATTTTTGTTTCCATGCTGGCTGGACTTGCGATTTTCCCTGCCGTATTCTCCTTTGGTTTAGAACCGGCAGAGGGGCCTGGCCTACTATTTATCGTCCTGCCGACAGTCTTTTCCCAGATGCCGCTGGGTGAACTCTTTTTAAGTCTTTTTCTATTGCTGTTTTTGTTTGCTACATTAACCAGTTCGTTCAGTCTGTTTGAAATTATTATTTCTGCCTTTACAGAAAAGAAGCCGAATGCAAGAAAAACCATATCATTCATTACCGGGATCATCATCTTCCTGGCTGGAATTCCGGCTGCCTTATCATTCAGTACACTGGCTGAATTTCAGATTTTTGGCAAAAATGTATTCGATGCCTCAGATTTTCTGGTCAGTAACATTCTGCTGCCGGTCGGAAGTTTGCTGATTGCGTTATTTATTGTACACAGGATGGACAAAAAACTGGTCGTGCAGGAATTCATGGCATCCACAGCATCTTCTCCTGTACTGTATGCAGGTTGGAGATGGCTGATGAAATGGGTCGTGCCGATCGGCATTATTATTGTATTTATTAATTTGATTACGGGATAGACCGATTCCCTGGAATTTATGATCCTGTTACTTTAAAAGGTTAAAAATCACATGTGACAAACTGCAAAATTGCAATGAAATATCCGAGCTTTATTCAATCATCACATGAATGAGTTCGGATATTTTTTTACTGCGCTAAATATTTCTTTAAGCAATTCGCTCGTCTTTTTCCTTTCTTTCCCAGGCTCATTTATTTTTAGTGGGGGCCATCCAGTATTAAGGTGTACAGCATCTTTTGCTGACTATTCATTTTTGGTTGTCCATAAAAGAAAGAAACATGTCAGACATATTATACGCCTTTGCCCCCTTTAACTGTCCATTATCACTTATTCACCTTTACCCTCTTTTCCCTCGATCTCCTGATCCCCTTTCACCCATTGTTCCAGCCACACTGGCAAATAATCATACGCAAAAGCATCTTCCGGATAGTTAACAAAGGCTGTATCTCCTTCTTCAAACATCACCTGCAACAGTTCATTTAAAGTGCCCATGTAATCATCATATAAAAATTCATAGCTGATCGTTTCTATCGGCATCAGGTTATCCCTGCAGACTTTGGGGTTATTATAATTCAGGTACGTTCGGCAGGGAATTGGACGTACCTCGTAAGCCAGACACGTATTCGTGTTCGTATCCAGCATCGGACAAGGGACCTGTCTGGCAATGTATTTTCGTTTAAAATGCTCATCGGTCTCAAAATCAAGGGCTGTCAACTGTTTCAGTTCTTCCTCATACTTTGCAAAGTATTCCTTGAGGTGATTCTTAAGGTTGTTCCTCCGATCTTCATCCATGTTTTCAATCGCTTGCTCGATCAGTTTTGCTTCCATGCGGTTGACAATAATGGGAAAATAACAGCAAAAGGCACACCCCATCTGACAGCTCGGTTTGACATCCATAACATTTTCCATCTGGCTGATCTCATCATTTACTTTTCGTAATAACTTTTGAAAAGCATGCATAAGTTTATCAGCAGCAGGGATATCCTGTTCCAGAACCTGGTCTGCAATTTTATAAAAAGAATCTGAATCTATTTCATAATGATCGTTTAATTTTTGTACCCGTTTCTCCATATTTTTATAGGATATATAGCGATCCATTCTCCATTCTCCTTCGTTCTGATCATACTCTTATTGTAAATCAGCCGGGGGTACAAGGCAAAAACCATCATTTCTTTAAATATCCCCTTTCGTTCTCCCCTTTTCAGATGTTACAATGACCCTCGAGTCTTCAAAACTATGAAAAGAAAGGGTGTCTTTCATGCACGTAGGAAGCAAAGGCTGGTATGTACAGGAATTGAAGAAACTGGGCGTGCGCTACTATGAAGGACGAAAGCTGGAAAGCTACAAAAAGCCCATTCTTGCCAACCTACTAGCTCAAAAGAAAAAATAACGTTTCAGGATAACAGGGACGTGGTTCCCTGTTTATTTTTTACATAATTTACATGGAGCCATATCCCCCATAATTATTTAAAATTAGGAGAATAGGTATAGGAGGAAAATGACGAATATTGGGGGAAAAAGTATGTTTTCATCACCAGAAATAGGCATCGATCTTGGCACCGCCAATTTGCTCATCTATACGAAAAACAAAGGCATTGTTTTTAATGAACCTTCCGTAGCAGCAATTGACACAGATACGAAGGATGTTCTGGCTGTAGGCGACGAAGCGAAAAGAATGATTGGAAGAACACCGAAACATATCATCCCGGTCCGCCCGTTAAAAGATGGGGTTATTGCGGATTATGAAGTAACGACAAAAATGCTGAAAGCTATGCTTAAAAAAGTCAGCAAAAAAGTCGGCCATTCACTCAGAAAACCTGTCGTAGTCATCTGTACCCCGACCGGGTCCACATCCGTAGAAAGACGGGCCATTGAAAACGCCATTAAAGAATATGGAGCGAAACAGGTTTATTTAATTGAGGAACCTCTTGCAGCAGCCATTGGCGCAGGACTCCCCGTTGATGAACCCATTTCAAACGTGATCGTTGATATTGGCGGAGGTACCAGTGAAGTTGCCATCATCTCATTCGGGGGTGTTGTATCCTCCCGTTCGGTACGTGTAGCTGGAGATCACATGGATCAGGCGATTATTCAAAAAATCCGCCAGAAGCACAACATTCTTATCGGTGACCGGACAGCTGAACAGGTCAAAATGGAAATTGGTCACGCCTTAGTTGATCATGAGGAGCTAACCATGGATATTCGGGGGAGAGATATGGTGACTGGTCTGCCGAAAACCGTGACCCTTTCTTCATATGAGATTCAATCAGCCATCAAGGACAAATTAGAGCAAATTTTAGAAGCTATACGGGTAACACTGGAAAGCTGCCCGCCTGAATTAAGTGGAGATATCGTAGAACACGGCATTACCCTGACTGGCGGCGGTGCGTTATTAAAAGGGATGCAGGAATGGCTGTCCCAGGAGCTGTTTGTTCCTGTCCACATTGCCCCTAGCCCTCTGGAATCCGTAGCGATCGGTACCGGCAAGTCACTGAAAGTCATTCACAAACTTCAGAAAGCAGCAAAATAAAAAGATTAATATAAAAACAGTTGGCCTAATTCAGATGGCCAACTGTCTGTTATAAACCCATATAGTTTTGCACATCACCGGTCACAGCGTCAACAATGTACCAGCCTATGGTTGCTGTGTGGGTTGTTCCGCCTTCACTTTCCACAATTTCATAAACATGAATCACATAATCCTCTTGATCCATATGGTCAAATTCAACCTTTATTCCTGTATTGCTATTCAGCTGCAGATACTCCTTCACCAGATTAACAGCCTCTTCTTCACCAATCATTCCTTCTGATCCAGAATTTCCGCTCTCACCTTCTCCCCCAGATGAATCTTCGGATTGATCTGAAGATGCTTTTGAAGGCTCTTTGTCATCATTGGAGGTCGGTTCTTCCGGATCTGATGACTGATTGGTGTCCGATTCGTAATTGGTCTGATCATCCAATTGATCAGATCCGCCAGAATCAGACTGTTCTTCTGTCTGATCTATTCCTTCATCAGGATTCTGGCTGGTGCTTGCTTCATCATCCGAACAAGCACTGATCAATAAAAAAAATGCTGCAAAAACAAGAATGTTTGGCTTAAGGAATCGTTTCATGGCCACTGCCCTTTCTGTTTCTTTTACCATTATCATATCATCAAACAAGCTGGACTAACAGTGCAAATCGTTGGATTTTCAATGGTTGAGCCAGTCACATGCCCGTCATTTTCATATCCGTTCGCTCTGGCCTAATACTGTCCCAGCACGCCTTTTTCCATTGCAATCCGTTCACATCGCAAGTACGTCATCATTCCAATAACAAAATAGACCACAGCGCTTCCGATCAATATCGAATAATCCGTTAAGTGAAAATCACCTAGCGTCATATTGTAAATCATAATCTGACGGATCATATCAATCCCTTTTACAAAAGGAGCATAGGCTAAAAGGGGTGCCACTGACAGTGGAATAAAGGTTAATGCCATCAGGATAAACTGCAAGATCTGCAAAAATGCCTGGATCTGCTTTACAATGATGGCAAGGCCAGCAATGATAAAACTGACCCCAATCATCCCAATAATCGTAAATATGAAGACGGGGATGACGGACAGTGGATTTAAATGGAGCCACTGATTCGTAACGAACATGGACAAAAATAATAGAACAATCATAATCAATACATGCAGGAAGACTGTACCTAACAGGCGGGCTAAAAATATTTTCCAGACCCCCATCGGCGACATATATAACTGTTCAAGGGTTCCCCGTGTAGCCTCAATAGTTATGGTAAACCCCGGGCCCTGCAGTGTCACCAGCGTCAGATACCAAAAAATATAATTTACAATCACATATTGTATATTCGTATCTGCCTGATTCGGATCCCCCACAAATTGAATTCCCAAAAACATGGTAAGGAAAATGAAAAAGATGGTCAGTATCATGCTGAGTGTATTGGGCCAGTAGCGTTTCATTTCAATATATTCTTTTCGTATGTTCCCGCTAAGAAGATGAAGGAACTTTTTCATATTCTCCAGCTCCCTTCACCAGTTTCATAAAGACCTCTTCAAAATTGACAGCTGTACGATCAATTTTTTCGATTTTTGTCTGATTCCCCCTCAGGATATCCATCAGCAGATAAATATCATTTTCCTGTTCAAGAGTTACATTTAATAGACGATCACCATACTCATACATCGGGAAGGCTTGCTGAAGTTCCAGCACCTGTTTGTCAGTCAATGGATCCCCCAGTTTTATCGTATAGGCCCTGGTATCAAACAGCTGGATGAGCTGATCCACCTTCTCATCTGCTACTACTTTTCCTTTATTAATAATAACTGTCCGATGGCAGAGATCCTGCACAACAGGCATATCATGGGTACTGATAATAATCGTTTTTCCTTCCTCTTCAGTTATGTACCGTAATAATTTCCTGACTTCATAACCTGTTTCCACATCCAGTCCAAGTGTCGGTTCATCCAGCAGAATAATATCCGTATCTGCCATCATAGCTACAGCGATGGCTAACTTTTGCTGCATACCTCTGGATAAATTGTTCACCAGTTCATTTTCCTTTTCTTTTAAGCGAAAACGTACCAGAAGCTCTTCGATTTTGGGAGTAATCTCCCTGCGCCCAAACCCCCGATTTCCGGCAAAGTATTCTAGATTTTCCTTTACCGTGAGGCGCCAGTATAAATTACGGTTCCCTTCCAGTACTGCACTGATATGCCGCAGAGCTTTCAGGCGGTCTTTCACAATGTCATAGCCATGAATCATTACGTTGCCTTCATCTGGTACCAGAAGCCCGCAGATCATTTTAATGGTTGTTGTTTTCCCGGCGCCATTTGGTCCAAGAAGGCCGAGGATCTCACCTTTATTTACATGGAACGAAACATGATCAACGGCTGTGATGCGTTCTTTTGTCTTTCGCTTTTTATATACTTTCTTGACCCGATCCACTTCAATCAGTTTCCCCAAGTTACATCACCTCTCCTCTATTCATTCAATACATGTTTCAAACCTGGAATGAATATCCAGTCACATTTGAGATAGATTGGAATCAACATTTCTTAATGCATGTTTTAACTCATTCAGATTTTGAATAACCGTCATATTCGGAAACTTATTTTCTATTTGCTTGTTTTGGCGGTCAATGAGTATCCCATACATGCCGGTGTTGACTGCTCCCCCAACATCCTTTTCGATGTGATCCCCAATATACACAGCCTGTTCCGGTCGAGCATTGAGTTCCTTCAGACAGGCCTGAAATATACGGGAATCAGGTTTGCTGATATTCAAATCGCCCGAAATCACAATGGCAGAAAAAAAGTGATCAATCCCGGCTCCTTTTAATTTACTCCGCTGGATATCCGCTTCCCCATTGGACACTATGCCCAGTTTGTAGTCAGATAAAGACTTTAGACAGTCCAAAACATCCGGAAAAACAGCCACATTTTCCAAATACTGATGAACAAAGACTTGATGGTAGTGCCGGGCCTCTTCATCAGATAAAATCTCCCCCCAGTTCTCAAAAACTTCCTGCATGCGGAGGATTCTTCGTTGTTCCAGGCTGATCTTTCCATCAAAATAATCTTGAAGCAGCCGATCTGATGTCCGGTTCCATAACCGGGTAAACTGTTCAAAGGACATGCCCCCTGTCCCGTCCAGTCCCTGAAAGAAATTTTTTAGCGTGTTTTTTTCGGTTTTTTCATGATCGGTAAGGGTCTCGTCCAAATCAAAAATTACGGTGGTAATCATGTGTAAAACCGCTCCTTTTTTGAATATTCCGAACACCATAAACAAAAACAAGCACGGTCAGCTTTTAACAAACTGTGGAGTCTCGCTCTAATTTTTGTGTATGGTCCATAAACAATTTCTTCGCTAATTCATTAAGTTGATTCATTGGAACGGAAGTCCATTTTTCCGGATTGGTTACAGTTTTTTGAAACAGCATTTTTGACATCTCGGTAACGATTAGATGACTCGCCGTTAAATGGGGGTTTTGGGAGTCCTTCTTTGCTTGTCTCAAAAATTTTATGAACGTTCGATGTGTTGGATCATAAATCAGTTCCACTAATTTTGCCCGATATTCCAGTCCGACTGCATCTAAGTGGGGAAAATGTTTATAATCATAAAAATGCTGTGCTTCATGTTTTAAAAAGGATACGGTAAATTCAGGCTTTTCCCATTTTCCGCTGTATCCTTCTTTGACACAGTACACGCCTTCACTTTTCGCCCAGCCCCCGGTAGATTTCTTGCCAAAGGTAGCAAAATGGAGCCAGCTCATTAATAAAAAATCATCCATGAAGAATACGGTAAGTTCCTGTGTTCCTAACGGCAAGGATACGTGATATTGTTTTCTCTCCATTTTGCGCCAGATGTAGGGGCCATAATATGGAAGAGTTTTGCCTCCCAGAAAATAGTACCCTCTGTTTTCAAACTCAGCCTGTAACCTTTTTTCTGCTTCATCGATACCTAAATAATCCTTTTCCGCCTGGAGGAATGCTGTTAAATTTTCAGCCAGATTTTTTTCAGCTTCATCCTGACTTTGTGACTTTGTTAAAACTGTTCGAAAATAATCGTAATAAATGTCAATGACACCCTGTACCCATGGGTCATCGGTTAACATTTCCTCCTTATCATGATCACTAAAAAATCTCCGGTAATATTGATCCCGCAATTCGGATGCTTCATCACTTTTTACAGTTTTTAAATATTCATACGCTGCAGATACATCACCCTGAAGACAATAGTTGTAAAACTGATCCATAATATCCCCCCTTTAAAAAACCTTTTATTTAAACCACTTTTTATTTTGAACGTTCATTCCCCTCTTGAGCAGGAAAAAGGCAATGACAAAACTGACAGCTGCTGTATAGAACAGGGAACGGTTTCCAAGCAGGTCCATCCCAAGCCCTACAAGGGCGGGTGCTACGATCGATGAAAAACTGGAAAAAAGATAATATAAACCTGTAAAAAAGCCAATCTTTGTTTTCCCACCCAGATCCGCAACCAGGGGATACGCCTGTACGTTAATCAGTGCCCAGGCAAAACCGCCTGCGAAGAGCAGCACTTTCACCGTCGTCAGAGAGTCGAATAACGGAATGAAAATAAAGATGAGGGGAAGCATGACTAACCCAACCAGCATCGTTTGGCTTTTTCCCATTTTCGTGCCAATCAATCCGGCAGGAAGAGCAAATAAGACAAAAGATAGACTGAAGAAACCGAGGGCAAGTCCCGCTTCTCCTCCAGTTACCCCCAGGGTTTCGGTAGCGTATACACTAAATTGGGCTTCAACTCCGCTGTATCCAATAAAATAAAAAAAGATCGCCATCAAAATGAATAAATGTCCCCGGATATCGGAAATGAACGTTTTAGCACCCGTACCCTTTACCGCCTTCACAGCCATCATTTCTTCCGTTTCTTCTACGGATGACACATAGGGAGGGTTCCGGTCAATGACAAAATAAAGCAGCACCGTTGTCAGCACTAAAATGATTCCACCAATGATAAATGGGTAGTTTCTCGAGAGGTCATACAGTGGTGCGAGAGCAAATAGCGCTGAGAGTGCGCCAATTCCCCCCATTAAGTTGATGATCCCATTAGCAGTGGAGCGTTTTTCTAAAGGTGTATGGTCCGGCATTAATGATATGACAGGCGCGCGGTAAATAGTCATGGAAAGCAGGAAACAAATATCGATGATCAGCAAAATCCAGATGGTCACGGCAGACAAGGGCAGCAAAATAAAAAATAAGGCGGCAAGGGGCATGCCGAGCAAAATAAACGGCAGACGCTTTCCGTATCGTGTGTTCACCCTGTCCGACCACGTTCCAATAACTGGAATGAGAATAACGGCTAGTAAGTTGTCAAGCCCCATAATGGCTCCCCGTAAAAACCGGCTCTCGATAAAATCTCCAAGTATAAGCGGCATATATGTATTGTACAGTGTCCACACAAGAGTCAGAGCCAGAAAGCCGCTTCCGATGGCAAGGATTTTCCCATAAGAAAAAGGTTTACTGTTCACACATGTTCCTCCTTAATTGGACAGCTCTTCCCGGATCATCTGTAAAAATGGAACAGCCTGCCTCAAAAAATTTTTTCATAAGATCTTCATCATTAACGGTAAAAACTCGCACGGGCATCTTTCTTTTTAACGCTCCATTAATCAATTCAGGAACAGCAGCAGGCAAATAGGGATGAAGTGCCGAAGCTCCAATTCTTCGAGCATAATCCCAGGGCTCATAGAGACCTTCCATAAACAAAACAGCTGTCTCCATATCAGGTGCAAGGCGCTTTGCCTCAACAAGGCTGTAATGATTAAAGGATGAGAGCGTCACCCTGTCTTCGATTCCAAAACGACGCACGAGGCTGATTACGTTCTTTTCAAGCTCCGGGAAACGAGGAAAACCATCTTTTAATTCTATGTTCAGCAGGAGACTGGTGTCTTTCATCCAATCCAGTACTTCTTCCAGAGAAGGAATCCTCTCCCCTTTCCATTTTGAATCGAACCAGGAACCGGCATCCAGTGACTGTAATTCGGAAAACGTATAATCTTTTACCTGTCCTTTTCCATTTGTAGTGCGGTTCACAGTCAGATCATGAATGACGACAGGAACATGATCGTTCGTAAGCTGAACATCCAGTTCAATTCCATCAGCACCCAGTTCATGTGCAGCCTGAAAGGAAGAAAGCGTGTTTTCAGGATGTGTCGCGGATGAACCTCTGTGTGCAAAAATCAGGGATTCCATAGAACTCCTCCTGTTACATTTTCTTCATTTTATCAAAAAAAGCACATGCAGGTGTTACATATTTTTTAATTTTGGATAATTTTCCTCCCGGGTTTGTGTATAACCATCAACAATCGAATTACACTAACACATATGAAAAAAATTACTGTTTTTATTTTATGGTTCATCATCACATTTGCATTTCCTGTCATATACAGTGCGGAAGAAATGGTTTCAGTTAAGCTGGTTAATTACCTGGGCGATTCCTCCAGTATTGAACTGGAATTAAAAGGAGACTATTTATCCTTGAGTCCGATGCTGCACTTACAGGAAGGAGTGGTCTACCAATTGTCTGCAGACTCGGGCAACTTTGTTCTAACTGGAGACGATGAAACCACTATTTTTCATGGGGACTTTGTGCTGTATCCAAAACAATACAATTCGGAACACCTGATATTGATTAACGATCGCCCTTACATGGGTGCCATGGAGTTTACCCTGGAAGAAGATCATATTATCCGTCCCATCAATCACTTATATCTGGAAGATTATCTCAAAGGAGTTGTGCCATTTGAAGTCTACCCTTCATGGGAAATGGAAACGCTAAAAGCCCAGTCCCTGGCAGCCCGCACTTATGCCATCACCCATCTAAATCAGGACAGAATCATGAATGATACCGTCCAATTCCAGGTTTACGGTGGGTTTGTGAATATGGTAAAGACGAATCAGGCAGTTGAACAAACAAAGGGGCAAATCATTACGTATAATGGCAGACCCATTGGTGCATTTTATTCTGCCAGCAATGGAGGAATTACCGAAAACAACGCCAACGTCTGGGGAGGTTCAGAACTGAACTATTTCCCGATCAAAGAGGACCCTTATGACCCTGTCCTGCCATGGGAATTTTCCCTTCATCAAATTCAAATCGATTTGTCTGAGATTGACTGGAATGTAGAAGATGCCTGGGATCAGCTAAAGGAGCGGGACGAGACGATTACCGCCAACATCAAAAGGTGGCTCAAACGACAGGGAGTCTACGGAGATATTAAAATTCTATCCATACCCCAATTTGAAATGACAGAAGATCGAAATGAATCGGGACGTGCACTCCACGGTTCAATCTCCGTCGTCTATTTGCAGCGCATTTTTGACGGGCTTATTCTTCTGGGCAGCAAAACATTGGAGGATGTTCCCTTATCTCATATCCGTCCCATGATTGGCGGGACCATCTTTAAGAGCTATTTAATTGATTCACTCCAGGAGGAAAAAGGAGTTTATGTCATGAAAGGACGCGGTTTTGGTCACGGTGTCGGCATGAGCCAGTGGGGTGCCAATGGTATGGCAGAGCAGGGGAAAAGTTACCGTGAGATTATTGAATTTTACTATCCTGGAACAATCATCACGAATATCAATCAGGCAAAAGAATCCGAATAATTAAAGGGTTCTCACTCAGAATTGCCAGCTCCCGGAATTTATTCCGGAAGGCTGGCACTTTTTATTGAAAAAGCATCTGAAAAATTTTAAAGCCGAGGTAGATTCCTACAATTCCAGCTAATCCAGCTAAAGCAGGGGGAGCAGGAATAGGCAGCCTTAATAAAGCAAATAAAAATCCTACAAACAATCCTGAAAACAACGACAAAATGACTTCTTTCATGAATGTGTCCTCCTGAATATATTCGATAAAGTTGTTCTTTCATTTCATGTCATGCGGCATCCTTCACCATTGATGCTGAATGAAGGGAATAAAAATCCCCTACTTCAACAAGCAGGGGCCATTGTCAGTTTACTATTCACTTTCCCTTATGTCCAGCAAAGTATTCCTGCTGAGTTTTCTCAACCATCTTGATTAAAAGAGCAGGTTTCACTTAATTGAAGCAAGATTTCCCTATCTTCTGGAAAGGAAAGGTCTAAATGCCTGATTACACCAGCCGATTTCCAACCAATTTCATAAATCAGACCATCAGGATCATGAATCACTGGGGTTCCCCCTTTTAAATCGGTCAGAAAATAGTGTACGGTTACTTCATAGGGACCGTCGCTCGTTTGTTTTACAAACAGCTTCTCTTTGATTTCCACATGATAGCCTGTTTCTTCATAAACTTCCCTGATACAGCACTGTTCTGGTGTTTCACCAGACTCCAGTTCTCCGGAAGGTATGGACCACTTCTTTTCTTCTTCAGGCTTTCCCTGAAGTACCATCAGAAACTGTCCATGTTGATTTAAGCAGACCGCTGCCGATCCTTCCCATTTTTTCATTCCTGCTCCCCCTTCCTGCTGAATAGTATAAGTTGGACCTGAAATACTCCGTATATTTCCCGTGAAATTGTCGAGTCTCCCTTATAAAATCGGGGACAATAACCTGGATACAGATTCCTTAAACCTGATTTTAAGGGGCCGTTCTCTGTATTTCTTTAATGTTAATTCACTGGATTTCTCTATGTCCCTGTGGAATATTTCCGTCAGTTCTTTTGCTGTCTTATCATTATAAATAAAAGCATTGATTTCAAAATTAAGCTTAAAACTCCTCACATCAATGTTTGCCGTGCCGACAGAAGCGACTTTTTGATCCACTACAATCATTTTTGAATGAATAAAGCCATTTTCATAAATATAAATGCTCGCCCCTGTTTTTAATAATTCCCCGACATAGGAATGGGTAGCCCAGTATACAAACATATGATCAGGTTTATTTGGAATCATAATTTTCACATCAATTCCCGATAAAGATGCAACCCGAAGCGCATCCAGAACACTTGCGTCCGGAATGAAATACGGTGTCTGAATATAGATCGATTTTTTTGCCGATAAAATCATCTTTATATATCCATGTTTAATTTGTTCCCACTCTTCATCGGGTCCGCTGGTGACAATTTGCATGGACACATTTCCGGCAGGCTCCGTTTCCGGAAAATAATGTTCTGCATACATGATTTTCTGTTCCGCTGCAGCCTGATTCCAGTCCAGGATGAAACGGGTTTGCATCGTATGAACAGCCATTCCTTCAATGCGCAAATGAGTATCACGCCAGTATCCAAACTTAGAATTCAGCCCGAGGTACTCATCCCCTACATTAAATCCCCCGACATAGCCAACTTTTCCGTCAATAATAGCCAGCTTGCGATGATTTCGGTAATTTAAGCGTAAGTTCACGAGAGGCACCGGAGACGGAAAAAAAGCCGCAACTTCTCCTCCTGCCTCACAAAGTTCTTTAAACGCTTTTTTAGTAAGCCTTCTTGAACCCATATCATCATATAAAACCCGAATTTTAACCCCTTCCCTCGCCTTTTTGGCAAGGAGCTGAATGAAGCGCTTCCCTAATTGATCGTTCCGGAAAATATAATACTGCAAATGAACATGACTTTTCGCCTGTTCAATATCGTTAAACAATTGGTTGAATTTATCATGCCCGTCTGTAAAGATTTCAACGTTATTATCCTGTGTCAAAATGGCTTCATTATTGATGAGGTGCATATAAATTAAACTGCGGTAATTTTCCACATTCTGATCAACAAAGCTGAAATAGCGGTATTTTAAAGCATCTATTTGCTGGGAAATGATATGATCAATGCCGATTTTATGAATATCATCCCACTCAAAAAGCCTTTTTCTGCTTAAATTTTGGCCAAACACAAGATACAGGATAAACCCAAGCAAAGGAACAAAAAACAATACTAAAATCCATGCCCATGTTGCACTGGCATCCCGCCTCTCCAGGAATATCACGATTACTGCAAAGAAAATATTTAGCACAAATAAAATACTTAATAAAATCGTCAATAGATTCATGATAAGTCCCTTCCTGAAATCAAAATTATGTCTGGTTGCCGTCTGATTATACAGAAACCCGGGATCTTCATTTTTTCTGGGCCTGCTTACATTCAATCCTTCCAAGCTGTTAATATGCTGAAAGGACGAACACATCCCACTTCCCAGGAAGCAAGTATCAGAACAGGAAATATACGTTTCACCAACCCCATACAAAACTTACTATTCGCCAAATTTTGATGAATTCCTTTAAAACTCTACTCCTGTTCCTTCTCCCTTCACCTTTTACTCCACCTTTCACACCCCACCTTTATAGGCCGATATTCAATCAACTTGTCTTTCTCGCCATTTATCGAGATACAACAAGAACTTTCGGCGGGAAAAGCACCAGCGGGACCTGGTATCTATATCATGGATAGTGAGATGTCAAAGGAGGTATGATCATGCCTGTAGCTCAAGGAACACACTTTATATATACTGTCCGCCCTGGAGATACCCTCTATTCCATAGCTCAGAAGTTAGGCAGTAATGTGCAGAAAATAGAACAACTCAATGCTCTTTACCCGCCATTTACCGATCCAGGATTAATATATCCCGGGCAAGATTTAATTGTTCCCTACCTTTACAACCCGGCCAATCAGGTCTTTTATTTTGTTAAGCCAGGAGACACATTATATGGAATTGCAACACGCTATGGTTCCAACATTCAGCGAGTTTTATCACTAAATCCTCAAATAACCGATCCCAACTTAATTTATTCCAATACTGCTATTCAGATTCCTGCTATGATCTATGAGGTTTCTTCTGGTGAAAATTTGAATGCCATTGCCCGGCAACTTGGTGTATCAGTAGAGCAAATTATCCAGGTCAACCGCTATCGTCCTGGTTTTTCACCAGATGTTCTGTATCCAGGGTACGGTCTGATTATTCCAGCATCCTAATCGGAGGAGGCCTGGAACCTTATGACGTACAGATAAAATTCAACAATTCAATGGAAGCCCATCCTTTGAGTCAAACTAAAGGCACGGGTCCAGCCTCATTTTACCATTTTCCGTGGGGCAGGACCTAATGCTTCCTAAGGAAGTTAACTATCCTGACCTGAGGTTTTTCGGATTGTGCTGTTCCTGCAGAAGTCTGTGCATGCTGACTGCACAAATTTACTTTATACTTGCATAAATATTGTACTTTTTGTGAATCTTGTCACAAACCTTCGTTCTTTTCTGAAAACTATACTATAATGGAATTGTAAATAATTTCTTGTTGGGGGGAGCGTTTAAAATGAAAAGAAACGTAGGTATGGCGGATCGTGTAATACGAATTATTCTCGCTATTGTACTTTTTTCCCTATTTTTTATCCTTGAAGGCAATTTAAAATACTTAGGTCTTATTGGAATCATTCCATTGTTCACAGCATTCATCAGGTTTTGTCCTCTTTATGTGCCATTTCGGATCAATACAGATAAAACCAGTAAGTAATTCAACACAGGGAACGCACAATATACGCTCCAGGTTAGGGATATAAAAGGGACTGTCTAAAGACTGTTGACGGTATGGTCAACAGTCTTTTTTTATTTGTTCGGGTTTTCCATCCATTCGTTACAAACGAAAATACATCTCAGTTTTTTCATGTCCACCATATCCTATATCGTATTTAGGTGGAAAGCATGTTGCGGAGCCAGCACTTTTCCCCAGTTCAGGAACAATATTTTTCGAGATGGGGAAAGCACCTTTACATATTTCTGTTTGGAGGATTTCATGCTAAAGAAAAAGGAGGGTTGATGAATGGCTGAAAACTGCTTTTACTGTGGAAACGACTTACATCAACAGGATATGGTACACTTTGTATCATTTTTTCGGGAAAATAACGAACAGGAACATCCCCTGTGTGATGAATGTTACAGTGAGTGGCTGGAAGGAATGAAGGGATAGAGGTAAAAAGGACTCCCCTTTTTCCTGTTGCCGGGAAAATGAGTCCTTTTTACTGTTCGAAAATTAGATAAAATTCAACATTTTTTAACAATTATCCCCTGTCTATAGGCAATTTCTCCCTTAAAATATAAATGTAGGGATATAGGGGGGATAAAGGGATGAAAGCTTTTACCTACACGTTTCATGAACAAGAAAGGAAGTTTCTCGGTTTTATAGGGACTGCTTTGCTCGTTTTTCTGACGTTCTTTTATTTGAAAGATATTTTGTTTTTTACCTTAGATGCGCAATTTTATTTATCCATGCACACCATCCTCGAATTGTTCAGCATTATCATTGCGATTTCCATCGCTATACAAGGGTGGATGATTTTTCCGCATCATTCTTCCCGTTACCGGATTTTTATCGCCTCAGCATTTCTGGCTGTTGGCATGCTGGATTTAATGCATACGCTGTTTTATAACGGGATGCCAGGACTATTTATGTTTGAAGGGTCTGTTCAAAAAGCGACCTGGTTTTGGATCGCAGCCAGATTAACGCAGGCTTTTTTCCTGTTAATCATTATGGGGCTGCCAAACAAAAAAATCAGCCGGAAAGTTAAGCCCGTTCTATTTTTAGCTTCTATGCTTTATGTCATTCTCTGGGGATCCATTATTATCGTTTTTGAGAACCAACTGCCCATTCTTGCACAAGAGGGAATCGGAACAACTCCATTAAAGAATAATATGGAATACTTAACCATTCTATTACATGCAATAACCATTCTAATCCTTTTGAAACACTACCGTAAACACAAGAAAAAATCGTACCTTGATTTGATTCTCGCGTTATCCTTTTTATTTTTGGGAGAACTGGTCTTTACAACGTATTTAAGTGTATATGATTCGCAAAACTTTTTAGGGCACCTTTATAAAGTTATTGGCTACATGTACTTTATGAAAGGCATTTACGTGGCAACCATTAAGGAGCCATTTGACAGGCAGAAACAGGCTGAACTCGCATTGAAAAAAAGTGAAAAACAGCTAAAAACCATTACATCTTCTCTTGGGGAAGGAGTGCTGGTACTGGATCAGCATTATCGCACCATATTTGTAAATCCCGAGGCTGAGAAGCTTCTAGGATATGAGGAAGGTGAATTAATAGGAAAACAGCTTAACCATACCATCCATCATCATTTAAAGGAAAGCTATCTGCAGGTTTCTGCTCGGGACTGCCCTATACATAAGACCATCAAGCATAAAAAACCTCATCGAGTGGAAGAAGACTGGTTCGTAAAAAAGGATGGAACAAAACTTCCAGTAGCATACGTCGTTTCTCCAATGATTGAAGAAGGGGAAGTGCTGGGGACCGTCATTGTTTTCCAGGATATAACCGAGCGTAAAAAATATCATGAAAGGATTCATTACCAGGCCAGCCATGACGCATTAACCGATCTTCCTAACCGGCGCTACTTTATCGAACGGATCAGAGATGAGTTAAAACAAGCTGATTCATCTAAGGAAATCTTAGCTATATTCTATCTGGATATTGACAACTTCAAAAATATTAATGACTCCATGGGACATCTTGTCGGGGATCAATTGCTGCAGGAAGTTGCCGGAAGACTTCAGACTATTCATCCGGACCAATTTGTTGCACGGTTAAGTGGAGATGAATTTGCTATTTTATACACCGGGGATCCATCTGTCATTGAAGGAATTGCACAGCAAACGATCCTGGCATTTCAAAAGCCTTTTAATCTTGATCAAAAAGAAGTCTATGTCACAACAAGCCTGGGAATCAGTGTATTTCCTGATGACGGTCTCGATGAAATGACATTAATTCGCCATGCCGATATGGCCATGTATCAGGCCAAAAACAAAGGCAAAAATCAATACTCAATTTATACTGAGGACCTCAAAGAAAAACGATTATGGAATACCAGAATTGAGCAGTTGCTTCACAATGCGGTTGAAAATAACGAAATTACCTTAAACTATCAGCCAATTGTAAATGTTCAAACAGGTGAAATTGAACGACTGGAAGCTCTTGCCAGATGGGACCATCCTGATCTTGGGTACATACCACCGGGAGAATTCATTCCCGTCGCTGAAGAAAATGGGCTGGTTATTCCTATGGGACAGCAAATTTTTAAAATGGCCTGCAAACAATTGATGGAATTGCACCAGCAGGGGTATGACTGGTTAAAAATGAACATTAATCTGTCTTTGCTTCAGCTGCAGCATGCAGACTTCATTCCCTTTGTTGAAAATCTTTTAAAAAAGTACAGGCTATGTTCAACACATTTCGAACTGGAAATTACCGAAAATATTGCTCTGAGTGACGATGAATTCGTTATTCAAACCATTAAACGCTTAAAGGACCTGGGCTTTCAAATTGCCATTGATGATTTTGGCCGAGGATATTCTTCCATTGGTTATTTAAAAACATTTTCCGTTGATACGCTAAAAATTGACCGCACTTATATCTGGGAAGCGATCGATGATGAAAAGACCGCACAGCTGACAGCTGCTATTATCAACCTTTCGCAAATGATGGGGATTAACATTGTTGCTGAAGGAGTTGAAACCGAAGAACATCTGGAATTCCTGCAAAAACATGCTTGCCATCAGGCACAGGGATATTTTTATTCACCCCCTGTGGGAATGGAACTAATTAATACGTTACTGGAGTGTGGAGTAACCTGGAAGGAAAAAACAAATAATTAACAACGGATTGTGTAAATCGTTTTTAGAATGAATTCAGTAATTAAATAAAAATATCCGAACTTATTCATGTTACAATTGAATATCGTTCGGATATTTCTTTACTTTTTTGTCCCGGCCTCTTTACCATTACAAATAATAACAAATCAAATTGTGCAATAGCTTATTGAGGGATTCAAATCTGTATCCTAAACTTTCTGCTTTTTCGGTGTTGACGGTCCAGGACCCGCCCATATCATAAGGTGACAGGCAGCCCGGATTGGCTTCAGCCTGAATGTGAGCTTTCTTTTCTGTGTACTGTTCAATCTGATTGATCAATTCTTGCATTGAAATATGACCCCGGGCTGCAGGATTAATCGGTCCCGTCACATCATTTGTTCCTGCCCAATATAAAAATTCAGCAGCCTCTTTAGAGGATATAAAACTATACCTTGCCTCCGGATGGAGTATGCTGATCGGTTTTCCATCCCGGATCCGCTCCACATGAAACTTCAAACGGTTCGTATAATCATCTTCGCCTATGACAATCGGAAAGCGCACAGCCACAGCAGGATGTGAAGATTGCTGAAACAAAACGGCTTCTGATGCCCGCTTTGCTTCCTGATAACCTTCAATTCCTTTATAATTGGCCCTGGGCTGTTCACGGAAAGAATACGTTTCCGGCCGGAAATCTTCTTCTACTCGGTCCGTACCGTAATCATAGACCGCCATGGTGGAAGTAAAGATATATTTATTAGCATTTTCTCCCAGAACTTTCAGTGTATCCTTCATTTCAATCGGTGAAAAACAGGACTGGTCATATACTACATCCCATTTACGGCCGTCCAATGCCTTCTTCAGGGATGCTGTTTTTTCCCGGTCAATTTTCAGTCGCTCGACCTGGTTTTCAAATGGGTCCTGCTTGTTTCCTCTAGTGGCTATGGTCACTTCCACGCCTTTTTCCAGCAAAAGATGGACCAGACGCTTGCCAAAAAATTGCGTTCCCCCTAACACTAACGCTTTCTTCATGATCCATGCCCCCTATTCCTCTCCAAACCATTTATATAATGCCTGCGTGCCGCTGTCTCCTTCTCCTTGTTCTGCCAGTTCATCATACAGCTGCTTAGCAAGCTTCAAGCCAGGAGTATCTATTCCCATTCTTTCCGCTTCTTCCAGAGCAATGCCCATATCTTTAATAAAATGTTTGATATAAAAGCCCGGTTCAAAGTTCCCTTCAATCATTCTCGGTGCCAGATTGCTCAGGGACCAGCTTCCTGCTGCTCCGGTACTGATGCTTTTTAAAACCGTCTTGGGATCCAGACCGGATTTTTCCGCATAGGCAAGAGCTTCACAGACTCCAATCATATTCGAAGCAATGGTAATCTGATTGGCCATCTTCGTATGCTGACCGGCACCAGCAGGGCCCTGAAGCACAATATTTGAACCTAGTACTTCAAAAATAGGTTTCATTGCTTGAAAAGCCTCTTCGTCACCTCCGACCATGATGGCAAGGGTGCCATTTTTCGCCCCGACATCACCACCGGAAACAGGAGCATCAAGGGCGAAAAGTCCTTTTTTTCTGGCTTCATCATAGATTTTTTGTGCCAGGGAAGGCTTTGAGGTGGTCATATCAATGAGATAAGTACCAGGTTTCGCGTTTTCAATGATTCCCTCATCACTAAAATAAACCTCTTCAACATCATGAGGAAAACCAACAATGGTGATGACCACATCTGCTGTTCTGGCCAGCTTTCCTGGTGAATCACACCATACCGCTCCTACATTTATAAGTTCTTCTGCTTTCGATTTTGTTCTTGTATAAACATATAGAGAATAGCCTGCCTTCATTAAATTTCGTGCCATACTTTTTCCCATGACACCTGTTCCCACAAATCCAATTGTCTTATGATTTTCATCCATCTTACCATTTCCCCTTTCCTGTTCGGTATTCGCTTTTGTGTAGGGCCCATCCATTTTTCCATTCAATCCTTTTTCTTTTTCGATAAAACCATTCCGTTCTCCTGTAAAAAAAGATTCCAGATAAAAACATTGAAACTGTTACTTTTTCATTATATACTATACAGGGTATTAGGAGGGGAGTATATGAATAAATTTATTGCAATTCTATTATCACTAACCTTTGTATTAGTTGCCTGCAGCTCAGGAGAAGCAGATTATAAGACCATTTCAATGGATGAAGCAAAAGAAATGATAGATGAAGAAAATATTCAGGTAATTGATGTACGCACAAAACCAGAATACGATGAAGGCCATATTCCAGGTGCTGTACTGATTCCGCTGCAGGAGCTGGAAAGCCGTTTGAATGAACTGGACAAGGGGACGCCATATATTATTGTGTGCCGAAGCGGAAACCGTTCCCAGCAAGCCTCTGAAATACTGGTTGAAAACGGCTTTGCGAAAATCTATAACACATCCGGCGGCATGAATCAGTGGAACTATGAGATCGAAAAATAAACACACACAAATTTGCAAAAGGCCATAAAATACCCGAACTGCATTCAATCGTTACATGAATGAGTTCGGGTGTTTTTATATACTTCGTCAACATGCTTCGCTTTCCGCGGGCACGGCCTCAACTTCCTCGACAACTCATTCTTCGTTGTCTGCGGGATTTTCGGCTCGTGCTGTTCCCGCGACGCACAGGAAGTGCTAGTGTCGACGTTGGCCACAGGACGTGGCCGGTTTTAGTCGACCCGGAGTCTCGCACGTTGACTACGCAATTTCTCAAAATTGTTCGTCTTTCCTCCGTTCATTTCATTATGTCCCAGACTTTTTACGAATCAAAAACATTGACCCCCAGTTCATGCAATACTTGTATTGCGTCATGCACTGGAAGATCTGGCAATTCAAACTCATCCTTCAGTACCTCCATTACTTCATAAACCGAGGATAGTTTAGTGGACCATTTCCTTCCATCCCGATACCGGATCGTCAAACGGTCGTTGACCAAGGATAAGCTGCGATTCCGCTCTGGCTGCCACAACTGGCATCGAAGTATTTTCATAAACGTACTGTCAGGCAAATACGATGTTTGGATACAATGGGAAAAATCATTTAATTGATAGGTTTTTGCCGGTTCAAATACCCAGGGGTTTTCACTGACTAATTTTCCATCTCTGTAAAAAAGATAACGGTACTTTTCCTGACTCTCCTCATCCCGCTGTAAAACCACTTTCTCGTTGCCAAAGGCGATTTTATTCCCCATTTCCTTTTCTAAGCGAAGCGGCTGAAACAATGGCATGGCTGATCCCACATCTGCGTACAATTCCTCACCGGGATATTCCTTTAATTGAACTAGAACCCCCATATGCACATCACTGAGCATAATCAACCGGCAATTGTAACCCAGTGCTTGAAGCAGATGATAAAAGTTCGAATTCAGAATATAGCATGTTCCACCAAATTGAAATCGCTGGTAATGATTTAAAAATTCCTTTATGGAAGGAAGAAAATTCTGTTTTTTAAAGTAAAAGAATTTACTAATGTTTTCAAATGGAAAAGTAGATAAATGTGCCGTCATCATCTTTTTTAAAAATTCCTCAGTTGGTTCTTCAGGAGTAAGGCCTAACATGTCTAAATAGCGGGTAACCGTAGCTGAAACCTGCTGGCTATTCATCATCATTCCACCCTCTCCATTTCATACTGTTCTCAGTATGAAGGAAAGGAACCGGTTCCAGCCAGAAATCATGGTTTGAATTTTTTTACGACTTTAGTAGGAGAGAGGAGCAAAACATGGATCTGAGCCGGGTGATGCTATATATTTGCCAGTATTCATTTAAGACCCTCCGCTACTGGCTGAAGAGGCTGCTGTGACAGCTGTGATGGAAGCGATCATTGCTGCCTGCTGAGCCATTTGAATCATGGTTTCCATGGCGGTATATAAACCTGCCTCCACCAGATTAGATTCTTTCATTTTTTCATGAACAATAAAATGGATAGCCAATTTAACATTTACATCCTTCTGTCCGATTTTTCCGGTATCGAGCTCACGGGATAATGGTTCAATCCGGTCCACTTCCTCTTCCCCGTCAGGAAGGAGAGCCATCATACCAATATCCGGATAGTGGGGCGTCTTTACTTTTATGCCTGACTGCTTCATTTTTCCGAAAATAGTTGCTGCGCGGTCTATTAATGTATCTGGATTCGTTTCCCCATCCAGTGATAATACATGGCTTAAAAACTGAAGCTCATTTCCCT
This sequence comes from Bacillaceae bacterium, assembly GCA_017656265.1. Taxonomy (GTDB): domain Bacteria; phylum Bacillota; class Bacilli; order Bacillales; family Alkalibacillaceae; genus Melghiribacillus. Next base: position 69,860 of record JACDOD010000009.1, on the reverse strand, counting down.
TTCGAAACCCTTTTTCATTCAGCTTTACATAAAAATTTTCCATAGCGGATATCGTCTCTTTGACAGGTTGATTCCGCTCCGACAGCAAAACTGCCAGGGGATAGTCACTTGTGGATGTTAAAAAGTAATGCTCTTTTTTCATTCCCTTATAAATTGAAAGGGATCTTTGGATTCTTTCATCACTATCACTGCTGCTGTCTGTCCCGGTTAACAGAACCATGGCAGACAAATACGTAAAGGATCCCCTGCTGAATCCGGAGCTAATCAGTTTTTTATATAAACGGAGCAGTTCCAAAAACTTTTCTTCCGGGTGACTGAAATGAACATCTAACATCGCTGCAACTAAAAATCGCTGATAAGACCTCAAAGGCGAAAACAAACCGGATTCTTTTTTAATCCGTTCACTGATTCGCAAAAACCGTTTGAGATCAAAAGCATGTTCATTCATTACATAAGTCGCTGCAATCATCATAATTGCCCGCTTATCTCCAGCCTTCCACTTCAGTTCCCTGGATAACATTCCATAAATATCCTGATAAGCCTGAACATGTTGAGAAAATCCGTCCACAAACATCACAACCTTTTTCACTTTTCTAACCTGTTTACGTAAAACTTCCCTCCGAAGTTTCATCCGAATCCGCACCGTTGGTTTACCCAAATACATGACCAGCCGGGTGACGGTGCTCACTCCCGATTTTAGACTTCTTGAATCATTCTCAGGATCACTGCCTGGCTGCCAAACTTCCCTTCAAAATTCTATGTACAAAAAAACAGGCAGGATTTTGTGATAGTTATCCTGCCTGCCATTTCGTTTGTTATAGGGCTTTAACCATGCCTCCATCAACCACAAGGGACTGGCCAGTCACATATGTGTTAGCAAAAGAACCCAGGAAAACAGCTGTTCTAGCAAATTCCTCCGGCTCTCCGTAGCGTCCGATTGGAATGGACGCTTCAGTTCTAGCTTTTAATTCCTCTACGGTGATCCCCAGCTTATCGGCACGGATCTGGTCGAGAGAAGCCACCCGGTCGGTGGCGATTCGGCCGGGACCCAGTGTATTAATTAAGATGTTGTCTTTAGCGAGTTCCTGGGACAGACTTTTGGCCAGACCAACAATGCCTGCCCGGAATGTATTGGACAAAATCAAGTTATCAATCGACTGCTTAATGGATGAGGAAGCAAAATTAACAATTCGTCCCCCGTTCTGTTTTTTCATGTATGGAATCACTTCACGAATCGTACGGATAAAACTTAGCAGATTCAATTCAAAGGCTTTTTGCCAGTCTTCATCAGCAAACGTTTCAAAAGTGCCTGCAGGCGGTCCACCGGCGTTGTTGATCAGGACATCAACGGTTCCGTTCCAATCCACTGCTTTTTGAATGAAAGCTTGAATGTCCTCCGGCTTTGTAATGTCGCATACGGCATAAACCACCTGGTCATTGCCGCTTTCTTCCCGAATTTCTGACGCAGCCTTTTTTAACTCTTCTTCATTCCTGCTCGATAATAGAACATGAGCACCCTCTCTGGCAAATTCCAGTGCGGTCGCCTTTCCAAGCCCTTTACTGGAGGCTGTTACGACTACAGACTTCCCTTTTAGCTGTAAATCCACGCTACTCATCCTTTCTTTTCTTTAAATCTATGACAGGATTTTTTAACGGTACAAACCCTTCAATATGGCATTCCACGAGATCCCCATCCCGGATAACAGCAGCACCAGGTGTTCCGGTTGAAATAACATCCCCGGGCAGCAATGTCATCACCCTGGAATGGAAGGCTACGAGATAATAGGGATCAAAAGTCATATGTTTCACTTTATTCTTCCGATGTACCTGACCATTCAGAACCGTTGCCACTTCCAATTCGAATAGATCGTCTACTTCATCCGTGGTTACGAGATGAGGCCCAAAACTGAAAAACGTATCAAAACTCTTGGATCGTGTTAAATATCTCGGGTTTTGCTGCAAAATATCTTCAGCTGTCATATCTATAATAGTCGTGTATCCGGCTATCACACTCCGGGCATCTTCAACAGAGACGTCTTTGCATTTCTTTCCGATAATAACTCCAAGCTCAGCTTCTGCAGTTGTCCGTTGAGACTGCAAAGGGATGTTTATCGTATCCTGATGGCCGATTATGGTCGTATCGGGTTTCATAAAACTGGCAGGTTCTCTTTCAGGTGCAGATTCGTCAAGGTCTGATGCATGTTCTTTGTAATTCAGTCCAATTCCCCAGATTTTTGAAGGGTGGCGATAGAGGGGGCCATACTCTGCTTCCTCTAATGGGATGTACCCCTCCATTCCTTCCAGGCGGTTCTTGTTGGTCTCATACCACTCTTTAAACTCCTCCAATTTTTCGGACTGAATAAACGTAAAGAGATCTTTCGGCCATGCCTGGTCCATTTGACGATTCAAGCTTTTTAGAGGCAGTAATCCCCGTTCGGAAACAATCGCAGCCTGTTCTTTCCCTGCCACTATAATGGTAGCCAGTTTCATTCACTTCCCCCTTTTCCGTTCAATATCATGAATTCTATTTACGTGTTTTGACCTACAGATGGCCCAGATTGGGCTTTTGTGTTAAAACCGTACAGCAAAAGAAGGACCAAAATAATCAGACCAACCGCATCGGTTGCCAGCCCTGGATAAATTAGCATCAGGGAGCCGATTCCTGTTATGATTCTTAACCAGAACGGCAATTCCCTCTTCAAATAGCCCTCGGCTGTTACTGACAGCAGGAAGACCCCCATGAGCGCTGTTACTCCAATGAGCACCACATTTCCAAGGGTAGCATCTACCATGAGCATTTCGTGAGAGAATACAAACATAAATGGCACGATGAAGCCGGCAAGGGCCAGTTTAAGCGCCTGAAATCCAGTTTTGGTCGGGTCTCCTCCACTGATGCCTGCACCAGCAAAAGCTGCCAGTGCAACAGGAGGGGTAATATTAGCAAAAATTCCAAAATAAAAGACAAACATATGAGCAACAAAAACAGCTGTTTCGGAAGAACCGGCTAATTCTCTGAACAGCGGAAGCTGCAGCAAAATCGGTGCCGTCATCGTACTTGTAATAATATAAGTAGGAATACTCGGAAGACCCATTCCCAGAATAATCGATGTAATCATAGTTAAGACAAGGGTGATAAGCAGCTGTATGAATGCACTGTCAATAATTGCCCCAAGTCCCACAATGCTGTTGGCGATTTCCAGCGCAACCCCGGTTAAAGTGGCAACTCCAACGATAATGCCTACTGCACCACAGGCAATGGCAACAGGGACCGTTGTTTTTGCACCGCTTTCCAGAGCATCTACAAAATCTTTCATGCCGATTTCTTCTGATTTAAGATTCGCCCGTTTGCGGAGAATATTAATGACCAAAGGAATCAACACAATGAGCAACAATTCCCACCAGTCACTGCGAACCTGCATAGTAGAAGCACCGCCAAATAGGGACATGATCTGCGGCTGGAATACTAAAAATAGTGATACTGCTGTCATCACAATCAGCATTTGGCTGGTTCCTGATATGATAATGGAAGCAACAATGGACCAGAATGCTGCGAAAAACGGGGTTTTTCCAGTAAATAATAGATATAAGAGAATCACCATCGGTATAATCAGGTGACCCCGTTCAAGCAAAACCTTTTTAACCGAAGGCAATTCCTCCTTATTCATTCCACGAAGCCCTTTTTTTGAGGCGCGCAAATGGACCTGAAGCAAAATTCCAATGTAATATAACAAAGCTGGTATAATCCCCGCCAGAATGACCTGTGTATAAGGGATACCCAGGTTTTCGGCCATAATAAAAGCGGCAGCTCCCATAATAGGAGGGAGAATTTGACCACCTACACTAGCCGCTGATTCAACCGCACCAGCAAAGTTCTTATGGTAACCGGTTTTTTTCATTAGAGGAATGGTAAAGGCACCCGTCGTCACCACATTGGCAATGGCCGACCCATTGATGGACCCTAAAAATCCGCTAGAAATGACCGCAACTTTAGCAGGTCCGCCCTTTGTATGTCCAGCAATAGCCAGTGCCAGATCATTAAACAGCTGCCCCATCCCGGATTTGTTCAGAAAGGCTCCGAACAAAATAAAAAGAATAATATAACTTGCCGACACCCCAATAGCCGTTCCAAGTACACCTTCCGTGATAAAGACTAAGTGGGAAATAATTTGTTTCGACACACTGAGAACTATTTTTGCATTTAACATGGGATAAATGGAAAGCTTGACATAAAAACCGTAAATTAAAAAACCTAATCCAAGCAAAGCAAGCCCCCATCCTGTTACCCGACGAGTAATATCAAACAGCAAAATAATGACAATAATGCCGACGACAAAATCAGCATTGTTAATTTGTCCGCCGGTCTCAATAATTCTATGGGAAGTAGCAAGCATGTAGATTCCCACAAAAAGGGATAGCCCGGCTGTCACATAATCAAAAAAAGGAACACCGTCTTTATTTCCTTTTCGGACAAATGGATAAAGCAAGAAACCAAGAGCCATTAAGGAATACAGATGAATGCTCCGCTGCTGAATATCCACGAGTGACCCGGCATAAGAGGTATAAAGATGAAATAACGCTAAACCCGCAGCCATGATCGTTATGAACCATTTCAGCCATTTCGGGAAGTTTTTTCGTGTATTGCTTTCACGATCCAGGTCCTCGACTTTCACCTTTATGTTTTCGCCCATATTCTCACCTCAACATTTCCATTAATCGTGTATAGATATATCTGGCGTAAGGGATTTTTTCTTTATGAATGACATACGAGTTTGAGTGGTAGGGTAATGGATGACTATGATTCTGGTAAATCAGACGGTGGTTGGTTGAAGTCCCGCTTCTCACCACCAGTTCACGGCCTATTTTCCGGTCGATATCCACCATATACACCCATCCATCGCGAATGAAGGAATCTGTCCCGGCATTACTCGGAACACCTGCTCCAAAGGTTTTAAAACGGGTAGAATCCATATAAATCTGTTCGTCTTCAAAACGGAAAAATTCTTCCCACTCTTCATCCTCAACCGAGTGGATCCAACGAACAGAAAATGACTGTTCATCATTCATCTTGATAGCATAAAAAGCACGTTCGTTAAGGCTAACAGTCAAAACTTCAACTCTTATCATAAAAAATGATGGAATACTTATTGCAGCTAATAACAAAAATGCCAGAAGTTTTTTCATCATGTTTAAAAGGGCTGTCAAAAAACCTGTGTGTAATAGAAAGACAAGAAATGCCCGAACTCCAGGCCGGCTAAGACCAGCCACGTCACGTGGCCAGCACCGGCATCAGCCCATCCTGGGCGTCGCGGAAAATGCGAGCCCGGCGAGACCCCGCAGAACTATGGGCGGGGAAGTCTCGCGGGTCATCCGCGAAAAGAGGGGGCATTTCTTGACATTCTTCTTTAAACTGTGATTAAGATCTATCTGACAGCCTCTATAATCCTCCTAGTCTAGCAATCCATTTTCCTCATAGAATTTTTGAGCGCCTGGATGTAATGGAGCAACCAGACCATTGCCCATCTCATCCCGGTCGAACTGAGTCAAGGCATTAATGGAAATCTCGTCAGAACCTAAGTAATCATAGAATCGTTTAGTAATATCATAAACCAGGTCTTCACTCAGGTCAGGAGATGCGATTAACATATTCTGAATTCCAACTGTTTCCACTGGTGTATCCAGATTATATTTCACTTCATCTCCAGCTGGAATCGTATATTTCTTATAGAACGGATACGATTCAAGCAGCTGATCTGCTACTTCGCCTTTAATTTCTACAAACACAATGTCTGTTTGCTGCATGATGTCCGTAATGTTGCTGTTAGGTACTCCTGAAGTAAAGAATGCCGCATCCAGGTTGCCGTTTTTCATTTCCTGAACACTGTCCGCATAACCCGTATGGGTAACTTTAGCCAGGTCATCATATGTCATGCCCATGGCTTCCAGCACTTTTTTCGCACTCTGTTCTACACCAGAACCAACTTTACCGACTCCAACACGTTTCCCTTTCAGATCTGTAATATCCTGAATACCGCTGTCTTTCAGTGCTATTACCTGTACCACATTCTGGTATAGCCCGCCGATTGCCTGGATATCAATCTGGTTTCCTTCAAATTTTCCAACACCATTAACTGCATCATATGCTACGTCACTCATAACGATGGCAAGCTGATTTAATCCATCTTCGATATTTTGGATGTTTGCAACAGAGGCACCAGTAGATTCAACTGTCACATTTGAAACGTGTTCACTTTCTTCAAAGATCGGCTTTAACGCCCCGCCAATTGGATAGTAGGTTCCAGAAGTACCGCCAGTACCAAAGACTAAGGCTTGTTCACCGCCTCCTCCAGTATTGTCTCCGCCTTCTGAATTTCCTCCTTCATCACCTGTACCGCAGGCACCTAAAATCATGACAAATGCCAGCGTCATCACAAACAGTAACTTTCTCTTCATTGTATTACCCCCTTGTTTTTTGTCTATGATAACGCTTTCAAATCATTTTTTGAATATTTAGAACATATTGGGCATTTTGGTCATTTTGGTCTTCGTGCATGTTGGATGGTGCCGATTACAGCCTCTAGTTTTGATCGATTAACATATATCGATTGAGGGGCCTGCCGACACCTCCATATTTTATATCCAATTTCACCTTGCCAGCCTTTTGCAGGAAGTCCAGATACCGTCTTGCGGTAACTCTGGCAATTCCAATTCCGTCAGCCGTTTCTTCGGCCGAAACCGAATCGGTCTGCTCAGAAAGAAACAGCAGGATCTGTTTTAATGTTTGTTCGTTCAAGCCCTTGGGCAGCTCATCAGCATCGAAGAAGTTCATAGATGATTGAATAACCCTGGCCTCATTTTGAGAAGAAATCCACTGATCCAGCTGTTCCTGACTGAGTTCTCCCTCCCCTGACAGATTCCAGGCATACATCCTGTAATGATTCAATGCCCGCTGAAGCCGCTCAAATTTAAAAGGTTTAATGATATAATCAATGGCACCGTACTGAAACATCCGGCGAATGGTTGACCGGTCATTGGCTGCTGTAATCACAATGACATCCAGGTCAAGTTCCAGATGCCTTAGCATTTGCAGTGTCTCCATTCCATCTTTTTCAGGCATAAAAATATCCAGAAGCACTAAATCAGGCTTGGTTTGTTTTACCTTCTCAATTCCATCCTTCCCATTCCCGGCCACTCCTGCTACACGAAACCCCTGCACCTTTTCAATAAATTGCCGGTTTACTTCCTGTACCATTGGATCATCTTCAATCAGTACCACATCAATTTGATTTTTTTTGACCATGGATGTTCTCCCCCATTTCCATCGGAATCTTCAGATGAAAGCTTGTCCCTTCTCCTGGATGTGAAATCACCTCAATCTGTCCCCTTGCCTTTTCCACCATTTTTTGGACTAAATACAGCCCTATCCCCGAACCCTGTTTTTTCTTGGTCGTATAGCCCTTTTCGAAAATATGGTTTACCATCTCTTTGCTCATGCCCCTGCCATTATCCTCCACACTTATGTCAATAAAGTCCGGATACTCCTGAATAGAAACATAGACCATCTTTTCCTGTTTTTGATCGCCTTGCAGGGCATCAAAAGCATTTTCTATTAAGTTCCCGAGAATAATGACAAAATCATTGCCGTCCATATGCTGAGGGTACTTTTTCAGACTGGTGTGCTCATCAATTTGAACCTGTATTCCCAGTTCATTTCCCCTTTGCACCTTGCTGATTAACAGTCCTGCAATGCTGTAATCCTTGATATTTTTCGTTAAAAATTTCGATAGCTTTTTTTGTCCTTCTGTCACTTCAAACACATAGTCCAGCGCTTTCTCTTTCTGATCAAGCTGAATGAGACCGGCAATCGTATGCAGTTTGTTCATATGTTCATGGTTCTGTACCCGGAGAGCATCCACAAACGCTTTAACGCCGGATAATTCTTCAGCCATTTTCGTCATATCGGTCCGGTCTAAAAAGATAGTCAAATTCCCGACCTTTTCCTGACCCACATGGATCGGCACCCGGTTTGTCAGGATATGTTTATCTCCTACGAGAACAATTTCATTATCAAATTCAGACTGATCAAGCAAAAATTGACGCAAGCCCGGATGGTCATTCAGGTCCTCTGCATACTTACCGATTAAATCGTAGTTAATTCCAAAAATCTTTTTCGCTTTTTCATTAAAGACCACAATCATTCCATTGCGGTCAACTGCAATGACCCCTTCATTCATGGCCTGAAAAATCGCCGTCCGCTCCTTTAAAATACGGGCGATTTCATGGGGTTCCAGCTGAAAAGTCTGATCTTTTAAATGCCTGGCCAGCAGCCAGGAACCAATGACCCCAAACAGGCTGGTCAGCAGCAGGGTTAACAGAATTTCATTGCGGATGTTTCCTAAAATCTCGAACAAGGTAGGCATCACATTACCAACAATGACAACCCCAATCTGTTCATGCTGTTCATTCATAATCGGAACAAAGGAACGAACAGCAAGTCCAATTTCTCCCCTCGCCTTTGAAATGTAACTGTGCTCCGCAAATGCCGCCCCTTCGTCTCTCCCCGATGAAATAGTCCCCAGTTTTTGATCAATTGGGTGGGAATAACGGATCCGGTTCATATTCAAAACGACAATATAATCCGCCCGATTAATGGTTCGGATCTGATCAATCATCGGGTTTAACTTTTTCCACCCCTCTGTCTCAGTGATGTATTCCTTTACTTCGGGAAGATTGGCTACCATTCTCCCGATCATTAATCCCCGTTCGCCCAGTTCCCGCTCCCTGTCCTGATAAATGTTTCCTATCAGGATAATTCCGCCAATCATCAGGGAGAACAAGACGACCCCAAATGATAAAATCATAATTTTCAGTTTGATCGGCATTCGCTTAAGAGACATGGGTATCGACCTTTCACAATTTTTACAACATTATATCAAGTTATGATAAACTGTTGTAAACATTTCTTTTCGGGGAGGTGCACAGGTGCGTACATTTTTAGCGATCAGTTCCATCATTGTGGCTGGTTTTTTGTCCGCTATTTTTATCGGATTTGATACAAATGAGTCTAAACATTCGCTTGATTATGATGATGAACAGGAGATGCTTGACAATCAAATTGTGATCCGGTTTAGTCACGTAGTTGCAGAAACATCCCCAAAGGGAGCCGCAGCAAGGAAATTTGCTGAGCTTGTCTATGAAAAAACAGACGGAAAAGTAAAAGTCGAAGTTTTTCCCAATGGTGTTTTATATAATGATAACAACGAATGGGAAGCGATACAGAACGGAAATGTGGAAATGATTGCACCTGCCACATCCAAATTAACCTCCCGCTATCCACGGTGGCAGCTATTAGACATGCCATTTATGTTTCCTGATCACCAGGCTGTTCAGGAAGCATATGAAGGGGAAATCGGAAAAACGTTAATCGAAGATTTCAAGCATGATAACGTCAAACCACTCATCTTCTGGTATAACGGGTTTAAACAAATCACAAACCGCAAATATCCGATTATTGAACCAGAGGATTTTGAACGAACCCATTTCCGTACGATGCCCAGTGACGTGATTAAAGAACAATTCCACTTGATGGGGGCGAGCACCAGTGTCATACCTTTCAACAAAATTTACCGTAATCTGGAAGTGGATTTTATTGATGGGCAGGAAAACACAATTTCCAACATTTATACCAAAAAATTATATAAACATCAGCCTTATTTAACTTTCAGCAACCATGGATACCTTGGCTATGCCGTTTTAGTCAACCGGGACTTCTGGGATGATCTCCCTGATGATATCAAAGGCCAGGTCAGCCAGGCGCTGGCCGAGGCAACTGACTGGAACAGGCGCCATGCTATCGAAATAAATGACATGCATATACGGGCCCTAAAGCGGACGGAACAAACAGAAATTTACTTCCTAACACAGGAGCAGGAGGAAGAATGGAAAGAAAAGCTTGAACCGATCTACATTAAGTTCAAGCCGATCATCGGGGAAGAGCTGATGGAAAAGGCGTTGAAACTGAGGGAAAAGTATTCCCATTAATTCAATGACCGCAGAAATAAATCAGAGGCTGGGATAAAAAACACGAGGGTCATTAGGATGAACAAACTGGCTAAAAAATTATTTACGCCGTCAACATGCGAGACTCCTGGTCGACTACAACCGGCACGTCCTGTGGCCAACGTCGACACTAGCACGTCCTGTCCGTCGCGGGAACAGCACGAGCCGAAAATCCCTAGAGACAGAAGAATGAGTTGCCTGAGGAAGCCTTAGGCCGTGCCCGCGGAAAGCCAAGCATGTTGACAAGAAAAGCGGAAGCGCCCCGTTTAGCCCCGAAAACGGCTGGAGGACCACCGAGGAGGCTGTCGCCGCCGCAGGGGGGCCGAAGCCGCTCGAGGGGGTGGGCGCTGAAGCTAGACAATAAAGAAAAGCGGAAGCGCCCCGCTTAGCCCCGAAAACGGCTGGAGGACCACCGAGGAGGCTGTCGCCGCCGCAGGGGGGCCGAAGCCGCTCGAGGGGCTGGGCGCTGAAGCTAGACAATAAAGAAAACCGGAAGCGCCCCGCTTAGCCCCGAAAACGGCTGGAGGGCCACCGAGGAGGCTGCCTGAGCCGCAGGGGGACCGAAGCCGCTCGAGGGGGTGGGCGCTGCAGCTAGACAACCCTTCTTTCAATTGTAATAGACTCAGATGTTATACTTTTTATCTTTCAGAGTCAAAAGCTACGCAGTTGTAAGATTCTCCCTCACAGTTGTAAGATTCCACTCCGCAGTTGTAGAATTCATCCTCGCAGTTGTAAGATTCCACTCCACAGTTGTAGAATTCAACCTCACAGTTGTAAGATTCCGATCCACAGTTGTAGAATTCTCCATCCCAGTTGTAAGAAAACGCTGCGCAGTTGTAGAATTCTCCTTCTCAGAATGATGGTTTTCATCATCCTTCCGCTTTTAAATAGGATATAATAACCTTGAATAGTGTATGTTAGGCACTATATAAATTTTTTTAGAGGAGTCAAAAAAATCCGAACTCATTCATGTAACGATTGAATGTAGTTCGGATATTTCATTATTGATTGGAGTTTTGGCTCAGTCTCTATTTTATGATTTGACCTGTGCAACAGCTTCGATTTCTACTTCAACATCCTTAGGGAGCCTGGAAACTTCTACAGCTGCACGGGCCGGCATCGTTTCTCCAAAATGCTTTGCATACACCTCATTAAACTCCTGGAACCGGTTCATATCTTTCAGAAAAACCGTAGTTTTTACCACCTGTTCCAGAGAAGAACCTGCCGCTTCCAGAATAGCTTTCAGATTGTTAATAATCAGATCAACCTGATCATTGAAATGTTCTGGGATTTCACCAGTTTCAGGATCTAAAGGTATCTGACCAGAAACAAATATCAAATCTTTTGTTTTGATAGCCTGAGAATACGGTCCAATGGCTGCCGGTGCTTTTTCAGTCTGTATTCTTTCACGCATGACTTCCAACTCCTTTTCTTCAATCTTTCAACTGTTGGTTTGTACACCTATTTATTATACTGGATAAAGGGGCTGGATAACCTGCTTATTTTTATTTTTCTGTAAATCCTGCTTCTTGAAGAAAATTCATAATTCCATTAATCAGCCCATCTGCCAGTGGGAGTTCGGGCTTATAGTAACTCTCCATATTTTGTTCCTGACCCTCCGGTACTTCCTTTAGTACATGATTCATCCCGTCAATAATCAAAAGCTCAGCATCCGGCTTTGCTTCCTGTAGGATTCTGGCCTCCTCTTCGGACACTTGAATATCACTAGTTCCATTAATCAATAAAACGGGCATATCTAATTTCTGTATTTCTTCAGTGGGATCATACTGTACCCAGGAGGACAAAAACGGCTGTATTGATGGACGGAAAACAGCATATAACTCCTGGCTAACATCCTCAACTGTCTCCCCCTGTTTCAGCCTGGCAAAGACCGTTTCAAATTCTTCAAGCTGTGTTTCCGTAAGTCCTTCTTTCAGCTGATCTTTCAGAACTTTATCAATGGTTTGTCCCGCACCGGCTATGGAGATCATGACATCTGCCCCTTCCTGTGCGGCAGCTGACATACCGACCAGTGAACCCTGACTATGCCCAATGACACCAACTTTTCCAAAACGATCATCAGATTTTAGCAGCTGAATCCATGCGATCGCATCGTCGATAAAATAATCAAATCTTGTATCCGCTTCAGGAATGGCCGCTTCCTGATTCTTTCCAGCCCCCCGTTTGTCATAGCGTACGCTGGCAATTCCATGTGACGCAAGTTCCTCAGCCAGGAGTTTCAAACTATCATTTTTTCCCGGCAGAACCGACGAATTTCCATTCCTGTCTGTTGGTCCAGAACCAGGAATAATCAGAACCACAGGGTAGGGTCCCTCTCCTTCGGGAAGTTCCAGTTCGCCATACAGCGTACCAAAATCCGTTTCAACGGATACAAATTCATCCTGCTCTTCTGCTGTTTCCCCAGGACTCGATACCATCTGCTGTCTGGTTAACTCAAACGGGAAAGACTGACCATTCTGTGTAAAGGTTCCCGTTATGGACTCCCCTTCTCTTTCGCCATCAAACGTGATGGCCTGCCCCTGAATATTCATCGTAAAATAAACGCTGGTCTCATTGATGGTTACATTAGATAAAGGGTAATCCTGTATCCCCTGTACTGGAATACTGATCGTTCCTCCCCAGCGGTCCTCGTTGCTAAGGGATACCAGAATATTTAACGGCTGGTTAGGTACCTTAATAACCCCCTGATATTCTCCTTCAACGTTTTTCAACAAAGCTTCATCTTTCTTTTCTTTATTGTCGTCGGATTGATTGCTGCATGCCACGACAGATAACATGACAGCAGCCGAAAAGAGTATTTTCAAGAAAATTTGTTTCATGGTAAATCCTCCTTATCAGACAAATCATACGATTATTACGAATGATCCAGGAATATGGTTTCTTTTTGGATCAATTTTTATGTTGACTTTTCCCCATAAAATGGAGTCTCCCTCGAACCAGAAGCTCTCCTTGTCCAATCATTTTTAGCTGGCCTGTTTTAACTCTGCACTTCTTTTTCGTTTCTCAAGTTCCGGAGAGATGAAAAGATAAATCAAAGTGCCGGTCAGACCGACAGCAGTAATTATAATTGCCATGATGCTGGTGGGAAGAAAAGCACTGATGGTTACCGTCAGTGAAGCAACCAGCATGGACAAATTAAATTTTAACCCCTTAAAAGCCATATAGGAACTTCTTTTATTATCGGGCGGGATGGCGGCCATGTACGATTGTTCCACCGGTACTCTGAACACTTCGCCGATCGTCGCAATCACCATCATCACCACCAGCAGCCAAATATGATTGGAATAAGCAATAACGCCATATCCAGCTGAAAAGGCAAAACAGCTGGCAACGAGTACAGCCCGATCATTCCAGCGAGCGGTAATTCTGGCCACAAACAGCATCAGCAAGGCAACTAAAATCGTATTTTCACTGCGGAGAAAACCCAGCATCTGAATACCGTCAATCTCCCAGAACAAAAAGGACTGAGCTGGCATTTCAGAACTTAAGCGAATACCGATATAATTCGTCAGCTGAAATTCCATGGATAAAACCAGTACTCCGGCAAAAACAAACAGGACAAACAGCCTGTCTTTTAAAACTTCACGGTAATTCCCAAGCATCCTCCCGACATGCTCAAGCGGTTTTAGCACCTGGTGATCAGTAATATAGCTTTCTTCAATAAAAAAGATAATTAAAAAGACAATCAATCCTGTTACAAGGGTCATTGCCATAAATAATTCAAACAGGTAATCTTTGAACAAGAACGCTCCGATGATTCCCCCAAAAGCAATGGATAAATTGTTTGCCCAGTAAGTAATGGAGTACATCAGCTTCCTCTGTTCCGGCGTACTCACATCAATGAGCATCGCCTGGTTGGCAGGTCCTGCGAGCCCCCAGCAAATACTGTTTACCGTCATCATCAAAAACGTAATTAGAGCTGACTGAAACCATGGCGAATTGCTGATCATCATTGTAAAAAACGCCACAAACCTCAAACTTTCAGCCAACAGCATAATTTTCTTCCGCCCATATTGATCGGAAAAATATCCTCCAAGAAAATTAATGGCAATCCCGACAAAAACATTGACGAGCAGAAGCATCCCGGTAACTTTTGTACCAAAATGACTGGATAAATAGATCGCCATAAATGGAAAAATCATACTACCAATAAATCCACTAATAAAGGATTCGAGTATTCGAATCTTAATATTCCGGTGAAAATCTCTAAATCTCATGGTGACGCCTTCTTTCTATATCTTTGTAGCCTGCTAATTAAACTGTAAGATATGACTGCTGAAATAGAATCGTCTCCTGGTTTTGATTTTTTTCAGACCTTAGACTGAAAAAAAAGAACTGTCATTCGTAAATGGTTTTGATACAGAAGCAGGGCACTTAAGGAGGGAAGGATCATTTCTCGGACCAGCAGGGAGAAGGGTTATACCTATGGTAAGGGGGATATATGTGCATGAAGGCTGTCATTTTACAGCTCAGGCCAATTTTTTCGTACGAATGTTGACCTTTTTCCAGTGAGGCGCGAATATTCCCATTAAGGCTGATATAGCGTGTGAGAGGTGATAAATTCCATGAAGATCGATAACCACTCGCACAAGGCGATATTCCGATAAGCTCTCTTGAAAAATGAAAAACTCCTGAATAGTTGATATTTTTTAATACACCCTGGGAGCTCTTGCCATTTTCAAGGCAGCCTGATCGGCGATAACCGTGACATTTGGATGGGTTTTTAACAACGACGCCGGAAATTGATGATGAACATCTCCATGGATCAATTTGTCTATCGTACTTGATTTATGCTCTCCCGACGCAAGCAAAATAATCTCTTCACTTTCAATAATGGTCGCAAGCCCCATCGTAATGGCACAGGCTGGAACCTCTTCCATGGATTTAAAATAATGGGAATTGGCCTTTCTTGTTGATTCCGTAAGCCTGACTACATGGGTGCGGGAGTCCGGGGAAGTGCCCGGTTCATTAAATCCAATATGACCATTTTGTCCAATCCCCAGAATCTGAAGACGAATTCCTCCAGCCTGGCGGATCTGCTTTTCATAAAAAATACATTCCTTGACCAGGTTCTCCGCTGTTCCATCTGGCAAGTGAATATTTTTTTCTTCTATATCAATATGATCAAATAAATGTTGATTCATATAATAATGATAGCTATTTGGATGGTTTGGGGGCAGACCGATATATTCATCAAGGTTGAAAGTGACAACTCCCTGATAGGATGTCCCATTTTTCTGATGGTCCCCGACAAGCTTGTTATATAATCCCAGGGGAGTAGCGCCTGTAGCTAATCCCAGTGTGAAATGGGGATGGCTGCGGACACGATCAATCACTCGATCAGCCGCCAGCTGGCTCATCTCTTCATAATTCATTGCCTTAATGATTTTCATCCTTGCTGACGCCCTCCTTTCGATATACACATCGACCCCGGCAAAACGTCATGAGAACTTCGAATTCATCATTCACAAGAATAAAGTCAGCATCTTTTCCCGGAGCAATACTTCCTTTTCGGTGATCCAGTTTAAGCTGCTTTGCCGGGTTGGCACTGGCCATTGTAATAATATCCTCCATGCTGCAACCGGTAAATCTCATCATATGGTTTACTGCCTGATTCATTTTTAGTACACTTCCTGCCAGAGTTCCATCCGATAGCCTTGCCTCTCCATTTTTCACGGTAACCGTCTGGCCGCCCAGGTCGTACGTCCCGTTGTTCAGACCTTTTGCCCGAATCGAATCGGTAACAAGGATTAACCTGCTGCTTGTTTTTTGGAGATAGGTGAACCGTATTACATCGGGATGAACGTGAATCCCATCAGCTATAATTTCCGCAAATAATTCGTCATGCAAAAGGGCTCCCCCCACTACTCCAGGTTCACGATGATGCAGTCCGCTCATTTGATTGTATAAGTGGGTCACATGCTCAGCACCTCGCTGAATGGCATGCTGTACAATCTTATAGGAAGCATTGGAGTGACCAATGGATGCAATAGCCCCCTGTTTCCTGACTTGTTGAATCAGCTCCATTCCGCCAGATAACTCCGGTGCCATTGTGACCACTTTAATCGCACCATCTGCAATGGTCTGCCAGTGTTCAAGGAGTTTGCTGTCCGGCTTTTTCATATAGTTGACGGGCTGGGCACCGGCTTTTTCTGCGGAAATAAAAGGACCCTCCAGATGAACACCCAGCACCTCTGCCCCACTTATCCTCCCCTGATTTTGGATATAGCGGGCTGCATTTTGAAGTGCCGTCTCAATTGCCTGATTTTCCTGAGTTATTGTCGTCAATAAAAAGCTGGTTGTCCCCTCTTTCGGTAATGCTTCAACCATGGCTGAAACAGCTTGTTCCGTCGCATCCATGGTATCCGAACCATTCGCTCCATGAATATGAATGTCAATAAACCCCGGAATCAGGTGAAGATTGCTGTTCAGTCGAATAACAGGGGTGTTGAAATCTTCCGGCAGGGCATTAACATCCCCGACCCGGACAATTTTTTGGTCCCGAATTTCAATAAATCCATTTTCAAACATCTGTCCTTCCCCATAAACCCTGGCATTTTTAACAATCAGGTGATCCCCCATCATTTTATATTCCTCCTGAGTTACTTAGAATTTGCTTCAATAGAAACAGCTATTCAAAATGGAAACCATTTTTCTTTACATTTCCCCGTAAGCCCGACAACTTCCTCTTCCTTCAGAAATGTTTTCGTCCAGCATATCTCAGCTGAGGATTCCTTTCTACCCTGACACCCTTTCATTTTTTCAGTGATGAAATGGAATGACCAGGCATAGGATGGTAACAGAAATCATTTTGGTCGGAGAAGGAGGGATTAAATGAATACAAGCTACCAGCCTTATGGTCTCGTGCAGGTCCTCCACCATTTGCAGAACAGCATGTATGCTCTCCAGGTTCAATGCTCCTTTACTTCACAGATGAAGCTTTACCCGGATACAAAAAATCTTGATGGACTCGAGAAACTTCATAAATATAATTATAAATCAAGTTATCACCGTTCAACCGCTATCGGGTGCTTATACCGGATTTTAAATGGAGAAAAACACCGGTATGTATATGGAATAATGATCAATTGTATGTTCCAGGCCAAAAAATACGATAAAAAATCGATTGAGGCGTTTGAAAAAATGAAGGAAGATGCCGCTAATTCGGAAAAAGCCACTCGCTGGATCCAGACGGTTAACCAGTGGCTGAATGCGCAATCAAATGAACTTAAACTGGCCATGAAAGCAGCCAGGCAAACCCTTGGAAAAGAAATGTGGGAATATGGGGAAGATTTCTGGGAAGAGCAGGAAACATAGTCAAGAGTGCTTGTTTAGAACGACGACCATCATTTTATTGGAAAAGCCGGAATGTACTACCCGGCTTTTTTCGTTTTTTGGAAAAAGGATGTTAACATTCAGATTATTCATTCACTATTGGATTCCTGGATGATACAATATCAAAAAAGTTAAAAGTTGGAGTGATGGTATGCAAGTCGTTATTCAGGGAGCAGGAGCACTTGGAGCGTACTTTGGCGGAAGGCTGCAGGAAGCCGGTCAGGACGTAACATTTCTTGTCCGGAAAAGGAGAGCCAGGCAGCTAAAGGAGAACGGACTGGCTATTAAAAGTGTAAAAGGAGACTATTCCTTTGATCAGCTACATATCATGGAACAGGCAGAGGATGTGGAACACGCCGATCTCGTCATAACAGCGGTTAAGGGGTATCATCTCGAAGGGGCTCTTGATAATTTGAAGAAGCTTGTCAAAAAAGGCGCAAAAGTGTTGCCCCTTCTGAATGGGATCGAACATATCGAGATTCTTCAGAGCGAACTGGGAGAAGAACATGTGCTGGGAGGACTGGCATTTATTATCGCTACACTGGACGAAAAGGGCCATGTGGTACACACCAGTGACCAGCATCGGATGGTATTCGGGCAGTTGCATCCATCCCAGCAGGAGCTTTGTGAAGAGTTGAATAAAATTGTTCAGCAGGCCAATATACAGGCCCATTACACGGATAATATTTTACAGGCTATGTGGGAAAAGTATGTGTTTATAACTGCTTTTTCTGGGGTAACCACAGCAGCGGACCTCTCCATTGGCCCTGTACGAAACACCCCGGCAACCTTTGAGGTTTATCAAGATATATTGAAAGAAATGGCCGCTCTGGCCGAGTCCTATGGATATCCGATTTCAGATGATCAATTCAAACAAGCCATCGAATCAGCATACCGTTTCACAGAAGAGAGCACATCATCCATGCACCAGGACAGACGGAAAGGATTAACCCTGGAAGTTGAGCATCTTCAGGGCGGCGCACTGCGCATGGCCGACAAGAAAGGGCTCGAACTGCCCGTAACCAAAACCATTTACGGCCTCATCAAACCCTTCGAAAACGCATAGTGGTGCCTGTTTTTTTAGTGGTGCCTTTTAGTGGTGCCTGTCACTTGTGAATCAGTGGTGCCTGTCACTTGTCGAATCATTTATGATAAAAGGAGCGCTCCCATGCTAGAAAGCGCTCCTTTTTATACTTCAACAGCTGTCTTTCATGCTTCGACAGGTGCCTGTCACTTCCCGGTTTTTGTTGGTTTTTGTCGGATGATAGCAAGGACTCATAAACATTACTGGGCTGCTGATTTTTTGGCCTGCTTTTCCATGGCGTTATTTTTCACAAACATGTATGCCAGCGCACTAAAAATAATGATATACCCGACCACGCTTAACAGGTCCGGTGCCTGATTAAACAGCACGATACTGATAATAGCCGCAAACACAACGGTTGAATAGAAAAAGATCGAGATCTCTTTTGCAGGCGCAAATTTATAAGCCAGAGTGATCCCAAACTGTCCGACCGTAGCAAAGGTTCCAGCCAGCAAGAGATACACAAACTGACGAGTAGTCATGGGTTCATAAAACAGAATAACAAAGGGCAAAAGCACGACAGTTGAGAAAAAGGAAAAATAAAAAACAACCGTAAAATACTTCTCTTTATCCCCCAAAACCCTCAGAACCGTATAAGCACCGGCAGCAAAAACAGCCGAAAGCATTCCGGCTAAATATGGGACAACCTCAACGGAAAACTGCGGCTTAATAATAAACATCGTCCCGGCAAAAGCAACAACCACAGCCGCAATCTGGTATCGCATCGGCTTCTCTTTTAAAAACAGGGCAGCAAAAATAATGGTAAAAAAGGGACTTAATTTATTTAACATATCCGCATCCGATAATACCAGATGGTCAATGGCATAAAAATAAAATACAATCCCCAGAGTTCCCAGTGTTGAACGAAGCAGGAGGTATTTTTGATTTTCCCTTTTCCCAAAGAACCGTTCCTTATAATAAAGAACAAACCCTAAAGAAATGACAGCTGAAACCGCATTGCGGAACAGCGTCTTTTGAATCGATGGCAGATCACCTGACAGCTTTACAAAGGCAGCCATGACAGAAAACCCCAATGCTGAAATCAGCAGCAGTATAATTCCTTTATTTTTATCGCTCATCATATCCTCCTCTTCAGGCCCCCTTCCCTCCAGAAAGTAGCACTTTCCCAGGGTTGTTCTAACACAGCTTATCCACCCTTTCCGGAGGAACCAAAACAGGTGATGTCTGTTCCACCTGCTGGGTACCTGTCACTTGTCGAATGATCACTTGTAATGTATCGATATACTTAAGGAATTTTAACAAAAAAACAGGTGCCTGTCACTTGTCGAATACCGTCACCTGCCGAATGCAAAAAAACAGGTGCCTGTCACTTGTCGAATACTGTCACCTGCCGAATACTGTCACCTGCTGAATACTGTCACTTACCGAATACCTGCATGTGAATTTTGTTGCAACTGACACAGACAACGGCCCATAAAAAAATCCTGCCATCCAGGGGATTTTTCCACCCCTGAATGACAGGCATTTTCCTAAAATGGATGCATCTCTATCTGCTTATTTTTCAAGCCAGCTGTACATGTAATGTTCGTCCTCAAATTCCTTTGCACGTTTCACAACTTTTAGCGGACGGAACGTATCAATCATCACTGCCAGTTCCAGCGTCTCCTTCTTCCCGATGCTGGCTTCCGTCTTCCCTGGGTGCGGCCCGTGAGGAATACCGGATGGATGCAGCGTAATGGATCCAACATTAATCCCTTTTCGGCTCATGAAATTTCCTTCCACGTAATACAAAAGCTCATCACTGTTTACATTGCTGTGATAATACGGTGCCGGAATCGCCTCCGGATGATAATCATATAACCTCGGAACAAAGGAACAGACGACAAAGTTATGCCCTTCAAATGTCTGATGGACTGGAGGTGGCTGATGAATTCTTCCGGTAATCGGTTCGAAGTCCTCGATGTTAAAGGCAAATGGATATAAGTACCCGTCCCACCCCACTACATCAAGGGGATGGTGGTTTAACACAATGGAATGAAGCTGCCCCCGGGTTTTAGTTACAACCTCAAATTCGCCTTTCTCATCATATGTCTCCAGATATTCAGGCCCTCTAAAGTCCCGCTCGCAAAATGGGCTGTGTTCCAGAAGCTGACCGTATTCATTCCGGTAACGTTTCGGGGTCGTAATTTCACTGAATGATTCCACAAACAACATTTTATTCTCTTCATCATCAGGTACAATCCGATAAATCGTGCCAATCGGGATCACCAGATAATCCCCTGGACGATACGTGATGGTTCCAAACATGGTCTCAAGCTTCCCGCTTCCCCTGTGGACGAACAGCATCTCATCACCATCACCATTGCGGTAAAACATATCCATTGGCTGGTCCACATTCATCGTCCCAATTAAAAGGTCCTCATTTCCAAGAATATATTCTCTCGCCTGCAATCCGTCACCCTTTCCCTTCATTTCATCAGTTAAAAAGTGACGGTGACGCAATACTCCATCCTCTTCATAAACAGGCATATAGGACTGGGATGTTTCAGCTTTCGCCACTTCTGTCGGCATATAGTGATGATACAAAATGGACTGCCTGCCCGAAAATCCTTTTGTTCCCATAACCTGCTCACGATACAGGGTTCCGTCTTCTTTACGAAAAATCGTATGGCGTTTCTTCGGAATCTCTCCCATCTGACGGTAATACACGTTTCATTCACCTCTTTCAGCAATGGTATTGCGAAGCTTTCCAAGTCCTGTAATTTCCAGCTCCACCTCATCACCAGGCTCCAGCCAGCGGTGTACATCAGTTCCAAGTTCCAGAATACACCCGCTTCCAACCGTTCCCGATCCAATCACATCTCCCGGATACAGGGTCACATCCCGGGAAGCCCGTTCAATCATTTGAGGAAAAGAATAATAAATATCTTTCAAGTTTCCTCTCGACAGTTCTTTGCCGTTAACCCTGGCAATCATGTCCAGATCAAAGCGATTCTCCATCCTGAACGGTTCCAATTCATCCTTTGTCACGATATACGGTCCGAGGGAGGTGGCAAAATCCTTTCCCTTTGCAGGCCCTAAACCGACTTTCATTTCCTTCCGCTGGAGGTCCCGGGCACTCCAGTCATTCATGATGCAATAGCCGAAAATGTACTCCTCAGCTTCTTCTGCCCGAATGTTCCGCCCTTCCCTGCCAATCACGCACGCAATCTCCAGCTCGTAATCAAGCCACTTGCATTCCTCTGGTTTTACCACAGACTCTCCTGGTCCGACAATAGCCAGGTGATTGGAAAAATAAAAGACAGGGATCTCATACCATTCCGGCACAACATCGAGCCCCCTTCTGCCCCGGGCTGTTTTCACATGTTCTTCAAATGCGTAAAAATCCCGCAGGCTGGTCGGATTCGGAAGGGGCGCTTTCAAGGTGACATCCTCAATCGGATATCTTCCTTCTTTCTCTTCCCTATCCCTGGAAATTGATTTTACAACCTCCATATGCCGTTCATACTCTTTCAAAAAGTCCAGCATGTTGTCCGGAAGCAGTCCCTTTGAAGCCTGATTCATGTCTGCGATCTGATCTCCTTCAACCCATCCAGAACAGATAAAGCCCTCTTTTGTTTCAAAGGTACAAAACTTCATTTCTTTTCCTCCGGTTTTTTCAGCCTTTTCAGCGAAAACATATCTGCGGTGGCATTGGTATAAACCTGTCCGGCCAGCCTTCCAACAGGCTTTAATTTTTCCGTATCAATCCTTCCATTTTCATATAGTTCATCATCCACATGGACCGACTTTACTTTTCCGATGACCAGACTGCCGGCACCGGGCTGATCTCCAAAGTGCAGCACGTCATATAGCTCGCATTCTAAGTGAACTTTGCTTTCCTTGACCCGCGGCGGTTTTACTGTGGCACTTTCTTCTTTTGTCAGGCCATTCTCTTCAAACTCATCCACATCATAATCGTATTCAATGGCACAGTTGTTCATTTCGACAACAAAATCTTCGCTGACCACATTGATGACAAATTCTTTCGTACGTTCAATGTTCACCAGTGTATCTTTCTTTTTCCCATCCGTTCCCCGGAGCATCGGGGCAAAACAGACTAACATGGGATCCGCGCAGATGCCTGTAAAAAAACTAAAGGGTGCCAGATTAGCATTTCCTTTTTCATCCATGGTAGATACAAAGGCTATCGGTCTTGGCAGTACAGATCCTATTAATAGTTTATAAGCCTCTTTCCATTCGACTTCGGACGGTCTAATATCCATGTTTGCACCACACTTTCTTCACCTGTGTTCCCTTTCTTCCATCCAGGGTATGAAGGAACCAGGGAATGAATCACCCCCTGGTTCGTTAATCTTAGAGATTGCCCCGGCGTTCCTGCTCCCTTTCAATCGATTCAAAGAGCGCCTTAAAGTTGCCTTCACCAAATCCCCGGGCCCCTTTTCGCTGAATGATCTCAATAAATAACGTCGGACGGTCAACTATTGGCTTCGTGAAGATTTGCAGCAGATATCCTTCGTCATCACGGTCTACGAGAATCTTTAACTCCCGCAGCTTTTCTATTTCTTCATCTATTTCTCCCACCCGTTCGGTCAGCATGTCATAATAGGTGTCCGGAGTGTCTAAAAATTCTACCCCATTTTTCCGAAGCTCGGTAACCGTTTTGACGATATCACCGGTAAGCAGAGCCACATGCTGAACACCCGGTCCATTGTAAAACTCCAGATACTCTTCAATCTGTGATTTCCGCTTGCCTTCAGCAGGTTCATTAATCGGAAATTTAATCCGGCCGCCGTTATGCATGACTTTGGACATCAGGGCAGAATACTCCGTCGTGATGTCTTTATCTGTAAAATGGCGCATTTCTTTGAATCCCATAACTTTTTCATAGTAAGATACCCATTCTTCCATCCGTTCCACATTTCCCACGATATGGTCAATTGCCGCAATTCCAGTATCAACTGGCTCATATTTGTTTTCCATCGGTTCAAAACCAGGGAAAAATGCCCCATGATAATTTTTTCGTTCAATTAACGAGTGAATCGTATCCCCATACGTTCCAATAATGGCTTTTTTAATCACACCATGGTTATCAGAATATTCCTTCGGCGGCATCACTTCAATAGCTCCTCTGGATACGGCGTCTTTATATGCCTTTTCTACATCATCTACTAATAAGGCAATATCTTTTACTCCGTCACCATGCTTTTTAACAAAATGAGCTACTTCATGATCCTCATGATAGGACCCGGTGATGACCAGACGGACTTTTTGCTTCTGCAGAACATACGAAACGGTTTCGCGGTTTCCTGTTTCCAGCCCGGAATAAGCCACTGTATCAAACCCAAATGCTGTACAGAAAAAGTGGCATGCCTGCTTGGCATTACCCGTGTAGTATTCCAGGTAGTCAACATCCTTCACAGGAAAGATGTCTTTTGTTTCTTGCCCTTCCTTTACCATTTCATTTTTCATACAAACCCCTCCTGATATTGATAGATTTTCATTGGCTTACCTTTTCCCTTTTTGAAACAGATTTTTTAGGTGAGATATGAATCCCTTTCTCTTTTAAATCTTCTGCCGCTTCCATCAGACTTTCAGCCAATCCCGGGTGCGGGTAAAACGGAAATGACAAATCCTCATCCCGGGCTCCCATTTCCAGTGCAACGGTTCCGCTCTGGATCAGCTCTGCAGCCCGTGCGCCTATCATATGGACTCCAAGCAATACATCGGTTTCCCGATCCATGATGATCTTTACCAATCCATTTTTTTCACCCATAATCGCGGCATATCCATTTCCGGCAAGCGTAAACTCCCCGGTTTTCACATGATATCCCTGCTCTTCGGCTTCTTTTTCTGTCAATCCCACACTTGCAATTGGCGGGATGGTATGGATAACTTCCGGTATGAAAAATGAATCCAGTTCACTGTTCATGCCGCTGACCGCTTCAGCAGCAATTTTCCCCTGCTTGATTGCCTTGACTGCCGTCTTCGGACCCGGTGTTACATCACCTGCGGCAAAAATGCGGGGATTGGATGTTTTCATATTGTCCTGAACCAAAATATGCCCTTTTGAATCCAGATCTACCTTAGCCCTCTCCAGTCCAATCTCACCGGTATTTGGAATCTGCTTATAGGAAACAAACAGATGGGAGCCATGAATCGATTCCTCCTCATCGCTGTCAGAACCCTTCATAGCAACAGTAATCCCCTCTGAATCAACGGACACGGAACTCACTTTCTTTTTCCGGAGAATTTGAATTCTGGCCTTTTTGAATATTCTCCTGAGTTCACGGTTAATCGAATCATCAAAGGAAAAGTCATCTTCCTCATCAGGCAGAATCAATGAAACCTTTGCTCCGAACATGTGAAAGGACATAGCCACTTCCAGAGACATATAATCACTTCCATAGACCAATAAATGCTGAGGCACAGCCTCTATTTCATAAACAGACCGGCAATCCAGCACCCGCTTATGATCAATGTCGATATGGGCAGGTGCTTCAGGGCTGCTTCCTGTGGCAACAATGGCATGCTGGAAGGTAAACACCTCATATTGATGCCCGGACTCTACCCCAACCTTTTGTTCAGAAATAAAAGCAGCTTTGCCCTGAATGATTTCGATTTTATTTTTTCGGAGTAATGATTCCACACCTTTTCTGAGCCCTTTGATGACCTTTGATTTATGCTCATGAAGGGCACTCAGACTAAAGGAGATTTCCTGTGTCTCTATCCCGAACTGGCCCGCTTTCTTCACATCGTTGAATCTGGATGCTGCATGGGTAAATACTTTTGACGGAATACAGCCTTTATTCAGACAGATGCCGCCCAGCTCATGATTTTCAATCAGGGTCACCTGATGACCTGACTGTGCCGCCCGGATGGCTGCGTTATATCCCCCGGGTCCTCCGCCAATAATGACAATATCCTTTTCTTGTGCGAGTTCACCAACTACCATTTACATCATCTCCACTAACATAAAGGCTGGTTTTTCGATGAATTCCAGGAACCGGTTTGTGAAGGCCACTGCTGTTGCACCATCTGCCACCCGATGATCGAAAGACATAGAAATATTCATCATGGAACGGATCACAATTTCATCCTGCTCATTGACAACCGGGCGTTTTTTCGTTTTGTGCAGAGCCAGAAGTCCGGTTTGGGGATGGTTAATAATTGGGGTTGCCCCAGTACTTCCCTTCAGCGGCCCAACATTGCTGATTGTGAAAGTTCCGCCCCGAAGATCACTGGAAGTAAGCTTGTTTTCCATGGCCCGGGCCGTTAAATCCTTCATTTCCTGATGGATCTGATGAATAGATTTATGTTCAACCTGGTGAATCACTGGAACAATTAAGCCTTCCTCCGCTGCGACGGCAATCCCGATATTGTGATGCTGATAGACATGAATGACTTCTTTTTCTTCATTTAATTCCGCATTAAATATTGGAAAATCTCTCAATGCGAGAGAAACCGCTTTAATAAAAATTGCGGAAAGCGACACATTGACTCCTGAATCTTTTAATTGCTGGGCTAAAGCCAATACTTCTGTTACGTCGACTTCCTCAAAATGAGTGCAGTGCGGAATCGTTTTTATGGAATAGGTCATTTTTTCGGCAATTTGCTTTCGTCTGCCTTTATACGGGATGGTTTCTTCTGCAGTATTCACTGATGATAATGATTCTCTGGAAGTGTTTTCTTGATGGGAAATGCTGGTCCGCTCTTGCGTTTTTCCTGGGACTTCAACTTTTTGCTGATTGATATATTGATAGACATCTTCATCCATGACCCTTCCGCCAGGGCCAGTTCCTGCAATTGCCTCGATATCGACCCCATGGTCCCGGGCGATCTTCCTGGTATAGGGCGAAGCTAATATGCGCCGGGCAGAACGTTTTGGCATCACAGCCGCCGCTGCCTCTCCTTCTGAAGGACTGGCAGCCGTTTTTTCTGAAGACGAAATTGGAGCCGCTGACTTCTTCTCGCTACCCGCCTGATCAGACTCCATGGTTAACACGGTTGTCCCGACAGAAACCGTTTCTCCCTCCTGGACTTGAATCTCTTTAATCACTCCAGCTCTGGGTGCAGGAATTTGGGCTGTCATTTTGTCCGTCTGAACTTCAATTAGTGGGTCATCTGCTTTAACGTGGTCGCCAGGCTTCACAAAAAAATAAACGATTTCTGCTTCGCTCATACCCTCACCAATATCATGAAGCTTAACCTCTATCATGGAACCCCTCCTTCCTCAGCCGGACTAAACTAAAAGTAAAACACCTCTTTAATCGCCTGCATTACCCGTTCAGGTGTGGGCAGGTAAAAATCTTCGTATCCAAAATAAGGTACTGGCGTATCAAAACCCGTTACCCGTTTTACTGGAGCACGCTGGTAAAGAAATGCGTAATCATTAATAACAGACAGGACATCACCGGCAAGCCCGCCTGTTGGATGGGCTTCATGGACGACAACGGTTCTTCCCGTTTTCTGGACCGATTCAATAATCAAATCTTTATCCACTGGATAGAGGGTCCTTAAATCAAGAACATCACAGCTGATCCCCTGTTTTTCGATTTCATTGGCCGCCCTCATGGCTACATCAACCATGGCACCCCAGGCGATTAATGTGACATCCTCACCTTCTTTTAATTTCTTTCCTTTACCGATCTCGATGGTATATTTATCATCGGGAACATCTTCCTTGGATGAGCGGTAGCACCGCATCGGCTCCATAAACAGCACGGGATCCGGATCTTCTATTGCGGCAATCATCAATCCCTTGGCATCATACGGGGAGGATGGACAGACCACTTTAATTCCCGCCATATGAGTAAACAACGTTTCGGTACTATCACAGTGGATTTCCGGAGCCCGGACTCCTGCACCATAAGGGGCACGAATCACCATTGGAACGGTAAAATGTCCCATAGTACGGGCACGCATCCTGGAAGCATGGGTCATGATTTGTTCATAGGCAGGGTAAATAAAACCCATGAACTGAATTTCCACCACCGGTCGAAATCCGCTGGCTGCCATTCCAATCGCAGCACCGACAAATCCAGCTTCACTTAAGGGGGTATCCATCACTCTGGTTTCCCCGAACTCATCCTGCAGCCCATCGGTCACACGGAAGACCCCCCCGTTTTTTCCGATGTCCTCTCCCATCAGGATGACATCCTCCCGCTCCTGAAGCATGACCCTCATTCCATCTGTGAGTGCCTGCACCATGGTCATTGGTCTTGTTTCAACAGCTGCCTTCATTTTTGATCACCCCTCTGATACTGGAGGAATTGTTCTTTTTGCTCCTGAACCGGCCAGACAGGTTTTTCAAATACATAGTCAAATAGATTGGTCGGATCGGGTGCAGGATAACTTTCCATTTCCGCCACTGCATGTTCAATTTCATCAACGATGGCGTCTTTAAGATCGTCTGCCCAGTTTTCATTAAACCAGTCATGGTTTTTCATCAGCCGCTCCAGGCGAAGAATCGGATCATCCAGTTTCCGTCTCTGTTCACTTTCTGCCTGATCCCGGTATTTTGTCGGGTCGTCTGCTGTGGTATGGGCACCATAGCGCCAGGTAACAGACTCAATCAGTGTCGGACCTTCTCCTTTTCTGGCCCGTTCCACCGCCCGTTTGGTTTCCGTATATACAGCAAAAACATCATTGCCATCAATCCGCAGTGAAGGAATATCATAAGCAAGTCCTTTTTGGGCAATGGTTTTCGTTTTCATTTGTTTAGTTAATGGCACTGAAATCGCATACTGATTATTCTGGTTAAAGAGAACAACAGGAGCCCCTGTCACACTCGCAAAATTTAGCCCTTCATGAAAATCCCCCTCGGAAGTTGCTCCATCGCCAAAATAGGCAATAGATACACGACCGGTTCCCTTCAGCTTTTCCGCATATGCCGCTCCCACTGCATGGGGGATCTGGGTTGCTATCGGAATGCCTGGCGGAAATATGTTCTTTCCTTCAGGGGGAACATTCCCCTCATTGCGCCCATTCCAGAATAAAAGCACCCTTTCCATCGAATGCCCAAATGTAAGGGCAGCACCATGGTCACGATAGGAAGGGAACATCCAATCATCCGATTTTAAAGCCAGGGCACTGCCAACCTGAGAAGCCTCCTGGCCTTCAAAAGGGGCATACGTCCCAATCCGGCCCTGACGTTGCAGGCTGATGCATTTCTGGTCAAACAGACGGATTCGGAGCATATGCCTGTAAAATGTTTCGCAAAGCTCCTGAGTAATCTCGCCGGCATCATCAGCCTCCATAAGATTACCGCTGGCATCGATTACACGTTTGATCGGAAACCTTTCTTCCATGTCATCACCACCTTCTGCAAACAATAAAAAGCCGTCATCACACTAACCCTTATGTCCGAACCGCCCACTTCGGACGTTTCATATGGGAAAAGAAGCTATTCTGATATCGGCGGTTTTGAATCACCTGTTCACAATAGTTGTTCGCTGCCTCAACTGTCGTGATGCCTTCTTCCCTGGACTGCTGGTAAACTTTTAGCAGAGAATTATAAATTGCCCTCGTCTTGCGCAAAACCCGATCCTTATTCGGTTCATACAATTCATCGGCCACCTGGATCAAACCACCGGCATTGATGATGTAATCAGGTGCATATAAAATATCCCTTTCCATCAGCATCCTTCCGTGACGAATATCCAGCAGCTGGTTGTTTGCAGATCCGGCTACCGCTTTTACTTTTAATTGAGGAATCGTATCATCATTAATAATTCCGCCCAGTGCACAGGGCACAAATACATCTGCATCCGCTGAATAAATCTCATGTTCTTCAACGGCTTTTACTGCAGCTCCCATACTCTTTGCTCTCGAAAGAAACGCATCGACTGCCTGGGGATTAATGTCCGTTACATAGAGATTTGCCCCTTCTTCAATCAAACGCAGGGCGATCTTTTCTCCTACTTTTCCAAGCCCCTGAATCGAGAAATTACGTCCGCTTAAATCCTCAGTCCCCCAGATCATCTGCGAAGTGGCTTGAATTCCATACATAACTCCTAAAGCTGTTGGAACGGAAGAATCGCCGTGTCCTCCATATTCTTCCTCAACCCCTACAATACAGTTCGTCTCCTTCAGGGAATGGACAAAGTCTTCTGTGGTCGTGCCCATATCCGTTCCCGTATAAAATCGGCCGTTCAGCGATTCAACGAATTGACCGAACGCCCGAAACAGTTCCGGACTTTTATCTGTTGCCGGATCACCGACAATGACGGCTTTCCCGCCACCAAAATCCACATCAGCCGCTGCACATTTATAGGTCATCCCCTTAGACAGCCGTAGCACATCTTCAAGGGCATCTTCCCAGGATTTGTATGGCTGCATCCGGCATCCGCCCAGTGCAGGTCCCAGAGTTGTATCATGAATGGCGATAATTGCCTTTAATCCCGTTTTATCATCATTACAAAACACTACCTGTTCATGCTCGTGAATTTTATCAAACATCTGATCTTTCACTCCCCTCCAAGAAGTAAACGCTTTCAACAGTTCGAAAAAAAATAACTCAGCACATTCTAAATGGATTTGGTCTCTAACATTTGCTGAATTTTCTTCTTTGGCAAAATCACCTGTTTGACTTCTCCAATGCCAATTAATTCTTTTTCGTTGCTGGCTTCTACTTTTGTCATCACGATGTTATCTTCCCATTCGGTTAATGTGGCCGTAATCGTTACCTTTGACCCTTCCGGTGTAGGTGCAAGATGCCGAACCGAAACTGCTCCCCCTATTCCTTCCTCATGTTCTTCTAAATAAGGCAATATAATTTTTCTGGAAGCCCATTCCATATGATAGACCATTGAAACTGTTGAATAGGCCGGATGGACAACATGGCCCTCAAATTGTGCAAACATATCCGGTGTCACAGTTGCATGGACAAATGCCTGCTGCCCGATTTCCATTCCCGGTTTCATACCAACCCCCTCCAGTTTTCTCTTGCTAGATTTATATGTTTGGGCCATCAAAAACTTGTCTCTCTTTCTATTTGAAGTGAATGTGAATGACCCAGGACTTCCTCAAATCATTTCAATAGATGACAAAGCTCACATGAAAAAGCCATCGGTTGGATACTAACTGAGAAGCGCCCGGTCACTGACCAGCTTTTCTCCGCGAATTTTCCGAAACTCCTCGATCAGCATTTCTGGAGTCAGAGATTTCTTTTC
The DNA here is from genome assembly GCA_017656265.1 of Bacillaceae bacterium. Classification (GTDB taxonomy): domain Bacteria; phylum Bacillota; class Bacilli; order Bacillales; family Alkalibacillaceae; genus Melghiribacillus. The sequence goes on along the minus strand of JACDOD010000009.1, from coordinate 39,230 downwards.
CTCTTCCGGTACATCCAGAATAATTTGTCCTTTATCCATCATGATCAGACGATTCCCTAAATCGATGGCCTGCTGCATGTTGTGGGTGACCATTAGAGTGGTCAGGTTATATTTGCTGACAATCTCCTTCGTCAGGTTTGTGATCAGTTCTGCCCTGGAAGGGTCCAGAGCTGCGGTATGTTCATCCAGAAGCAAAATATCCGGCTCGGTGAATGTAGCCATTAAAAGGGAAAGGGCCTGACGCTCTCCCCCTGAAAGGAGTCCCACCTTTGCCGTCAGACGGTCTTCCAGGCCGAGGTTCAGTGTTTTAAGAACTTCTTTAAAATATTCCCTTCGTTTTTTATTCACCCCAGGCTTTAATGTCCTCGATTTATTTCTCGAATAAGCCATGGCCAGGTTTTCTTCGATCGTCATGCTCGGTGCGGTTCCGGCCATCGGATCCTGAAACACCCTTCCAATTAATCGGGAACGTTTAAACTCCGGAAGCATGGTGACATCCTGATCATTCACAAGAACAGTCCCCACATCCGGGAACAAAACACCCGAAATAATATTCATTAATGTAGACTTTCCTGCACCATTACTCCCGATAACGGTGACAAAATCCCCTTCTTTTAAGGTCAGGGAGATCTGGTCCAGCGCAATCTTTTCATCAGGAGTACCTTCGTTAAATACTTTATTAATCCGCTTTAGCTGTAACATGATTGTCATCCTTTCCCTGTAAAGGAACGTCCAGCTTTTCCGCTTCTGCCTGTTTCTGCAGTTTGCGCTTCTTTTCTCTGCGATTCTCAACCACTTTTGGCGCAACCAGGGCGAATATTACAATCACAGCTGTTATCAATTTCAAGTCCCCGGTCTTTAAAAACTCCACCCTTAGGGCAATGCTCACAACAATGCGGTAAACAATGGCACCGCCAATGACAGCAAGGGTAGTACGCATAATGGTTTTCGTGCCAAAAAGGGCTTCCCCGATAATAACCGATGCCAGGCCAATGATAATCATCCCAACCCCCATATTGACATCTGCAAAGGCCCCATATTGGGCAATCAGCGCACCAGAAAGGGCTACCATAGCATTTGAAATGCCTAAACCGACAATAATCAGCAGATTGGTGTTGGCTGACAGGCTTCGGATCATGTTTTTGTTGTCACCGGTTGCCCGAATGGCCAGACCTACCTCGGTCTGTAACAGATAATCCGTTAAAAACTTAATGAATAATGTAACAACAATCATGGAAAACAATATTCCCCAGGTGGCCGGCAAATCATCTCCCAGACCAACGGCAACTAACAGCTGGTTCAAAACCGAATCAATCCCAAGCTTTGACCAGACATTTTCAATAGATGTCAAAGCCGTGTCCTGGTTTAACAAAGGAATATTGGATCGCCCCATAATCCGTAAGTTAATGGAATACAGAGCGATCATCATTAAGATCCCTGAAAGAAGAGCATTAATTTTACCAAGGGTATGGATTAATCCCGTCAAACACCCGGCAACAAAGCCGGCCAATATAGCCACAGAGGTCGCGACAAATGGGTTTGCCCCATTGATAATCATCATTGCCGCAACCGCTGCACCCGTTACAAAGCTCCCGTCAACCGTCAAATCTGGAAAATCCAGAACTCGAAAGGATAAATAGACACCAAGGGCCATGATTGCATATATAATCCCTGATTCAAGCGAACCGAATATAGCTGTAAACACGTTCAAACATCCTCTCATTTATTCGGCTTGATAAAATTCTGCTTTCTCAGCCCACGCTTCCTTGACTTCCACTCCCTGCGCTTCTGCAGCATCTTTATTAATGACCAGCTTTAAGCTCTTAGGATAGGATGCAGGAATGTCAGAAGGGTCCTTATCTCCATTTAAAATTTGAACAGCCATTTCACCTGTTTCATATCCAAGGTCTTTATAACTGAAACCGCTCGCTGCTATAGCACCGCGTTTCAGTGAATCAAGCTCACCGGCAAACAGCGGAATGTCATTTTCGTTCGCTACCTGCACCACGGATTCAAAAGCAGAAACAACCGTGTTGTCAGTAGGGATATAAATGGCATCAACTCGTCCGACCAATGAATCAGCTGCCTGTTTGACTTCCGCAGAAGTAGAAACCGATACTTCTACTAACTCTACTCCTCTCTCATCCAGGGTATTTTTGACAACTTCTACCTGAACTCGAGAGTTTTGTTCACCAGAGTTATAAATAACGCCTACTGAATTTGGCTTGATTTCATCAACCATAAAGTTAATCGTTGTAGGAATTGCTTCTGGATGGGTATCTGAGGTTCCGGTAATATTTGGCCCAGGCTTATCAAATGATTCAATCAGTCCTGCACCAACTGGGTCCGTTACGGAAGTAAAGACGATTGGAATGGTATCCGTTTCACTTAATACACTTTGTGCACTTGGAGTCGAATTGGCAAAGATCAAATCAACTTTCTCACCGACCAGGTTTTGGGCAATCGTTTGATTGTTGCTCATGTCACCCTGTGCGATTTTTACAATGTATTCTACGTTTTCTCCTTCTATGTAACCATTGTCGGCTAATGCTTCTTTAAATCCTTCAAATGCTGCATCTAACGATGGATGTTCTACAATTTGTGTCACACCGATTTTAATCATTTTTTCTGATGATGAACTTTCTCCGCAGCCTGCTAACCCCCCTATCAAAATCACAAGCATCATTCCGGTTAACAGCAATAACTTTTTCATCTTTCCATTCACCTCTCGTCAATTCTTTTTTTGAAAGGCAAGATTACAAGTACTGTGATGCTGCATCCGTTAATATATTGAAACCGTTTTCACTATTGCTATAATGTAAATAGTGTTTTCCGTTTATTTAACGTTATATTATCATCATGTAGCACTCGTTGTCAATGAATTTTCTAAATATTATATCTTTTTAAACTTTTCTGCCTTAAAACGCTTTCATGAAGCTGTATATAAATAAAGACAGCCCCTTAACGGCTGTCCTTCCACATGAAATATTGCTTTTCTAATTGGCTTCTCGCTTCCTCCATCATCTGTTCCATGAGTTCCGATACAGATGGGATATGATTGATCAATCCTGATATCTGGCCTCCATTGATAAATCCTTGTTCAAAATCTCCCTGCAGAGCACCGATTCGATGATGCTTTTCTGAAGTCTTGTCACGATATGTCTCGGCTTCCATTCCTTTTTTTTCTTCCTCCAAAAGCATCTCTGCATAAGGGATTTTCATCAGCCTGCGAATCTGTCCGTATGACCGGCCAACAATAACGGTCCCATGGTCGTCTGCCTCCAGGATTTTTTGCTTGTAGGCCTGGTGAAACGGAGCTTCTTTCGTGGCGATAAACCGGGTTCCCATCTGCACACCGCTCGCACCGAGAACCAGCATCGCTGCTAAGCCTTTTCCATCCCCGATACCGCCGGCTGCTACTACTGGAATATCCACTGCCTGAACCATCTGGGGAATGAGTGTAAGCGTAGTGGTCTCCAGATTGGAGTTAATTCCCGCTGCCTCATATCCTTCTGCCACAATGATATCCGCACCGGCTTCCTCTGCTTTTTTCCCCTGCCTGATGGAAGCAGACACGGTTATTACCTTCATCCCCTTTTCTTTGAAAACAGGAATAAATGGCCTGGGGTTTCCTGCTGACAGGGATACGCATGGCACTTGATGTTTTAACACAATTTCCACGATCTCATCTAAATAGGGTGTCACCTTTAAAGGGATATTCACAGCAAATGGCCTGTCCGTCCGTTCCTTTGTCTCAATGATTATGGATTCCACTTCTTCCGGAGTCATGGTTCCTGCTCCAATGGTACCCAGACCGCCAGCCTCTGATACAGCAGCAGTCAGGGGCGCATTGCTGATATTTCCCATTCCCCCTTGAATAATCGGATAGCGAATAGTTAACAGCTCGCAAATATCTCTCATAATTTTACCCCCTCGTATAAATAATGTTATACTATTATTAAGCGGAAAACAATATGAGAGAAAGGAAGAGTTGTATGCTGTACACCTTTCAGAACAAAAAACCTAACGTAGATGATTCGGTTTTTGTCGCTCCGGGAGCACAAATCATTGGAGATGTCACCATCGGAAAAAATTCCACCGTCTGGTATAACGCTGTACTGCGGGGAGATGAGGGACCCATTACCATTGGAGAAAAATGCAGCATTCAAGATAACTCTACGATTCATCTATATGAGGAATTCCCCGTTGTCATTGAGGATGAAGTAACCGTAGGACATAATGTTATTCTTCACGGATGCACCATTCGAAAACGGTCGATTATCGGCATGGGGGCAACTATTCTAGACGGAGCTGAAATCGGCGAAGAATGTATCATTGGCGCAAATACACTGATTCCTTCCGGCAAAAAAATTCCTCCCCGTTCACTGGTCGTCGGTTCCCCGGGCAAGGTCGTCCGCGAAATTAACGAAAAAGACGAAGAACTCATCCAGCTGTCCATCGATACATACGTTGAAAAGGGGAAAATTTTTAAAACTGATGTAAAGAAGCTTTAATAGGTGCAGAGAGCTGTATGTAAAACGATCAAAGAGGAAAAATCCATAAACCCAATGATGAATCACACGTAAAACCGGTCATGACAGGAACGTCAATGACCGGTTTTCCTTCAATGCAGGCAGATACCCCTGCCCCTACTTCAGTTCACAATATATGGGTGATCAAACACATTGTATCCTTTTTCTTTATTTTTTAATTCATTTCCTTCTTTAAATACCTCTTCAAAAAAACGGGATGCTGGTTCGGCAAGCACCTTATAGTATTCGCTGAACAGAGATGCTGCATGGTTTCCCAGCCATTTTTCCGGGAGCAGTTCCTCAGGGAGACCTGGATCCACAAATAAAAATTTCCGATATTCGTGGACCAGTTTGGTTCGTTCCACGAAACACTCTGCCTCTGTCATTTCACCCTTCTGAATTTTATTTTTATCAATAATGTACTGCTGACTGTAATGGGAAATAAAGTCGTCATATTTTTCATTGATTTCATCGAGGTCCCAGCTTTTTTCAATGATGTCGGTATTTTTATGGGGACCGTCATATTCAGCGATAAAGAAATCCACGTATTCCTCTATATCATATTTTCTGATCAGAGCATAGACCTGTTTTTCCAGCTTATTTGGCGATACCCAGCAGCTGTTATACATGGATCCAAAACCGCTCCAGATCAGTTCTTTTCTTAATTCATCACGAATTTGGCGTTTCGATTCCGGGATGGTGTACATTAAAATTCTCCACTTCCCGTCCCACTTTTCCGGCCGAAGTTTAAAAATTCGCTTAGCTGCTTCATTCATACGGTCAACGCCGCGTTCGGTCAAATAATAATAACTTTTATTCCCCTTTTTTTCTGCTCTTACCCATCCCTGTTTGTTCATACGCGATATGGCTGCACGCACCGATTGTTCATTATGGCCAAATTCTTTTAACAGCTTAATCAGGCTGCCGATCCAGATGCTGTTGCCATAGTGGCGTATGTAATCCCCATAAAGCGTAAAAATCATGGATCTGGTATTCATGTTCATCCTCTTTTCTCTATATAAGTGGAAGTCTCTAATTTTAGTATATAATAATAGCATATGTATGACACCTTTTCAACGACATACATAAATTTGTCATCTTAATGTTATAAAGCGAAAAGGCCACCAAGAGATTTTCTCTCTTCATGGCCTGATTCCAAAGTAAATAAGTATCTACCTCTCTATTCCCTTCTGCTTCTGAAACCCTTTACTAGAAAAATATCTTTCTATAAATGACAAACCTATTATACGTTAACAATTGAAAGATGACTCCTCATATTTTGAAACCAGCGTCGCAATCCCCTGCCCTACGCCAATGCACATGGTGGCAAGACCCACCCTGGCATCCCGCTTCATCATCTCATGAATCAGAGTCGTTAAAATTCTCGCTCCGCTCGCTCCCAGCGGGTGTCCATAGGCGATTGCACCGCCATTTACATTGACTTTCCCGGGATCCATTTCAAGCATGCGAATACACGCCAGTGACTGGGAGGCAAATGCCTCGTTTAACTCCACCAGATCCACTTCATTCATGGATATTCCAGCCCGCTTCAACACTTTTCTGGTTGCGTATACGGGACCGATTCCCATAACCGCAGGCTCTAAACCGGCCACGGCTGACACTTCATATTTTACCAGCGGTTTCAGGCCAAGCTCACAGGCTTTCTCCTTACTCATCAATAACAGGGCGGATGCCCCATCATTGATGCCCGATGCATTTCCAGCCGTTACTGTACCGCCCGGAAAAATCGGCGGCAGCTTGGCCAGTTTATCAATTGATGTATGGGGACGGGGGTGTTCATCGGCATCCACAATCACCTCATTCCCCTTTCGGTCAACATAAGTGATAGGAACCAGTTCATCCCTTAATCGGTTTTCTTCCATGGCTCTTTTTGCTTTCATCTGACTCTCAAAGGCAAATTGGTCCTGCTCCTCCCTGGAAATGTCATACCGCCTGGCTACATTCTCAGCGGTTTCCGGCATGCTGTCAGTTCCATACTGCTCCTGCAATTTTGGGTTAATAAACCGCCAGCCGATGGTTGTATCAAACATCTCCATATTGCCCCGGGGGAACTCCCTGGTCGGCTTGCCCATCACATAGGGAGCCCTGGTCATGCTCTCGGTTCCGCCGGCAATAAAAATATCACCTTCATTGGCCATAATTGCTCGTGCTGCGTAATTCACCGCATCCAGACCCGAACCGCACAGACGGTTCACCGTCGTAGCTGCTGTCTCTACCGGCAGACCTGCAAGCAGGGCAGACATCCGGGCCACATTACGGTTATCTTCACCGGCTTGATTGGCACAGCCCATCACCACTTCTTCGATTTGTTCTGCTGGAACACCGGGGTTTCGGCTGACCAGTTCCTTGATCACAATTGCGCCAAGGTCATCAGGACGAACCTCTTTCAGCGCCCCTTTATACCGTCCGATGGGCGTTCTGACAGCATCAACAATGACCACTTCTCTCATCACGTTTCTCCCCTTTTTACCTGTTCCGTATAATCATAGACTCCTCTTCCTGTTTTTCTGCCCAGACGCCCAGCCTTGACATATTGCTCAAGAAGAGGGGCCGGACGGTATTTTTCACCTAATTTTTCGTGCAGATACTTCAAATTGTTCAGCCGGGTGTCCAATCCTACCAGATCCCCAAGTTCAAAAGGGCCCATCGGATAGTTCAGACCAAGCTTAATGGCCTTGTCAATCTCCTCGGGAGTTCCTACGCCTTCCTGCAGCATATAAAAGGCTTCGTTTCCAACCAGTGCACTGATCCGGCTGGTGACAAACCCGGGAAATTCATTAACTACTACGGTTTCCTTCCCCATTTGTTCAGCTGTATGCTGAATCACGTCCGCTGTGTCATCACTCGTTTCCAGGCCGCGAATTATTTCAACCAGGGGCATTTTGTGGACCGGATTGAAAAAATGCATCGCAATGACTTTTTCCGGCCGCCCGGTATAGGAGCCGATTTCAGTCGGACTCATCGTTGATGTATTGGTAGCAAAATAACAGCGCTCCGGGGCATGCTGATCCAATTGTTCAAACACTTTCTTTTTAATGTCTGCTTTTTCTGGAACAGCTTCTATGATTAGATCCGCGGATGCTGCACTGCCGGCCAGATCAGTAGAATAATAGAGCCGGTTCACAGCCTCTTCCCGTTGCTGCTCCGTAATTTTTCCGCGGGCTGCCCCTTTTTCAAAAATGCTTTGAATCTCGGATTCAGCACTTTTCAGCTGCTCTTCAGAAATATCAACGAGCGTAGTTGAAAAACCGCCAACAGCACTCACATAAGCAATCCCCCGGCCCATCACGCCTGAACCGACCACTGCAATATTTTTAACCATCCTGCTCCCTCCTTAAAGGCCGTCAATTTTACCGATCAATTCTTTATTCCTGGCCATATACAAAACAGATTTTATTAAATGCCAAACATATTGATCGGCTTAGAGCCAAAATAGGACAGAACACTCTTCGTTTCAGTATACAGGTCAAGCGTTTCAACACACAGCTCCCGTCCAAAACCGGACTGTTTATAACCGCCAAACGGTGTTCCCGGGAATGCAGAGAATGGACAGTTCACCATCACAATCCCCGCCTGAATTTGCTTCGCCACCCGTGTCGCACGTGCGTGATCCTTTGTCCAGATGGCTGATCCAAGACCATAATCACTGTCATTCGCCAGCTGCACTACCTCTTTTTCATCACTGAATTTCATCACTACCACAACCGGTCCAAAAATTTCTTCCCGAACGGCCTTCATGTCATGATTCACATCAGTAATGATGGTCGGCTCATACCAGAAACCTTTTTCGTAACCATCCACTTTTGCTTCCTTACCGCCTGTTACAATGGTTGCCCCATCTTCCCTTGCAGACTCCACATATCCATGAATCGTTTCAAGCTGGGATCGGCTAATGATTGCACCGAGATGGGTTCCTTTGTCAAAAGGATTGCCGAGCTTCAATTTCTTCGTTTTTTCAACAAATTTTTCCATAAACTCATCATAAATATCTTCATGTACATATAGGCGTGAACGTGCTTCGCAGGACTGACCGGTATTATAGAAAATACCGAACAAAGAACCATCCACTGCCGCATCCACATCAGCATCGTCAAAAACGATGTTCGGCGACTTTCCACCAAGCTCCAGGGTAACCCGCTTCAAGGTATGTGACGCCTTCTCCATGATGTCCTTTCCTACCGGTGTCGACCCGGTAAAGGCTACTTTATCTACTTTAGGATGCTCCACCAGATAGTTTCCGACTTCTGATCCGGAACCGGTTACAATATTCACAACGCCTTCCGGAACACCGGCTTCTACACAAATTTCACCCAGCACAATTGCTGTCAACGGGGTCAGACTGGCTGGTTTCACCACTACCGTACATCCGGCAGCAATGGCAGGCGCAATTTTCCACGCAGCCATCATAATCGGATAGTTCCACGGAATAATCTGGGCACAGACCCCTACCGGTTCCTTTTCGGTATAATTGTGAAAAGCACCTGGTATATTGTTCACAGAACCCCGATGTCCTACGATCGCTCCGGCATAAAACTCAAAGTCTTCAATTGCCTGATTTACCTGGCCCTGGGCAGCAGCTAGTGATTTTCCCGTATCGAGAATTTCCAGCTCCACGAGCTCATTAAAACGGGCACGCATAATAGAGGCAATTTTGTTCAAAATCCGGGCACGCTTTCCGACCGGATAACGGGGCCACTTGCCGTGGTCAAACGCATTTCGTGCAGCCTCGACCGCACGTTCAGCATCTTCCTTTGTCCCTTTTGCTACCTTAGCAACGGGTTCACCTGTAGCCGGATTATATGTAGCATAGGTTTCACCCGATGCACTGTCTTCCCTCAAGCCATTAATAATCATCTGATACATATCCCGCTTCATATCCATCTGTTCGAGTTTTTGTTCTTTTGTCGCTGACATAAACCCACTCCCCTTCGTTCGTTTTTATTTCCCTTTAAATTCTGGTTTTCGCTTTTCCAAAAAAGCCTGAACACCTTCCTGATAATCGTGTGATTGCCCCGCGATCTGCTGGCCCTGAGCCTCTTTTTCCAGATATTCATTAAAATCCATGTGCCAGCTGTCCCTTAAGCACCTTTTGATTAATCCAATAGCCCGAGTCGGCATGGAAGCCAGTCTTCTGGCAAAACCCTCGACTTCTTCCATAAAATGGTCTGCAGCAATAACACGGGTCACTAACCCTAAATCTTTTGCCTCTTCTGCAGAAATTTTTTCACCCAGAACCGCCAGCTCCAGCGCCTTTGCATGGCCGATCAGCCGCGGCAGATAATACAGATTGCCCGAGTCCGGAATCAAACCGACATGGATAAAAGCCTGAACAAAGCTTGCTTTATCAGATGCCAGACGAAAATCACAGCCTAACGCCAGACTCAGTCCCGCACCGGCAGCTACACCATTGATGGCTGCGATAACAGGCTTTTCGCAGGACTCCAATTGTTTCATCATTGGGCCATAATTCTTTCGGAGCACTTCGCCAAGGTCGGTTTCCTCATCCACCTCGCTTAAATCCTGACCGCTACAAAAGGACCGACCCTCTCCTGTAATCACCAGACAGCGGACATCCTCATCTTTCTGGGCTGATTTAATGGCGTCGCGCACCTCTTTATTCAGCTGCGTTGTAAAAGCATTCAGTTTTTCCGGACGGTTCAACGTCATCCAGGCTACATGGTCACGGACTTCATACTTCACCGTTTCATACACTGTATAACGTCCTCCTACTTCCCCTTAAATTTTGGATTTCGTTTTTCGATAAAAGCCTTCATGCCTTCCTTTTGATCTTCCGATGAGAAAAGAAGGTAGAAATTTTTTCGTTCAAATTGCATCCCTTCATGTAATGGATAATCTACCGCTTTGTTAGCTGCTTCCTTGATCAGCCGCAAAGATAATGGCGGTTTTGCCGCGAGCTTTCGGGCAAATTTCATCGTTTCCTCCATTAATAATTCCGGTGCGATGATTCGGTTAATCACCCCATAGTGAAGGGCTTCTTTTGCCGGCATTCGTTCACCGGTCCATAGCCATTCCAGCGCTTTCGTTTTTCCCATCAGTTTCGTCAGCCGCTGGGTTCCACCAGCACCGGGCATAACTCCGATATTGACTTCCGGGAAGCCAAACTCCGTGCCTTCAGCAGCAAACAGCATGTCACAGCTTAACGCCAGCTCAAATCCGCCACCTAGGGCAAAGCCATGAACCGCGCCGATCACCGGCTTCTTAATGAGAGAAATTTTATCCCATTCCGCAAACTGATTGATGAGCTCCATATCAACCGTACCAGCATCGGCCATTTCATTGATATCTGCTCCCGCTGCAAAGGCCCGGCCCCTTCCTGACAGGACAATGACACGCACCTCATCGTCACGGTCAAAGGCTTCCATAGCCGATACGATTTCCGATACCATTGGTCGATTGATGGCATTCAGCACTTTGGGCCTGTTTAATTCAATCCAGCCAATCTGGTTCTCAACCGATACGGCAATGAACGAAAAATCATTCATCATCGACTTCCTCACCAACCATCAATGTAACCAGATCACCGGCAAAAGACATGAGATCTTTTCCTGAAGCCCTGGCTTCATCCGTCTTCATCGCCTGCTTCATGGCTTCATGACTGTCGTAATACATCTCACACATCAAGTAATAGTCCGCTTCTCCTCCCATCGCTGAACCTACTATTCTCGTCACTTCCATCTTTCTCAAGCCAGGAATCTTCGCTGTAATCGGTGCATGGGTGTTAAAATAATGTTCATCAAATTTTTCCTTATCTTCCGGATGCTTATAAAGCGCAATCACTTTAACCATTTCATTTCCTCCCTTTTTTAAAAGATCAAGCTGCTATCTTATCACTATTAAAGAAAGCGTTTTCACAGAACCATAAACGAAAAGAAGATTACAACATCGTCGATACAGGTTTCATAGCCTCAAACGGATTCTTGCAGCTGGAACAGTACAAAATGCTTCGGCAGGCAGTCGGTCCAAAAATATTTTCCATTGTCGTATAAGGTGACCCACAGTAAGGACAATCCACCTTCCATTCCCCTGTCTGTTCCAGCTTTTTCGGCGGAGGAGCAATCCCAAACTCTTTTAACCCCTGACGTCCTTTTTCTGTGATTCGCTCTGATGTCCATGGCGGATGATGAATAAAAGAAACCTTCACCTCATCAACCCCATCCACCTGTAACAGCGCTTCTTCCACATTTTTTTGGATAATATCAAGTGCCGGACATCCCATAAACGTAGGCAGCAGTTTGACGGCTACTTCCCCATTTTCCTCCTGTACATCCTCGACCATCCCTAAGTCGACGATACTTACAGAACTAATTTCCGGGTCCTTCACCGTACTCAGGGCTGCTTCTATGTCCGTTCTCACCTTTTCCCAAATTACCATTTTATCTGCCCCCCTTCATTCCTATCACAAGTTGTTTAAGGGGAATAGACCATCTCCTACCAGGCTGCTGCCGGGTCAATCCGGTAAACCTCACTTAATGTGGCAGTTGCTTCCACCAGATGGTCCGTGTGTTCACCTTTTCGTCCATCTCCATGCTTCATGCCAAATGATTCAGGGAATGATAGATTCAACGATTCAAAGACAGATTCCATTTCATGCGTCCATCTTCTCATCAGCATTTCTTCCCCTTCAATCAGACCATGCTGAGCCATCTGTTCACCGTTGGGTCCCAGAGATAAGACACCTCCAAAGTCGGCACATACCTTTTCAATGGCTGCCATCATTCGGCGACGGGCTTCATCATTGGAAGATAAAAGCTGATGAAACCATGTTTTCCAGTGCATCAGATGGTAATAAAGTTCCATATTAATCTTGACCGCCACATTGGCGAGGGGTTTATAGGACGAATCTTTTAAGGAATCGACTTTGACTTTCTTTGCCTGGGTATAAAAATAATGACGGACGACCGTAAACGCCCAGTCAAACTCAGGCTCTTTCCTGTAATGCCCCGGACCATTCGGCAGTTCCAGCAGCACCGCATTTTTCCGATAATGGGACGGACGCCCATGGGCGAGATCATCCACTTTTCCTTCCCCAATCTCTTCCAGCAGCTGATAATACATCACCGCATGGCCCATCGTGTCCTGGTTAATCGAAGAAAATGCCACATCCTCCTCAATATGCGGGGCAAGACCAAGCCATTCAGAGCCTCGATAGGCAATAAGGAAATCATCATCAGCCAGCTGATATAACAGTTCAGCAACCAGGCTTCTCATCTCTTCATGCTCTTTGAGTTCCTGTGAATTCTGAATCATCATTGTTTGCCCCCGCCTCCCCATGAAAGGATTTCTTTTTCATCCAGCATCTTCTGCTCAAATTTGCGCCACTTTTTCTTTAAATAGCCATAACCCTTTGTCATGCGGTAGTCCTTGTTATCCAACCGTTTTAACGTTTCCCGCTCTTCCTGGGTCATTTTCCGGATATCCGACCGCTTGACAACCCAGATATCCGCAACCGACTCTCTTCGCATAAAATTTTCCTGGGCCATTACGAGTGCGATTTCATGATTTGGTGCAAGAAGGCTGAATTGATATTGCATCGGAGCCGTGTCAGATTTTCTGCTGAAGACTTCAAACTCCTGATAGAAGTCATGACTCTGATTACTCATCGCTTTCCCTCCTGTGTTCACATCGCTTTGCTTTTTACACCTAAAGCTTCCCGCACCCATGCATTGGTCTCATAGGCCGTCATTCTGAGCTTTAAGCGTTCTTCTGATTTCGGTCCCTGGTTTTTCATGATCTGTTTCAGCTTATTCCAGTCTGGCTGCTGATAAATCCATTTTTCCTGTTCCTCATCGTAGTACATCGTTTCATCAGGCACCGTCAGTCCAAGGGATTTAATCCTTGGGATATATTTGTTGAAAAAGTCTTGCCTGAGCTCTTCATTGGTTTTGGTTCGGATCTTATATTTAATGGTAATGTCCTGTTTGGAAGAACCGGTACGTTCTGCTTTATCCGGACCAAAGAACATCAAGAGTGACTCCCACCAGCGATTAATGGCATCCTGAAGCATCTCCCGCTGTTGTTCAGACCCTTCTGCCAGCGCCATAATAATGGCCTCCCCATGCTGAGCATGAAATACTTCCTCGGCACAGATCCGCTTCAGCGCCCGGGCATAAGGTCCGTAAGATGCATTCAGCATATTGGTCTGGGTGATGATGGCTGCCCCATCCACAAGCCAGCCGATCAGCCCTGCATCGCCCCAGGAAGGAGCCGGCATGTGAAACACATTATGAAACTTTAATCTTCCGCTGAACAAATCCTGAATTAAGTCTTCCCGGGTTTTGCCCAGGGGTTTAATCAAATCCTCCGCAACCCGCAAAAGCAATTGCCCATGACCCATTTCGTCCTGAACCTTTGCCATAATCCCCAGCTTTCTGCGAAGGGATGGAGCTCTCGGAACCCACTCCTTTTCCGGCAGCGCTCCCATAATTTCGCTGATTCCGTGCATGGAGATCAGCTTGATTAAGGCCATGCGGTACTCTTCTGGCATCCAGTCATCTGCTTCAATTTTTTCACCGGCCTCAATCCGTTTCATAAAATGCTCATATTTTTCCTCTTCCGTCAATTGATTCATGCCGATCAAACCCAAGACCGAAACCTCCTTTTATAAATATAACGTTATTTTAACGTTATTATATATTAATGTTATATTAATTGCAACACTATTCTGACTTTTGAGTATCCTCTTGCTGATCAAGGGGGCTGGTCGGAGTAATTAATCCCCTTCCTTCATCATTATAGATGGTTCGAATCTGCATTCCTTGCAGGTTAGTCTGGATTGGTACGATAGAAGAAATATGTTCTTCCCTGATTCAAGTCAAAAAGAAAACCATCCTTTATATATACATGTTTATAACACGGGTAAAATTCACGTTATACCATTATTTCATCACACCGGTAATAGACGAAAAATTTATTTTTAAAAATTTACAAATAACCATTGACGCAGCATGGCAAAGTCGTTATAATCATTTTCAAATTATCGAAAAAGACAGATAATTTAGAATTATTTTCTCCGGAGAAAAGAGAATTGGGGGGACTTTAAAAAAAATTACACTACTCAGCTGATCCTGATCAGCTCATTTTAAACTTTTTGAAATCATGTTTCTGATTATTTGTTATTCATGCTGGAAACTGCATATAAATTGGACCACTCATGATCAACGGACTTATTCTGCGGGGCTGCTGTGCGAATAGGCTCTGAGTGGTTCCTGCATGGTTTTCGCCTCAACAATCGTAAGCCATTCGGCACATTTCGATTGGGGGCGGCTTTTTTTATCCATTAAAACAGCAGGGCTCAAAAGCGAAAAAGGGGACAAAAGACCTGTTCAGGCTCTTATCAACTCTGAACACAGGCGTTTCATCTATCTCAGTACGTTTAAAGAAAATTAACCTGGGGGCCAGGTAATACTATTGCGGAGGGTGTGTTCGCTATGAATAAAGTTGTAGAATTTGTGAAGGCCGAGAAATTAAAACCAAAGCCCGATCCTTCAGAATTGCAGTTCGGGAAACATTTTACAGATCACATGTTTGTGATGGATTATCATCAGGAGAAAGGCTGGCATGCAGCCAGGATTGCCCCATATGAGCGGCTGACCCTTGATCCTGCATCCCTTGTGTTCCATTACGGGCAGGCTGTATTTGAGGGGTTGAAGGCTTACCGTTCACCAGACGGCCGGGTGCTCCTGTTCCGTCCGGAGCAAAATATAAAGCGTCTGAACGAAACATGCAAACGAATGTGTATTCCGCCACTGGACGAAGAGGCTGTTCTGGAAGGTCTTAAGCAGCTGATTGAAATTGAAAAGGACTGGGTTCCAGATGAAGAAGGAACCTCTTTGTATATCCGGCCGTTTATCATGGCCACTGAACCTTATCTAGGCGTCCGTCCATCCAACGCCTATAAATTTTTAATCATTCTTTCGCCGGTGGGTGCCTATTATTCATCGGAGCAGCTGTCACCGGTTAAAATCTATGTAGAAAATGAATATGTCCGGGCAGCTAAAGGCGGAGTCGGCCACGTAAAAACATCCGGAAACTACGCAGCAAGCCTGCTGGCCCAGAAAAAAGCCCAGGAAATCGGATATGATCAGGTACTCTGGCTGGATGCTCAGGAGAAAAAATATGTTGAAGAAGTAGGAAGCATGAACATCTTTTTCAAAATTAACGGGGAAGTGGTGACTCCTAAACTGAACGGAAGCATACTAAGAGGAATCACCAGGCAGTCAACAATCGAACTTTTGGAACACTGGGGAATTCCAGTTCGGGAAGAACGCATTTCCATGGAAGATTTATATCAGGCCCATCAGAAAGGAGCGCTTGAAGAAGTATTCGGTACCGGTACCGCTGTGGTCATCTCCCCTGTCGGCGAACTGAACTGGGACGGAAGAAAAATGACCGTAAACAACTTTAAGACTGGAGAACTTGCTTATAAAATTTATGAGTCCATCACCAATATCCAATACGGAAAACAGGACGATCCATTTGGCTGGACAGTGGAGATTAACTAACTAGACACTGTGCCCTGGATAAAGCACTGAAAAAAGTCTTTATCTGGGGCTTTTATTTTGCGGAACAATTGGATGCCGATTATACCGTTATACGATTCTTCAATAATTTGTTACAATAAGTGCTGCCTGATCAAACACAAAGGAGTATGATACATTGACCTGGGAAGTACTGAACATCATTGGAACGATCGCATTTGCTATCAGTGGGGCGATTGTCGCCATGGAAGAGGAATACGATATATTAGGTGTATATATTCTTGGCCTGACCACTGCCTTTGGCGGAGGTGCTGTCCGGAACCTGCTCATCGGACTCCCCATTTCAGACCTGTGGAACCAGGGACCGCTCTTTTTAATAGCAATCGGAGCTGTTACTGTAGTCTTCCTATATCCATTCGGAGCCTTAAAGCAATGGAAAAAATGGGGGACCTTCACAGACGCCATCGGACTCTCTGCCTTTGCCGTCCAGGGAGCGTTCTATGCAACCACGATGAACCATCCCATCAGTGCGGTCATTATGGCAGCACTGCTTACTGGAAGCGGCGGCGGTGTCATCCGGGATCTGCTCGCAGGGAGAAAGCCGATCCTCCTTCGGGGGGATATATACGGAGTCTGGGCCATGCTGGCAGGCCTTCTGATCGGACTCGGATTCGTGAACCATTCATGGGGATTATACGTTCTGTTTGTTCTCATCGTCATTCTGAGAATGCTCACCGTTTACTATAAATGGTCTCTTCCTTACCGATCATTAAAAGAGGAAGGGTTTTCCCGAAAGGAGCGTTAAGCCCCTTTCCTCCCCTTCCTTTTTTGCAGATAAACTAATGCTCCTTATGACCTCAATGTCTTCAGCGACAGCATATACCAGGTGAAATAAGCGGCAACCAGCAATAGAAGAATCCGAACGGCCACCAGAGGTACCACAAAAAAAGCGGAGTAGATGATGGATACCCACAGCATCGTCACACCGAGCACCTTAGCCTTCAAAGGAATGCCCCGCTGCTCACGGAAATTGCGGATATACGTTCCAAACCACCGGTGGTTCAGCAGCCAATCATACAATTTGTCCGAACTCCTGACAAAACAGGCAGCCGCCAGCAATAAAAGAGGAGTTGTGGGAATCAAAGGCAGAACAATCCCGATGATCCCAAGCCCCAGAGATATGGACCCTGTCAAAATCAACGTCACCTTCACCGCTAATTTCATATGAGATCCCTTCTTTATCAGCGTGTCTCTTCATAAAAAGTATATCTTATATACCACTTTTGCCAAGTGATGAATCTCACACAGTGCTTGTTCGTTCCTGATCATACACTTTCTATATAAAAATTTTACACATTCATCAGAGGATTTTGACAAATGATGACGAAATAGTTTCATGCTTTTATTTTATAAAATTGATCAGGAGGACAACATATATGGAACTTCTTCTGATTTTGGGCGGAATTAGTGCAGGAGTTGGGAGTTATGCACTGGTTCGCTCATCCTCAGTAAAAAAGAAACAGAAAATTGCACAAAAGAAGCTGCCTTCTGACCGTCTGCTGATCTGGGCACCTCCCACACATGAACACAAAAAATTAAACAACCAGGTCCGTTCTTCCGTGAATAAACATTTGATGTCAAATAAGGAAGCTGTCATATCTGGGGGTCTAGGAGCGATTCCATCTTTTTATTACCTTACGCAAATTGATGAAAACGTACTGGAGGCCATCGATTTTGCATTTACTGAAGACCTCTCTAACTTTCAGGATCTTCACAATTATATAAGTGATAAATATACCGATGTGATTCAAGCTGATTCTGCAGAAGGATGGATGACACGTCTGGAAGGATACGTAAACGAACAATACGCAGCTGACATTCTGGAAAAGATGGGGTTTGAGGTGGAATTTCCTAAAGACCCGAATCAGGCTGGTTATGACTTGCTGGTTGACGGTGAACCCTGGCAGGTAAAGGGAGGAGAATCCCCCTCTGTGATTACGAATCATTTTGAAAACAATCCAGACATCCCGGTTGTTACAAGTGATACTCTTGCCAGTGAGTTTCAGAACGACGGCCAGATCCAGGGATTCTCAGAATTGAATCCTGCATTTATTGAACAGACCACCAATGATTCATTACATGCAATTGATAATCTCGGAGATCATATGGGGGCAGGAATCCCTATTGCCACTGCGGTTCTTTCGGGATTCCGTGAGTTTGGACTGCTGTCCTCCGGAAAAACCGATCTGGAACATTCCATCTTCAATGCCGGACTGGATATCGCTGGAACAGGAGGAGGCGGATTTGCAGGAGCTAAAATCGGTGCGCTTCTAGGCTCTGCGGGAGGACCAGCAGGCGCAGCCATCGGCGGAGCAATCGGGGGCATTCTGGGGGCGATCAGCGGGCGAGCAGTTACCCAATCCATTAAAGAAAAACCTTATCAGGAAGCATTAAGAAAATACAAAAACCAGTACTACAGCAGCAAATACCAGCTGGATTACATACAAAAAGAAGAGCGTTCTTCGCTGGAAAAGACAATTCAGGAAATGAATGACCATCTTAATCGACTGAAGGATGCTCACCTCCATGAATACAAACAAAGCATGTATGAACACAGAGAGGACATCTTCCGTCTTCAGAAAACATTAGTGGAAGAAACTCCTCGCATTCTATTAGAAGTAAAACACGAGTTACGTGAAACAGAAGAAAAACTCTTACACGAAATTAGACGATCACATCCAATCCTCAGGTTACTGATGCCAACACAGGATGATATTTACTACCGGGAGATCCGAAAATGGTTTCAAAACAGGTACCGTATCCTGGATGAAGCAATGAATCGTTTTTCTGAAGTTCCGGCCAGAGATGAAGATATCATTTCTTATTATCAGGAAATTATGAGCTTTTTCCGTAATCATATAACCAATCATGACATCCTGACTAAAACATTAAAAGACATCTATGAGGAAACACAACAGACTGAACACATGCGAAAATCCACTAAAAAACGGATTTTTGAGGATATCCTAAGCACCGAAAATCAAATTCGGCAGGCAGCAAACAAAAGTTTTTCCCGTATTCTTACATTCTTGAATGACCAAAAGAGTATTCTTAAAAAATTAGAGAAAAAGGTAAAAATTGAACGTGATCGTCTGGGATATTAACACAAACAAACAGGGCCCCTTAAGCAGCAACTGGGAGATCCTGTTTTTTCTTATCATCATCAGTTAAACACTATTTCGTCCAGGATCCCCTCCCCCCATCAACCGACCTTATCCGACATAAAATACTATATTAACAAGCTACAGTCTGATAGTATATAAATAGAATTGCTCTGCAAGAAACCATAATCCTACTGCAGTCTTTTAAATGATTTGCAGCAATTGAACGATAAAGGAGTACGTATGAATGAACTGGTATTTTTGGGAAGAGATTCATATGGAAACCCTGGTTAACCTGGGGATTTCAATCGGTATTTTTCTTTTATTTCTGATGTTCCGGAAGATTTTCAGCAAATACATCTATAAGCTTCTCATAAGAATGATGAAGAAGACACCTGTGGACTTTTTGGAACAGGTGTTTATCGCCTTTGAATATCCGCTTCGCTGGCTGTTTCTCATCATCGGTATTTATGTGGCTGCAGACTATTTTCCATTTCTCGAACAAAGTAATAAGCTGTTTTCGAGCCTGATTTCATCAAGCATTATCGCCATTATTACCTGGGGACTGTTTAACCTGGCTTCCAGTTCTTCGGTTCTCTTTCGGAAACTTGGAGAGCGAACCAGCATAAAAATTGATGAAATCTTGATTCCCCTGATGTCCAAAACCCTGAGATTTATCATCGTTGCCATCAGCTTAAGCATCATCGCTCAGGAATTCGGCTACAACGTCAACGGTTTCGTAGCTGGACTTGGACTCGGCGGGATGGCCATCGCTCTGGCAGCACAGGACGCCATTAAAAATCTATTCGGTGGAGTGGTTATCATTGCGGAAAAACCATTTACACTGGGGGACTGGATCAAAACCCCGAGTGTGGAAGGAACCGTTGAAGACATCACCTTTCGCAGCACGAAAGTCCGGACCTTTGCCCATTCCCTGGTAACCGTTCCAAACTCAACACTTGCCAACGAGCCAATTACAAACTGGAGCAAGATGGGCAAACGAAGAATCACCTTCAATCTCGGTGTGGAATACGGCACACCTAAAGAGAAACTTCAAAGGGTCATTCAGCGTATTGACGACCTGTTAAGGAACCATGAGGCAATTCACCAGGAAACGATCTTCGTCACCTTTGACCAGTATAATAACAGCAGTCTCGATATCTTTTTATACTTCTTCACCCGGACGACCAACTGGGGCGAATTCCTGAAAATTAAAGAGGAAATCAACTTCAACATCATGGACATTTTAGAGGAAGAAGGAGTCAGCGTCGCCTTCCCATCCAGAACAGTCTATATCGAACAGGGAAGCGAAGCCATACCATTTCATGAGTTTAGTGGACAATAACGAAAAAAATCATCCCGAACATGGGATGATTTTTTTATCTGAAAGGGGAAAATTACAATCTTTGAACCTGGTATAATCTATAGATATCCTTGTTTTGCACAAATTCCTGTTTGGCATTACCCCTCTGTATTGGCCGAACTCCTTTTCTTCCGATAGTTCTGATAAATCGGATAGGCAAAAGAAAGCAGGGACAGCATGATTAAAGCTAATGCGATTTTATTTTCAAAGAATATCATAAAGCTGCCATTCGATATCGTCATCGACTGCCGGAAGGACTGCTCCATCATGCCTCCCAGAATAAAGGCCAGTATAAACGGCGGGGCCGGAAACGCAAACATCCGCATGAGAAAACCGATGACTCCAAAGGCCAGCAGCAAATACAAATCAAAGGTATTAAAGCTGATGGAATAGACCCCGATGACACTGAACATAATGACCATAGAGATCAACATCGGCCTTGGAATGGTCAGTACCCGGGCGATATACGGAATAAGGGGCAGGTTTAAAATCAGCAAAAAGATATTTCCGATATACATACTGACAATCACTCCCCAGAAAACTTCCGGATGGTCAGTCATCAATAGCGGGCCTGGCTGAATTCCCAGAACCAGTAAAGCTCCGAGCATAACTGCGGTAGTACCGGAACCCGGGATCCCCAGACTTAAAAGGGGCACAAAGGCACCACTGGTTGCTGCATTATTGGATACTTCCGGCGCCGACAGCCCTTTTACAGATCCCTTTCCAAATTCCTCTGGCTTTTTGGAAATCCGTTTTTCCGTAATATAACTGATAAAGGAAGCAATAGTGGCCCCTGCACCAGGCAGAATACCAATGATAAAGCCTAAAATGGAATGACGGCCAATAGGTCCGCTCATCTCCCTCGCATCCTGTTTGGTCAGCTTCAGGCTTCCAATTTCCTTTGCGTTTTTCATGATTTTTTCTTTCCGGTTCATAATCAGAAACCCAACTTCAGCCAGGGCAAACAATCCCAAAGCAATCACTAAAAAGTCGATACCATCCAGCAAATTCGCGCTCCCAAACGTAAAACGGGCTGTTCCTGTCTGGGGGTCAATTCCAATGGTCACCACCATAAAACCAATAACCGCAGAAATCAGCGCTTTTAGCGTTGAACCTTCAGACAGACTCGCAATCGCAGTCAGCCCGAGAAGCATCAGGGCAAAATAAGCCGGCGGACCAAAGGAAATGGCTACACTCGAAAGCACCGGAGCAAATACCATGAGAAGAACAACACTGATGGTACCCCCGGCAAAGGAAGAAATCGCAGCAATAGCTAAGGCCTTCCCTGCTTTCCCCTGCTGGGCCATGGGATACCCGTCAAACGACGTAGCAACCGTACCGGAAATCCCCGGTGCATTGAGTAAAATGGAAGACGTGGATCCGCCAAACACCGCACCATAATAAACACCGGCCATCAGCACAAGGGCAAGCGCCGGATCCATACCATAAGTAATGGGGATCATTATGGCAATGGCACTAATGGGCCCTAACCCCGGCAGCATTCCGATAAATGTACCAATAAAAACACCGATTAAAACAAATAAAATCCCCTGCAGACTAAAGGCGACCTGTAACCCCGATATAATTCCATCCATTACACCGTCCATGATACCCCTCCTTTACAACGGCAATATTCCCGATGGCAGATTGATCTGCAGCAGATAATTAAAAATCCCATACAATATCACCGGGAAAAGAATCGAAACAATCACGTTTGTAACATGTTTTGTATATCCGAGAAACCAGGAAGAAAAGTAGATAAATAGAGCGGTCATCATGACAAAACCGATGATTTCTAAAAGAAGAATATAAATAAAAACCATCCCAAAAACACCTAAAATCACGAGAGCGTCCTTTTTAGGAATACGGCGTTTTGCCTTCTGTTCTTCACTGTCCTGATCTTTCGCAAAAAATAAAGCAATGGCCAGAATCACGAGAAGCCATCCAAGCACTTTCGGAATAAAATCAGCATCTACCGGTATATATGGATATGAAGGCAATTGATAGCTGAATATTAAATAAAAGACTGCAACAAGCAGCAAGATTATGCTGATTTTTTGATTCACACTCCGCAACACGCATTCTCCCCCTTTTTTCTTCTTTCAAAAATATGCATGAAGCCAACGGCAGAGCCGTTGACTTCAATACCTAAACGATTATTTGCCGAGCAGATTTAATTCTTCTAAAAGAGATTTTAGGTTCTCTTTTTCGTCATCCAGGAATTGTTTGTACTCTTCACTGCCCATGTACATTTCATCCCAGCCGTAATTAGCACGAACTTCTGCGAATGCTTCAGAGTCACTTAACTCTTTAAATTTCGCTTCATAATAATCAACAGCTGCCTGATCCATTCCTGGAGGTCCAAAGAATCCGCGCCAGTTAATGAATACTTCGTCAATCCCCTGTTCTTTCGCCGTTGGGAATGTAGATAATACTTCCCCATCCAGACGCTCTTCAGAAGTTACCGCAAGAACCCGAATATTTCCTGCTCTTGCCTGTTCTATCACTTCTCCTACACCAGTAGAGAATACATCAGCACTTCCATTTAACAGCTGCGTAATTCCGTCCGCATCCGGAGCTGAAACGTATTTGATTTTTGTAATATCAATACCAGCCGCTTTTGCGAAACGTACAAACTGAATGTGATCCATGCTTCCAGGAGATGATGTACCTACAACGGTAATGCTGGAAGGATCCTCTTTCATATCTTCAAACAGTTCGTTCAAGCTTTCCCATGGTGCATCTTTACTTACAGCAAAAGCACCGTAGTCTGCAATAACATTTGCAATTGGTGTAAAGTCTTCATGACCATATTCCGAATTCCCGCTTAATGGCACAAGTAATATTGGTGAAGAAGAGACAAACAGATTATGGTTGCTACCTTCCTGATTAGCGATATACGCCCATCCTACAGCACCACCGCCGCCAGGCTTATTGACGACACCGATATCCTCAGAAATAATTCCTTCTTCCTGGAACACCTGTGCAGCCATTCTCGCAGTAGTATCCCAGCCGCCCCCTGCACCAGCAGGAGCTACAATTTCAATCGATTGACCTGGCTCCCATTCACCTGACGCATCTCCATCTGAGGAAGAATCCCCTCCAGAAGATTCATCATTGCCACAAGCCGCCATGAACAAAGCCATCATGACGAATAAAGACAATGTCAAAAACTTTCTCATCTAAAGTTCCCCCTTTTATGATTTAAAAAATACTATCACTAATTGTAATAACGAACCCTTTATATGTAACCGTTTTCAAAATAACAAAAATAAAAAACATTTTATCAATTTTGTTCATTTTGTTCACGAGGGGGAACTCTAGGTGTATTTCATGAGAATAAGTGAACAGCTTCCCTGGAGTTTCTACAACTACGCTATGTTTTCTTACAACTGCGGGTGCGGATTCTACAACTGTGCTCTATTCAATCCGAGGTGCGAATTCTACAACTACGCTCCGGTTTCTTACAACCTCAGGCGTGAATTCTACAACTGTGCTCTATTTTCTTACAACTGCCGGCACGAATTCTACAACTACGATCCGGTTTCTTACAACCTCAGGCGTGAATTCTACAACTACGCTCCATTTTCTTACAACCCCAGGCGCATGTTCTACAACTACGCTCCGTTTTCTTACAACCCCAGGCTCATATTCTACAACTACGCTCCGTTTTCTTACAACTGCGGGCGCGGATTCTACAACCCCAGCTGCGGATAACAACTATAATGTAAAAAAGCCAGTCATGATCCATCACATCATGACTGGCCTTAATCTAAGAAAATAAAAAATACCCTATTCCCAAAAACAGTGTAATAGACAATATGCGTCTGAACCACACTAGATTGTGGCTGAGTTCAGCCCTCTTTTCCAGATAATCTATATAAGATAAACTCATCATAAACCCGAAAGATAACATCAAAAATCCATACGGGTCATCCTGTATGATATTCGTTTTAAAGGCACTTAATAGAATCAGTACTGGTCCCATAACGCCCAATAAAACATAGAAGTAAAGAAGTTTGTTTTCTTCCAAACTGTCTCCTCCTCTACAATTACCGGTTAACCCAATACGATGATTTAAGAGGTTTTATGGCAAAGACATGACTCATCTTTACCTGTTCACCTCAGTCAGAATCTGTTAAATCACTTCTTCTTTCCGAAAATATTTCCGCTCCGGCCTTCCCACAATTCCATACTCAAGCTCTGCATAGCATTGTCCAATGGAGATCAAATATTCGAGATATCTTCTGGCGGTGGTTCTGGAGGCGCCCATTTCCACGCCCATTTTTTCTGCTGTAATGCCGTCATATGTTTTCAGGATATCTACTACTTTTTTCAAGGTCAGGGGATCAATTCCCTTGGGCATTTCCTGTTCCGGTTTACTCGAATCGGAAACATGGCCAAAATACTGATCCAGAAAGGTCTGGTCGACTTCCTCTTTCTGCTCCAGCTCTTCTTTGACCCGCTTAAATTTTTCAATGGTATCCGTAAATCGCTTCATACTTACAGGCTTAATGATATAATCAAAGACCCCCTTCTGCAGGGCCTGCTGTACAATTTTCTTATCGGTTCCGGCGCTGATAATAATAATCCCCACATCCGGCTGCAGATTTTTTATCTCCTCAATAATATCGATTCCCAGCCGGTCCGGCATATAAATATCCAGAAGTACTAAATCAACCGTGTGCTCTTTAAGCTTTTTCAGCGTCTCTTCTGCATTTAAAGCTTTAAACACAACGTCAATATCTGCTACCTTTGACAAAAAATCTTCGTGAATGGAGGCAACGCGAAAATCATCTTCTACGATTCCTATTTTCAGCATTTAACTCCCCTCCCCCACTTCATCCTGTTTTGGCAAATAAACAGTGAAGACCGTTCCTTCACCTTCCTGGCTCTGAACTTCAATAGATCCATTTAATTCTTCTACGATTTCCTGAACATTGGACAGCCCATACCCGTGATTGCCGGATGATTTTTTGGTCGAAAAGCCCCGTTCGAAAATCTTGTCCAGGAGATCTTTTGGAATCCCCTTTCCATTGTCACTGATTTCAAAAATAATATCATGACCAATGTCTGTTGCGAAAAATGTTACCCGTTTATCCTTCTGCTGGCTCACCGCATCAATGGCATTATCCAGAAGATTTCCGAGAATCGTAATGATTTTGGATATGGTGATGTGATCTGGCAATGGTGCCAGAGAACTGTTTTCATCAATGGTAAAGGCAATCTTTTTCTCCGATGCTTTCCCGATTTTTCCTAAAATAATCGCCTGTACTGTCTGGTCCTCGATGTTTTCAAATAACGTCTTCGTTTGAATGTTATGCTGCTCCGACTCCTCCTGGATCAGTTCAATGGCTTCTTTATAACGGCCCAGCTGCAGGAGTCCGGATAAAATGTACAGCTTGTTCGTGTACTCATGGGTCTGGGCCCTGAGATCCTCAGAGTAGTTTTTCACCTCGGACAGGGTATTTAACATCTCTTGAATTTCGGTTTTGTCCCGAAAACTGGCGACGACGCCGACCACTTCATCCCCTTCAAAAATTGGGGTACGGTTTACAATCACTACTTTATTCCGGAGCACGATTTCATCATCCATATCGGGATTTCCAGACTTTAACACCTCATACATTTTCGTATTCGGCAGCACCTCTTCAATATGTTTATGCTTGGCATCTTCGGTTAATCCGAGCATTTTTCTCGCTGAATGATTCATGATGGTAATCCGGCCGTCCTGATCAATGGCGATAATCCCCTCTTTAATGGAACGGAGAACGGCTTTGCGGTCCCGGTAAAGAGAAGCAATTTCATGGGGTTCAAGCCCCATAATATCGTTCCGGATGCTTCTCGTTAAAAAAATTCCCCCGACCACACCGAGGCCGAGCACAAACAGGGATATGGACGAAATTTTTAAGACCCGGCTAACCACCATATCCCGGATATCTTCCTGCATAAACCCAACAGAGACTATTCCGATGATTTCCCCTTCATCATTGAAAATCGGAGCCTTCCCACGAAGCGACGGCCCCAGGGAACCCACCGCTTCCGACTTGTAATACTGCCCGTGAATCAGTGCGAGATCATTATCTCCCCCAACCATTTTCCTGCCAATTTTATAAGGCTGGGGATGGGAATAACGAATACTTTCGGTGTTCCCCACCACAATAAACTCCGCCCCGATCTTTTCCCGAATCCGTTCTGCAATGGGCTGAATAATCTCAGAAGGATTTTTCGTTTCAAAAGCTTCGATCACTTCCGGCATAAAGGAAATCGTCGTCGCCACATTCAGCGCACGGTCTCCGATATATTCCTTTGTCTGATTATATTCAATATAACTGTTAATCGCCGTCAAGAGAGCGGTTACAAAAAGAATTAACGAAACAATTAACGTCAGTATTTTCGTCTGCAGTGACATTTTTCTGGTCATCAAATGAAATCCCCCGTAGCTTTAAGTGTAATTCTATTAATCTGTCAAAATATTTGATTTTTATTATACCTGTTTGACAGGGGGATGTGTATTCTTTAAGATGGATCACATGAGAAAAAGGTTCCCATTTGAAAGGGTGTATAAAAAAAATCATCCCAATGCAATGGGATGATTTTTTGGTTTATTTTTCCTATAATCTCCTCTCAAACAAGAGAGTTCTCCGGATCATGATAATCATAGCCAAAAGCTTCAGCCACCCCTTGATTTGTGACTTTTCCATCCAAGACATTTAAACCTTTCAGGAGTGTCTGATTCTCTAACAAAGCTTTTTCTGCTCCCTTATTCGCGATTTCCAGACAATAAGGAAGTGTCACATTCGTTAAACCAATGGTAGATGTTCTTGGTACGGCCCCTGGCATATTGGGAACTGCATAATGAACGACACCATATTTTTCAAATGTTGGCTGATCATGAGTCGTTGTCCTGTCAATCGTTTCGAAAATACCGCCCTGATCAATAGCGACATCCACAATGACTGATCCTTCTTCCATGTTTTTAACCATTTCCTCAGATATCAGCTTTGGTGCCTTTGCCCC
The DNA here is from genome assembly GCA_017656265.1 of Bacillaceae bacterium. Lineage (GTDB taxonomy): Bacteria > Bacillota > Bacilli > Bacillales > Alkalibacillaceae > Melghiribacillus. The sequence continues at coordinate 11,635 of JACDOD010000009.1, read as the reverse complement.
GGGAATTAATACGGCTCCAATCACTAAATCACTATTGGTTACTTCTCTTTCAATATTAAAGGAATTGGACATAGTGGTTTGTACCTGCTTACCAAATAAGTCATCCAATTCTCGTAATCTGGCAGGATTTATATCAATCATGGTAACATCTGCACCCAGGCCAGTAGCGATTTTAGCTGCATTTGTTCCTACAACACCACCACCGATAATCGTGACTTTTCCTCGCTTAACTCCAGGAATTCCTCCTAACAAAATTCCTCTTCCACCACGTGTTTTCTCTAAAAATTGGGCACCAATCTGAGCGGCCATTCTTCCGGCTATTTCACTCATTGGAGTTAATAAAGGCAATGTGCCATTTTCTTCAACTGTTTCATATCCAATGGCCATCATGCCACTTTCTAATAGAGCTTTTGTTAAATCTTCCTCAGCTGCCAGATGCAAATAAGTAAACAGTACTAAATCAGATCGAAAATATTTATATTCAGACGGCAGAGGTTCCTTAACTTTCACAACCATATCGGCCTGATTCCATACATCAGCCGGATGATCTGCCAATATGGCTCCAGCACTCTGGTAGGCATCATCTGTAAACCCGCTTCCCATTCCTGCCTCTTTCTCTATAATAACTGTATGATTTTGATTCGTCAGTGCCCTTACTCCTGCTGGTGTGATCGCTACACGATTCTCATTATTTTTAATTTCTTTAGGTACTCCAATTCGCAACAGGTTCTCCTCCTATCCAGAATGATTTTAGAAACTAGGCGGGGTCATTGCCCAAATAGATATAGATGTTCCAGAACCATTGTTAATAAAACGGTGAGGAATGGAACTATTAAATGTAATACTGTCTCCTTCATTTAGATGATATTCTTCATCACCTAAAACGACTGTCAAAGAACCCTTTAATACAAACCCGCATTCTTCTCCTTTGTGGCTGATTAATTGGCGATCCTGCTGATTCGGTTCCAACTCTACCATAATCATCTCTAAATTAGTCCGAATGCCTGAAGTCAGCAGTTGATAGGTAGCTTTTGAATCTGGTAAAGTCATGATTTTTCGCTCAGACTTCCTTACAACCAGGTCGGAATGCACATCATTCAGCAAAAGTTCACCAATAGTTATGTCCAGCCCCTTACAGAGTTTGTACAAAGTAGTAATAGTAGGATCAGCGTTCCCTCTCTCAATCTGACTGATCATTCCTGCACTAACCCCGGATCGCTTTGACAACTCCTGCAAAGACAAATTTTTTACCTTTCGTAATTCCCTGATTTTCCGAATATCAAATTTCATATCAAGCATATTGATCTTCCTTCTCAAATAAAGTTGGCAGAGATGATAATAATTTTTTTGTGTAATCCTTTTGAGGAGATGAAAACAGCTTACTCGTCTTGTTTTCCTCCACTAGCTCACCATGATAAAGGACTCCAACTCTGTCACACATGTACTGAATGACTGACATATCATGTGAAATGAACAAATAAGTTAACCCGCGTTCCTTTTGAAGTTTTTTTAATAAATTTAATATTTGCGCCTGTACGGAAACATCCAGAGCGGAAGTTGGTTCATCGAGTATAATGAACACTGGATCAGTAATAATAGCTCTTGCAATCGCAATCCGCTGTCTTTGTCCCCCGGAAAATTCATGGGGATGACGATCCAAATGACTTTCATTCATCCCGACCGTTCGTAATAGTTTTCCAAGATTGCTTTTCTTCCCCTTTTCCCTTCTTTCCTTTAACGGCAGGGCTCTTAAAGGCTCCAATAGAATACTGCGGATAGTCATTCTTGGATCTAAAGAAGATTGGGGGTCTTGAAACACAATCTGAATCTCTCCATTTTTCATTCGTTTATATGAACTCTTATCCCACAAATGCTTCCCTTCCATCAGAATATCTCCTGATGTCGGCTGCAAAAGACCGATTATCATGTTCCCAATGGTACTTTTACCGGATCCAGATTCTCCCACCAGTCCATATGTTTCCCCTTTTTTCACTTGAAACGAAACATTCTTCACTGCCTCAATATCATCAAATCTCTTTACGAGCGAGTGGATTTCCAGCATTTTCTTCTACCTCCCAGCATGCAGCCCAGTGATCCGTTCCCCTCCACCTGACTGGCGGAACGTTAGAACATTGTTCTGTCTTCAGTGGACAGCGGGCGATAAAAACACACCCTGTTGGTCGGGAATTCAGCACAAATGGCTCCCCATCAATTACCTTAAGAGGTTCATCCGGATTTTTCCCTTCAGGTAATGACTCAATTAAAGCTCGTGTATAAGGGTGTTCCGGCTTATGCAAAACATCAGCTGTTTTTCCTGATTCTACAATTTTTCCCTGGTACATTACATAGACTCTATCGCAAAAATTTCCTACAACAGCTAAGTCATGGGTAATAAAAAGAATGCTTGTTCCTTTTTTCTCAGAAAGTGATTTCATCAATTTCAGGATTTCATTTTGCACCGTTACGTCGAGGGCTGTAGTGGGTTCATCAGCTATCAAAAGGTCTGGGGGTGCGGCCATTGCCAGAGCAATCACAACTCGCTGGCGCATTCCCCCGCTAAGTTGAAAAGGATATTTTTCACTTACTTTTTCAGCGTCTTTAATTTTGACGTCTTTAAGGGTTTCGATCGCTAACTCATGGGCTTCCTTTTTTGAAACCTCCCGGTGTTTTCGAATGACATTGGCCAATTGTTTTCCTATTTTCATAGTCGGGTTAAGTGCCGTCATTGGCTCCTGAAAAACCATTCCGATCTTCTTGCCCCGTATTGCTTGTATTTCTTTCTCATCTTTTGTTAGAAGGTTTTCATTTTCATATAAAATTTCTCCGCTATCAATAGAAGCATTTTTGTGCAAAAGACGAATAATAGCCAGTGCCGTAACAGATTTCCCTGATCCTGATTCACCTACAACTCCAATGATTTCTCCCTTTTTAATATTAATGGACACATGATCCAGAACATGCGATTTTCCATAGATGCTCTCAAAAGAAACGGATAGCTCTTTGATTTCCAGTAACATTCAATCACTCCTACCTGGTTGACTTCGGATCCAGCAAATCCCGCAAACCGTCCCCTAGCAAGTTGAAACTCAACGTAGCCAGAAAGATAGCGATTCCAGGGAAAGTCGGATACCACCACTGATCAAGGAAAAACTCCCAGCCAGTACTAATCATTGCACCCCACTCCGGCATAGGAGGCTGTGCACCCAGCCCTAAAAATCCAAGGGTGGCAATTAATAAAATCGCTTCCCCAAGATCGATCGTAACCTGAACAATAATAGGTGAGATAACATTAGGAACAATATGTCTGGCGATAATCCAGACCTTTGACAGTCCAAAGGTTTCAGCCGCTTTAACAAATAACTGTTCCCGGACAACCAGCGCTTCACTGCGGGCAAGCCGAACATAGACAGGAATTTTTACGATGACAATGGCCAGCATAGCATTGATTAAGCTTGGCCCCAGTGCTGCTGTTAATGCCATAGCCAGCACTAAAGGAGGGAAAGCCAGCATGATGTCCATCATACGCATAATAAATTGTCCAAAAGCTTTCCCTAAATAACCGGCAATAGCACCGATAACAGAGCCAATCAATCCAGCAATGACTACCACTGTAATTCCAATGCCAAGGGAAAGCCGGGCCCCATACAAGATTCTAGTTAATATATCTCTTCCCACTTCATCCGTGCCGAACCAGTGGGCAGAACTCGGTGGTTCAAACCGTTCTGACATATTCACCATTTCTGGATCATATGGCGTCAAAAGAGGAGCAAATATCGCTAAAACAATGAACATCAATAAAATACCAGTCCCGACGAGTGTGAGGGGATTTTGCTTAAATCGATACCAGAGTATCTTTTGTTTCGATAAGGTTTGGGTTGTGGTCAACGTTTGCGGCTGAGTTTCTGTTTGTGTATTCATCAGTCGTCCTCCTTATTCCCTTACCCTTGGATCAAGTACAATATATAATAAGTCTACAATCAGATTAATAATGACGTACCCGACAGATATCAGCAATGTGAAACCCATAATCGCTGGAAAATCTAAAAATCCTATTGATTCCACAACATATTTTCCCATTCCTGGCCAGTTGAAAATCATTTCGGTTACAACAGCTCCTCCCAGCAGCATTCCAAAAGAAACTCCGACGACGGTAATCACCGGGATTAAGGCATTTCTCAGCGCATAACGAATGATCAAAAACCATTCGGATAGTCCATTTGCCTTCGCTGTACGGATATATTCCTGATTTAAGACATCAAGCATGGAAGAACGAACCTGTCTCACAATCGTCGAAAGCTGTACATAACCTAATATGATTGAAGGCATAATCAAATGCCACAGACTATTTTTAAACGCCTCAAAATTACCCACCAGCAGTGAATCTACTGTGTATAATCCTGTTATGCGCGGAGGCAGTTCCATAAATAAATCAATTCTTCCCGATCCTGGAAACCAGCCAAGTTTTCCATAAAATATGATAATGAAAATAAGCCCACTCAAAAAAACAGGCAATGAAACTCCTGTAATCGAAAAAAACCTTCCAATATAGTCCCATTTTGTATTGTTTTTGACCGCTGTGATAACACCAATCATGACTCCGAAAAAGATAGCAAAAAGAAAAGCATATATAACCAGCTCAAGGGTTGCCGGGAAATACGTGATTAAATCATCTAGAACAGGCTGCTGAGTCCGTATAGATGTTCCCAGATCACCTGTAAAAATTCCTTTCATATAGTCAACATACTGTACATACAGCGGATCATTAAGCCCTAATTGCTCACGTATTCTTTGATACGTTGCCTGATCACCACGTGGTCCAACGATCATCCGGGCTGGATCGCCCGGAATCACGTTTGACATTAAAAATGTAATAAAGCTGACTCCAAATACGACAAACACTAACATAATTAATCGATTGCGAATAATCGGCCACATAAACGACCTACCACCTTATAACTCATTATTTTGTCATTTCCGCAAGGTTGTAAATCCCTTCTAGCATCGGGTTATAAACAAAACCTTTAACATCCTCTGACATTGGAAGTGTAAATTGCTGCTGATCAATATAAATATATACAGCTTCTTCATTAATGATCTCTTGTGCCTGTTTGTAAAGCTCTTCACGCTCTGCCTGGTCACTGATGGTAGCGGCCTTGCGGATCAACTGATCGACTTCATCATTCGCATAGAATGAACGGTTTCCTGCAAGACCCCAGTTGTCAGAATCAAACCAATAGTTCATGAACATATAAGGGTCACCGTAGTCTGGACTCCATACTCCTACACAAAGATCAAATTCACCAATATCAATTTTTTCACGCATTGTCGGATAAGCAACCTTTGTCAAATTGACTTTAACTCCTACTTGCTCCAGGTTGCTCTGTATGGTTAAAGCAAGCTCTTCCCAATAAGGCTTGTTGTCAGAATATAACAGATCCAGTTCAGCACCTTCAAAGCCAGAAGCCTGAATGAGTTCTTTAGCTTTATCAACGTCATACTCATAAACCTTTGAATCCGGATTATGTCCCCAAAGTCCTTCTGGAACAGGACCTACAAACCTGGAAGCAAACCCTTGCATGGTTTCATTGATAATGCTGTCATAATCAATCGCATGGCTGATTCCCTGTCTGAACTCTTTGCTCTTTAATGCATCTGTCCCTTTTCCAATATTCATATAAACATAGTCAACAAGTAGAGATGGCTTTTGAACCAGTTTTACTCCATCCATTTGACCTACTTCATCCAGCTGGTCTGCTGGAATTCCTTCAGCAATATCAATTTCTCCCTTTTCAAGGCTGATTCGGGTTTCGGATACATCTGAAGAAATCCTGAAATAAACGGTATCGATATTCGGTTTCACAGCTGAATGCGGGTTAACTGTCAACTTATAATATTGTCCTTTATTGTACTCTTCCAGCTGGTAAGGGCCGCTTCCCATAGTATTCGCTGACAGATAGCCCTGACCTAAGTCCCCATCCTTCTCATGTTCCATTACTTTTGGATTCACAATCGCCCCATAGTTGGCAGCTAAGGTTGAAATGAACGGTGGGAAGGCATTTTTCAATTCAAATTTAACGGTGTAAGGATCTACGACCTCAATGTTGTCAATAATACTGTATAGGCCAGAAGGTCCCTTTCCAATTTTCAGTGTACGCTCAAAAGAAAACTTAACTGCTTCTGCATCCACTTCTGTTCCATCGGCAAATTTATGCCCTTCATTCAAAAAGAAGGTATACGTTTTTCCATCATCTGAAATCTCCCAGTCTTTTGCCAGCGCTGGTTTTACCGTTGTTTTATCCCCATCATAAGCAACTAAGCGTTCATAAGTAGGATAGGTAATTTTCCAGGCCTGGTTATCCATCGAAACACCTGGATCCAGTGTTCCTGCCTCAGCGGAGATTGCAATAACCAGCCGATTTTTATCCCCCTGATCATTCTGTGTCTCTGATGAACATGCACCCAATACCAAAATCAAAATACCTAAAACGACAAAAAACAAATGTTTCTTCACAATAATTCCCCCAGTTTCTATAAATTTTTGGTTAGGAAACGAAATGCATTATCAAAGCAAACTTTCTCCACTTCCTGCTGGGTAAAACCTCGGGAAAGCATCCGGTCTGCAAGATCTGGTATTTTAGATGCGTCCTCTAACCCTTTTGTATAATGATTAAACCCCTGACCAAGACTGTAACTTTCCAGATAGTTCGTAAAATCAAATCCAAACCCAACCTGTTCAATACTGGTAATAGAAGCAATGTATGTAACGTGATCAATGACGTGGTCGATCGAAGGGCTGGTATCGGATACAAAAGGACCATGTACATTAACACCAATTAATCCGGCTGAATCCCCGACTGCTCTAATTTGCTCATCATCCAGATTACGCTCTACATCACATAATTTTCTTGCATTACTGTGGGAAGCCAGCAACGGACCATTATAATGGCTGACAACATCCCAAAAAGAGGGCTTGTCCAAATGAGATACATCCACAATCCATCCCGCCTGATCCATTTGATTAATCAGTGCTTTCCCCGTTTCAGTCAAACCAGCCTGAACGGTAGTGACTGCACCTGTACCGGATGCGACAAAATTTTGTTCGTTCCATGCAAAAATGGCATGAGATACATAAGGATTTAATTCCTGAACAGCGTTTGATACCTTTTCTCTCGGGGTCTTGCCCTTCCAGTCTTCCATAAATGTAAGCCCTTCCAAACCCAATAAAATAAAAAATTGACCTGACGTTTCTGCCTCTTGAATATCTTCTTTTGATTTAACAATCTTTACTTTGCTGCTCTCTTTGAAATCATCTAATGCATATTGCAATATTTGATGGAACCGGAAGTATTCGTTGCCCTGATAAATGGGTTCAACCCAGATTGCACAAATAAGGCCTAGTAAGCCGCTCTTCCTTAGAACGGGATAATGGATCCTCTCAAAAACTTTTCTCTCACCCCTTTCTCTGCGGAAAGCAATATCCGTGATAATGTCGGAATGCAGATCAATTACTTTCAAGGTGCTTTCACCTGCTTTTTAATTTGTTGAATCTTTTTGTTGTAATTTTTACTATATTAAATTCCATCATCATTATATTTAATATTCTGAATATTTTCAACAGTTTCTTTAATATTTTAAAAATTTTTTCTATATAATAAAAATAGGAAGAACAGCAAATATTTATGTTCTTCCCAAAATAGGTTTGTATATGATAACCTATAATTCTTTCATCACCCGATAAATCTCCACCGCCGTCACGAGGTCAGCCATCGCAAAGCCTACTGATTTGAAAAAAGTGATGTCATCATCGTTTCTCCGGCCGGGCACAATCGCTAGAACCAGGTCAGCGAGTTCACCATCCATATCCTCTTCTGAAAACTCGCCCGTTTCCATTGGAATCAAAAAATCACCCGCTTCTTCCATGCAGCCTTCAAAGGTATCGCACATGATTTTGTTTGCTTTCTTCAAGACATTCACATCCACTTCCTGCATGTTCGGCTTAAAAGAGCCAATCCCGCTGATGTGGGTACCGGGCTTCACCAGACGTCCATCAAATACGGGTGTCTCGGAATTGGTGGCAGTGATGATGATATCCACATCTCCTGCTTTTTCATCAGGATCTTCCACAATCTCCACTTCCCCGTTATACTCAAGCTCATCGTGAATATAACGTTTCAAAGATTCCGCTTTGGACCTCGTCGGGTTATACAGATATACAGTGTCCAGATTCCGGACTTCCAGCACCGCACTGATTTGCCCCCGGGCCTGCTCGCCACAGCCGATGACCAGACACGTCCGGGCATTCTCTCTCGCCAGATACTTCGCCGCCACACCGGTGATGGCACCCGTACGCATTACCGTCAGCCACGACGCATCCATCAGGGCCACATGCTCCCCTGTCTCTGCATCGGTGAGCAAAATCTTGCTCTGCAGCGATTTCATCCCCCGCTTCCGATTTTCCGGAAACACACTCACGACCTTCACCGCCGTATACCCGACTTCTTCCGAATAAGAAGGCATATACAGCATCGTCCCGCTATGTTTGTCGATATTCATCGCCGTCCGGACCGGCTGTCTGTTGTTCCCTGACCGGTAGATTTTCGCCGCCTCTTTAACCGCAGCCAGGCACTCTTTCATCGAAAAATTTTTCTTAATCTCTTCGTCTGTGATGGTAAGCATAGGATCACCTCATTACACTTCCTTTGATATGTCTACACTACTTAAAGTTTTAGTGATTTTTCATCTCATTTTCTATCATTCTAGCTGTTCCATAGCTTTACCTTCCTCATGATTGATTAAGGTTATGTTCATACTCAAGAAGGAAAAATTTCACATTAACCGAATGTATTATAGATAAATGAACCATATTAGAGCCAGTACGTGAATTCCAAAAAAAACGAATGATCTTGTTATGGAAAACCGCAAAATAAATCAAAACTGTTAAAAACAAAATCGATATAATTGTTTTCAAATCTCGGTGGAAAATGAAATAGGAGGAAAAATGAAGTGGGTGTTGACTATGTTTCAAAAATTAAAAGCGCCATTGACTTTATAGAATCACACATACAGGAAGACATCAGCCTCGAGGGCATATCCCGTCATGTGGGGCTGTCACCCTTTCACTTTCACCGAATCTTCCACTCTATACTGGGTGAGACCATCACTGAATACACGAAAAAACGCCGACTGTCTCTCGCTGCTCAGGACCTGTATGACACAGACAAACGGATCATTGATATCGCCTTTGACTATGGATACGAGTCACAGGAAGCCTTCACCAGAGCCTTTAAAAAGATGTTCGGCATAACACCCGGTGCATTCAAAAAACATCAGAAAAACTACCAGCTGCTTTATCATTTAACCAAACGAAAGCCATTTTCCGATAAAAACATCCATCATTTAATAGGAGTGAATCAAATGGAACCAAAGTTTATGAAAAAAGATGCCTATCATATTGTGGGGTTACAAATTCACAGTTCCCGTGCTCATGAAATTCCAAACCTATGGGATGAACTGGACAGGGTACAGGATCAAATTCAGCACCGAGTTTCTCAAACGGTATATTTAGGTGTAATGGAACCGACGGGAGTCAATGTGGAATTCAATTATATTGCTGGTGTAGAAGTAAAGGAACTGAAAGATATCCCTGAAAAGATGGTTGGAAAATCCTTTCCTGCCAATGAGTATGTGGTGTTTACGCATAAAGGAACTACGGAAACCCTGCAGGATACCTATCAATACATTTACGGAACATGGTTTCCGAAAAACGGCTATGACAGAGGGGACGGACCGGAATTTGAACTGTACGATGATGATCGGTTTTTCGGACCGATGAACCCGGATTCTGAAATGGATATTTATATTCCTTTAAAAAAATAAGGGCTACGTAAATGACTGAAACATAACCTGGAGTGATGTGCTTGTCTCCATGACATTCATCGGTATTGATGGTGATCCTCCAGGTTATCCCCCTCGTCAACTAAAAAATTGTTCCATTTTTTTGGACATTACCTAGAAAAACCAGCATAACCTTCTACCTTGTTTAACTTCCCTTCATGCAGCTCTTCATCCTTACGCTATAATACCTCATCCCTTTAGGAATGCCCTTGATTTCCAGTACTCCCTCATAGATCAAAGTCCGCAGACGATATTCCAGAAAAACATCAGAAACTCCGCCTAAATGGCCGTACACCTCACCAATGATTCTTCCGGCCTTGATAAATTCATCTTCTCCCCGCCTATCCTGAAGCCGTCGTACCGCGGTAATCAAATGGTGATCATAATCATCTTCTGGGACCCCCTTAATCTTTCCCCGGTCCCACGTTCGGAGAACCTCCTGTGTCTTCGCTAATTCGAGCCACTCCTTCTGGTACTGCTCCTTCTCTTCATCCGTCAAAATCCTTCGTTTCTTTTCAAAAATCTCCTTTAGCTTGTCGGGGTGCACTTCGCCTGTATGATGGAAAAAATACTGAATATCATCCCGATCATACAACTCCTGAAAGGCAAGAGTAGTGTTGATCAAGTAAATATCATTTGTCATGTCCTGTAAGAGATGAAGGAAAAATCTTACCCCCGCCTGCTCGTCCGCATTTTCGGCTGTCCAGAGAATGATGGGAAGATCTTCCGGGATGGACTTGATTTCATCCAGAGCATCCCGGAATCGGGCCTGGTACTCTTCCTCTATATAATCATCCGAATACAGAATATGATCCTTCAGCCACTCATACCGCCGTTCCAGCCCCTTCTCTGTATGAAGGTCAAAAACCGGGCCCATGGAAAAGTAATCCGGAAAGCCGATTACCAAGTGGCTATGACCCAGCCCCACCCGGATGGAACCTGCCGCTGATTCTCCCGCCACCATGTGAACCACATCCACGTTCCTTTTTTGTTTCCGCTTTGGGCGGGAAAAGCTTGTCCATTCATGGTACAGTTCCCTTAACGCTTCCTCTTTTTTGGCCGGAGCATCACCTGATTCCACAATGGCCTGCAACCGAAGCATCAAGAGCTTCAACAGCGATTTGGCGTGGCTGCCTGATAATTTTTCGATTTCTTTCATAATATTTCGACCTTCATTCATCATCATTCATACTCCCCACACTTATTGTCTATCCGCAAGCTCATGGAAAACTTTAACTATAGTGTAACATGTTTGTCACGCCGTTTACGTCAAAATTGATTCAAAGAAAAACTATTGTTCAAAACATTCACCCCATCCATTCCTTTAATTAGCATTCATACTGTAAAACAGAGGAAAATTTAGATTTTCGCGTGAGCCCTGATTTCCCGCACGTGAACTCTGATTTCTCGCACGTGAGCCCTGATTTCTCCTGCGTGTGAGTCCTGATTTCTCGCACGTGAGCCCTGATTTCTCGCACGTGAGTCCTGATTTCTCGTGCGTGAATCCTGATTTCTCACGCGTGAGTCCTGATTTCTCGCGCGTGAGCCCTGATTTCTCACACGTGAGCCTTGATTTCTTGCGCGTGAGTCCTGATTTCTCGCGCGTGAGCTCTGATTTCTCGCGCGTGAGTCCTGATATCTCGCACGTGAGCCCTGATATCTCGCACGTGAGCCCTGATTTTTCGTGCGTGAGCTCTGATTTCTCGCGCGTGAGTCCTGATTTCTCGCGCGTGAGTCCTGA